>CAZFOY010000005.1:4142-95924 GCA_964520865.1 uncultured Ignavibacteriales bacterium | reverse complement strand
TGTCAACGATCTTGCGCAAAGAGCGGGGATTGCGAAGCAGGTGAAGCCGAGCGCGGTTGCTATCCGGACCTACGTTGAATCAGAATCAGGCAGTAATGTTGTCGTGCTCTCCTATGATCGCGAGATGCTTCCCGGTTACGGGTGGATCATTCCGGTTGGTGAGAATACGTACAACGTCGGTTGTGGCGTAACTTATGCCAAAACCGAGGACGGACATCATCATCTCAAGCGGCAGCTGGATAGATTTCTGACAACGTTTCCTCCGGCGATAGAGTTGATGCGTCGGGGAAAACAGGTCGCACACGTCACCGGCGCCTCGATCAGATGCGCTCTCGACGGCGTTACTTCCTTTTCGCGCGGGCGGATTCTCGGAATCGGTGAGACGGTTGGAACGACTTTCCCGTTTACCGGCGAAGGGATCGGAAAAGCGATGGAAACGGCAGAAATCGCTATCGATGTTATCACTGAATCCCTTCGCTCCGGGGCTATCGATCCGCTGACGGGGTACGGTGACCGTATTCTGAAGACCCTTGCGCCTCGGTACGACGGCTACATTATGGCGGAAAGATGGCTGGGGAAAGCCTGGCTGAATGATTTTGTCGCCCGACGGGTCTCCCGAAGCCGCTATCTGCAGCGGGCGGTCACGGAGTTTATGGCCGAAGTCGGCGACCCGAGAAAGATCTATTCTCTCTCCAGCATTCTCCGATCCTACTTTCAGTGAGCCTTCTTTCACCCATCTGCCGACCGCACCTCGCGCAGGCAGGGAACATAGTGGCAAGATTGAAGATTACAGATGACAACGGTCTTCCCGAAGTTTAGATTGCCGTAATTGCACCAACCTTGCTACAGGAAAAGAGATCGCTATGAATATTGAGAAGATGCAGGCCTATCTGAACGAACATGAAATCGACGGCTGGTTGCTGGCCGATTTTCACGGCAGAAATGACATCGCCGTTGAACTGCTTCGTCTCGAAGGAATAGTCACGCGACGATCATTCTACTTCATTCCGGCGCAGGGTGAGCCGATCGGGATCGTGCATGCGATCGAGAAGGCGAAGTTTCAGGGTCTTCCCGGCAGGCTGATCACCTACTCCAGCTATAAGTTGTTGGAAAGCGAACTGGAGAAGGTGCTCGCCGGAGCGAAGAAGATCGCAATGGAGTATTCTCCGAAAGGGCGACTTCCGTATATCGGCCTGGTCGATGCCGGGACGGTTGAGCTGGTGCGCGGACTCGACAAAGAGATCGTATCATCGGCCGATCTGGTCGCGAACTTCCAGGCGAGACTCTCAGCCGAACAGATGGCCACTCATCGAATCGCCGCCAACAACGTCATTGAAATCAAAGACAAGGCGATGGAATTCATCCGCAAGTCGCTCCAGGACGGGAAATCCATCACCGAGTACGATGTCGCCCAGTATATCATCGAGCAATTCACCGAATACGATATGGAAACCGATAGCTCACCCATCTGCGGCGTGGACGGCAACGCGGGTAATCCGCACTATGAACCGACCCGGGAGTCAGCCGCCGAGATCAAGATGGGGCATCTTATCTTGATTGATCTCTGGGGAAAATTGAAGCATCGCGACGGCGTCTACGGTGATATCACCTGGATGTGTTATGCCGGTCCGAAAGAAGAAATCTCCAACAAATACCGCGACTTGTTCGCAATCATTGTCAAAGCTCGCGACGAAGCGGTAAAATACGTCCAGACCCATATCGACAGCCAGCCGGTCTTCGGCAGCCAGGTCGATGACGCCTGCCGCAAGGTCGTTGCCGACGCCGGTTTCGGCGAGAACTTCACTCACCGCACGGGGCATTCGATCACGAACCTCACCCACGGGACCGGACCGAATATCGACAACCTTGAAACCGAGGACCGAAGAAAACTTCAGCGCGGACACCTGTTCTCGATCGAACCGGGCATTTACATGCACGACTGCGGATTCCGCACCGAGATCAACGTCCTCATCGACCACAACGGCGCGGAGATTACCACCCTGCCTCTTCAGACTGAGATAGTCCCGCTTTTTTAGTAATGTTCATCACGTCCGATATGATTGAGAGATTGAAGTCCGAGTATGGTGCCCCGGAGTACGCGGACTTTCACATCTCCGTCTCTCGCAAAGAAATCGACTTTATCCGAAGTACCCAGAAGGATGGGCGGCACCACGATGTGACTCTGTATATCATCAAAGACAAGCAGATCATCGTCACGGCCAAACATTTCTATCCGCCCGGCATGTTTCGCGCCCCCTCAGGCGGAGTCAATCGGGGAGAGGAGATTGTCGATGGGGCGAAGCGCGAGGCGCTCGAAGAAACCGGCTGCGAGATTGACCTTGAGCGATTTCTTCTGGTCACAAATGTGGTATTCGAATATGAAGATGATCCGCCCGACGAGATACTCTGGCACTCCTATGTATTCCAGGCCCGCTATGTCTCCGGTGAGTTCAATTTCACCGATAAACACGAAATCCGGGAAGTCCGACTGGCCGATCTGGAGGAGTTCCCGCGGTTCGCTAAGATCATGCGGGATATGGATATCGGTGGGCTCCGCTACCGCGCCGCCCTGCACGAACGGGTCGCTCCGCTGTTGAAGATCTGATCTTCCACTTTCCACTAAATCGTCCCTTGACAAGTGCCGATATATTTGGCTATATTGCCAAATAAGCAAAGAGGATTACTATGTCGTATTTAAATGAAAAAAATGCCTACGAAACAAGAGCTCGGGTTATCAAGGCAATGGCTCATCCGGCCCGGCTTTTCATTGTCGAAGAACTGGCCAAGAGCGAACGATGCGTCTGTGATTTGACCGAAATGATCGGCTCCGACGTCTCCACCGTATCCAAACATCTCTCCGTTCTTCGAAACGCCGGCATCGTGAACAGCCGCAAAGAGGGGACCCAGATCATTTACAACCTGAAGATGCCCTGCGTGCTGGGATTCTTCAATTGTGTCGAATCGGTAATCCGCGAGTCCGCGCGCGAGCAACTCACACTGATCGAAGTAAACGGCAGGCGGGAACGAGGACGATGAACTGGAAGAAGGAGTGGTTGCCGCTGACCGCAATGATTACCGTGTTCCTCGGTTTCTATTTTGTGCCGTTCGATTCATTCGGAATCGACAATCCGGTTAACGAAGGTCTGTTGCTGACCCAGTGGTATGCGCGCGAGCATGTTCTTCTCTGCCTTGTCCCAGCCTTTTTCATAGCCGGTGCAATCTCAGTTTTTGTGAGCCAGGGGTCGGTGATGAAGTATCTCGGTCCGGGAGCCAATCGGTTCCTCGCCTACGGCGTCGCCTCCATCTCAGGCAGTGTTCTTGCCGTCTGCTCCTGCACCGTTCTTCCGTTGTTCGCCGGAATCTACGGCATGGGGGCCGGTCTCGGCCCGGCCTCGGCATTTCTGTACTCCGGCCCGGCCATCAACGTCCTCGCGATCATTCTAACCGCGCGAGTGCTTGGACCGGAACTCGGCCTGGCCCGCGCTGTCGGCGCTATCGTTTTTGCCGTGATCATCGGTTTGCTCATGCACTTCATGTTCTTCCGAAGCGAGGCTCGCAAAGCGGCAAACATGGTCCTTCCCGACGCTGAACCCTCGCGGCCACTCTGGAAAACGGTCGTCTTCTTCGCCCTGATGATCGGTATACTGGTCTCGGCGACCTGGGGGAAATCTGAACAGGATGTCGGCTTATGGAGTGCAGTCTATTCCCTGAAATGGATCATCACCGGAGGACTGGCCATACTTTTCGCCGTCGTCCTGGTAAAATGGTTCAGCATGCCGGTACTCTCTATAGGCGCCGTAAGTGCGATCACTGCCGGACTGGCGTTAGCCGTACCGCAGTATCCGGTACTGTCATTTTCCGCAGGCGCGGTCGGATTATCGGTGATCATGTCACGGTCGAAAGGCGAAGCGGGAGAATGGTTCGCGCAAACATGGGGATTCGCCAAACAAATTTTGCCGCTCCTGCTGATCGGCGTTCTCGTGGCCGGGATGCTGCTTGGCAGACCCGGACACGAAGGATTCATTCCCTCAAGATGGGTCGGTGCGGCCGTTGGAGGCAATTCCCTCGGCGCCAACCTGTTCGCTTCGGTGGCCGGAGCTTTCATGTATTTCGCCACCCTGACGGAGATTCCGATTCTCCAGGGTCTGCTTGGGGGCGGCATGGGAAACGGCCCGGCACTGGCATTGTTACTTGCCGGCCCGGCACTGTCGTTGCCGAGCATGTTGGTAATTCGAAGTGTGATCGGAACGAAAAAAACATTAGCCTATGTCTCGCTGGTGATTATCATGGCAACTATCACCGGCATCGCATACGGCCTGATTAGTTGACAGAGGAAGATACTATGAAAAAAATCCAGATCCTGGGCACCGGGTGCCCGAAATGTAATAAGCTCACGAGCGAAACGGAGGAAGCTGCCAAATCTTTGGGGATAGAGTACGAACTCGAGAAAGTGACTGATATTACTAAAATCATGTCGTTCGGTGTGATGTTCACCCCGGCTTTGGTCATTGACGGTGACGTCAAACTGTCCGGCAAGGTTCCATCGCAGGAAGAGTTGAAGAAGCTGCTCAGCGAATAAGCAGCGATTGCGCAAATTCGATTAGGAGAGGTATTATGACGGGAAAGAAAATCATCACATATGTCCTGCTGCTATTCGTAGTGGTAAGTGCTGTTTACCTGATCAGTCAGGAGACATCTTCGAAGGATGAAGCAAAGTTAACACCGCCTGCATCCACCGCGGCCGTACCGGCTCAGCGGGTGGTAGCCTATTATTTCCACGGTAACGCAAGGTGCCAGACCTGCCTCAAACTTGAGGCGTACGCTCATGATGCGATTGCATCCGGCTTCCAGGATAAACTCGATTCCGGATTGATCGACTGGCGGGTAGTCAACACCGACCTGAACGAAAACGAACATTTCGTCAAGGACTATGGACTGACCCTTCAGACGGTCGTGCTCTCGCGCGAGAAGGACGGCAAGCAGGTCGAATGGAAGAGTCTTGACAAGATCTGGGATCTGGTCGGCGACAAGCAGGCGTACACCGACTACATCCAGACTGAACTGAGAGACTACCTCAACGAGATCTGATGGAGAGTTACTGGTTTGCACTCCTCGGCGCCGTCTGGCTCGGGATACTCACCTCGATCAGCCCCTGCCCGTTGGCGACCAATGTTGCGGCGATCTCTTATGTCGGCCGGCGGGTAGGCAGTTCCCGAAGCGTTATCTCGGCCGGTCTGCTCTACGCCATCGGGCGGAGCCTGACCTATCTGCTCCTCGGTATCATTCTTGTCAACAGCCTTCTCGCGGCACCCGCCGTTTCGCACTTCCTGCAGAAGTACATGAACAAACTGCTCGGCCCGGTGCTTATCCTGGCCGGAATGTTTCTGCTTGAATTGCTGGTGTTCTCGTCGCGCAAGACAATTGTCGGGGAAGGTGCACAGAAGAAAGTCGACAGGGCCGGCGTGTGGGGGGCGGCGCTTCTCGGATTTCTGTTCGCCCTTTCTTTCTGTCCGGTCTCGGCTGCGCTCTTTTTCGGAAGTCTTCTCCCGCTCGCCGTCAAACACGAATCTGCAATCATTCTTCCCACCCTCTATGGATTCGGCACGGCGTTACCCGTTTCGATTTTCGCCGTGCTGCTTGCGGCCGGGGCTGAATCGATAGGACGAGCTTTCAACATCGTAACCAAGTTCGAATTCTGGGGACGCCGGATCACCGGACTGATATTCATTCTGGTCGGCATCTACTATTGCCTGACCTACATTTTCGCCCTGCATATCTTTTAGCTTCAGCCGACAGCTCGTTGTTATCTTGACACGCCGCTGTCGTTCGAAGCTATATTCCGTCATGCCTACAAACGAATCACGTGGTGTCAAACTCGCCGGCTTCCTTGGACTGAAACGAGACTACGTCCTGCTTCTCGGCATGGTTGTCCTGGTCGGGCTCGGGGAGCGGCTCGGTTCGAGATTCGTTCCTAAATATATCGAGGTACTCGGGGCGGGCGCGCTTCTGATCGGCGTCTATGGTGCGATGGAGAACCTGCTCGGCGCTCTTTGGTCCTTGCCCGGCGGAATTATCAGCGACCGACTCGGAACGAAACGTGCGCTCGCCGTTTTCAATATCGTCTCGATGGTCGGTTACGCAATCGTCGTGCTGATCCCGAGCTGGGTGGCGGTACTGGTCGCCGCCATTTTCTTCATGGCCTGGTCCTCTCTTTCGTTGCCGACAACAATGAGCCTGATCGCCGACATTCTCCCCAAAACAAAACGGGCCATGGGTGTTTCGATGCACTCGATAATTCGACGGATCCCCATGGGGGCCGGTCCGGTCTTAGGCGGCCTGCTGATCGCCAAATACGGAATGGTGACGGGGGTACGTATTTCGTTCGCAGTCGCATTCCTCCTCGCCATCGTTTCACTCGCGTTGCAGCACCGGATGGTCCGGAACGAAAGCAAACCATACGAACGACTACAACTCCTTGAGCTCTTCCGCCGCTTCAATCCGGGAATCAAGCGGTTGCTCCTCTCGGATATTCTCATCCGGTTCTGCGAGCAGATACCTTATGCCTTTGTCGTTCTCTGGGTGATGGATGTTGTTTCGA
Organism: uncultured Ignavibacteriales bacterium; assembly: GCA_964520865.1. GTDB lineage: Bacteria > Zixibacteria > MSB-5A5 > GN15 > FEB-12 > CAVQCT01. The sequence goes on along the minus strand of CAZFOY010000005.1, from coordinate 89,326 downwards.
AGGGAGCGATTGAATTCGGCTGGCTGACGGCGATTGAGATGGGAACGGCGATGTTACTCTATGTTCCGGTCGCCTATTTTTCCGATCGTACTGAACGAAAGCCCTGGGTGCTTGTCACATTCGGATTCTTTACCCTGTTTCCGGCCGCGCTGTATTTCAGTCACTCGACCTCGATGCTCGCGGTTGCCTTCTTCATCCGCGGACTCAAGGAGTTCGGTGAACCGACTCGCAAGGCGCTGATAGTCGATCTCGCCGTTCCCGGTGCGAAAGCCCGAACGGTGGGGACCTATTACTTTATCCGCGATACAATAGTCGCATGCGCCGCGTTTCTCGGCGGCGTGCTCTGGAAGATAAACCCGTCGCTCAATCTCTGGGTAGCGTTCGGGTTCGGTATTCTCGGAACGGTCTATTTCGGTCTCTTCGGTCGCGATTCCGAACCTGAATCTGCCTGAGCCAGTCACATTCAGCTTGCACTCCGCACATCTTTCTTGCTACTTTTCTTTCATGGGTGAAATCAAGAGTCTGCCGAAAAGAGACATCGGTAAGCTGATCGATATCTTTGGCGAGGCGTATCCGGGGATGAACCTTGTCAGCGATGAGGACAAGAAGAAGGCGTTCGAGCGTCACCTCATGCAAGCGCGTGATCCGAGGGTGCACACGTTCGGGTATTACCGCGAGAAAGACCTGCTCGGCGGAATCAAGCTCTACGATTACACCATGAATCTGTTCGGAGTCAAACTCCTTGCGATCGGCGGAGGGGCACTGGCTGTCGACCTGGTGCACAAGAAGGAGCATGTCGCCCGTGATTTGATGGTTCACTTTATTGACTACGCCCTCAAGAAAGATGCCCCGATCGCCATCCTCTGGCCGTTTCGTCCGGACTTTTACAAATCGATGGGCTGGGGAATAGGTTCTAAAATGCACGTCTATCGAACGAAACCGTGCAACTTTCCCAAAGGAGACTCCAAAGAGCATGTGCGGATGTTGACGCGCGATGACCTGCCGATGTTGACCGAGTGCTACAACCGATACGCGGCCCGTACCAACGGGATGATCGAGGAAACGCTGCTTGGCTGGGAGTCGATTTACGACCGCTTCAAAGCATATCGCATAGTGGGATACGAAGACGGCGGACAGATACGCGGGTACTTCATGTATACCTTCTTGCGCAAGCGCATGCCCCATTTCCTTGATAACCAGATGCGGATTATCGAGATGGTATACGAATCTCCCGAAGTCCTGAGTGAGTTCTCGACCTTTCTCCATACTCAGGACGACCAGATAAACATCATTGAATTGCAGACGCACGACGACAATCTTCACCACCTGCTCAAAGATCCCCGAAACGACTCCAACATCGTCTTCCCTTCGGTATATCACCAGAGTCATACTTCCGGAGTCGGCATCATGTATCGTGTCGTCAACGTCCGCCGACTGTTCGAACAGCTGGCAGAACACAATTTCGGCAAACAGACCTGTAAGCTGAAACTCTCCATCTCTGATAATTTTGTCGAATCCAACGATGGCAGCCTGATCATTCACTTTTCGCGCGGGATAGCTCAGTTGAAGCCGGACAATGCTCCGTTCGACGTGGAACTTAGACTGGACATCGCCGACTTTTCGTCCCTTATCATGGGCTCGGTTGATCTTCTCGCGCTCTACAACTATGGTTCAGCCCATCTGTCTGACCCTGAATATCTCGACACACTCACCAGATTGTTCGCCACCGACCATAAACCGGTGACATTTACTGCCTTCTAATTCAACCTGCGCGAGTTTTTCACTGGAATTTCTCGGGGCGAGTAGATATATATTGGCTGACCTCTGAACCCCGGAACTGAGTCTGATGAACAAATACGGAAAGATCGCAATAGTATTTCTCCAGTCGGCAATTGTCGCCGCCGCCCTTGCATACTTCTTCAATCTGATGGGGAATCTGCTTACCCGTCATACCTGGACGGCGCTGGGGAAGACCGTGCAGCTTGCTCCCGATTCTACTCAGACATTCGAAGTCAACACCGAGTTCAAAACCAACTACCATATCCGGATCTGCCCCTGGGATACAGCCACGTTCGTCCCTTCGCCGGTCCACTGGCTGGTCATGCTCAAGAAAGACACGATCGGTTCCGGAACCTGGAACGGTGTGGACACATCGACCGCGGTCGATGACACCTGTCTCGAGCTGGGTGAATTCAGATCCTGGGCCAACGACAGCTATTCGTTTTCGATCCGGCCCGATCCTAACGAGTCGAGTGTAAAGCCGCCGACAGTCGACCTGCGCGTGGAGGTCGCCCCTCAGTTCCGCAAGAACTACGAACTTCGCTCCACCCTCAATCACACCCTGTCGAAAATGGTCGTCTGGCTCGCCACCCTGCTCGGTCTCGGGGCGGTCGGATTCTTCATTGTTGCGATCATCAAACGATAGAATGGGCCGCCGGAGGCTTGTTTCTCCGATTTGATCGTCCTTGCTTACCGACCGCGATTTGCCTTTATTTCGGGCAGTCACAGTATCATAGCCGAATCGAAAGGGACAAGATGAGTACTTCGACCGAGCGTGTGCCCGGCGCCATCCCGACCCGGGATGAGATCGACGATCGACATAAATGGAGTCTTACCGACCTCTATGCGTCGGACGAGGCGTGGGAAGCTGATTTCAAGAAAGTGCAGGAGCTGGTTGCCAAGGCGCCTGCTTTTGTCGGCAAGTTGGCCGACTCACCGACCCTGTTGTTCGAATGCCTTGAAATGAAAACCGAAGTCAGTCGGATTGCCTCCCGCTTGTTTCAGTTCTCCGCCCTCAATCGCGATCTGGACAGCCGCATTTCCAAATTTCAGGCGATGACCACGCGCGCCCAGATGCTTTCCGCCCAGGCCGGTGCGGCATTCTCATTCGTGGAACCTGAATTGCTGGCCCTTTCCGACGAAGCGCTGCTCAAACTCAGCTACCAGTTCCCGAAAACCGATCTATACGATTTCTACATTCGGGAGCTGATTCGCTCGCGGCAGCATATCCGTTCGGAGGAGGTCGAAGAACTGCTGTCGCTCACGCAGGTGATGGCCAAAGGACCCGATACGATCTTCTCGATGCTCGATGATGCCGATCTGACCTATCCCACCGTGTCCGATGAAAACGGAAATGAACTCAAGTTGACCAAACAGCGGTTCGCCAAGCTCCTGGAATCATCCAATCCCCGGGTGAGACGGGAGACAAGCAATGCATTCTATTCTGTTTACAAGGATCATCTCAATACGCTCGGCTCCACGCTGGCCACCGAAGTGAACAAGAATGTGTTTTACACCAAGGCGCGCAAATACGAGAGCTGCCTTCATCGCGCACTCGACGGCGACAATATTCCCGTCTCGGTGTATCATTCCCTGATCAAAGCAACCGAAGCTAATCTCGGCGGCATGCACAAATGGACCTCCGTCCGCAAGCGGTTGCTCAAACTCGATGAGATCGCTCCGTACGATATGCTCTGTCCGCTCTTTCCCGATGTCGACTACGAAGTCCCATACGATCAAGCGGTGAGCGAAGTGATCGAGACAGTCAAGCCGCTTGGCGAGAAGTACCATCAGGATATCCAGATGGCGTTTGAGTCGCGGTGGGTCGATGTATTCGAAACGGCAGGGAAGACAGGCGGTGCCTATAGCTGGGGGAGTTTCGGGGTTCATCCGTTCGTGCTGATGAATTACAACGACACAGTAGACAACATGTTTACCCTTGCCCACGAACTGGGGCACGCCCTGCACAGCCATCTGTCCAACAACACCCAGCCATTCCAGAAAGCGCAGTACTCGACCTTTGTCGCTGAAGTAGCCTCGACTTTGAACGAAGCGCTCATGGTGCAGCATCTCTTGAAGACGGCGAGCACCAAGCAGGAGAAACTGTATCTACTGAATCGGCAGATCGACAACACTTTCGGTACGTTCTTCCACCAGGTAATGTACGCTCATTTCGAACTGGAGATCCATCAGCGCGTGGAGAAGGGTGACGCGTTGTCGCCGGATCTCTTGTCCGAGATCTGGGGAAACCTGACCAAAAAGTATTATGGCCCCGACCTGACTCTCGACGAGTATTCTCCTCTGAAATGGAGCCGTGTACCGCATTTCTACATGACATTCTATGTCTACCAGTACGCGACTTCGTATGCAGCTTCGCAGGCGATTATGAAGAAGATTCTCGATGGCGAGCCGGGGATAATCGACCGGTATCTGGAGCTGTTGAAATCAGGCGGGAAGGATTATCCGATCAACCTGCTCAAAGAATGCGGAATCGATATGACCACACCCGCTCCGGTCGAAGCCACGATCAAGCTCTTCGCCGACCAGGTAGACGAGGTGGACCGGTTGACGAAGTAGGTCGATACCCTCTTGGGTGTTGACATTTTGTATCGACGGGAATCCCTCTTTTGTAGGGACGCCTCGTCCTCGAGCCGGCCGTATCAATCCCGCCGCACGAGCGGTGGGATATCAAAAGCGGTTTCTGATGTCGGCGTTTCGGATGAGGGCGCGTTTCGTGTCCGAACAAGAAACCCGACATCTTTGCTCATGTCCACACTCGGCATCTTGAAATTGACTTCTGTGAGCTAACTCGAATCGCGCACCCTGACTATCACGCCGATTGAGATGTAAAGTGCGCTAAAATCGTATCCTGCCACTTCGGTATGTTGTCTTCCCGATGGAAATTCAGTGACCGTGTAAGTGATTTCAGGCCGAACTTCCTGCCATTTCAGATCGAACGTCAAGCTGATTAACGCCGACAATTTGATGCTCAGCCCGGATCGGATATGCGACCCGAATCCGGATCCCAGTTTGTAGGCGTAGCCCGCACCGCTTTCGTAGCCCCCCGCAACGTATTGGTCCGGCGGCTCGCCCGGGGCTGTATTGTAGACATAGGTAAGACCTCCCCCCGCGAATGGCCGCACTCTACCACTAGTTGGCTCAAAGTGAACCGCCAAGTCGAAAGTAGTCGATGATCCTGCTACCTCCGGAAATAATCTGGATTTCACATTAGCACTGGAGAAGCTGAAGCCCAGGCGAACTACTACCGGACTCAGCGAGGTCAGTTCAGCGAATCCGCTCCCTCCCCAGCCCCGTGTGAAGAGATCCGAAGCTCCCCGGGTTGTGGCAAGGAGCCCGAACTGTACGGGCAAAATCGGATTTCCTTTCTTGTCCGGTTTCAAATGATATGGATCGTTGTCGTGCCTGGCTGCCTGACCCTCAGCCGTAAAGACAAGTGCGAGCGCTCCCAGAATAAGAAGCGAACGAAGCAAGCAGGATTTGCGTATGCGCATGACCCGGTCCCTCCATATTGACAGACCTGCCTAAATCGTCCCACCTACCTCAAGTTAGCATGGTCATGTTCGCAGTCAAGCAAGTTATTGTGGATTTACGAGGATATGATCGCGAAGTACATGCAGCAGCCTAAGCCGCCACCCCCCTGACAAAAAACTTTACATTTTCCGGCCAATCTCCTACATTATTGGGCTATTTAAGGATTGCGACCATGAAATTCAACCCGCTCAAAGATAATTTCAGCCTCCCCAAAGCCGAGGAAGAAATCCTCGCATTCTGGGATACGTATGAGGTCTTCCATAAGGCGACCGAGGCAGCCAAAGACCGGCCCCATTTTGTCTTCTACGAGGGGCCGCCGACGGCCAACGGAAGGCCCGGTATTCACCATGTTATATCCCGTACAGTCAAGGACTTAGTCTGCCGTTACAAGGCCATGCAGGGATTTCGGGTCGACCGCAAGGGGGGCTGGGATACTCACGGCCTGCCAGTCGAGATTGAGGTCGAGAAACAGCTCAAACTGACCAGCAAACAGCAAGTGGTCGAATACGGCATCCGCGAGTTCAACCAGAAATGCCGCGAGTCGGTCTTCAAATATCTCGATGAATGGAATCAGATCACCCGAAGAATCGGCTACTGGCTCGACCTGCATAATGCCTACGTCACACTGACGAACGAGTATATCGAGTCGGTCTGGTGGATCCTCAAGAGCTTCTTCGATCGCGACCTGATCTTCCGCGACTACAAAACGGTCCCGTACTGCCCACGCTGCGGCACCGGCCTGTCCAGTCACGAAGTTGCCCAGGGGTACGACCTGGTGAAGGATCCCTCGGTATTCGTCAAGATGAAAGCGGCTGACGATGATTTCTCCTACCTCGTCTGGACCACCACTCCCTGGACGTTGCCGTCGAACGCAGCCCTCTGCATGCGCGCCGACGCCGACTACGTTCTGGTCGATCACGAAGGAGAAAAGCTGGTCCTGGCTGAAGCTCTCATACCTAAGGTCTTCGATACCGAAGTCAAGACGCTGAAAAAGTTCAAAGGGGCGGATTTCGTCAACCGCAAGTACATACCCCTGTTCGATACCTTCAAGGATAAATCCGAAAAGGCGTTCTTTGTCATCAACGGCGATTTCGTTACAATGGAAGACGGTACCGGAATCGTGCACATCGCCCCCGGCTACGGCGCCGACGACTATGAAGTGGGCAAGCAATACAAGCTGCCGGTCTTCCAGGCGGTCGGTCCGAACGGCTATTTCAAAGATTTCGCGACCCCGTACAACGGCATGTTCATCAAAGACGCCGATCCGATCATCATCAAAGATCTTAAGATCGCCGGCAAGCTGTTCAAGAAGGAGCTGTACGAGCATAACTATCCGTTCTGCTGGCGGTGCGATTCCCCCCTTATCTATATCGCGCAGCGTTCCTGGTACCTCCGGACGACCCAGTTCAAACAGCAGCTGATCGACAACAACAACTCGATCAAGTGGCACCCGGATGAAATCCGCACCGGGCGGATGCTCAACTGGCTCGAGAACAACGTCGACTGGTCGCTTTCACGCGAACGGTTCTGGGGCACGCCGCTTCCGATCTGGATATGCGATGACCCCAAATGCGGCAAACAACGCGCGGTTGGATCGATCGAGCAGCTCCGCAAAGAGGCCCAGCACCTGACCGATCCGATCGATCTGCACAAGCCGATGATGGACGAGGTCAAACTGAAATGCGAATGCGGCAAATCGATGACCCGCGTGCCGGAAGTGATCGATGTCTGGTTCGACTCGGGCGCGATGCCGTACGCTCAGTGGCACTACCCGTTTGAGAATAAAGAAGAATTTGAGATAAAGTATCCGGCAGATTTCATCAGCGAAGCGGTCGATCAGACGCGCGGCTGGTTCTATTCGCTGTTGGCGATATCAACATTGCTTTTCGACAAAGCTCCCTTCAAGAATGTCGTTGTGCTTGAGTTCATACTCGACAAAGAGGGAAAGAAAATGTCGAAGCACAAAGGGAACGTGGTCGATCCGTTCGCCACTGTCGACAAGTACGGTGCCGATCCGGTCCGCTGGTATCTCGTGTCGACATCGAATCCCTGGCTTCCCACCCGGTTCGACACCGACGGCCTCGCCGAGGTAGTCCGCAAGTATTTCGATACCCTGCGTAATACGTATTCGTTCTTCGCTATCTATGCCAATATCGACCGCATTGTCGAGCGTGCGCATGAGGCCAATGTGACGATCGAGAAGTTCCTCGAAGGAAAAGCAGGGGAACCGGAGCGGTTCGATCAGTGGATCGTCTCCAAATACAACAGCCTGGTCAAAGAAGTAACGGCAAATTTCGACAACTACGAAATAACCCGACCGGTTCGAGCGATCCAATATTTCGTCATCGAAGAACTCTCCAACTGGTACGTTCGGAACAACCGCCGACGTTTCTGGGCGGAAGAAGACGATCCGTCGAAGATGCGCGCCTATCTTACTTTGTATCGCGTGCTCGCCGGAATCTGTCAGCTGAGCGCGCCGGTCAGTCCGTTCATATCTGAACTGATCTGGAAAGATCTCATGGGAGAACATCGACAGGAGCACGGTCTTCCCCTTTCGGTGCACATGAGCAGCTTCCCGAAGGCGGATGAGAGTCTGATCGACGCCGATCTCGAGGAGAAGATGCAGTTGACCGAGCGGATCGTTTCGCTCGGACGGGCGGCGCGGGCCCGGGTGAATCTGAAAGTGCGCCAGCCGCTGGCCCAACTGCTCGTTGGTCTGCCGAAGGGAATGAAGATAGAGCAGCTGGACGGTTTCACTGATATCGTTCGGGACGAGTTAAACGTTAAAGAGGTAAGCGCAGCCGAGGACCTCGAGCGGTTGGTGACACTGTCGGCCAAGCTCAATTTCAAGACAGCCGGACCGAAACTCGGCGGAAACGTGAAGCAGGCAGCTGCGAAGCTGGCTTCACTCGATGAAGCGGCGCTCAGAAAATTCGCTTCCAGCGGATCACTGAGCCTTCCGTTAGATTCCGGCAAAGTCGAATTAAGCGAAGAGGATGTCCAGATCGTCCGCACGGAGAACGAAGGTTTCGCGGTCGAAAACGAAAACCAACTAACGGTTGCGCTCGTAACTAAATTAACCGATGATCTTATCGACGAAGGGTTCGCCCGGGAGGTCGTCAACAAAGTTCAGAATATGCGGAAGTCGTCCGGTTTCGAGGTGACCGATCACATCACGGTCAGCCTCAGTGCGACCGACCGCCTGGTGAAAGCAGCCAAACGGTTCGACGAGTTCATACGGAAAGAAACGCTTGCCGAACGAATCGATGTTGTCCTGAAGGAAGCGCTAATGGACAGCACCGAATGGAATATAAACGGAGAGCCGGCCGCTATTGCGGTCACAAGAGTAAAACCCTGAATCGGGGGATGTTTTGAGGAAGACCGATTTACAGAAATTCAAGAAGTTGCTGCTGGAGAAGCGGGAAGCGATTATCGAGGAGATTTCGGCCATGAATCCGCAGTTGGGTACGACCATCCGCGAATCGACCGGTGATATCTCCTCCTATTCGTACCACATGGCCGACCAGGGAACCGATGCCATGAATCGGGAGATCGCCTTCATGCTGACGTCCAAGTCGGGTCGCTTGCTGTATCATATCGATGAAGCGTTGCGACGGATCGATTCCGGCGAATACGGCAAGTGCTTCAGTTGTGGCAAGCAGATTAGCACCGCCCGCCTCGCGGCCGTTCCGCACGCGCGGTTCTGCATCGAGTGCAAATCGGCCGAAGAAGAAAAGAAAGCTGGCAAGCGGTAGCGCGTTGAAGAAGATCCTCTGGCCTTTAGTCATTATCGTGTCTGTCGCCGCAGTCGACCAGGTGACCAAAATTCTCGCGCTGCGTGATCTCACCAATCACGAGTCGGTCAGGGTGCTCGGCAGCTTCTTCATGCTCACACTGGTTCACAACGTGGGAGGTGCGCTGGGAACCCGCTTCGGTCCTTCGCTCTACTACCTGGTTGCGTCAATCTTTATTCTCCTGTTCGTTCTCTACTACATCTACGCCAATCGCTTCCGCCCGATTATCGCCTATCCGCTTTCGTTCATAGCCGGCGGTGCTGTCGGTAATATAATTGACCGGCTTTTTCATGGCAGTGTCGTCGATTTCCTCGATTTCGATTTTTTCAATATTAATATTTTCGGTTATCATCTTGATCGCTGGTGGACTTTTAACATCGCCGATGCATCGATCAGCGTCTCCCTTGTCTTCCTGTTCATCGTCGTCTTCTTCATCAAGCCCGACGGTAAGAACGAACAGCTCCCCCCGGCGGAACAATCTTCTCTCCCTCCGAACACGGATCCTTCCTGAGCGCCTGCTCGAATGCATCGCATTGTAGGATTCATGAGGTGATCGTGAGGAACCCGGTAGATGCGTACGAGGCGGGTCCGATGACTTCCGTTAACCTAACTGTTTGGATGGACGACGGTTTATGCGATGCGTCTTTTTAATTCGGAAGACAACTTCACTTGGTACGGTATTCGACCGGTTATGATGTCGCCGCTAATACGCTATCGAGCAACCGCTTCAGGAATATGCAAAATAAATAGGGGATGCACCCTTGACGACCTTTATGTCCCCCTGTATTAATTAGCATGAAAAGCAACGAATCCGCCAATGTGAACAAGCTGTGGACAATCGACAAGCGGGGTGCTGAACCTATTTGCTACACTTGGCCTTACGCAGGTAGACGCAATCGATAAATGTTGACAAGTCTGTGGATAAGTTGACGGCAATTTGTGCATACATATTGTAAGTGGTTTGGAGTAAACACCGAATTGGAAACTTTTAACAGATCAGAAATTCGTGGGGGAGTTTCAGTCTTGAAAGAAAGAGTAACCAACAGCAGCCAGTGGAGTGATTGTCTCAATTACCTCTCACGACGAGTAAAAGAACAGTCCTTCAAGACCTGGCTTCGTCCCACAATTGGTGAACCGGGAGCCAATGGGGATTTTCGGGTTGCGGTCCCCAATCAGTTCGTGGCCGATTGGATCCGCAATCACTATCAGGAAATGATAGAGGAGGCGCTCAGGGAAGTGAGCGGCAAGGCGTACCAGGTAGACTATATCATCAACCAATCTCAACAGGACAAAGAGCAGACAACCCTGGAGTTGTACCATTCGTCCACGACTCAGTCGCCATCGCTCCAGTCGGAGCTTCCGGTACCACCGAACAATCACAACCACAATCTAAACAGCAAGTACAACTTCGAATCGTTGGTGGTTGGTGATTTCAACCAGTTCGCCTGCGCCGCGGCCATAGCGGTGTCGGAGGCGCCCGGTATGACCAAGTACAACCCGTTGTACATCTACGGAGGGACCGGGCTTGGCAAGACACATATCGTCCAGGCGATCGGCCATCGTATTCTCGAGATGTTTCCGCAAAAGCGGGTAATGTACGCAACCTCGGAAAAGTTCACCTCTGATTTCATCGCCTCGATCTCGAACAGCTCCATCGCGAACTTCACCCGGGTATATCGCGATGTCGACGTTCTGATTATCGATGATATTCAGTTCTTTACGGGAAAGGAATCGACCCAGGAGCAGTTTTTTCACACCTTCAACACGCTCTATCATCTGGGTAAGCAGATCGTATTGAGTTCGGACCGCTCTCCAAAGGACATCAAGGGGCTTGAGGAACGTTTGCTCTCGCGTTTCTCCTGGGGTCTGGTCACCGACCTTCAGGCTCCGGATCTTGAGAATCGGACCGCTATCCTGTACAAGAAGCTGGAATCGGAGGGTATGAGTCTGCCCGACAACGCCGTACGCTATATCGCCGACAAAGTCTCTACGAACGTACGGGAACTTGAAGGCGCGCTCATTCGACTTCTTGCCTATTCATCGTTGAAAAATGAACCGGTTGATGTAGAGCTGGCCGCCAAAGTGCTCTCGGACACATTTTCTTCGAGGAAGAAAGAAGTCACTATCGACGCTATTCAGAAGAAGACTTCTGAGTATTTCGATGTTGACTGCAAGATGATGAAAGCCAAGAAGAAAACATCGACGATCGCGTTGGCCCGCCAGGTTGCCATGTACCTCTGCCGCTCTCTGACGGAGAATTCCCTGAAGACGATTGGCGAAGCATTTGGTGGTCGTGATCACTCGACCGTTATTCATGCCTGCGACCTGATTTCAAAGAAAATGTCCACCGATTCCTCTCTAAGAGAGAAAATCGACAAGATTTCAGCGGCTCTGCTTTACTGACAACCGATGAGCATAACCAGTGGACAATATATGAGCAGAGTTACACAAGAGCGAAGGATGTGGACAGCTTGAAAGTGATGTTGACAGTTGTTGTCTTGTTTTAGTTTGGTTGTGAAAAAATATTGTTGCTATTAAATTATTGGCGTACTTTAATTAAGATCGATAAAAAACACGTTGAAATTGGGTTATACACATTCTCACAAGGACTATTACTACTTCTCTTTTTGATACTTAAAGAAAGAGAATAAGAGTTAGTTGTGGATATACCTTACTCGGGAGAAGGCATACATGAAGTTTAGTTTACCAAAATCAAGACTCAGCGCTTGTCTGCAGAACGTGCTTCAGGTGGTACCGGCCAAATCGACCTTACCAATCCTGACGAATGTTCTGATCGAAGCATTGGAAGGAAAGATTAAGATATCCGCTACGGATCTTGATATCTCCATAACTGCCTCCGTCGAGTGCAACGTCAGCAAGAAAGGCTCAGCTTCACTTCCGGCAAGAATACTGTTCGATATCATAAAGGAACTTCCGGAGTCCGAGATTAGCTTCGAAGCGACTACCCAGCGGGTTGAGATTAAGATCCCTAACGGATCATATAAGATTGCCTCGATCGCCGCCGACGAATTTCCCAAACTGCCGGCCGTGAATACGAAAAAAGAAATCAAGGTCAGTGGGAGCGATCTCGTGAAGATGATTCGGAAGACGACGTTTGCCTGCTCCGATGATGAGACGAGACCGGCTCTGAACGGAGTCCTCTGGCAAACGAAGGGGGAGAAGATGCAGATGGTGGCCACCGATGGTCACCGGCTGGCCAAAATGGCGGTCGAGAACAGCGCCCTGAAAGGTCTGTACGATGATGTCATCGTACCTCCCAAAGTGCTGAATCTGATTCCTAAATTTATCACCGATGATACGCAGGAGATGGGTGTGATATTCGGAGATACGAATATCATCTTCAATCTCGGAGATACGATCCTTACTTCGCGGTTAATCGAGGGACCCTACCCTAATTTCGAACAGGTCCTTCCAGCCAACAACGACAAGAAGCTGGTCGTCTCCAAAGAAGATCTGGCCCGGGCGGTCAAGCGCGTTTCGATCCTCTCCAACCAGTTGACTCACCAGGTGAAGTTTGCGCTGGGCGGCGGATCACTTACCCTTTCGACAACCAACGCCGATGTCGGCGGCGAAGGCAAGGAGTCGCTTGAATGTGATTACTCCGGGGATTCGATCGAATTAGGGTATAACGCCACGTACATAAACGATATCCTGAATAAGATCGAAAGCGAAGAGGTCGTTTTCGAGCTGTCCACCTCGGTGTCAGCCGGAATCGTTTACAGTCCCGAGATTTCCAAAGATGACTTCCTCTGCCTGGTAATGCCTTTAAGACTGGCTGATTGAGGCAGCGGACAACGAGAATCGAAATGGCAGATGATCCGTTCGTCTGCCGTTTTTTTTCTTAGCCTATGTACATTCACTCGCTTGACATCACCAACTTTCGCAACTTTCGGCAGCTCGCCACGGACTTTGCCGAAGGTGTGAATATCTTTTACGGAAGCAACGGTTCAGGGAAGACGAATCTGCTCGAAGCGATCTTTGTGCTTTGTCTCGGGCGCTCCCATCGCTCGGCGGTCGAAAGCGTCCTGGTGAACAGTGAAGCCGACTTCTACCGCATCGCCGGTCAGATAAATCTCACCGACAAGCAGATAGACCTCGCCGTAGCCTATCAGAAGAACGGACGGAAGAAGGCCACTCTTGACGAAGTACCGATCAGACTCAGCGAACTGTACGATACCTTCTGTGTGGTCGCCGCGGGCCCCGAAGATAGTGAGATCATTTCCGGAGCTCCGGCAACCCGGCGATTATTCATAGATCTTTATCTTTCACAATACTCACATCGCTACATCGATCTTCTGAATGATTACCACCGGACCCTGGCACAAAAGAACGCCGCTCTCAAAAGAGAGATGGATCCGGCACCGTTTAACAGTTTACTTGTTGAGCATGGCGCCAGGATTATCAAACAGCGCTTTGAGTTCCTATCTGCCGTGGAGCAGGAAGCGATGACCTACTATAAAAGAATTTCCGGCGGAAGCAACCTGAGCCTTGAATACCGGACCTCCGGCCGGCCGGCCGACAATGATTTTACTCAGGAGAAGATAGCCGAACAGATAACCGCCGCCTTGAACAGGCATGCCGAACGGGAACGTATGCTGAAGAGCTCACTAGTCGGACCTCATCGCGACGACATCATTTTTCATATCGACGGGTTGCCGGCGAGAAGTCACGGATCTCAGGGGGAATGGCGAACCGCAGCACTCTCACTGAAGCTCGCGGTGTATCATTTGCTCAAGGATAAGAGAGAGATCCAACCGGTGCTCCTTTTGGACGAGATCTTTGCGGAACTCGACCGAAATCGATCTGAAGCACTGATCGAGGCATTTGCCGATTTTCATCAGCTCTTTCTCACGACAGCGCTGGAGCCTCCGGATTTCCTCAGGGACAACAGCCGGGCGTTTCTGATTCGAGACGGCGAAGTAGCATTGAGGGAATAGATGTCAGGTCTCACGATTCAGAATATCCACAAATCCTTTGATTCCCATACGGTTCTGACCGACATTTCATTCTCACTTGAGGCCGGAGAGCTGCTCGTACTGCTCGGACCTTCGGGTTGCGGCAAATCAACTCTTCTCCGCCTGATCGCAGGCCTGGAATCTCCCGATGCCGGCGAAATCCACATTAATGGGCGAAGAGTGGACAATTTGCCTCCAAAAGAGCGCCGCGTAGCGATGGTTTTCCAGAATTATTCCCTTTATCCTCATATGTCGGTAGAAAAAAACCTCGCTTTTCCCCTCAAGGTGGCCGGGTCTTCACGCTCAGAGATCGCCGAAAAAGTTGAACAAGTTGCTGCTATGTTGGACCTTACGGAGAAACTTCAGCAGAAACCGGCCCAGCTTTCCGGCGGTCAGCGGCAGCGCGTCGCACTGGGCCGGGCAATCATCCGCAAACCTTCTCTTTTCCTGCTGGACGAGCCGTTGTCGAATCTCGATGCTGATTTGCGCGCGAGAATGCGAACCGAAATTGTCCGCATACAACGCGAACTTGAAGTCACAACCATCCATGTCACCCACGATCAGGCCGAAGCGCTCACGATGGCTGACCGGATTGCCCTGCTCAACGAAGGGCACCTTGAGCAGATCGGCACACCGGAAGAGCTATATGCACATCCGCGGACGACTTTTGTTGCCCGGTTTATCGGTCAACCCCGTATGAACTTTGTACCTTCGGTGTGGGAAGAGGGGAAATCCCGTCCGTTCGGTCTGACCGACATTCCGGATGAGGCCAAGCGTGCGGGAGATTTCCTGATCGGTGTTCGACCTGAAGCGATCAGATTCGCGGCAGAAGGGGCATACGGCGGCAAAGTTGTTTACACAGAGTACCTTGGCGATGAGTACGTGGTCCGATTGGAGTACGAAAGTCAAGTTTTGGCAGTCTCTCGTTGTCCCGAGCCACATGAGCCCGGCGACCTGGTGAGATTCTCGCTCAAGCCCGATTCGCTGTACTACTTCGATCGCAACACTGGGCTCCGGCTGGGCGACTGACTCGCGGACGACGGCAAATCGGACTTGTAAGAAGCTCGAAGGGGAAATAGCGGAGACCAAGGTCTTTATTAAAGATTAAGGTCCGCTGAGAAGGATTAATGTCTTGACATATGTTGACTTCGTGGGTATTTTGTCATTGACGCAAACTAAGCACGAACCTTCTAATGTGGCGCAGACTTCGCCGCGCCGGTTCGTTTGTTCTTATCCGTGGGTTATATGATACAGCTCAATAGCGACACGCAAATATTACACCCAATAACCTTTTTGTAATAGGAGGACGGCCTATGGGTTATCCACGCTAGCCGCATCCGATGCTAATGGGAATTCTCGCGGCTGGTTTTAGAAGTAGAGTAACTAATTAATCGAACGAGCGAGGAAAGCGTATGTTTAAATGTAGAAAGAGTATTTTTCTCTTAGCCTTCCTTTTCGTTATCCTCTCCGCCACAGCAATGGCAATCAACGGCGCCGTCAGTCACGCCGACAAGTTGGCGGCACAAGCTGCCCGTCCAACTTTCCATAATCTTGCCAACGCTCAGGCCCAGCAGGACCCGCAGGTTCAGGCTAAACTTGCGGATGAAGCGAAGGTCGCGGCCGATGTTGCGAATCAGCAGAATGCACCGGCCGAAAAGATGACCGAACCGGTTCATCACAGTGCGAAACCTCAATTAACCAAATCTCAATCGAAATCCGGAGCCAGAGTTACTGCCATGACCGATCATCCGAAATTCATTCGTGATGCCGGTTCGGTTCTTCTGTCCGAAGATTTCGAAGGGACTGAATTCCCGCCGGCCGGTTGGGATACCCTGAATACCGATCCGGGCTGGGGCTGGTTCCTTGGAACCGCTCAGATCGGTGGCACCCAGTGCGCCCTGTGCACGTGGGATCAGGGTCACACCCCTCCGCTTCAGCAGGATGAATGGCTCATCACTCCGTCCCTCGATGTTTCCGGAGCTTCGGCTGCCGATCTCAAGGTCGAATTCTGGATGCTGAAGGGTTACGATTATCCGCACGACTTCAAGGTCTACGTGTCCACCGACGATGGTGCGACCTTTACCGAAGTCTGGGATTCGTACGATGTTCCGTATCCTGATTTTGAGTGGTATGCGGTAGCGGTTCCGCTTGGCAGCTATGCCGGCGGCCCGAATATCAGAATCGCCTTCCAGTACTACGGTCTCGATGCAGACCTGTTCGGCCTCGATGACATTTCCGTGAACGATGATGTCTATGTCGAGCCGACCGGTCGTTGCTGTTCGGGCGACGTCAATTCGCCGACGTGCGAAGACGGCGTGACCGAAGCTTACTGCAACAGCGTCGGTGGCAACTGGGCGAACGGCTTGAATTGTACCGATAATCCGTGCCCGATTCCGGGTGCGAACGATGACTGCGCCAACGCCACGCCGATCTCCGGCCCGTACCCGGTACAGGTCGACGGCACCACTGTCGGCGCCACGGTCGACTGTCCGGATGATCCGGACATTGGTGATTGGGATGCCGTCTGGTACTCAATCGAACTTCCTTATGCCAGCAACAATGTTACTGTCGACTTCTGCGGCACGCTGACCTCGCCGCCGTCGATCAGTGCTCTTCTGTTCACCGCCTGCGGTTGCGATCCGGCTAACCAGATCGTCCGCGACGACGGTTACTACTATGATTGCGGCGACGGCGTCGATGTTCCGTTCATCGAATGGGACAATGTAGCCGGCCCTGGCGTAATCTATTATGCGGTCTGGACTGGTGGCGCGAAAGCCCGCAGTCAGCAGGACTTTGTCTTTACGGTTGACGTTGCGGAACCCCCGCCGCCGCCGGAAAACGATGACTGCTCGGCCGCCACTCCGATCGGTGATGTAACTGACCTGGCTTTCTCGACGGCCACGGCCACTCCGGACAACACCGGATACACCACCGGACCGAACATCTGGTATTGCTACACTGCTTCCTGCGACGGTAAAGCTACCGTGAGCCTTTGCGGCTCCTCCTATGACACAAAAGTCGCCGCATACGACGGCTGCTCGTGCACCCTGGGTACGGCGCTTTCCACCAACGACGATTTCTGCAGTGTTCAGTCGCAGATTCAGTTCAACGTCGTAAAAGACAACACGTACCTCATCGAGGTAGGTGGCTACAGTACCGCCTCAGGCGACGGTCTCCTGAATGTCTCTTGTGAAGAGACGGGCCCCGCCAATCCGGGCGACAACT
Organism: uncultured Ignavibacteriales bacterium; assembly: GCA_964520865.1. GTDB lineage: Bacteria > Zixibacteria > MSB-5A5 > GN15 > FEB-12 > CAVQCT01. The sequence goes on along the minus strand of CAZFOY010000005.1, from coordinate 72,000 downwards.
GCAGCGATCCTCTTAAGATTGACATTCCGACCCTTCCGTACACCGACCTCGGTCAGACGACCTGCGGTCGTGGCGACGACTACAACAACACATGCATGGGTTCTTACGACGGTGGTGAGGATATCGTGTATGAGGTTACCGTAGCCGAAGCGGTCGACGTAGATATTACTCTGGATCCGAAGGGCACTACCTACACCGGTATCGGCCTCTTTGATCTTTGCCCGGCTGATCCGAGCGCCTCTTGTATCGATCAGAGCACCAACTATGGAAGCGATGCCCACGGCATGACGTGCGTCCATCTCGAACCTGGTGTTTACTATCTCATGATCGATACGTATCCGTCCCCGGATTGTATTCCGGATTTCGATCTGACGATCTCGGCGGCGACCGGTTGCGAGGCCCCGGAGAACGATGACTGCGCCAATGCTACTGAAATTGGTGACGTCACCGATCTGGCCTTCAATACCGACAATGCGACCTTTGACGGTCCCGGTGGTTGTCAGACTGCACCGAACCTCTGGTACGTCTACACGGCCAGTTGCACCGGTGAAGCCACGGTTGGTCTCTGCGGCTCCGACTATGACACCAAGATGGCCGTCTATGATGGCGCCGGCTGCGACTCACCGATGATCGATTGTAACGACGATGCTTGTGGCGTCCAGTCCGAACTCACCTTCCCGTGTGTTGAAGGTAACGCTTATCTCATCGAGGTCGGCGGATATTCGAGCAACACAGGTGCCGGCTTACTGACCACCAGTTGTGCTCTGCCTTGCGTGGTTGAATGCCCTGCCGGCGCGACCGATGAAGGCGAGGCCTGCGGCGATGACGTCAACGGTGGATGTAACACCGATGCAGTATCACCTCCGCTCACACCGGTTACCTGCGGCGAGACCGTTTGCGGTAATCTCTGGGCCGATGGCGATACTCGCGACACCGATTGGTACGTGCTTGTAGTCGATGACTTCACACACGTGACCCTGAAGGTCGTTGGTGAACTGCCGCTGGTAGCTGGATTCCTCGAGACCAGCGATCCCGGCAACATCACCTGCGACAACGCGACCGGCTACCTCTCTCCGTATTTGGCGGTTGATAAGTGCGATACCGCGGTGGTGGAGGCCAATCTGTCACCGGGTACCTGGTGGATCTTCGTTGGTCCGCAGGATTTCAACGGTTATCCATGCTCTACCGGCCCGTACGATTACAATATGTCGGTCGGTTGCGAGACCATCCCTGCGTTCTACTGCGCTGCTTCGGGCGGCTGCTACGAACACATCAGTGAAGTCCAGGTTGCCGAAATCGACAACGTTTCCGCGTGCGACGGCTATGCCGATTACAGCGGCATGACCGCCAACATGGAAATCGGTACTGGCTATCCGATCACCATCACCAACGGCAGCCCGTATTCGAGCGATCTGTGTGGTGTCTGGATTGACTGGAATCATGATCTTGATTTCGATGATCCGGGCGAGATGATCACGCTCGATGTTGCCGACGGTCTGGGTCCGTACACCGGTACGATCACTCCGCCTGCCGACGCGGTTCCGGGTACCACGGGAATGCGCGTTCGCGTTGTCGATGGTTCCTTCGACGCTCTCGCCCCTTGCGGCAGTTCCTCATACGGTGAGGTCGAAGACTACTCCGTGAACGTAATCGCACCGATCGAATACGTGATGCGTCCGGATACCATGTATGTGTTCTTCAAGTACGGCATCGAGCCGGTCACTTGTGACATGTATATGTGCGACGAGATGCTGCCCGACGGTCAGTCTGTCGATAATATGGAGAACGTTGCCATGAGCATTTCCGGCTGCCCGGTCTCGCTCGGCACGTCCGACATCATCACCGGTGGTTACGCCGGCATGACGGGCGACGTCCTGCACCTTCCGTTCGATGGCGGCAATTACGTAAGCTGTCAGGAAACGGCACAGGGCGGCTTGATCTGGGATAACGTTGACTCGTTCTTCGATATCACCTACGATATCGGCGGAACTCCGGGTCAGGTTTCCGGTCAGGTCGTGGTGAGAGGACATACTTCGGGTGATGTCAACCTCGACGGTAAGTTGGATGTTTCCGACCTTATCTACATGGTTGACTTCATGTTCGACGATGGTCCTGCTCCGCGTGTGATGCAGACAGCAGATGTTAACGCCAGTGGCGGTATGCCGGATATCGGCGACCTTGTCTCCATGGTTGAATACATGTTCAGCGATGGTACACCGCTGGTGCATCCGTAATCGGCAAATCCGATTAGAATAAAAAGACCCACCCCGCTTCGTGCGGGGTGGGTTTTCTTATGCCCATTTATATTACGCGAGTGTCTATTTCCGCTGACATCGCGGACAGAAATGCGCCGAGCGAGCACCCATCTTCTTCCTGACGATCTTAGTACCGCAGCGAGAACAGGGCTCCCCCTCCCTGGCATATACCTTGAGGTACTTCTGGAACTGTCCAGCCTCACCGTTCACGCCGGCGAAGCTGTCAACCGACGTACCCATCTTGCTAATCGCAAAGCGCAGCAGTCTTTGGATATGCGAATGAAGCTCACGAAGTTTGGCCTTTGATATCGAAGTGGTAGGTCGCGACGGATGAATTCGCGCCGCGTACAGCGCTTCATCCGCGTAGATATTACCGATTCCGGCGATGAAGCTTTGATCGAGTAAGGCCGGCTTTATCATTCTCGGGCGCCGATAGCAGATTGTGACAAATTCCTCCGCCGACATCTCCAGCGGCTCCGGTCCAAGACCCCGTAGTCCCGGTTGCTGCCAGAGCTCTGCATCAGGAAAGAGACGAAGCCTGCCGAATCGCCGGTAGTCGTTGAACCGCAGCTCGATCATTCGATTTCGTTCCGATCTGCCCTGAAAAGTGAAAACGACCAGGTCGTGCTTGTCGCGCGGCACGGGGGTCTCAATACATCTGAACTGCCCCGTCATTTTCAGATGTACCCACAAGGTGACTTCGCCCGACAGGGAGATAAGCAGGTTCTTTCCTCGCCTGCCGACCGACAGGACGGACCTCCCTTTCAGTACGTCCGAGAAGGACCTCTTCTTGAATGCTTTGCTCAGGAATATAGAACTCTTTGGCGCTTTGACGCTGACGGATTCGAAAGTCCGTCTGACGATAAGCTCGCGCAGGGTGCGGGCCACCGTTTCAACTTCGGGAAGTTCCGGCACGCTGCCTCACTTGCCGTTCAGGATCGGCTTAAGATGCTTCCCGGTGTGCGAAATCCTGACCTGTGCAACCTCTTCCGGAGTTCCGGCCGCAATGATCTTCCCGCCGTCGTCACCCCCTTCCGGGCCGATATCGATCACCCAGTCAGCGGTCTTGATGACGTCGAGGTTGTGCTCGATCACCAGCACGGTGTTCCCTCGATCGACCAATTCGCTCAGCACGGCCAGCAGAAGACGGATGTCCTCGAAATGAAGTCCGGTCGTCGGTTCATCGAGAATGTAAAGCGTCTTACCGGTAGCGACTTTCGACAGCTCCGTCGCCAGCTTGATTCGCTGGGCCTCGCCGCCGGAAAGCGTGGTTGCTTGCTGTCCGAGCTTGATGTAGCCGAGGCCGACATTCTGGAGAGTAAGCAGCTTGTTCTTGATGCGAGGAATGTTCTCGAAGAAATGCATCGCTTCTTCCACCGTCATATTCAGAACATCGGCAATGCTCTTTCCTTTGAAGGTGACTTCGAGCGTTTCCCGATTGTATCGTTTTCCTTTGCATACCTCACAGGGTATGTAGACGTCCGGGAGAAAGTGCATTTCGATTTTGATGATCCCGTCCCCTTCGCAGGCTTCGCACCGTCCGCCCTTCACATTAAATGAGAACCGGCCCGGCATATAACCACGCGCTTTGGACTCCGGAAGCGACGAGTAGAGATCACGGATATGCGTGAACACGCCGGTATAGGTCGCGGGATTGGAGCGGGGAGTGCGCCCGATCGGGGACTGGTCGATATCGATCACCTTGTCGATATGCTCGACGCCCTTGATCTCTTTGTGCTCCAGCGGCAGGGTGCGGCTGTTGTAGAAATGGCGGGCGAGTTGTCGGTAGAGCGTTTCGTTGATCAGGGTTGACTTGCCCGAGCCCGAAACCCCCGTCACCACCACGAAACATCCCAGCGGAATATCGACATCGATCTTCTTCAGATTATTTCCGGCCGCTCCGAGGACTTTGATGTACTTGCCGTTCGGCGCCCGCCGCTCGGTCGGAGTCTCGATCCGCCTGGAATCGCTCAGGTACTGCCCGGTTATCGATTTCTTGCTCGAGATAATATCCCTGGGTTTGCCGATAGCGACGATCTCCCCGCCGTGAACTCCGGCTCCCGGGCCAAGGTCCACGACGAAGTCGGCTTCTTCTATCGTTTCACGATCGTGTTCCACGACAAGCACGGTGTTTCCGATATCCCGCAACTCGCACAGCGTATTTAGAAGCCGCCTGTTGTCTCGCTGGTGAAGTCCAATTGAGGGTTCATCGAGTATATAGAGCACACCGACCAGCCGCGATCCGATCTGCGTCGCCAATCGGATGCGCTGGGCCTCACCACCCGAAAGGGTCGATGCCGCCCGTCCGAGCGTCAGGTAATCCAGGCCCACATCGCAGAGGAACCTCAGCCGTTCTTTGACTTCCTTGAGAATCTGCTTGGCGATCGCCTGTTGGCGTTTGTTCAGCGTGATGTTGTTGAAGAAATCGAGCGCTCGTTTTATTGACATATTCGTGATCGAGTCGATTGTCTCGCGGTCCAGTATCACGGCCAAAGCTTCGGGGCGAAGTCTGCTGCCTTTGCATCCGGGACAATCGGTCACAGACATATAATTCTCTATCCACTGGCGTACTCCGCTCGATTCAGTCTGCTTGTAGCGTCGTTCAAGATGCGGAATCACGCCTTCGAACTTCGAGGTATAGACTCCGGCCCCCCGGCCCTTGCCGGAAGTATGTTCGAACTCGAATTCTATCTCCTGCTTGCCGGAACCGTACAGAATTATTTGCTGAACATCTTTCGACAACTTGTTGAAAGGAACCGAGAACTTGAATCCATAGTGTTTCGACACTCCCTTGAGCATATACCGGTACCAGTTCGACATCTCGGCACCGCCCCAGGGGCGAATGGCGCCATCGTTTATCGAAAGTGAAGGGTCCGGTATGACCAGCTTGGGATCAATCTCCATCTTCTGTCCCAAACCGTCGCATATCGTACAAGCACCGAACGGTGAATTGAACGAAAACATCCTCGGAGTAAGTTCATCGTAACTGATATTGCAGTTGAGACAGGCGAACTGCTCCGAGAAGAGGAGATCCTCATTCTTGATATTGACGAGCACCGTGCCGTTCGACATTTTCAGGGCAGTCTCGACCGAATCGGCCAGGCGGCGTTTGGACGAAGACTTGACGACCAGTCGATCGACGACTGCTTCGATCGTATGTTTCTTCTTTTTGTCGAGCGAAATATCACCGTCCGATTCGACGATCTCGCCGTTCACGCGAAGGCGGACGAATCCTTCCTTCCGGGCTTCGTCGATCACTTCCCGGTGCTCTCCCTTTTTCCCGCGCACCAGTGGAGCCAGGACCATCAGGCGCGTTCCTTCATCGAACCCCAACACCGAATCGACAATCTGTTCTACCGTCTGCTGAGTTATTGGCTGACCGCACTTGACGCAGTGCGGAACGCCCACTCGAGCGAAAAGAAGACGCAGGTAATCGTAGATTTCGGTCACCGTCCCTACGGTCGAGCGAGGGTTCTTCGCCGTTCCTTTTTGCTCGATTGAGATAGCAGGGGAGAGCCCCTCGATGAAATCCACATCCGGCTTCTCCATCAGACCGAGAAACTGCCGGGCATAGGCCGAGAGCGACTCAACATATCGCCGCTGACCTTCGGCGTAAATCGTATCGAATGCCAGCGAACTCTTCCCCGAACCGCTCAGTCCGGTAATGACCGTGAGCGTGTTGCGCGGAATCTTTACGTCGATATTCTTCAGGTTATGTTCGCGAGCTCCCTTAATGTAGAGAAACTCTTTCGTGTCTTTGTATTTGTCTCCGTTGTTTGCCATAACTGCTCCGAAAAAGTCGAATCACGTAATATACATAATTCCCGCCCTCTCCACACCCGGAAAACAGTGATTCCAGTATCACTTTTCCCGGAGAACAACTTAATTTCGACAAAGATCCAAAAGCGGGAAAAGGAGGTCGAATCTTCTTGACATACTCCTCTTCGAAGATATTTTTGCACTATGTCGCACGACAAACACCAGAAATTCTTCGATGATCTGGCGGCGGAATGGGACCTCATGTTCACGGCCGAGGATATGGAACGACTCACCCATATCGTCGAGAAACTTAAGGTCAACTCCGGCATGGATATATTGGACCTCGGTTGCGGGACCGGGGTGCTCTTCGACATGCTCAGGCGTATGGTCGGGGATACCGGCTCGGTAACCGGAGTGGACTTTTCTTACGAAATGGCCCAGAAGGCTCACAGGAACTTCCCCTTCGCTAACGTCAACGTTGTCGACGCCGATGCTTCGGCCCTTCCCTTCGGCGATTCAAGCTTCGACATGGCCGTGGCCTTCTCAGCCTTTCCGCACTTCACCGACCAGCAAAGGGCGATCGATGAGACCCATCGCGTGCTGAAGCCGGGTGCTATGTTCTACATCATCCATCTGATTTCGTCCAAGGAGCTTGCCGATGTTCATCTCGGAATCGGCGGAGCGGTCGAGAATGACGTCCTGCCGCCTGAATCGTCCCTTCGGAAGATGTTGAACAACAGCAAATTCGAAGAAGTTTCGGTGCAGGATCACACCGGACTCTACCTGGCGATGGCTTCGAATGTGAAGTGATCACTTAGCCGTGCCACCCCCCCTTCCAGCCAGAGCTAAATTCATAGCCCATGTGGCGTTGTATTTGGCGCTCGCCATTCTCTTGCCGATCGGCTTTCATGCTTTCGGAATTGCCGGACGGATTTTTTTGCCAATGCACATCCCGGTGCTGCTGGCCGGTTTTCTGGTCGGGCCGGCCGCCGGAGTCGTGGTCGGCCTGCTTGCCCCCGGGCTTTCCTTTCTGCTGACCGGAATGCCGCCTACATATGCCGTTCCGTTGATGTCGCTTGAGCTTCCCCTCTACGGTCTGATCGCGGGCCTCTGTTATGTCCGCCTACGACTTAACATTTATATCGCACTGATTCTGGCCATGATCGCCGGACGGGTCATGTTCGGACTTGGGTTGATTCTGCTCGGATTGTTTATGAAACTCCCCTATACTGCCGCAACCTACTTTTCGACCGGTGGTGCGATAGTGACTGGTCTGCCGGGCATTGCTCTTCAGGTCGTCCTGGTTCCGATTATTGTTGCCGGAATACGAAGAGCCCAATAGGCTTACTGCTCGAACTGTATTTCCCACCAATTACCCCTCAATTATCGAATTTATCCAAAATCAACTTCATACTTTTTCTCGAAAAGGTACAATCTACTTATGCGAGGTGACATATTAAGATGTTGCACATCAGAGTGTTGCGCCGATATTTCGAACGATCAGGGGACTGTCTGTCGTCGTTGAAATTGTCCATTTTGGTGGAGTTGTACTGCCACAATTTGACAGGGGGGATGCCTATATAAATAAGTAGAAGCTTCTTTCGGGGGAGACGGATTAGTGGTGTTTATGGGGCCGTTTGCTGTCAGGTTGGGGCAGGCTTTGACGACCGGGATTAGGGGTCGTCCACTGTATAAAGCTTGCTCCAACTGACACACCTCCCCCTGGAAGCTTTACCCGTCCACTCACCTGTCAAGTAACAAGCCTAATCGAATCTAAAGCAGCCCTCAGTCGATATCCTTAACAACCGTAACCTCTCCCCCTGCAACCGACACCTGTCGGTCGTCGATGTCGACGACCAGAGCCCCGCTCTTGTCGATGTCAACCGCTTTCCCCCGAATAGTCTGACGCCCCATATTCAGTTCAACCGTCGTCCCGATCAACGAGGAATGCCGCCTGATCCGCTTGAGTGAACCGGCCAGCTGATCCTTACGATAGCGTTCATACTCCTTCTCGAGACACTTCAGAAATGACTGCAGAAGTTGGATCCTGTCGGCCCGACGCTTGTTGACTCGGCGAATTGAAGTAGCGGTTGCGCGAAGATCGGCGGGAAACTCCTCAGCTTTCATATTGACGTTGATGCCAACGCCGATGATAACGAAATCAATCTTCTCTTTGTCGGCATACAGCTCGGTCAGGATTCCGGCTGTTTTTCTATTGGCGATCAGGATATCATTGGGCCATTTGATTCGAACTTCTCCCGGGCAAATTGAGTGAATGGCGTCGCGCAGGGCGAGGGCGGTCATCACCGAGAGACCGGGCGCCAACTCAGGCTTGAATTTCGGGCGGAGAATAACTGAAACATAGATCCCCGACTTGGGCGGCGAATGCCATTTGCGGCCGAGTCTCCCCCTGCCGACTGTCTGCTGTTCCGACGTTACGATCGTACCTTCCGGTTCTCCCTGTTCTGCCAGTTGTGCAGCGAGGTCGTTGGTAGACTTCACACTTTGAAAGGCGTAAATCTTCCGCCCGATCAATTTCGTTTTGAGATTGTGCCCGATCTCAGTGGCTATCATGCTGTCCGGCGCCGAAACGAAAACAATATCTCCGCTTCGCCGCTTCTTGATCCGATAGCCCCATGAACGGATGACTTTCACCCCCTCCGCTACATTGCTCTCCGAAATCTTCAAATCTTTGGACAGGGCAGTTATCGGGACCGGTTTATTCTGCTTCTTCCGGATTCGGAGAAGAATCCGTTCGGCGAAATCCTCGAGATCCGAAGCATGCATTGAGACTATTCGACCGCCTTCATTGAGAAGTCCGAGGAGATTGCGGAATGGGTGAGAGCACCAATCGAGATGTAGTCGACACCGGTTGCGGCGACTCTGGCTACCGAATCGAGGCTGACATTTCCTGAAGCTTCGAGTTCGACCGCGTCGTTCAGTTGTCGGGCGACCGAGACCAATTGAGCCAGTCCATCGTTCGACTGATTATCCAAAAGAATCCGCGTGATCCCGGATTCGATAGCTTCGCGAAGCTGCGATTCAGTTGCAACCTCGACTTCAATCTGAATGTCTTCCGCCCTGGCATCGAATTGTAGCCGAAATTCCGGGGTTGTAAGAAACTCCTTCGTTCGTTTGACTGCTTCGGCGATCGATCCGGCCGAAGCGATGTGGTTGTCCTTGATAAGCACCATGTCGTAGAGCCCGAATCGATGGTTGCAGCCGCCGCCGTCGACCACTGCCGCCTTTTCGAGCATGCGGAGCCCCGGCGCCGTCTTCCTCGTATCCAGGATGCGGCATCGCGTGCCTTTGACCTGGTCCACGAACTTACCGGTGAGGGTCGCGATTCCACTGAGGTGACCGAGGAAATTGAGAGCCGTCCGCTCGGCAGTGAGAAGAGTCTGATTGAAGCCTTCCAGCTCAAAGATCACGTCCCCTTTGGAGAAAGACTCGGAATCGCTTTTCAGTGGACGAACGACATTCGCCGAGTCGACAATGTCAAACGTGAGCAGCGCGGGTTTCACTCCGGACAGGATCCCGTCCGACTTGGCCACGATGTTTGCTTTCATCGGATTCGGTTCAAGGCAGGCCAGGGAAGTAAGATCCCCTTTGTTGACGTCCTCTTTTAAGGCAGCTTCAACAATTTTCCGCAGACATTCGAAATGAGACTGTTCCATCGAATCGATTCTTCCCGTTGGACAATTGAATCTCTGCAAGTATATTGCATCTATGCCTTCCGCGAAACGAAAAAATGCCGCGATCGCTGTCCTTGGATACGGTTCACAGGGCCGGGCGATAGCGCTGAATCTTCGCGATTCAGGCTTCCGCGTTCTGCTTGGTCTGAAGCGAAACTCCAAATCCAGAACGCGGGCACGAAAAGACAAATTCACTGAGATAGGCACTGTCGGCGAAGCAACCAGTCAGGCTACACTTATAGTGATGGCGTTGCCCGATCATCTCCACGGTCGCATTTACGAACAAGAGATCAGGGAGAACCTGAAGCCGGGAAGCACGCTGGTGTTTTTGCACGGCCTCTCGGTACACTTTGGGTTCGTAAAGCCGCCGAGGAACTGCGATGTAATCCTCCTTGCGCCTCATGCTCCCGGAATCGCCGTGCGTGCCAAGTACCTCGGCGAACGGGACCTCTCAGCATTCTATGCCGTTCACCGGGACTCCACCGGAAAGGCTGCCGGTACCGCGTTCAAACTGGCCCGGGCGCTCGGATTTGCCCGAAAGCGGCTCGTGAAAACGACCTTCCGGAATGAAGCGGTCGGTGATTTGTTCGGCGAACAGGCCGTCCTGTGCGGCGGAATGGCCGAGTTGATCATCGCTGGATTCGACACCTTGCTGAAAAATGGAATCCCGGCAGAGAATGCTTATCTCGAGGTTGCCTATCAGCTCGACCTCATTATCGACTTAATTCGCAAGTTCGGAGTCGAGGGAATGTACCACCGAATTTCGGTTGCCGCACGGTATGGCTCACTGCTGAACGGCCCGCGGATAGTGGATAAGTCGACCCGGACACGCATGGACAAGCTGTTTAGAGAGATCGCGTCGGGTAAATTTCCGGACAAGCTGAACCGTCTTTCCGAAGATGATATCCGCCGGCTCGACAAACTGATCAAAAGCCGCACACGGGCGAAGTTCGAGAAGGCCGCCAGGAAATATTCGCGCTGATCTTTACCGATCGACAACTCGCTGTGTAATGACATCTTGCGGCGGCTGTCGGAATCCCTCGTACTTTTTTCGACCATGACAGATACATGACACTGGGGGCCCATTTTACCCTTTTTTGCTTCCCGTAACGAGATGGAGAATCTATGACAAGGATTGTTACGGGACTGTTTCTGCTTGCCTTTATCATTTCAGGAGTCGCGGCCGCTGGTGCGGAACTGACCGGACGGGTTCTCGATTCCGAAACCAACAATCCGATCGACAACGCCAACGTAAGAATAATCGAGACCGGCAAGACTACCCGTACGAATAAACAGGGGATTTACAGCTTCGCAGATATTCCGGACGGTCTTTACCACCTGGTCATCTCTCACGTTTCTTACGACTTGAGCGACACGACTGCCGTGTCTCTGTCCGGTACTCAGACTCAAGACGTCTTCCTGCACCCGTCCCCCTGGGTTCTGAACGATGTTGTCGTCACCGGGACCCGTTCACCCCACCTGTTAAAGGATGTACCAGTGGAGACGGAGGTGGTCAGCCAGCGTGATTTCAAACGAACCGGCGCTACTACTGTCGATGAAGCGCTTTCATCGTCCATAGGCATCAACATTAATCAGGACCTCTCCGGCCAGGGGGCGACCATCAGAGGAATCGATAACGATCGAGTCCTTGTCCTGGTCGATGGAGAGCGCGCGGTCGGAAGGGTGCGTGGGTCGATAGATCTAAGCCAGTATTCACTGGAAAACGTCAAGAAGATAGAAATTGTCAAAGGAACCGGTTCCACGTTGTACGGTTCCGACGCAATGGGCGGGGTAATAAACATCATCACCAGGCAACCGGAGATGAGTACAGGGAAGGGAAGCCTGTATTTCGACTACGGCAGCCATACCAGCTCGAATCCATCGTTCGACCTGCAGTACGGCGGAAGCCGCACCGGCCTCACTCTGGGCGGGAAGTACTTCTCGACACAGGGATTCGACCTCAACAAATCTACTCCCCAGACGAACGGGGAAGAACGAATTCGCCGGGTCAATCTCTCGAACAAGATCACCCACCTGCTTTCTGATAAATGGAGAGTCTCCGGTTCAGGCCGCTTCATGTACGAGAACAAGAAATGGATCGAATCGGAGATCGTGGCGAAAAATGTCAACGAGGACACGACGTATACATACGATGATGACGAAGTAAACAAGCATTACGAAGGCTCGACCAGCCTCGAGTATATGTCCGGCGATAAGTATTCGATGAAACTTCGTCTGTTCGGAACATACTACGATCACGCCTGGAACAAGTATGCTCAATCATACTGGGTAGATACGTCGATTACCAAAGATGCCTTCTTTGAAGCTTCCTACACCGCGAACTATGTCATCGGTCATCATCACGTAGCAACTTACGGACTCGACTACGATTACCAGGATCTGACATCGAGCGAGTTGATCGACCAGGCGCGGGCCGATAAATCGGTGGCGAGCTATCTGCAGTACGAATACTCGCCGATCAATGCCCTGAATTTTGTCGGGGGCGTCAGATACGAACATCACAGCTCGTTCGGCAATCACGTGAATCCATCGTTGAATGTCATGTTTCAACCGAGCGAAGGACTCAAGTTTCGCGGGTTTATCGGACGAGGTTTCCGGGCGCCATCGCTGAAGGAGCAGTACTTCATTTTCGATCACACCGCCGCCGGCTACATCGTCTACGGCGGATCGGCCATCCAATACTCACCGTACGATCTCACCGGGCTGGATTTTTCGAAATTGAAACAGGAGACTTCGGTCAACAGCTCGGTATCGGCGGAGTTTTCGTACGGGTCGATCGGGATGCATCGAATCACCTTCTTCTATAACCGGCTCCACAACCTCATCGATTTCACCCTGATCGGCTTCCCCGATCCGTATTGGCGCGGCGTGTACGTCTATCAAAATATCGAGAATGCGGTTACCAAGGGGATTGAATGGGAGTCGCGAGTACGCCTGAGCCGGGCTCTGGACTTCTCGCTCTCCTATGACTATCTCTACACCCGCAATCTGGAGACTCACCAGAAACTTCTCAACAACCCCGACCACACAGTCAAGTGCTATCTGACCGGGACAATCAATCGATGGAACGCCGGCGCAACACTCTGGGGATTCTACCAGTCGCCGAAACTCTGGGTACCGATCACGAACACTGGAGGTAACGAAGGTGCGCCGGAAGAGGCGCCGTCACGAACGCAGCTTAACGTCAACCTATTCAAGAGATTCCAGAACGGATTCGAGGCCTCCCTGCGATTCGAGAACCTTCTGAACACAACCAATGTTACTTATGGTTACTGGCCCGGCTTTGAAGTCTTTGCGGGGCTGAAATACGATTTCGGATTGAAACACTGAAGGAGACTCATATGAAGCTCTTACTTACGTTCTCGATTCTAATGCTGTTCGCATTTGGAATGATCGGTTGTGGCAGTAGCAACAACAATCCGGTCAGTTCCGGCGGACCGACTCATTCCAGTACTGCTACCTCGACCTGGGACTCTACCGGAGGCTATTGGACTACCGTTATCGACGCCTCGGACTACAACAATTTTGCCTATTTCTCGTTTGGGGCACACGACACCGTATCCAACGGAACGCCGAAACCGGCTGCCGATATCTGGGATATCGCATTCAAGCGGGAAGTAATCAAGCTGAACGGAGGAACATCGACTGTGAACAACGGGGATGTCGAAGGGGCGGATCTGGGAGTCATGAATTTTGACTCCGTCGGCATCGGCGACACGCTGGGAGCCAATTGGACCTCCGACTTTATCGACTACTTCATCAGCAACTGGTACACGTACAACATGACCAATCATACAGTTGAAATAACTCGCGATGTCTATTCGATGAAGGATGCTACGGGACAACACTACGTCAAATTCCAGATCGATTCTTTGGTCGGGGCTACTATGCCGCCGGACATGGGAACAGTTTATCTTACATACTATTATCAGGACACGGCCGGATCACTCAGCCTCCCCGGGCCGGTACTGCATTCACAGGTTGTCGCCGGGACCGGAACCGGTTACTTTGACTTTTCGACAGGAACACAAGTCAACCCATCGGACCCGAGAAGTTCTCTTGACTGGGATCTTGGTTTCAGCAACTACAACGTGATGCAGAATAGCGGTCCGAACGGTTCCGGAGGATGCGAAGCATTCCAGGCCTATACCACCCTGAGCGACCCCCGAGACATAAACGGCTTCACCTCTCAACCGGTTGGGGCGCCAATGTTCCCCGACATTCCGGGTTCCGCTCTTACCGATTGGTACAATTACAACAGCACGAGCCACCAGTTGACCTCGAAAGCACACGTCTATCTCGTGCGCACGGCCGGAGCGGTATATAAAGTTCGGATAGACAGTTACTATGCCAATATCGGCGGCGTTCCCACCAGCGGTCATTATACTTTCGTCTGGTCCAAGCTGTAAACCGGTTGAACAGTACGGTTTTCTGCAAACCCCTGATCGATGGTCAGGGGTTTTTGATTGGGTTTTCCTACTCTTCGCGGGCCAGATTAAATGTTGACGCTTCTGTATATGTAGCATAGATTTGAGGCGCATATGAAGTCTATAGTCAAGAGAATCGCAACCCTCCTCCTGCTGCTCGTGCTGGCGGCTGCAGCCTATTTCCTGTACGATCGCTTTCACGTGAAGGGATTCGCGGAAAAGGCGGCTGAGATTACCCATCTGGAGGATCGGAGAGAGTTCGACGCGCGGTTGCAGGAATATCTCAAAGATACCGTTCCGCAGGTAAGAGCGCGAGCGGCCCTGGCGATCGGCCGGATCGGCACTCCCGGTTCCGGTAAGCTGCTCTATGACCTGGTGAACTCGGATGATATGGATGTGGCGGCCGCAGCTGTCACCGGACTCGGTCTGACCGGCGAGAAGGAATATGCGCGGATGCTGCTCGATGATGCCTACGATTATCCGGCCCGGGTCGGCGCACGGGCGGTACAGGCGGCCGGATGGCTGATGGACAGCAGTATGACCGACGTCATCAGTCAACTCACCGGCTATCTCACGCATCCGTCGCCCGAAGTTCGCGAGGCGGCCTGCTATGCACTGGCAAAGGCCGGCGCGAAAGACAGCGGACCGGCCCTGATGGATTTCCTCTCAGACGAGAAAGACGAGGAGGTGGAGCAAGCTGCCGTGTATGCGCTCTCGAGGCTCGGCGTGAAGAACGCGACTGAAATCTACGCCGACCACCTCGCCGACAGTGATCCCTGGATTCGGTCGCTCGCCGTTCACGGTATCGGCTTGTCCGATGGTCATGAGTCGATCCGGTACCTCACCATTGCACTGAACGACGGGGACAAGGGAGTGGTCGCACAGGCGATACGAGAACTTGCGCGCAAATCCGATCCGGACGCCAGAAACCGTCTCGTCAGAAAACTTGAGAATGAAAACGATGAGTTGCTCCGGATGGACCTGCTGAGCGCCCTGATTCGTCAGAAGAACCCGGACGGCGTCCCCAGAGCCGAGGAGTTGCTCGAAGACAATCCATCGGACAATACGGTGTGCAGCGTCATAAAATATCTCGCTACCGTTCAGGGAGATCGAGCGATCAGCCTGATCGATTCTCTGGCCCTGTTCCACAGCCCGGCCGTCAAAGCAGCCTGCGCCGAAGCGTATGGTATTGTCGGCAATCCGACCGTGACCTCGCGGCTCGGCGTCCTGTTCAACGATCCCGATCCTTCCGTGAGGGCGGCGGCGTTCGATGCGCTGACGACGCTCGATGCACAGAACATGACGTTTTACATCGACAAGGCGCTGACTGACAGCAACTTCGTCCTACAATCGCTCGCTATCGACAAGATCAGTACCGGGAAACTCCAGTCGTATCTTCCCAAAATGAATGACATGATGGCGGCAGGAGAGAAGACCGAAGTGGACGTGCGTCGATCGCTCGTCGAAGCATCGGTGCCGTTTATCGAAGAAAACAAGGAAGACACCGCGGCGCGCGAGCTGTTGATCAAGGGAATCCTCGACCCGGCCTATGTCGTCCGGCTGGACGCGGCCAACGAATACAAGCAGCTTCTCGGAGAAAATCGCTTCAAGCAGGTCCCGCCGGCGGAGACGAAGTTGAGTGTTTCGACTATCGAAAAGGGGATTCGCGATTATAAGACCAATCCGAGCGCGATGATTACCACCAACAAAGGTAATATCGAGATGGAATTGTATTTCGAAACTGCCCCGCTGACCGTGTTGAATTTCATTCACCTTGCCACCAAGGGCTTCTACAACGGGCTCATCTTTCACCGTGTCATCTCCAATTTCGTCATTCAGGGGGGAGATCCCCTTGGCACCGGTTGGGGAGGCCCCGGCTATTTTATTCGGGACGAATATTCGAGCCTCCCGTACGAAAGAGGTACCGTCGGAATCGCTACCTCGGGTAAAGACACCGGTGGATCTCAATTCTTCATCACCCTGTCGCCCCAGCCGCATCTTGTCGGCCGCTATACCGTCTTTGGACAGGTAATATCCGGCATGGATGTCGCGGAGAGCATTCTCCCGGGCGACACGATTCGCGATGTCATCATCAAATAGACTGAGAGGAAGTATCCGGATAATGAAGCGAATGTATCTGCTGATTGCATTCATTCTGCTGGTCGGAACCGGTCGGCAGATTGTTCGAGCCCAGGACGATCAGGGAATCGACCCGGAGGCGCTGATAGATCGCATCCTCTCTGTCGATCGCAAACAGAGATCGGAAGTGCATGATGTTACTTTCGACGCTGAGTATATCGAAGGGGACAGAAACGATAACGGAGAACTGAAGCAGAAGGTCCGGTTCCTCAAGAAGATCTTCGTCAAGTACGAAGACGACACCGCACTGTTCAAAGAGAAATATCTGACCTACTACAAGAACGGTGAACTCCAGAGTGAAGACAAGCTGGAGAAGGAAGCGGCCAGCCGACAGGAGAAACGGATAAGCCGCAAGGCGAAGGACATCTCGTACGACATGCTGAAGCCGTTTTATCCCGACGAACGCGTCCACTACACGATTACTTACAAGGGAGTGGCTAATCAGCAGATCGGAAACTATACCTGCTATCACTTCCGTGTGGAAGCAAAGGAAGAAGACGAACAATACATCAACGGCGATTACTATATCGATGCCGAGTCGTTTCACCTGGTTGAAGTCGATTTCTCGCCGGCTAAACTTGTCCGCAAGGCGATGTTCAAAATGAACGAACTACGGATGACGATCATGTACGGACCGACCGACGATGGATATTGGTTTCCGAGACAGTTCGACATTGAGCTGTCGGCCAAGGCAATGTTCCTGATCGGCGTCTCTCTTTCAGGGACGGAGTACTATCGAAATCCGGTGGTGAACAGCGGCCTTTCGGACGATTTGTTCAAGGAGAATAGCAATGACTAATTTCCGAACGAAAGTCGTGAAGATTGACATACCCGAAGGGTGCAACATCATATTCGGGCAATCGCATTTCATCAAGACGGTTGAGGATCTGTACGAAGCCCTGGTAACCTCGTCGACATCGCTCAAGTTCGGTATCGCTTTCTGCGAGGCCTCGCAAAAGAGACTGATCCGCCACGACGGCAACGATCCGAAGATGGAAGAACTGGCGTCGCAGGCAGCGTTCGATGTCGCCTGCGGACATACGTTCTTCATTTACATGACCGACGGCTTTCCGATCAATGTGCTCAACCGCGTGAAGCAAGTCGATGAAGTCTGCCACATCTTCTGTGCTACGGCGAATCCGCTTGAGGTGGTAGTGGGACAAACCGATCTCGGCCGCGGCGTTCTTGGTGTGATCGACGGGGAGACTCCGCTTGCAGTCGAGGGAGAGGATGACAAGAAAGATCGACAGGCGTTTCTCCGGAAGATCGGTTACAAGAGATAGTAGAACCGATTATGTCCGCTGCATGTGATCGCGATGCTTATATTCTCAACCGACAAGAAGCGACTCCTCGAACATTTTGAGAAAGACCCAGTCCTGTTCGCCTATCATATTGGTGATCTTGACGACTTCTTTTTCGAACATTGTCAGTGGGCGGTCGACTACGAAGAACGAGCGCATGTTCTTGAAGTTGTACTTATCTACTCCGGAGGTGACACGCCGGTGGTGCTTGCTCTGGGACTGACCGAACGTTTCGCCCCTTTTCTTGACAGTCTGATGGATCTCCTACCGGCAAGATTCTTCTGTCATTTTCGCACAGAATCCCGCTCCCAACTTCAAAAGCAGTACCGAGAAAGCAGTTTCGGAACACTTCTGCGTATGAAGCTCGGCAGTTTCAATTTACAGCCCGACGACGAACGGGTCCGCAGATTGAAACCGTCCGATGTACACAGAGTTCGACAACTCTATCACCGCGCTTATCCTGAGTGCTATTTTACGCCGCGAATGCTGGAAACGGGGAAGTACTTCGGATACGAAGAAGGGGGGAGGCTCCTATCGGTGGCGGGAATCCACGTGAATTCCGACGAACACAAGATGGCTGTGCTGGGAAGTATCGCCACCGATCCGGACGTGCGCGGCCGCGGACTGGGAACGTTGGTAACGTCGAAACTGATCGCCGATCTGGATCCCGGCAGCCGGACAATCTGCCTCAACGTCAAGAACGACAACCTGCCGGCTCTTCGATCCTACGAGAAGCTCGGTTTCGAGCCGGTGTATGAATTCGAGGAATCGTTGTTCGAGTTGATTTAGGAGGCTTGAGGATGGGCGTTCAGGCTAAGAAAGCTTCTTCGCACGATAGTCTTCGATAGCGGCACGGATCGCATCGGGAGCCAGATTCGAGCAGGCCATCTTTTCCGGAGGTAGTCCGTTCAAGGCTTCGGCAACTTCTTCACGCGTCAACTTCGCAGCTTCTTCGAGCGTTTTGCCTTGAACCATCTCCGATGCTATTGAGCTGGTTGCAATCGCCGCCGCGCAGCCGAACGTCTTGTATTTAACCTCCGCCAGGTGACCGTCGACCACTTTTATATAGACCTTCATAACATCGCCGCAATTCGGATTTCCCATGCTCCCGACACCGTCGGCGTCGGCGATTTCTCCCGTGTTGCGGGGATTCTTGAAATGGTCCAGAACCGTTTCGTTGTACATACCTGCAAGGTAACAAAAACCACAAAGCCCGCAACGGGAATCTGCCGTCGCGGGCCTTATTGGTTTTGGAAAAGGTCTTCTGCTACTTTATTTTCGAGGCAGGCAAAACTTGTCCCGCCTGATACAGCGTCAGCCCGGTTACCTGGCCGGTCGAATCACGCTGGAATTTGATCTGGGCATCGACAACCTTCAGGAAGAACTCGGTGTCCGAACTGGGGAAGATCTCGTTCTCTCCCTGATTGGTGGCCTGCGCGAAAATCCGGTCTCCGCGACGGGTGATCGTGAGAATAAACCCCGGCATAAGCTGGTACTCGCCGACATAATCGTCGTAGATTTTAGGATCGACCTTCGCGATTGTTCTCTCCGCCATGATACTGTCGGCAATCGGGCCGCTGAGCATCTGTGCGGTATCATCGACACCACCCTGGTGCATGATCTGGGCATACACCTGATTGCTGTCATTGCGGAGGAACGTGACAGTAGTTGAGTTGTCGTAGTCGAGATAGAACTTGTCAGCAGCTTCAGGTTCGAGCAAGAGCTGCCTTCCCCCGGTTCGCTGAGAATAGAGCTTGGCGGCACTGGAAGTGATCACCCGGTATGAGCCCGGCTCGATTTGATAGACGCCGACATATTGCTGTAATGTGCGCGGGTCGATATCGATCGGCTTCTTTGCGACCGGAACATCGTACGGCTGGTTGAAAATAATAGCCGCCAGCTGTTGCGAGATCATCTCAACCGGCGCGGTGAGATTGTTGCTGAGGATGATTATGCACAGGGAGTCGTCCACGAACCGGGCGATAATACTGTGGAATCCGTCGATCGCACCGTTGTGCCAGATGCGACGGTGCCCGAAGATAGTGTCGTTGAGAAAAGCGTAACCATAGTGATCGCGATACGGTGTAAACATTTCCTCGCGCGACTTCCTGGACAGCAGCTTGTTGGTATACAGCGCCTGATCCCATTTCGACAGATCGCCAACATCGGAATAGAGGGCACCTGCTGCATAGGGGAAGCTCATTTCCACCCGATCGGCATTGACCAGCCGACCGCTGTCATCTTCGAAGTAACCTGATGCACGATTGGGAAGGATGGCGCGGTTGTCGGTGTACCCGGTGTGAGTCAAATGAAGTGGATCGAATATATGCTTGCTGAGATAGTCGGCGTATGTCTCGCCTGATACTTTCTCGATTATCGCGCCAAGGACTGCGAAATTCGAGTTGCTGTAGCTGAATCGGGCGCCCGGCACGAATTGCAGCGGACGGCTGGAAAAAGTGGCGATCAGCGAGTCGACAGTGATGGGAATGAATTTGCGTTTATCCAGATCGGGCAGATCGGTGTAGTTGGGAATACCCGAAGTATGCGTGAGAAGGTTCTTGATCGTTATCTTGTCGCCGTTTTCTTTCGGATAGTCAGGTAGATATTTCGTGATCGTATCGCTGACCTTTAGCTTTCCGGCTTCCACCAGCTGCATGATCGCCACGGCGGTGAACTGTTTGGTTATCGAGCCGATGAGGAATTCGGTTGAATCGGTGTTCGGGACATTCAGCTCGATATTGGCCATCCCGTACCCGGCACTTAGTATCGGGACGCCTTTCTTGGCGACCAGCACCGCCCCCTGGAAATTCTGAACTTCGTGCGCCGCCTTAAGAAACTCGTTGAGTTTATCGTGTAAATCGGGCGTTGCCGCCGATACAACGGTCGTTGATAGGATGACCAGAACGATGATCCCGCTCAGGCATCGGCCGGTCCTTCTTCCGATACTTCGCACATTCACCTCCTGTCGAGATGTTCTTTGTCAGAGCGTATGTATATAATTGGACTCAATAGTCCAGAGAATGTTTCAGGAAATTCGGCCTACATCTTCTCCACGCACCCGGCGATCAGGTCACGGAGCTTCGGCTCGGTCCGCGAAGCTGTCCCGATCACATCGTCCAGCGAACAAGGATGCATATTGTCCGGCAGGCCCATATCGGTGATGATCGAGAACGCAAGGATCTTGCTGTGCTGATGATGCGCCGCCAGAACCTCGGGAACGGTCGACATCCCGACCGCATCTGCTCCGAACCCACGGAACATCCGATACTCCGCGGCCGTCTCCAGGCAAGGTCCGGTCAATCCGACGTAAACCCCTTCCTGAAGACGGAGTTTCTGTTCGAGTGCTACCTGCTTGGCCAGGTCGATATATTTCCGATTGTAAACTTCGTACATATCCGGGAAGCGATCCCCCCATTTGTCGTCGTTCGGGCCGATCAGCGGATTGCCGGGGAAGAAGTTGATATGGTCTTTGATGAGCATGATGTCACCGGGGCGGAAATTCGGATTCATACCTCCGGCGGCGTTGGACACGATGAGTGTCTCCATGCCGAGCGCTTTCATCACGCGAACCGGAAAGGCGATCTGCTGAAACGAGTAGCCTTCGTAGAAATGAAACCGTCCTTGCATGCAGACTACTTTCTTGCCGCGGAGATTGCCGAACAGCAGTCTTCCGGCATGTGATTCTACGGTTGATACGGGAAAGTGCGGAATCTTGTCGTAGCCGACCGTATCGACCATCTCAATACCATCGACCAGCGATCCGAGTCCGGTGCCGAGAATGATGCCGATCTTCGGCTCAAAACTGACCTGCTTCTTGATGAAAGCCACCGCTTCGTCCAGCATCTTATGAAATTCCGCGACCGTTTGCATAGTCAAGCTCCTGCTTAATGTTCGTGATTGAAGGTTCCTTTGTGGAATATAGCACTGTGAACCGGGTTGTCAGCAAAAAGCTGCTGCCGTCCGGGAATGTCAAGAATTAGTGTGCAAAAAGGAAGACCGGCCGTGATGGGACTTGGTGGCCGGTCTTCGTATCATGAGGTGGGAATTTTCTTAGCCTTTTTCCGCCTTGGTCATCTCTTCTTCGAACTTGGCGACAACGTTGTCGAGTTCCTGGGCGATATCGATACCGTTATCGCCGGAGTCGTTCTTCTTCGTTTTTTCGGCCACGATCGGAGTGTCGATGTCGATGTCGTTATGTTCGGTCGGCGTATCCTGAGAGTCGGGAGAAACCTGCACCTTGCCGGTATCCGGTTCTTCTTCCGAGTCCGAAGGACCGTCCATATGCGGCGTTACGAACCCGTCCGGGATATCCTCGGCCCGAGTAGTCGTTTCGTGAATTTCACCCTGGCGAGGGACCGGAGCTTCCGACTGCGGCATTTGCACCTCTCCCTGGGACTTTGATTTGTAGTTGGCCAGGGCGGCTGCAAGTTCCGGATCGATCGGCTTTTTCGCGACCGGCGCCGGCGGATTCTGTTCGTCTTCGGCGGGAACGATATCACCCGCCGCATTCGCTTCTTCCGTTCTGATCGGCTGATGCTGCGGCTTCGAAGCGATCGTCTCCATCTCGCCACGGGTTACTTCGGTCGTCTCGGTAACTTCGATATTGTCTCCGTTAGCCGGTCCGGGCGTTGCCTTCTCCCCGGGCGGGGTGTAGACGTTCTTCCGCTCTATCTTCGGCTCCGAGGACTCTTCGTGCCCGCTGATATCTTTCTTGATATCCGGAATCGAAGATTCGTCGAGCATCTGCATGTGCGAATTGATCAGGTTGCGAAGTTTGGAGAAGTAGGACTTCCTGGTCGCTTCCAACTCGGCCAGACGGGTTTTCAGTTCCTGGATTTTCTTCTCGTGATTGCCGAGCAGTTTCTCCGATTCCGCCTTCGCTTTGCCGAGCATCTGTTCGGCTTCTTTTTTCGCGGCGGCGATCGTGGAATCGGCATTGCGCCGGGCGTCGATGGCGGCATTCTTGATGCTATCTTCGAACTGTCTCAGACCGGCCAGCTGCGCTTTCAGCGAATCATTATCCATAGACAGTTTCAGATTGTCCTGCTTGACTTTCTCCAGAGCCTCGGCTATCCGGTCGAGGAAGCTGTCGACTTCCTCCTTGTCGTATCCGCGCATCTGATTCGAGAATTCGTAATTGCGGATATCATTCGGTGACAGGTCCATAGCATACTCACCTATCTTAAGGTTATTTGTTTTCGCTTACGGTAGAAGCTGTCCCGGCGGAAGCTGTTCGAAAATCGAGCAGTTTCATTCAGAGACACCTTACTTCTATTATCGTACGTTGACGGGAAAAATTAAGCGGGACAATCAGTTTTTCGGCCGGGAGTTAAACGGGCTGTCGGTGAGGCGGCAAGCTGTTGCCGAGAAACAGCTTCTCTTAGCTCTCGCGGGGGCCGAACAGAGCTGAGCCGATCCGGATCATCGTCGAGCCTTCGGCAATCGCCAGAGAGAAATCATCGGTCATCCCCATCGACAGGGTGTCGAACTGGTCGCCGACGAAATTCTCCCCCTGCTCGAAGAGCGTTCGGCACTGGCGAAAGGCAAGCCGGATCTTCTCTTCGTCCTCAACATGCGGGCCGATCGTCATCAAGCCGGTCAG
The DNA here is from genome assembly GCA_964520865.1 of uncultured Ignavibacteriales bacterium. Classification (GTDB taxonomy): domain Bacteria; phylum Zixibacteria; class MSB-5A5; order GN15; family FEB-12; genus CAVQCT01. Next base: position 48,801 of record CAZFOY010000005.1, on the reverse strand, counting down.
GTTGATATTCGCGAGGTCATTGACTCGTTTGATCAGTTCCAGACAGTCCTCCGGCGGCACGCCGTATTTTTGGCTTTCGCCGGAGCAATTTACCTCGATGAGGCACTCCATCATCCGACCCTGTTCGGCGGCTCGACGGTCGATCTCTTCGGCCAGTTTCAGGGAATCGACCGACTGAATAACATCGAAAAGCTCAACCGCTCTTTTGACCTTGTTGGTCTGGAGATGGCCGATCAGATGAAACCGCGCGATCCGGCCGACATCGACTATTTTTGCCTCAGCCTCCTGGACTCGACTCTCGCCGATATTGTGATAACCGGCGGCGACGGAGGTTCGAATTGTGCCTGCGGGATGAGTTTTGGTGACGGCCACGACCGTAATATCATCGGCGTCACGGTCGTAAAGCTCGCATGCTTCGAGAATCTGCCCGTGAAGTTCTATCGAGTTTTTTGAAAAGGAGTCTTTCACTGCTTTGATCGAATAAACCAACTTTGGGAGGAAAGGTGCAAGAGAAATCTTGCCGGATCGGCCTGCGGCGCACTCGAACTGCACCGGATCATGGTCGGTTCGGGCCAGATTCCCCCGATAGACGCTTGACAAACTTTGTGAAATTTGTAACTTTATCGTCAGTCAAGAAGAGTAAACTTATCTGTTTAAGGAACCAAGCCTATGTCACCTGTCCACCCCGATACCCTGTCGGCCCTGACCGCCGGTATCCAGTCCGAAGTGGCCAGTTATGTCTTTTACCGGGAGGCATCGCGCAAGAACCAGGCCGCCGAACATAAGGATGTGCTCGAGAAACTCGCCCTCGAAGAGAAAGATCACTTTCATATTCTGGAGCGGCAGTTCGATTCGCTGGTGCGAAGCGAGAAATGGATCAGCACCGCCGACATCCTCAAACAGGAGGGTTTGCCGGAGATTACCGAAGAAATGAGCGAACAACATCGGGAGCTGATCGATGAGGTGGTCTCGGCCGGTTCGATGAAGGCTATTCTGGATATCGCTTTCAGACTGGAAAAAGAAGCGCATGAGTTGTTCGATGCGGCGAAGGACAAAGTGGATACGCCCGAAGGCCGAAAGATGTTCGAACAGCTCTCCGGGTTCGAAGAAGGACACATGCGGATTATCGACGAGATGCGCAAGAAGTACAGGTAGCAGACAGGTCGATAGATGAATTCGAAAGCCCGGAATCCGGGCTTTCTTTTTATCCGCTCTCATGGTTGCTCCGGGGTATAATACTGCTGATGATAAAGACAGAAGAATCTTTTAGTTGGAAGTCGGGACCACGGTCGTTATAGGTTCAGCATGGAAGGATCCAGGAAACTAAGTTGGATAGAGCTGTCTCGATCGGCTCTGGCGGGCAATATTCATTCGCTTGCCACGCTTGCGCCGGGGAAGATTCTCGCAATATCGGTCAAAGGAAATGCCTACGGTCACGGGCTCAAAGAGATCGTTCGCATGGTTGCCGACAACGACGCGGTCGGATACCTCACGGTGCACTCGGTCGAAGAAGGCGCCCAGTGCCGTGCCGCAGGATGGAAGAAGAATATCCTCGTACTCGGTCCGGTGCTTCTGGATGACACCGACGCTGTGTTCGAGTATGATCTTGAGCCGGCTGTGTTCAACCGTGAGTTTTTACAGAAATTGGGAGAGCTTGGCGACCAGCACGGGCGTCAGATCAAGACTCATCTCAAGCTCGAAACCGGTACCAATCGTCAGGGACTCAGCGAAGAGGAACTTCCACCGCTTGCCGAGATCTATCGCAAGTTCGAGTCACTGCAGAAGCCTTATGCCGCCTACACGCATTTTGCCAATATCGAAGATACGACAAGTCATGAGTACGCCGAGCACCAGTTGAAGTTGTTCAAGCAGATGGTCAAGAAACTGGAGGCGCTTCGCATCAAGCCGGCCATCCGACACACTGCTTCATCGGCGGCGACGATTCTTTTCAAGAAGACGCATTTCGAAATGGTCCGCCCCGGCATCTCCGTATACGGTCACTGGCCATCCAAGGAAACCTATGTCTCGTACCGACTCCGTGGTGGAGAGAACAGCATCTTCACCCCGGTACTTGCCTGGAAAGCACGCATCACCCAGCTGAAGTCGCTACCGCCGGATGCTTTCATCGGGTACGGCTGCACCTACCGGACAACTTCGGCCACCAGGCTGGGCATTCTGCCGGTTGGCTACTACGACGGCTACTCGAGAGCGTTGTCCAATCAGGCTTATGTTCTGGTACAGGGTAAGCGGGCACCGGTGCGTGGGCGTATCTGTATGGATATCACAATGATAGATGTTACGGACATCCACCAGGTGAACCTCGAAGCGGAGGCCGTTCTGATCGGCCAGAGTCACAGCGAGACAATTTCCGCCGAGCAACTGGCCGGGTGGGCCAACAGCATCAACTATGAAGTTCTTGCCCGACTTTCCGGGCAACTTCCTCGCCAAATTGTCGCCTGATTTCGATTGGGCGAGTAATCCGCTCTCTATTGCCCTGATAACTGTCATGTAACGAATTACATTGTAATAGGATACAATTGGCTTCCGACGCCTGCGGGGAGATTTTTCTTGACAGAATTGTGACAAAAAGATATAATTTCTTGTGAAGCATTTCACATGTCAGAAAAAGCTGCCGATAACCAGGCAAAGGAGTTCATCTAAAAGTGCCTTTAAGCAGTAGTATGTCCAAGCGCATCTCAGAGTCAACGATCCATCGGTTGTCAATGTACTACCGCACATTGTCGCTGCTTGAAAAGGAAAACTACGAGACGGTGTCATCCAAGGAGTTGGCCAAGCGGGAGAAACTCACTCCGGCCCAGGTCAGAAAGGACCTCTCGTTCTTCGGGTCCTTCGGAACGCGCGGTCTGGGATACAACGTAGCCGAACTCAAGCAGAAGATCGCCGATATCCTCGGCATCAATAGGGAATGGAAGGTTGCGCTTATCGGCGTTGGTAATATTGGATCGGCGCTCGTCAGTTACAAAGAGTTTGCCAAGCAGGGCTTCAGCATCATCAAGGTGTTCGATAACGATCAGCGGAAGATAGGATCCAATCACAAAGGGATCACGGTATCGGACATCGCCAATCTCGAGACGGAGATCCGTGATTGCGGTATCGAGATCGTCATCCTGGCCGTTCCTGCGACGGTGGCCCAGTATATTGTCGATGACATCTGTCGGGCAGGGGTTAAGGCGATTTTGAATTTCGCTCCGATCAACCTGCGGGTTCCCCCGAACGTTTATCTGCGCAACGAGAACATGTCGATGGAGCTCGAGTATCTTTCTTTCGCGATGATGAACAATCATACACCAAAGAAAGCGAAATAAGTATACTGCTCTTCCAATTCACGGAAGAATTGGAAATTACCCTTCTTTTAAGCGTCTTTGAGTTTTCACTTTAACGCTGATCGGTTCGCCGACAGGTGAGCCGTTGCACTTTCGGCTTCAGGGTCCTCCGCAGAAGAAACGACCCGACGGCCCCTCAGTTCGCCGCAGCCAGGTTCAAACCCCGCCGCCAACCGGCCGTATAATGATTCAGATTTAACTCAATTAACCATAAGGAGCATGCAGAGCTATGGCGCCGAAAAATCAAAAACGAATCGAACGCCTCGAGCATCGCATCATGAACCTGAACAAGGAACTGGCCGACCTCCGAAAGACGTCGCTCAAGCGCCCGATCGAAGACTACACCTTTCTTGTCCCGGGCGGACGTAAGGTCAAACTTTCGAAGTTGTTCGGGAAGAAGAAGTATCTGGTACTGGTCCACAACATGGGGAAATCCTGTCCTTATTGTACGATGTGGGCCGACGGTTACAACGGCATCTTCAAGCATATCGAGAAGAAGGCCGGCTTTGCCGTCGTAAGCCCGGACGATCCGGCCGTGCAGCGGAAATTCGCCGCTCAGCGGAAATGGAATTTCAAGATGTACTCGGCCAAAGGAAGCAGTTTTAACCGTGACCTCGGTTTTGAGAACGAAAAAGGCGGCCCGCAGCCGGGCGTTTCGACCTTCGTCAAATCCGACACCGGGAAAATACAGCTGATCTCGCAGGCAGGGTTCGGCCCGGGAGATAACTTCTGCTCCGTCTTCCACTTCTACGATATGCTGCCGGTTGATTTCGAAATGTAGCCGGTCGGCTCGGCCGCCTGTCGGCAGTGTTGACCTGAATTCGGGAAAGAGTTATTATAGTCGCTGTATAACCGATAGGAGATTTATGCGCCGATTTATCTTAGTTACAGTACTGCTTTTCGTGGGTCTCAGCACCAGAGCCATCGCCCAGGATTCGGTTTCTATCTACCTGACCAGGGGGGGGAAGGCGATGATTCACAACGACTACAAGACGGCAAGAACGGCCTTCCTCGCGGCGCTTCGACTCGATAAAGACAACTTCCTGTCCATAAAGAACCTTGGGGTAATCTACTCCGCCCTCGGGGATCAGAAACAGGCGAAAGCATATTTTGATCGCGCTTACCAGATCGACAGCAGCGATCCCCAGATATGCAACAATCTGGCTGTCATGGCCAGCGATGCCGGCAACTCCGGAGAAGCGATCAAGTACTATGAAGAAGCTTTGAAGTATGACTCCGGCAACGCCCTGTACATGACGAATCTCGGCCAGGAATACTCCAAAGTGGGACGGACCAGCAAGGCGATCGATCTGCTGAGTCGGGCGGTGCTGAAGCAACCGAAAAACGCGACCGTCGCGTATAGCCTCGCCAACGCTTATGCCGCGGCCGAAAACTACGACACGGCCCTTGTCTATTTCCGGAGATCCACGCAATTGGGGATGCGAACCGATGATGTCTATTATCGCATGGGAACGGTACAACGCAATCTCGGAGATATGGACAGCGCTATAGCGAGCTTCAAGACGGCGTTGAAGATTAATCCGAAGCACAAAGAGTGCGCTCAACTACTCGGGATGGTCTATCTCCGACAGAAGCAGTATCCCGAAGCCATCGAGCGATTCAAGCAGGCGATCGACGTCGACAGCACTTTCTATCCGGCAATGGTCTCGCTCGGGGTTGCCTACAGCCTGGGAGGAAAGATCCCTCAAAGCGACAGCACGTTGCAGAAGTTGTTCAGTGTCGACTCAACGCTTGGATTCCGCATGCTGGATATACTCCGGCAGGCATACAATGCTCAGAAAACACAGGGAAAGCCCTAGAAGAAGCCCCATCTCTTCACACAGCAGATATAGTCCCGATACTCGACCGGATAGTTGCGCACCAGCATCTGTTCCTCTTTCATGACCCGCAAATGCCAGAGGGGGAAGCTGATTATCAGGGGAAACAAGATCAGCGGCCAGTACATCAATGTCACGCCGATGCTTAATTCGGCAAAGATATTCCCGACGTAGATAGGATGACGGAAGAACTGGTATGGTCCTGAAGTAATCAGATGGTGATCGCTTTTGATGATCACCTCCTTTTCGAACGACTCCTTCAATTCCCTAACCGATCGCCATCGGTTGATGTTCGCGGCTATATATTAGAGTAGACCGGCTATCGATATCATCTCCGGTGCGGGACCGTTCAGTTTCTGCGTGAGTTGCGTATCGGGAAGGAACGGGAGGGGATTCAGATCTATCATCACGCACAGCGCCAGTAGCGAATGAAGCAACATCGCGACGTGCGGGAGATGTTGAAACAGTCCCGACGGATGATCGAGGATCTCCCCCCCGGATCTTCGGTACCAATTCACGAAGAGCGGCCCGAGGCGAACCAGGAAATATACGGTAATGGCTATGAGGGCCAACTTTGACCAGAGGATACTCATGAATTCACGGCGCTGTATTCAGCGCTTACTTTCGGTTTGGATCTGTCGGCATACACTTTTGTCAGGCGAGTAAAATGGGCCTGTCTACACCATCTTAGGTAACCTGCGAGGCGCGACTTTTGTTCCGCAAATCTCAATCGCTCGTCCCGCCGGATTGCATCGCCAAGAAAGAGTTATGTTGCAATGCAACATTGGACCCTTCAAAATTGTTTTAACAGGTGCAACTCGAAATGGAAAGAATCGAGGTAAGAAATGAAAGCAGCAATTAAGATTCTACCGAGCAAGCCAAGGCTCCTATTGGGCCTCACGGCGCTCACAGCGGCTGTCTTTCTGTTCTCAGGGTGTAGTGGGTTCGTGAACGACGCACAGGTCGACTCCGGCGCCGAATACAATGGAAGCGATGTTACCTATCTGTCCGGTTACGGCGACTGGATCAATGTTCAGCCGTACGGACGAGTCTGGCAGCCGTGGGTAACGCCCGGCTGGGCGCCGTTCGACTATGGCCATTGGGCCTGGTCCGATCCGGACTGGGCTTGGGTCTCCTATGAACCTTACGGATGGCTCGTTTACCATTACGGGGAATGGGGATATCGTGACGGCATAGGATGGTTCTGGGTCCCGGGCGACACCTGGTCACCGGCCCGAGTCGAGTGGGATACCTGGGGAGATTATAGCGCGTGGGCGCCTATCCCGCCTGATGGCATGAGCTGGTCGGAACCATGGGCCGACCATGATTCCCGGGCCTGGACGGTCGTCAAGTTGAAGGACTTCGGCCGGGAAAACATCGGCCGGTACCGGGTCGGATCCAGACCTGATGCTCCGCACATGGACCGAGCGCATGACTTCGGACATCAGCCGGACCTCGGAGTTGTCCGCCAACACACATCGAACAAGGTGGCGGTCGTGAAAAACGAGACCCGTCCGGTGCATATGGGGCAACGGGACTATAAACGGATGAACTTGCATGCCGAGCAGCAGAAGGTCGTGGCCCGCCACGAGAGAACGGTCAAAAAGAAAGTGCTCGTCTCAAGAGGCGAGTATCACCAAAGAGTCGACCGCGAGCGAGCAGCTCACCGATCACATGCCGAAGCGCCAAGAGCACAACAGCGACATGAGAGCGGCGGCCACTCACACCCGTCATCTGAAGGTGGGGCGCATCACCGCAGATGATCGATCTTACCGGCTCGAGTAATGCACCAAGAGGGTGACGATTGTCACCCTCTTTCAATTGCATCGGGCGAGTGTGGTGTTGTACTATCTCGGTTTGCGAGCGTGCAGTCTGACCGATGCGATCCGCCCGGCGTTCTGCGCGATCAGCTTTTCCGGCAGGGAGGATCCGCAGCCGCAACCAGTCGCATCACCGGCGAGAGTCTTTAGAGATTCAGAAGTGTAATCGAGTCGATCAACAATCCTGACATCTTCGAAACCGGCATCCTTGACCATCTGTATATATTCTTCTTCACCGATCGCGCCGGCAATACACCCTACCCACGAAAGCAGATCGTTACGAATCGCCTCCGGCAAATCGCCGGCCACTATATCCGAAACAAGGATCCGTCCACCCGGCTTGAGAACCCGGAATGCCTCGGCGAAGACCTTTTCCTTTTCCGGAGAAAGGTTTATCACGCAATTTGACATGATCCAGTCGACTTCTTCGTCCTTTACCGGCATCTGTTCCATTTCTCCCTGGCGAACTTCAGCATTCGTTACCCCGGCTGCGGCCAGGTTACGGCGGCTTGTTTCGATCATTTCAGGTGTCATGTCCAGCCCAATCACCTTTCCGTTCGGACCGACTTTCTTTGAAGCAAGAATCAGATCGAGCCCGGCGCCGGAACCGAGATCGAGAACGGCCTCGCCTTGCTGTAATTCCATAAATGCGATCGGATTGCCGCAGCCGAATGAAGTAACTTCGCCCGCGACACCGCTGAGTTCACTTTGATCGTATCCGGCCAGCCTGGTCATTTCAGAAGTCGCGTTCTCAGTCGACTTGAGATTGCCCGATCCGCAACATCCGGATGACGATGTGATTGCCTCGCCGTACTGCTTCCTTACCGCCTGCCGAATTTCTTCATTAGATCTTCTTTCTGACATTGGTCTCCTCGCTTTGCCATAGGTTTATTATCGTAAATATACGATAATAAACTCAGTGAAGTTTCATTGTGCAAGCGGAGTTTTCGGAGAAAATCGAGAAAAGAGTCCCAAACCTGGCGGGACGATCGGTGTTACAGTATATTAATTGACGCGCAGGCAAAACGCGCTTTTCTCGCAGCTATATGTTAAGATTTTGCCTGACAAGGCCATGGAGGTAATAACATGCCGGAATTCCGTCAAAATCAGGCTTCCAAAGAATGGGTGATTATGGCTCCCGGGCGCGGTGGGCGGCCATCTGATTTTCGCAAGAACAGACCGAAACCTGGTGGAATGCCGCCCTACAAGTCAGATTGCCCTTTCTGTAAAGGCAACGATGAGCATATCGTCACACCGGTTCTCACCTATCCTTCCGATGGTGATTGGCAGGTGCGGGTTGTCCCGAACAAGTACGCCGCGCTCCGTTCGGACACCGGTCCGGAACGGCAGCATGTGGGCGGTTTCCTCAAGGCGAATGGGTTCGGCATCGCGGAGGTCGTGATCGAGCATCCTCTGCACAATCAGACGATCGGCACGATGTCAGTTCCGGAAGTCGTCCGGGTTCTTCGCGCCTATCGTCAGCGCCAGATCGATATCAGCAGGAACGACAAAATCAATCTGGTCATGATCTTTCGTAACCATGGTGAACGCGCCGGGACGTCGCTGGAGCATCCACACTCACAGATAATCGCGACGCCTATCGTACCACCCCACATCCGGTATCCCATCGACCAGGCGGTACTTCATTACGACAAGTACGGTACCTGTGTGTTTTGTGACATGCTGGCGGAAGAGCTCAAGCAGAAGAGCAGGATCGTGATCGAATCCGATCATTTTGTCGCTTTCTGTCCGTTTGCCGCCAGATCTCCGTTCGAAACAAGGATCTATCCACGCCGTCATATGGCAAGCTACGTCTCGATAACTGACGAAGAGATCGAAGATCTCGCGAGAGTCCTCCGCACGGTGATGGGCAAGCTGTATATCGGTTTGCACAACCCGGACTACAACTATATCATCCGGTCTTCACCCATCGGTGACGAAGACACGCGATATCTGCATTGGTATTTCATCATCATACCGAAAGTGACGATTTCAGCGGGATTTGAAATCGGTTCGGGGATTTTTATCAACACGACACCGCCTGAGGAATCTGCGGAGTATTTGAAGGAAATCAAGGACCCGGAAGCGCCGCTGTAAACGGCTGACTCGACTACGCGTTTTCTTTGTACCATGCGACCGTCTGCCTGATCGCTTCCGCAGTCGGTGTCGGTTCAAGTTTGAATGTGGATATGAAATTGCTGCTGTCGACTATGAACGGCCTCGCGCGCTGATAGTCGGTTTCTTTCAGTTCGCGAAGTATGGGACTGAAGAGCGCCATCAGATTTGTCAGCCAGCGTGGGACGATCCGAACCTTCGGTTTTCTGCCTGCAGCCTCGAAAATAGCCTCGACGAAATTGAATGTCGTGATCGCGCGGTCGTTCGGCACATGCCAGACATGCCCGAGCGCTTCGTCCCTTTCCCCCAGCAAAACCAGCGCTTTCGCGAAGTCCGTAATATAGGTGTATGAGTGCGGTGCGTCAGGATCTCCCAGGAGACTGACAATTTTTCCTCTGATCGCGCGTCCGATCACCTGCTCTCCCATAAGCGACATGAAAACGCCCGGACCGAAGAAATCGGAGGCGCGTCCGATCGTGCTCTTCACTTTTCCGGATTTGTGAGCTTCCATCAGACTGAACGCGGCCTTGGCCCGGACTCTTCCCTTGATGCCGGTTGCGTTGTTGGGAAGGTTTTCAGTGATCGGTCCTTCGACCTCCCCGTACATGTACACGTTATCGCCGTAGACAATTCTGCCACCCGTCTCCGCCACTGCTTCGATAATAGTCTCCATCATCGGCATCACGAGTGTTCCCCAGGCGCTGTACGGAGGAGAGGCGCAGTGATATACAACCGACGCATTGGCACAGGCACGTACCGTCGCCGCCTTGTCGGTGAGATTGGCGGAAACGAACTCAACTCCTTTCGGCAGGGGTACTCTTTTCGATCTGCTGACAGCTCGAACCGATTCACCTCGGGCGACAAGTTCATCGATGACCGCGCGGCCGAGCTGACCGGTGCCGAGGACGACGTGCAGCTTTTGATTCTGAGACATGGCAGATTCCTCCGGTTGGTTGGCGGCTCCCTGCGTAACGGAGCGTGATACAAAAGTACTCGATCGCGCGGACTTTAACAAGAAAGAACCGTAGCAGCGGACAATCGAGGGTCGAAACGTCGTGTGTGAGCGCGATGAACGATCCTAAGCGGGATCAGGAACCGTTTTGGTCCCCTTTCGACGGATCAGTGCATCGACACTCCAATTGCCCCCTCCATAGGCCGCCAGGAACAAGAAAATGAAACAAAAGAGGACGGCCGGCTCACCATGATTGACGATCGGCCAGGTTCCCTGTGGGAAATGGAATTGCCAGTAAGCAACAGCCATTTCACCGCACAGGATGAATGACACAGTGCGGGTGAACAATCCAAACATAATCGCAATTCCGCCGAAGAACTCGAGCACGCCGGCCAGCCCAACCTGCGTGAATAAGGGTGCCGTGGCGCCCGGCTCACCGCCCGGCATGCCGCCGAACCAGCCGAGGAACTTCATACTCCCGTGCTGGAAGAACAGCAGTCCCACAACCACGCGTAATAGGAAGACAGTGAATTCAATCAGCTTATCTCTTTCCAAATCCGACCTCCTGGTGTCTATTCTCGGATACTATCTACTATACGTATCGTCTCACCGAATCATAGGCCGGCTCGGGGCATGCCAAAACGATCTGCTGAGTGATCGGGATCCTGCATTTTCCCCTTGCCTTTCCGTCGGGCCGGGCCGTAATTATTCCCAGAAACACAAATTCCGTTGGGGGTGGCGTAATAACGACCGCCTGAGATCATACCCCCTCGACCTGATCCGGATAATACCGGCGTAGGGAAACGGAGATGTCAACCGCATCCCCTGAGCCAGTATCTGGCCGACCTATCGATTCAGGACGGAATCTTGCTTAACCCTGAAGCGTTCTAAGCGAGGTTACTGTCATGACCCACAAACTCTCACAGTCGAGCAGACCGCTCGATTCCGCACTCGTTCGAGCGATTCGAATGAGATTCATTGTCCAATTCTGCCTCCCAATTGTCGCTTTGCTCCTTCTTGTCGGGGCCGCACGCGCAACTGAAACAGCCACCGGCACTGTCGCCGATCAAAATGGAGATCCGATTGTCGGAGCCTCGGTCGTCACCAATCTCTCCGGCGTCGGTACGATCACCGATGCAAACGGCAAGTATTCGCTGTCTTTGCCCGAAGGTGTCTCGCGCCTTACGTTTTCTTCGGTCGGCTTCCTCTCGAAACAATTCGAGCTGACCAAAGTACCGAGTCTCGTCGTTCTTCAGCCACGATACTACCGCGGTCAGGACATTCTCGTGCGCTCAGACCGGGCCGAAGAAGGGATCACCCCGATCGCATTCGACAATTTCTCTCAGGATGATATCAAGCGTGACTACACGGTCGATGAATTCCCGCTTCTTCTCGAATCGACGCCGAACCTGTATGCCTATTCCGACGCCGGATCTTCGCTCGGCTACAGCTACATGAAGATCCGCGGATTTGATGACAAGCGGATCGTGACGTACATCAACGGCGTGCCGCTGAACGATCCGGAAGACCAGGCCACCTATTTTGTCGATCTGCCCGATTTCGCCGCCAACGTCTCAGATATTCAGATCCAGCGCGGGGTGGGGAATTCGCTCTACGGCGATGCTTCGTTCGGCGGGACGGTCAACATTGTTACCAGCGCACTGAGCAACCAGCGCGAAGCTTCGATTGTCTCCGGCTACGGCGACTATACATTCAACGGCAATCGAATTAGCGATATGTACAAGCAGTCGGTCGAGTACTCGTCCGGTCTCATCAACGGGACCTGGCAATTCGGCGGACGGTTCTCCAAACAACGCACGGGGGGATTTCGCCACGACAGCTGGTATGACGGTTGGTCGTACTATTTCTCGCTCGCCCGCCTCGATCCGAGGATGACGACCGAGCTGTACGTCTACGGCGGCCCGATGCGTATGCACCTGGCGTATTACGGTGCGCCGCGCGATGAGATTGCGAAAGACTATCGCTACAATCCGCTGACCTACGACAACGAGACGGACAATTTCAATCAGCCCCACTATCAGTTGCAAAATACATATCGCTTAACCGATCGCATCACACTCTACAATACCCTCTACCATATCCATGGCGACGGCTACTACGAGCAGCTGAAGGCGAATAGCGCGTTATCAGACTACGGTATCGACAGCACGTACATCGATATCAACCCCGCGACTTCGATGCCGTACGATTCCGGCAATGTCGTTCGTCAGCAGTGGGTGAACAAGAATCAGACCGGCTGGAATCCCCGACTGGACATGATCTGGAGCCGAGGGAAACACTCTATCGGAGGTTCTTTCTACTATTTCAATTCAGATCACTGGGGACAGGTGGTGTACGCCGAGCATGTCACCGGGTCGCTCGATCCGCGCCACAGATATTATCAGTACAACGGGAAGAAGTATGTCGGCTCCATCTACGGTCAGGAGTACTACAAGTTCAACGACAAGCTGAGCACGCAGGTGACGGCACAGTTCAGATTCCTAAAATACGATTTCGACCAGGAGCGGATGCTTCCGTTCCCCGGATACAAATATAATGTCAACTGGGCGTTCTTCTCGCCACGAATCGGATTCAACTATGCCTGCAATGACGCCCTCAATCTCTATACCAACTTCTCGATAGCATCCCGCACGCCAAGCGATGCCGCCATTTATGACGCCGGCGATCCGAGCGTGGTCCCTTCGCTGACCATTCTCGACTCTACCGTTTCAAACGGAGTAACAACATACCAATTTGGAGATCCGACAGCGAAATCGGAGCGCGTTTACGATCTGGAGTTGGGGAGCAACTACCGACCGGGAAGATATTCGTTGGGCGTCAATTTCTACTGGATGGAGTTCAAGAACGAAATCCTGCCGTACGGCGGAATCAATCCGAACACCGGTATTGCTATAACGATCAATGCGAAGCGCTCGGTGCACGCGGGAGTTGAGCTGAATGGAGCGTATCAGTTCAATCCGAAGTTCACGGTGAGCACTAACTTCGCTTACAGCTACAATCGGGTGAGGGATTTTGTAGCCGATGTCGATGGATTCAGTGTCGACTACAAAGACAAAACGATTCCGTTCTTTCCCGATTATCTCGGAAATGTGCTTCTCGACTACAAGACGGGCCGGGCGCGCGTTACCTATCGCCTGAGGTACGCCGGCAAGCAGTACGCCGAACTCTGGAATGTAGAGAGTCTCGCGGTAGATCCATTCACCGTCTCGGCCATATCAGCGTCGTATACGATCGGCAATCTGCTCGGTGCGGGGAATTTGGTGTTCGAAGGGAAGATCGACAATCTGTTCGACAAGAAGTTCGAGACTTCGGGCTACGGCGGTGATTTCGCCTACGACGACAATGGCAGAACGGTTGTCGACGGATGGGCGGAGTATTACATTGCGTCAACCCGATCGTTCTACGGCCAACTCAAGCTGGAGCTGTTTTAGCCTTCCATGCACTGGATTGACTACAGCCTGATCATTGTCTATCTGGTCGTCCTGCTTGTCCTGGGACTGATCAAGAGCACGCGCCGTGATGAATCGGCCGCCGAGCTGATCCTCGGCGGCCGGGCGCTCACCATGCCCGGATTCGTGGCATCGCTCGTTTCCACCTGGTACGGTGGGATCCTCGGCGTCGGTGAGTACAGCTACCGGTTCGGTTTGTCCAACTGGCTGGTGTTCGGACTGCCGTACTATCTGGCTGCCTTCTTGTTCGCACTGTACCTCGCGAAGAAAGCGCGCGACTCGCAGCTTCTCACTATCCCCGATCAACTCGCCCGTGCTTACGACAACAAGACCGCCCTCGCCGGGTCGGTCATCATTTATTTCATGACCGTCCCCGCCGCCTATATCCTCGGCATTGGAACCTTGACGCAGTATCTCTTCGGCTGGCAATTCTGGCAGGGGATTCTGGCCGGGACACTATTTTCGGTCGTCTACGTCTACACCGGAGGATTCAAGTCGGTAGTGAGGACCGATCTCTTTCAGTTCGTGCTGATGTTCCTCGGGTTCGCCGCCTTACTGATCTTGCTCGTATCGAAATACGGCGGTATCTCGTATCTGATCGACCATGTTCCGTCTGATCTCTTCACCTGGAACGGCGGCAATTCAAAATGGTATATCATCTCCTGGTATTTCATCGCCCTCGCCACATTAATAGAGCCGGCTTTCTATCAACGGTGCTATGCGGCGAAAGATATTAAGGTTGCCCGCAACGGTATTCTCATTTCGATTGCCTTCTGGGCCTTTTTCGATTTTATGACAACTTTCTGCGGTTTATATGCCCGGGCGATCCTTCCCGATCTGGCCAACCCAGTCGGGTCGTATCCGGCGCTTGCCTTGAAAGTGCTGCCACCCGGCTTGCTGGGGCTGTTCGCCCTGGCTCTTCTGGCGACCGTCATGTCTACCATTGACTCGTACGCCTTCATCGCCGCTTCGACCTTCAGCCGGGATATCGTCATGCGCCTTTTTCCGATCTCCGAAGACAAGGTGACCCGCTATACCCGGATCGGTCTGGTGGTTACTACGGTGGTGGCCGTTTTGCTCGTTCTCAAATTTCGCTCGATCGTCCAGATCTGGTACCTGTTCGGGACGATCGGCACGCCAGCCCTTCTGGTGCCGGTCTTCTTCTCGTTCGTGGGGAAGCGCCGTCTTCCTTCGACCGCCGCGCTCATCTCTATCGCCGGGAGCGGAGGAATTGCCCTGATCTGGTATTTGAGCAAGCACCTGACTTCGGGGGGTGGCTACTGGTTCGGAATCCAACCGATCTTCCCGGGCCTCGCTCTCTCACTCGCCCTGTTCTTCCTCTTCGCCCGTACGGAGCAGGCGTCGCTCCGGACCGGCTCAGACGTCTGAATTATCCCTTGCCAGGGCGCTATTTCCCTCTGTACACTGGAACTAAAATCGACCCAAAAATGTATTGACACATAGATTTTGAGCGTTTAAGATTACGAGCGCTTAACCGATAACTGTGGAACGTAGACGCAAAATATCCAACAGCGCCGCCGGGCGCGCCATTAAACAAGGGAGTAAGGCACCGATGTATTGTGCGCAATGCAACGAGAAGATCGAGAGCGACCCTGTCATGCAGGGCGATGAGTATTTCTGCTCTCTGGAGTGTGCCAACCTCGCCGCCGGATACAACGAGGCGGAAGAGGACGGATATTACGAAGAAAATGATATGTCGGAGGATCTATTCGGCGAATACGAAGAATAGCCTGTGAATCGACGGACCCTGTTGTATTGAACTCAGTCGCGTGTGATATTCAGAATCTCGTACTTGAGCAGACCTGCCGGTACTCTTATCTCGACCACGTCCCCTACTTCTTTACCCAATAATCCGGCGCCGATTGGCGACTTGACAGAAATAACATCGTTGTCGACATCCACCTCGTCGGGGGGGGCAATCGTATAAAGGATCTCCTCGCCGTTGCGGTGGTCTTTGACCAGCACTTTGGCGAACAGATAGACTTTGTGGCCGGGGATCTGATCGGCATCGACTATCTGAACCCGGGAGAGTTTGTCCTGAAGCTGGACGATCTTGTTCTCAAGGTGTTTCTGGGCTTCTTTGGCGGCGTGGTATTCCGCGTTTTCGGACAGATCACCCAATTCGCGGGCTCTTTTGATCTCGCCGACTATTTTGGGCCGTTCTTCGAATTTGAGCCGGTTGAGCTCCGCCTCCATTTTCTGGAGGCCTTCCTTGGACATGTACAGTGGTTCGCTCATAAGTAAGGAGTAGTATAATCCAGTTTTGCCGTTTTGTCAATTCGCGACAAAGCGCACGCGCGATTCAGTGTAACCGCAAGCGGCCCCGCAACGTTCCTCGAGCGGAAGAGCCTGTCACAGGGGAATTAATGTCTTGACGAGTCACATTAATCGGTTATATTGCTTCGCTTAAACTAAGGGTTTACCGACTATGAAGAGACCGTTTCAACCGTCGAACGAAAAGATGCTTAACGACCACGGCTTCCGCGCCCGGATGGCTACCAAGGGTGGTCGTAAAGTACTGGCCCGCCGTCGCGCCAAAGGCAGAAAAAGACTAACCGTCAAAGTTGGCCGTAAGAAATAGACTCCCCCGATCATTGAGCCTGAAGAGCGCCCGAGAAATCGGTGAACTGCTCAACTCCGGCCACCGTATATCAGGGGAACTGGTGACCGTCGTCTGGAACAGGAGTGAGCAGTTCAAATACGGTGTGCTGGTATCACGCCATTTCGGCACGGCATCGAAACGCAACCGGGTGAAACGACTCGTCCGCGAAGCTGTGCGGCTGAATCGGACAGGTTTACCGGCTGGAATCAGGATCGCGGTCTTGCCCAAAGCGACCAGGCGCGAACCTGAATTTAGAACTATAGATGCTGAAATCCGTGGAATATTTGACCGCATCCGCCCCTCGACATAGCCTGTCGCACTATCTTGCCTATCCGCTGATATTTGTTATCTACTTGTACCGCTACACGTTATCCCCGATCATTGGCAATCAGTGCCGGTTCGAGCCGACCTGCTCTCATTATGCTGAGGATGCGCTCAAAAAGTACGGGGCTTTTCGTGGCAGCCTGTTGGCAGTCAAGCGGATACTGAAATGCCACCCCTGGCACGAAGGCGGCTATGATCCGGTCGAATAACCGTAAGCAAGCGAAGTATAAAAGATCATTGGACATACTACAGGGACGTTAATTTGGACAAGAAGACTATAATACTGGTAGCAATTCTCGCACTTCTCCTCATCTTCTATTTCCCCATCATGGAATTCCTCGGGCTGTACAAACCAAGTCCGGAAAAAACGAGCGGCAAAGAAGATATGGTCATTGACTCGCTCGGCCGTGAATACCAACAGGCTCACAATGCTGTCGACACTTTCAAGGTGACTGATACCACAGTCGCCAGTTCAACTTCACCTTCCACTGCGGCCGCACCGGAACAGGCTAAGCCTGAGAGCACGATGACAGCAACGGAAGCGATGACACATGACACGGTCGTGGTCAACACCCGGCAGTATACGGCCATCCTCACTTCGTTCGGCGGCGGACCGGTGTCACTCAAACTCCGCAACTACTATTATCGCGATGGTGGCGAGATCGAGATGCTCCCGGCGGCCGAGTCGGCCACCCCCGAAGCATCGTTTGCCGGAGGATCGTTCTCCTCGAGCCGCGTCAACTATCAGTGCAGTCTGTCGCCGGGGAAATACGATGCCACAAGCGATACCGTCAACCTGACCTATACCTACGTTTCGAAAGACGGCGGGGAGATCATTAAGCACTACAGCTTCTATCCGAACAAGTACAACTTCAATCTTGTAGTCGAAGTAAAGAACCGGGTGAAGCTCGGATTCGAACGCCAGTATACATTAATGTGGAATACACCGCTCGGTGTCACCGAACCTCAGCCGGAAACGGACTATCAAGCTATGGAAGCGGTGGCGATGCAGGCGGGCAGCCGTGAGACGCTGAAGGACTTCAAAGACGATAAACTCAGTCAGGTGCTCCCGGGCAATTCATCCTGGGCCGGCGTAAGATCCAAATACTTTGCCGCCGTGATCATTCCGCGTAACCGGGAAGCCGACGCTGTACTTGCCCGAGGGTCCAAAGATAAGATCATGGTCGACGGTAAATCGATCGAACAGAAGCTGATCACGGCCGGCGTTGAGATGCCTTTTGCCGCGGTCGGCCAGTTTGCCGACACCTTCAGCGTGTTCGTCGGGCCGCTCGACTACAATCTGATGGCCAGCTATCATATCGGATTACAGGACATTCTCGGCATAGGTACCACCCCGTTTGTCGGGTGGATAATCAAGCCGTTCGCAGTTGGCATCATGTGGCTGCTTCCGCGCATGTACAAGGTTATCCCGAACTACGGGCTGGTGATCATCATTTTCGCCTTGCTTATCAAGATTATTACGATGCCGCTGTCGATGAAGTCGTTCAAATCGATGAACGCGATGAAGGAGCTGCAGCCGAAGATCGAAGAGCTGAAGCAGAAGCATAAGAAGAATCCACAGGCGATGAATCAGGAGATGATGCGATTGTACAAAACGCACGGGGTGAACCCGATCTCCGGCTGTCTCCCGATGCTTCCCCAGATGCCCTTGTTCTTTGCACTCTTCTCGGTCTTTCGCTCGACCATTCTCCTTCGCAACGCGAATTTCGTCTGGTTCATCACCGACCTTTCACGCGGAGCAAGCAGCTTCACGGATCCGTACATCATCCTTGTCGTCATCATGATCGTTGGACAGTTCCTCTCCCAGAAACTGACGATGGCGTCGACCCAGCAGAACAAGATGATGGGATACGTCATGCCGCTCTTCATGGGCTTCCTGTTCTACCGGTTCTCGGCCGGACTCGTCTTGTACTGGACCTGTTTCGCGTTCTTCTCGCTCCTGGACTATGTCGCGTTCAAGCGCAAGGCGATTAAGAATCCTGACGTCAAGACCGCGTAGAGGAGTGCACTCTTTCGATGGCAGTGAAAAAAAAAAGAACGGATCTTCTCTCGACAACGATACTATCGTTGCGGTCATAACTCCTCCCGGTGAAGGGGGTATTGCGGCGTTGCGAATCGCCGGCCCCCGCAGCCGATCCATCCTCCTGCAGCATTTCAGCCCGAAATCGGCGGACAAAGTTGAGTTCGCACCGTTCCACATGCACTATGGCTACTTCCGGAATAAAGACGGCGAAGTCATCGATGAAATCATGGCGGTCTACATGCCGGAGAATCATTCGTACACCGGCAAAGACCAGGTGGAGATCTATTGCCACGGCGGGCGCCAGGTGGTCAAATCGATACAGGATGTAATCACCGCCGAGTCGGTGAGAATCGCTGAGCCGGGAGAATTCACCAGGCTTGCTTTCCTCGCGGGCAGGATTGATCTAACGAGAGCCGAGGCGGTCGCCGAGATCATTGCCGCCAATACCGAAAGCTCGTACTCTGCGGCGAAAAGTCACCTCCTCGGACCTTATCATGAACATATTAAGAACTTGCGAGACATGATGATAGGTGTTATTGCCGAAGTTGAAGCTTCGATCGACTATCCGGAGGACGAGCTTGATCCGGCAGATAAAGCTAAGCTGTCAAATAATATAACAATTGTAGAACGAAGCATCAAAGAGCTGGCTGAGACATATGTCAGCGGCCGGATAATCAACGAGGGATTTCGTATAGTCATCAGCGGACGACCGAATGCAGGGAAATCCTCTCTTTTCAATCTGCTTTTGAAGCAGGAGCGCGCCCTGGTGACGCCGACTGCCGGGACCACCCGGGACTACCTGTCGGAGTGGATCGATCTGGAAGGTTTCAAAGTCAACCTGATCGATACGGCCGGGCTCAGGCAGACATCGGGACGAATTGAAAAGGAAGGTCAGAAGTCGGCGCGGAAAATCATGGAGACGGCGGATCTGATAGTCTGGATGACGGATCTCACTCAAAAATCCTGGCGCAAGCAACTTGAAAGCGATGTGCAGGAACTGAACAGCGAACGTATGCTTCTGTTAGGCAATAAATTAGACTGCATAAGGAAGTCTGCGAAAGTGGAATTCCCTGAGGCTAATGACCATCTGAGCGTCTCCTGCAAGACCGGAGTGGGTATCGATCAACTCAAGAAGAGACTCGTACACTATATTAATGTGGGAATGCCTGACCTGACTTCGGGCGTCATCGTGACTTCAGCCCGCCATCATCAGAAACTGACCGCCTCGCTGAAGCACCTTCGGGCCGCCCGCAAGAAAATCACGCAAGGTGAGACGCCGGAGCTTACCGCTTTTGATCTTCGCCAGGCGGTAAATTGCATCGACGAAATCACCGGCAAAGTCTATAACGAGGATATCCTCGGGCGCATTTTCGCCAAGTTCTGCATCGGTAAGTAGCCCTCGCAACGTTCCACGTGAAACATCCTCTCTGGTCTGCGAAACAAACCTCTCCCGTTCGTATAATAGCTGTTGAATTGCCGGTCGAAATGGCCTAAATTGGCCTTCTATATTCGACAAACTGCTGAGATAAAGATATACTGCCATAAATGACATACGATTATGATGTAATAGTGATCGGTGGCGGGCACGCCGGGGTCGAAGCCGCGCTTGCGGTTGCCCGCATGGGCAAAACGGCGGCGATCGTTACGATGGATGCCGGGAAGTTGGCGCTGATGTCCTGCAATCCGGCGATCGGCGGAATCGGCAAATCTCACCTGGTAAAGGAAATCGATGCTCTCGGTGGGCTGATGGCCGAGGCGATCGATGCCACCGGGATCCAGTTCCGCCGGCTCAACCTCTCCCGAGGTCCGGCCGTCTGGTCGACCCGCGCCCAGGCCGATCGAATCAAATATAACGAGTACGTGGTCGCGGCGGTCGAAGCGAATCGCCGGATCGAAGTGATCCAGGGGCTGGCCGGTCAGATTCTCGTTTCCGATGGCAGTACATCCGGCATCCGTCTTGAGACCGGTGAGCCGATTTCATCGAGAGCGGTCGTAATCGCCACCGGAACATTTCTTGGCGGGCTGATTCATATCGGTGAGAAGAAGATCAAGGCAGGTCGAATCGGCGAAGATGCCGCGTACAGGCTGTCCGATTCGTTTTGGGAAATCGGGTTTGAACTCGGCCGGCTCAAGACCGGAACCCCGCCCCGACTCAACGGCGATACAATCGACTGGTCAAAGTGTGAAATACAGCCGGGCGAAGAGCCGATTCCGTTTTTCTCTACCCGGAGCGAGCGAGCTCCCTTCGAACAGATCCCCTGTCACCTGACCTACACAACCGAGCGGACGCGCGAGATCATCTCGGCTAATTTCCACCGCTCTCCCATCTTCTCCGGTCAGATCGACTCAAAGGGACCGAGATACTGCCCATCGATCGAGGACAAGTTCTACCGATTCGCCGATAAGGAGCGCCACCAGCTCTTCCTTGAACCGGAAGGCAACGGCACTAACGAGATATACCCCAACGGCTTCTCGACATCGCTCCCGGAAGATGTCCAATTCGAGGCGATCCGGACGGTGACCGGACTTGAGCATGTCGAAATCGTCAGACCGGGCTACGCAGTCGAGTACGATTATTGCCCGGCTTACCAGATCAAGCAGTCGCTCGAGACAAGACGGCTCCCCGGACTGTTCCTGGCCGGGCAGATCAATGGAACTTCGGGATACGAAGAAGCAGCCGGGCAGGGTTTGATGGCCGGGATCAATGCCGTCCTTTCGATCGAGAAGGAACCGCCGTTCGTATTGGACAGGTCGGAAGCATACATCGGGGTGATGATCGATGATCTGACCACCCGGTCTACCACTGAACCTTATCGGCTGTTCACTTCCCGGGCTGAGTACCGACTGGCTCTCCGTGAGGATAACGCCCGCGACCGCCTGCATGAGTACGCCAGGAGGTATAATCTGATCTCAGACAAGGAATTCAGTTCGTTCGCGGATATCCGAGAGAAGACCGAGAAAGAAATTTCGTTGCTTAGGCGCAAGCGGGTCGCAGTCAGCGAACTCGGAGATCTCGGCGGACGATTCGTCAAGAAAGATAAGGTCAGTCTGGAAGAGCTGCTCAAACAGCCAGGTGTCACTATTAATGAGGTGATTCCGATTCTGGCCAGATTCAACGGCGAGTTCTCCACCGATCCGGAGATTCTGGAACGGGCGGCGATTCATATTAGATATCACGGCTACATTGCCAAACAGCAGCGCGAGATCGACAAGTTCAAGCGGATGGAAAAGGAACGGATTCCGGAGCAGTTCGATTTCGGTGAAATCAAAGGGCTCAAGACCGAAGCTCTGGAGAAGCTCTCGCGCTATCGCCCCGGTTCTCTCGGTCAGGCTGGTCGGCTCGAAGGAGTGACGCCCGGCGATGTCGCAGTTCTCTCAGTTTATCTCAAGCGATTCAAGGCCAACGCCCAATGATTCCTGCTTTCCGAGAGATTACGCTCGATATTGCTTCCGTTTTGGAGAAGTATGATCCGGCGGGAAAGCTCGAATCGTATTTCGATGCCCTTCTTGAAGAAAATTCCCGGGTCAACCTGGTTTCACGTGAAACATCGCGCGATGATCTCAGGCGGCTGACTGCCGAGTCTTTACTTCCGTTCGATTTGATCGATTCCGGTCCGGTTTCCCATTACCTTGATATCGGGACTGGCGGCGGATTCCCCGCCTTTCCGATCCTGCTCACTCAGCCGATAGGCGAGGCCGTCCTGGTGGAACGAACGACTAAGAAAGCAGCGGCTTTGGATCGGATAACATCGTCGCTGAGTGAATTGTCCGGCAGTAATATAAGAATCGAAAACAGGACATTTGAAGAATTCAAGTCGCCCAGCTCGTTCGATCTGATCACTCTCCGCCTCGTCCGCCTCACCCCCCCGCTGCTGAAGAAGATCCTTCCCTGTCTTGCCGACCGCGGGAGTTTCATCTACTATGCTTCGCCCGAGGGGTTGAACCTTCCGGGTTCAATTCGTGCCGAGACGGTCAGATATCGGTCGGGGGAGTCCGATGTAGCGAAGTCATTTACGCTTATGACAAGAAAGTAGTGCAAGGCTTGAGTTTTTTAGTTGATTCGTATTTTGAGGCAGTTTAATCTCTTTTGGGATAGCTTGATATGCGTAACAAGGAGTGTTAGGTGAATAAAATAATCGCCATTACCAATCAAAAGGGTGGTGTGGGAAAAACGACAACGGCTATCAATCTCAGCTCCTGCCTGGCGGCGGCCGAGCACAAGACCTGCTTGATCGATATGGACCCGCAGGCCAACTCGACCAGCGGGCTCGGAGTCGATAAGAACAAAATAGAATCATCGGTCTATGATATCCTTCTGGGGGCGCGGCCGATCCGCGAAGTTATCCGGGCCACCGATCTTCAGTACCTCACCCTGGTGCCGTCGTCGATCTCCCTGGTCGGCGCCGAAGTCGAGCTGGTGAGTATGATCGCCCGCGAGACGAGACTGAAGAGTGCACTCTCCGAGATCAAAGACGAATACGAATACATCATCATTGACTGTCCCCCTTCGCTCGGACTGCTGACGATTAATTCGTTGACGGCGGCCGACTCGATCATCGTACCAATTCAGTGCGAGTACTATGCCCTCGAAGGACTCGGGCAGCTGATGAACACGGTGAAACTGGTGCAGGATAATTTGAATCCGACCCTGCAGATCGAAGGAGTGCTGCTGACGATGTTCGACGGCCGGTTGAATCTGTCGCGGCAGGTTTCCGAAGAGGTGCGCAAGCATTTCAACAAGAAGGTGTACGACACGGTCATCTCGCGCAACGTGCGCCTCTCCGAAGCACCTTCGTTCGGCAAACCGATCATCCTGTACGATATCCTGTCGACCGGAGCGGAAAATTACATGTCACTTACCAAAGAGGTGTTGTCACAATGAGCAAGCTGGTATTAGGAAAAGGACTCGGGGCGCTTATCCCCGCTGACGATACGCAGACGGCAGAAACGCGCAGACTCAAGACGATCTCGCTCGACCGGATCGCACCCAACCCGATGCAGCCGCGTCGGGAGTTCGACCAGGAGAGCCTGATGCAGCTGGCGCAGTCGTTCAAGGAGAACGGCATCATGCAGCCGCTGCTTGTTCGACCTAATGGGTCCGGGTTTACCATTATCGCGGGGGAACGGCGTTATCGCGCGGCCCGTCTGGCCGGCATGACCGAGGTCCCGGTGCTGCAGATGGACGACGTCTCCGACACACAGATGCTCGAGATGGCGCTGGTCGAGAACCTGCAGCGCGAGAATCTCAACCCGATGGAAACGGCCGAAGGATATCGTCGGCTGATCGAAGAGTGCGGCCTGACCCAGGCGCAACTGGGCGACCGCGTCGGCCGGAGCCGCTCCGCCGTTACCAACATGCTTCGATTGAACACCCTTCCCGATTCGATCAAATCGATGATCCGTCATGGCAAGCTGACCGAAGGGCACGCCCGCGCGATCCTTGCGCTCGACAACGAAGTCGAGATGGTCAAGCTGGCGGAACAGATCGTGAATGATTCGATGTCGGTGCGCGAAGTGGAGCATGTGACCAGCCGAACGAAAAAGCGCCGGCTGATTCCGAAAAAGAAGATTCCGGCCCTCACCGAGTTCGAAAACTATTTGAAGCGTCTGCTCGGTACCTCGGTAAAAATCAACCCGGGACTGAAACAAGGCCGGATCGAAATCGAATACTATGGAGACGACGACCTCGAGCGACTGCTGGAGCTGTTCAAGAAGATCGAAAGTTAGACATGGCTGCATCCAAATATGTTACGGTGATGCTGATCCCCGACGGTGCGGAGAGCAGGCGCGGATTTCGGATCAAGCAGTGGGTGCTCAAGTTCGTGCTCGGTTTCATAGCATTCCTGATTGTCGGGATTATCGTCTTCTTTGCGTTCTACGGCAAAGTGTTAACGCGCGCCGCGACAGCCGACAAACTCGCCCGCGAGAATCAACGTCTGCTCCGCTATCAGTATAAAGTTCAGCTGCTCGAAGACAATCTCGTGAAAGCGCGCGAAATCGTCACACGGTTGACCCAGATTGCCGGAATAAATATCGATTTCCCTGAAATACCCGATGATTCCACGATTTTCGCTTCGGTGGAGCAAAAAGAAGGGGCTACGGTCGATCGACCGCTCGCCGACAACTTATCTTTACCCTCGGGAATGCCGATACAAGGATTCATAACTCAGGACTTTGACACGGCGAATGATAACCACTATCATCCTGGGATAGACATCGCCTGTGCGATCGGGACACCGGTCCTCGCGACCGCTTCGGGTACGGTTGAGTTTGCGGATTACGATTCCACCTATGGATACATGGTGGTCTTGCGGCACAACGACAGCGTGGAGACGGTGTACGGACACAATGAGCAACTGCTCGTGAAGAAAGGACAGAAGGTGATGGCTGGCGCCCGTCTTGCCCTCAGCGGCAATACCGGCATCTCGACCGCGCCGCATCTTCACTATGAGATCAGGATAAACGATGAACCTATAGATCCATTGGAAAATCCTTATGATAAAAAAAACCAACAATAACGAAGTGGATGGTTTGATGAACACAATTATTGGGAAAGACACAGTAATCACCGGGACACTGGACATCAAGGGAGCTTTGAGAGTTGACGGCACAGTGAAGGGGAAGATTCTCTGCTCGGACTGTGTCACGGTTGGCGCCACCGGGTTGGTTGAGGCTGAGATCGAAGCCGATTCCGCAATAATCGCCGGCCGGATGGTCGGGAATGTGACCACGACCGAGAAGATAGAGCTTCAGGCTAAGTGTGAGATGGAAGGCGATTTACGGACCAAGTCGCTGGTGATCGAACAGGGCGCGGTCTTCTGCGGTGCCTGCAATATGAAAGACACCAAGCCGAACCTCGGTTTCCTCGCCCCGGAAAAGCCGGTGGAAAAGGCGGTCAAGGAAGAAGAATACGCCTCCGATCAGAAGAAGAAGTTCTAAGGATTGTTGATAAACAGCCCTGTTTGTGGACAACTGGCGTAAATTGTGGATAACTGATTATGTCATTCATACACAATGACATAATCAGTCGTTATCGTGGACTGCATCGTTCGTTTATCCACAGCCAGATCGCATATTAACCTCATGTTTATTTTTGATTTAGAATTGATAAGTTAAGTAAAGTATGATCTGAGCCGGTTAACGTCTTTCCCTCTGGAAAGTTGATTCCCCCTCCCCGCCACGAAATACTTTGACAATCCAGCCCTTGCACGCAATCTTGATCGGTAAATCTTGTATAAGGGATATTACACCGCAAAATAGAGCCGCATACTATGAATGGAGGAGTCGATGTCTGCACAAGAGGTCCGCTCGGATCTGACTGCCGTTGAGAATCTCAATTCCGCCTATGAGCGCATCAAAGGAGAAATCGGTAAGGTTATCATCGGTCAGGAAAAGGTTATCGAGCAACTACTCATTTCGCTTTTGTCCTCCGGTCACTGCCTTCTGGTCGGCGTGCCGGGACTGGCCAAGACCCTCCTCATTTCCACGCTCGCCCGGGTCCTGAACCTTGAGTTCAATCGCATTCAGTTTACGCCGGACCTGATGCCGTCGGATATCACCGGTACGGAAATCATCGACGACGATCGCGCGACCGGCAAGCGCCAGTTCCGATTCGTCAAAGGACCGGTATTCGCGAACATCATCCTGGCCGACGAAATCAACCGCACCCCTCCGAAAACCCAGGCCGCTTTGCTTCAGGCAATGCAGGAGCACGAGGTCACCGCGGCCGGCGCGACATACAAACTCGACGAACCTTTCTTCGTGCTGGCGACCCAGAACCCGATCGAACAGGAAGGAACTTATCCGCTTCCCGAAGCTCAGCTCGACCGGTTCATGTTCAACGTGTTCGTTGACTATCCTTCCTCTTCCGAAGAACAGTCAATCGTGAAATCGACTACGGCCGTACTAAGTTACGAACTTGAGCGGATCCTCTCGGCTGAAGATATTGTCGGATTCCAGCAGCTCGTGCGAAGAGTGCCGGTGTCGGATCACTTAATTGAATATGCCGTTTCACTCGTTCGGGCGACCCGTCCGAATGAACCGACCGCACCTGAGTTCGTGAAGAACTGGGTGAACTGGGGTGCCGGACCGCGCGCGTCGCAGTATCTCATTCTCGCGGCCAAGACGAAAGCGATTCTCGAAGGGAGGCCGACTCCCGGTCCGGAAGACGTCCGCTTCGCCGCCTATCCGGTCCTTCGGCACAGAATCGTGACTTCGTTCAATGCCGAAGCTGATGGTGTCGATTCGATGGAGATCATCAAGCGATTGCTCGAGTCGGTTAAGGAGAAGGCTTGAGTACGCCGGGCGTAGGGTGTGACCGTATCACGATTTCAGGTATAATCTATGTTTAACTATCGCCTGTCTGACCTTCCCGGTTTCGGCAAGCTGTTCGTTGCTATTTTCACCGCACTAATGCTTTTCGTCACCCTCTGGGCGGCATTCATATATTATGTCGATGAGGGCGTGGTAGATACGAACCATCTGCCGGCTTATCTCACTCAGGATAATTCGCAACCGGCCGATTCCTCCGATTTCCCGCAGGATGTCGAGGACATAACCGATGACGATTCTTCGGCGGTACTTGCCCCTATCTGGGATACCACGATGAAGGGGCAGGAAGTCAATCTCGATACGGCCTCTCCCGAAGAAAGTTCTACCGTCAAGAAAGCGATCGGAGAGCAGGAGTCCGGTGACCGGACTATCGACATGTCCGGTTACGACGGCGACAAAGACGATGAAACGCCGGACCAGCTCACGCATCTCCGGAGAAACGTCGGACTGGCCCATACTCATATCAACGGACAGACGCTGCTTTTCTTCGCGCTCGGCGCGATCTTCTTGTTCTCGTCGGCTCCCCCCCGTACCAAGAAATATGTCTACTGGATATTCGGTATCGCCGTGCTGGGGCACAACATAGGTCTGACCGGGTGGGGATTCTACTCGATCTTCGATGATCTTCTGTCAATCAGCGGCGTCACACTGCTGGTTGTTATTATCTACATGTCGTTTCTCATATTCATCGACCTCGCAAAATCAGGCGGCGATGCATCTGCCGAGACTGAGCGACCGAAAGCTAAGGACTGAATATAGGTGTCTTCGCAAATTGGCATAGTCATTCACGGCGGAGCCGGTACGATTCTTCGGACCATGATGACTCCGGAGATGGAAAACGAGTATCGGACCGCCCTGACTCAATCGATTGAAGCAGGGTACGAGGTTCTGGCGAAGGACGGCGCCGGCATTGATGCCGTTCAGGCGGCTGTCAATGTAATGGAAGACTGTCCGCTATTCAACGCCGGCAAGGGAGCGGTCTTCACGCACGAAGGGACCAACGAACAGGATGCTTCGATCATGGACGGCAAGACGCTCAACTCCGGGGCGGTGGCCGGGATACGGCATATCGCCAATCCGATCGATCTTGCCCGACTCGTGATGGACAGGTCTGAGCATATCCTGCTGGCCTGCGATGGCGCCGAGGCGTTCGCTAAAGAACAGGGGATGAAGCTGGTTGATGACAAGTATTTCTATACCGACCAGCGCTGGCGGCAGCTCCAGAACGCCATCCGCCGGGAGGAAGCCTCGAAGAAGACTCACACTCAGCTCGATCATACTCCGGACGAGAAGCACGGCACAGTCGGTGCAGTGGCAGTCGACCGCGAAGGAAATCTTGCGGCCGCGACATCGTCCGGAGGGATGACCAACAAACGATACACCAGACTGGGCGATTCACCCATTGTTGGGGCAGGGACCTACGCCAATAACGCGACCTGCGCCGTTTCGTCCACCGGGCATGGTGAGTATTTCATTACCGCCTGCGCCGCCTTTCACGTGCATGCCCTGATGGAATACAAAGGATTGTCACTGGCCGAAGCGGCTGAATTCGTGATCAAAGACAAACTGACCGGACTCGGTGGTACCGGCGGACTGATCGCAATCGACCGAAACTGCAACTTTGCGCTCCCTTTCAACACCGAGGGGATGTATCGTGGGTATAAGACAGAAAGCAAAGAACTCACCGTAGCCATCTTTAAAGAGTGAATTGGTATCCATGGCCGCTGATTACAGAAAATATCTCGACCCGGAAATTGTCTCCCGCCTCAAAGGGATGGAGATGCGGGCTCGCATGGTGGTTGAAGGATTCATCGCCGGCCTGCACAAATCACCGTACCACGGCTTCTCGGTTGAATTCGCCGAGCACCGGCAGTATATGCCGGGGGACAGCATTCGCGATATCGACTGGAAAGTGTACGGCAAGTCGGATCGCTTCTATATCAAGCAGTACGAAGAAGAAACGAACCTAAAGGGGTATCTCTTGCTCGACTGCTCAGCTTCGATGGCTTACCGCTCTGACGACCGGATCAGCAAACTTGATTACGCCGGAATGCTCTGCGGGGCACTTTCGTATATGATGCTTCGTCAGCGTGATGCGGTCGGCCTGGTGACGTTTGACCAGCAGATCCGCAAATATATTCCGCCGCGCTCCAAATCGGGCCATTTGCACGTCATTCTCAATGAGATTGCCCGCCAGAATCCTTCGGAGACAACCGATGTCTCAGTCACGCTGCATGAGATGGCCGACCGGATCAAGCGACGCGGGTTGGTGATAGTCCTGTCTGATCTGCTCGATGACGCCGATAAGATTATTTCCGGGCTGAAGCACTTCCGGTACAACAATCATGAGGTCATCGTCTTTCATATTCTCGATCCCCGCGAGCGTGACTTTGCCTTCCCGCGTGAGGCGGTCTTCAAAGATATGGAGACCGGCGAAGAACTGACTACCCTTCCATATCAGATCAAGAAAGATTTCGCCGCGCACGTCAAGGCATTCGCCGAAGAGATCTCACTCGCCTGTCGGCAGAGCGATATCGACTATTTTCCGATCGACACCGCCATGCCGTTCGACAAAGCCCTCTACGCCTTCCTGTCCAAACGGGAACGGCTGTACTAATTCATTGCAGGATTGATCGCTTTACTTGAGCAGGACAGCTCTTGTTGTGCGGGTCTGACCTTCGAACGTCGCGCGAACGAAGTAGACTCCTGAACTGAATTTCCCCGCATCCCATCGGAACAGCCTGCTTCCGGCCTCTTGCTTTGAGTCCACGATTGAATATAAGCATTGCCCCAGAACATTGAAGACCTCAAGGGAAAGCTGTCCGGACCGGGGTATTGTTACCGGGATTGTGACCACGGCGTTGAACGGGTTGGGATAGATCCGCCCCAACTCGAATCCGTCAGGCAGGTTTTCCGGGATATCTTGAACATCGGTCACTTCATCGATTCGATGCCAGGCGATCTTGCTCCCCTTTACTCCGACGACAAAGCAATCGGCATTCGCAGTTCCGCTGTTCCACAAGATCGTGTCAACGTCGGGGAGAATGCCGATTGACTCGAGACTTCCCGTGAGCGGCGTAACCTGATAGACGCTGCTTCGACCAAAGGCGAACAACTGCTGGGGATACGCTTTGAGATACTTCGGACACGCCAGGCCGTCCAGGTCCGGGATCTCCCGAACAAACAACAGCGAGTCAGATTCATCAAGATGATAAAGCTGATAAGTGTGCTCGGTGGAATCAAAAGTGGCCGCACCATCGGAGAAGCAGCGATAAGCGGCGCGGTAATCGATCAGTAAGTCGGAGGTGGTCGTGTCCGAAGAATACAGATTACCTGCCTCTGCTGCCCGGTACATACTTATCAGCTCAGTCGAATCCGATACGCACGGCATGCTGCTGTGATCTTCGAGTGTCGCTACTGCCATCCCCGAACCATTCACGACATCTACCATAGACCTCAGAGTGGTTGAGTATTCTGCCGACGAAGGGACGGCGGTCACGGAAGCCTCATACCTCGTCACTGCTTGAAGTGTACGGCCATCTTCCGTACGTAGGAGAACAGGAGCATCGGTGCAGCTCGGCATAGAGTCGAGCGGCGAAGTCGGGAAGGACTGATAAGTTCTCGTTTCGCCGATACTGTTGAATCGAGCAGTGCCAAAAAAGTTTAGAGTTTGGTACCGGTGATACGCCACCCGGAGTTCGTTGAATCCATCGCCGTCGTAGTCTCCAGCTGACAGTGCCACCGATGGAAACGGTTCGCCAAAGGACGCAGGAGTAGTGCGGTTCGCTGTATAGAAGCATGAATCGTGCCCAGCGAAGCCGGATGCGCCGTCGAACAGATCTATCCGGCAGACCGTATCCGGCGGTTTTTGTAGGTAGTCAAGGTACTGCCCGATGACCAGATCAGGAATGCTGTCGGCGTTGACATCGGCCAGAAGAAACTCGACATCGAGCGGATCCGATTCGAGATGAAATTGAAAGATGATTGATCCCCTGCCGACCGAATAGACAACGATTGTCCGATTGTCACAGACGAGCAGATCGAGGATCCCGTCATGATCGAGGTCGGCGATTCCAACCTGGCGGACGTTGCCGGTAATCTCCGGAATTATGACCGAGTTTTCAGGTGTCAACCCCAGCGAAGCCCAAGTGGTGCCGGACATCACACCCCAAACCGCCAATGCGAAAATAAGGCGGCAGCCCATTCTGATTCCCGTTCCTCCCTATAAAAGAGACAATAATATACACGCTCGGAAATGTGGGTCAACCGAAACTTGGCGTCAGACTGCCGCGTGTGAACGCGACAGCACCCCGATAACTGTTTTGTCGCGATAGGCTTAGTGATATATTAATTTCGCAGTTTTCTTTCGCACTGAGTGTGAGCGACTTTCGGGCGAAAGAAAATTACGCGAAGTGATCAGG
Organism: uncultured Ignavibacteriales bacterium; assembly: GCA_964520865.1. Lineage (GTDB taxonomy): Bacteria > Zixibacteria > MSB-5A5 > GN15 > FEB-12 > CAVQCT01. Next base: position 17,519 of record CAZFOY010000005.1, on the reverse strand, counting down.
TCGTTGACCCAGGTGGATCTATGTCCACTGCTACTTGCCGATGAACTCGATCAGCTTGTCGCTGTACTCGTCGATTGCGTCCATTTCAGTAGACGAGGGGATCAAGCGGGCTCTGAAGTTGTCCTGGAATACCTTCATCTTGAGTCCGGCGAGTCGCTCGGCGACCAGCTTGGCCCCCTCTCCGCCCCAGCCGTATGAACCGAACACCGCTGCTTTCTTTCCGATTGAATAGACGGTCGAGAAAAGGTTGACCAGATCCCAGATCGGCTTAACGGCATCGCCGTTGAAAGTGGGAGTACCGATTAACACGGCTCGGCTTGATTCGATTCTCTCCCTGAACATTTCCTCATTGAAGAAAGAGGCATCGACCAGATCTACCTGCAAACCGGTTGTCTCGAGATCTTTTTTGACCGATTCCGCCATCAGCCGGGTGTTGCCGTAATTTGTGGCGTAGAAAATGGTAACAAGGTTCTTCCCCTCGCTCTTGTCGGCCGCCCATTCTTTATAGAGATCGATATACTTCCTCGGTTCATTTCGGAAGACCGGGCCGTGGGAGGGGGCAAGCATCTTGATATCCAACTCGTCAAGCTTGACCAGATTCCTCCGCATATACCCGGTAAACGGCCGCATGATCGCATCGAAATAGTATTTGAATTCGAATTCAAGATCGGTTGAATCGGCTTCGTCGGCATAGAGTGTATCGGTACAGAGGTGGGTTGCGAAACCATCATTGGAGAACAGAATGTTGTTCTCCGGGAGAAACTCCATCATCGTGTCGGGCCAGTGCATGTAGGGCATCAGTTTGAACAGGAGGGTCTTTCCTCCAAGCTCAAGGGTCTGATTGTCCTTGAGTCCGGTGATATCGCTTTCCCGATTGATTATGTTGTTAAGAAACGGGATAGCCGGCCCCGAGCAATACAGCTTGAGATTCGGATTCCTGTCCAGCAAGGCCGGGATCGACCCGCTGTGGTCCGGTTCGTTGTGGTTGACGATCAGGTAGTCGATGTCGCTTATCGGGCAGACTTCGGCAATATTCGCAAACGATTCTTCGGTAAACCCCGCCTTCACTCCGTCGATCAAGGCTGTCTTCTCGGACCCTCGAACCAGATACGAGTTATAAGTCGTGCCATGCTTGGTCGGCATGACGATATCAAAGACGGTCAGCTCGGGATCTTTCACTCCGACGGAAAAGACATTATCAGCAATCTGTATCGCGCTCATTCTACTAAACTCCCTTGTTTGGTCGGACAGTAATATATGTAAATCGGTTCCTGAATCAACGGCCGGTTCGCCGATCTCTTTCAGGCACTCGCCTGTAGTAACAGAATCAGCGGCAAATTGATCGCCTTTTCCGTTAGAATTTTCGGTGAGGACTGAAAAAAGAGAATCGACTGTCAGGATGGCGCTATGGCTACATTGCGCCGCCAACAAATGACATTATCCGCTGGTTCAGTTCATCGCGGCCTTGAGGCTGGGCCTCGATAGTGAGTTTGTCGGCAGGTGAGACATCCTTGAGCTTCTCGACAGCGGGAGTGGTTTCGCGCGATTCAGGCACGAGCACGAGAGTGCGACAGACAACCGGCTTGATCTGATCGACCGTTCGCTTCTGCGCGGCGTAACTCGAGCGGATGTTGTACCACCAGAACATGGTCGTGCGGTAGAAAGGAAACCAATGCGTTCCTGTCCGGGTCTTGGTTTCATCGAGCAGATTGCGGGTCGTCAGGTACGGATTCACCGCCACCACGGCATTGATCCTGCCTTCCTCCTGTTCGGCCAGCAGACTGGCGTCCGCTCCCAGTCTGAAGCCCACTACGGTCAGTGGGTGTATTATCTCGGCGCGGATCTCCAGATAACTGATAACGGCTTGCAGGTCGTTTGACTCGTACAGCCCCTCGCCGTGGTATTTCCCCGACGATGACCCGGTGGCCCGCTGATCGTAGGCCGCTACGACATAACCGGAATCGTGGAATTCGGTCACGAGGGAGACAAGCGAGTCGATCGTCTTGTCTTCCGGCGGAAGCAAAAGTACCGTTCCTCGTATGTGTTCGTTATTCTCGGTGTTACAGGGGATATAGACTCCGGCGACCGTCGTAAGGCCGTCGGCATCGACCCGAAATGTATCGGCCGGGAGACCGGCCTCCTGGAATAAAGAGACATCGTTCACGGCGAGCGAGTCGGGATTGTAAGAATCGAGGTCAGCTCTGCCCATAAGCGTCTTGACTCGATTGAGGGGGTAGATCACATAGACAACCAACAGGAGAGCAACGATGACTAAGACCACAATGGTCTTGATAGTTTCTTTCGTCTGACGCGACAGCCTGGGCATCCGGTATCCTGCGGTTATTTTATGGAATGAAATGATAGCCAAACGGATGAGAATGTCAAACTAAAAAACCGGGGCGTAATTTGCAGGAAAATCCGGCCTGACCGTCTCCGGCATGTGCAAAATTCGAACAGTTTGCAGACCGCTTCTTATTGTCCTCGTCGAAGGTCCGACCGTATTGTGTATCAGCCTGCACATTGAGAGCTGCACCTCTCGGAATCGTTTCCATCTTTGTCGGTTTACTCAATCGCCCTTTTACGGCTTGCGATGGCAGCCAAGCAGTTACCTCAGAGGAGATTGACCGACGCATCGACATTACTCCCGGGCGTTCAGGTCAAATCGGCATATTGCTTGCAGGACAGGCTGAAGGAGCAAGTACGACTTCGCGCACCGCACCGGTTGACAACGGCCGACACGGGGATGTGTGCGAAGCGATCTTCTTTAATACGAATCGTGGAGGAATGACATCTTCGCTGGCAGGAGTCCGCGAAATAAACTGCCTTTTTTCTATTGACAATCGGACCCTTAGGCCATATATTCTGCTCGGATGATAGGTTCACTACCCAGAAAGTTTAACAACACTGACCCCGCGTGGGTCACCTCTTTCCGAGCAACTCTGTCTTTGTAAATACTTCTTTCTTAAGACCGCTGTGGGGGCGGCTTAAGATTTACAAGCAGGTACACAGTTGGTACAACAGCTAATAAGCTAAAAATCAAAAAACTTCATCGTTACGTGTATTGTATAGACGCTGTCTATCGCAGGAGTATGTTATAGAGGCTTGGCTAAGGGATTGATATTGAAAACATCTCGGATCCTTCAGGAGGAGATTATGACTTTCTGCCGTACGTCCCTTAAAACCGTTTCTCTCGTTTTCTTCGTTGTGCTGATTTCGCTTGTGGCGTTTTCGGCTCCCGCACATGCCGGCATACCGAATATAGTTGTAAAAGTGTCCGATACGACCGCGCCCTCCGGCACGCAGGGTTCGATCATAGCAATATATCTGGATAATCTGGTCGACACGGTAGCCGCGTTCAATCTCTGGCTCCAGCTCGACGTTCCCGACATTATGACCCTCGACACCTTGCTCGACACTGTAGGCACCCTCTGCGGAGGATGGGATATCGTCCGCGGGACATCGATTTCAGGTACCAACCGTGATTTGAATATATTCGGACTCGCCCACTATCTCGCCAGCCCCGGCGGCATAGCCCCACAACAGGGCGGTCTGCTGATCAAAGTTCTCGCCAATGTGATGGACATGCCCGACACGACCACCCGACGAACCGTGAATATCCTGGTTCAGACCGATTTCAAGGACCATTTCAGTCTCTCACGCCCCGATGGAACCTCCATCCCCTGGATTCAGGAGAACCGTCCCGACACCAACTGCTATCTGTGTGAGGGCTGGATAGGGGATGTTTGCGTCAACTGGGTGCACGTCACATTTGGACCGTGCGATTCCACGAGCATTGACACGATCCAGGTTGCCGTTCTGGATACTGCTCATGTGAAGGTGTATGATGGTTCGCTCACGGTGCTGGAGCCGCCGGCCTATACCTGTGGAAATATCGACGGTGATGCCGGCCAGAATGTCGACATCAGCGATTTGATCTATCTCGTTGAATATATGTTCGGCTCCGGGCCGGCCCCCGATCCGTTCCTGAGCGGGGATGTGAACTGCGATGGTACGGTGGATATCAGCGATGTGATTGCGATGGTCGACTATATGTTTGGCGTCGGTGCGGCCATCTGTCCCAATAACTGTATGTGACGGACGATTAACGCACATTTTACACGTCGAAAATACTGCTCGAATTGAAAATAGTGAGAATAAACAAGAAGAAGTGTCGCCTGTAAGCGACAAAACCTGTTAACGACAAAAAAGTGGAAAGGAGGACGTTTAAAAGAAGGGTGAATAACGCGCGCTCAAATGAACGGACTGTTAACTCGCTCTTAACCTGGTCGTACGAAATTTTCCCGAGGCTTGTTGGCTCTCGCCCACGGACGATTCACCACGACAATGAGGGGGAAAAGAGTCTGAAGTTAGCCGTCAAAGTTACATCAATATTTGATAACGAAGTAATTAGGAGATGAAAATGAAACGTATTTCATTTTTCCTGGTACTGGCATCTTTAGTCGTTTCATTTGGGCTTGCCAATGCCGTGAGCATCTCAGTAGACAACGTGACGAGCACCTACGGCACCCCGGATTCGATTATCGCGGGCGCGCCGGTGGTCTTCACGATGCGTTATACCAACGATCGTCCTTACACGATCGGTGGTATTGACAACGCCTGGAAAGTCTACACCATGGGTGGCGGTTCATTCACGATTCCCGTGATTGATACTCTTCCCTGGCCAGGTTCCGACGGCGGTGGCTGGACAACCGGCGACCACTTCGCGCTGATCTTTGCTTTCACGAGCGGCTACGGCGCCAACGACGGCGCTGGTGCTGACACGGTCGGCGTCGGCGGTGCAAAAAGCACCGGTTATGGTCTTCCGATCGGTTTTGATGCTCCTTCAGTGACTATCGCCACCGGTAACATTGCCGAAGGCGAGACTCTTTGTATCGACTCCACCTGGGCCAAGCCGAACCATGCTTGGGTTTGGGCTCCCGGTGGTGGAAACCCCAGTGAAGCTCCGGAATGGGGCGGCCCGTACTGCTATATCGCAGGCGTTCCTCCGTGCCAGCCCCCGGTCATCGACAATGCTCCGACTTCCCTTACCGGAAGCCACTGCGATGTCATGACTTTTGATTTCGACGCTCATGAAGTCACGCCGCAGACTCCGCCGAACCCGATCACGGGCTGGACGGCCTCTATCGGTACCATCGACGCCAACGGTGTGTGGTCCTACTCGCCCACCCTGGCTGATGTCGGTGCTTCTGTAAGCGTTGATATCGTTGCTACCGGTGCCGGTTGCAACTCCGCAGTTTCGACAGTCAACCTGAACTTCACCAACGAAGCTCCGGTTGTGACCTGCCCGGGTGACGTCAGCATGTCCAACGGCACTGGCGCAACAGTCAGCGCTACGGCTACCGACGATTGCGATCCGGTTACCTTCACGCTGAGTGATGCCGCTGCTTTCTTAGCCGCAGATGCTGGAAACGCGGTTACCGTTGATCCGAATGGAACTATCCATCTCAACGCCGGTCAGACCGGTGGCACCTGGCCGATCACTGTCGAAGGCTCTGATGGCAATCTGTCGTCGACTTGCACATTCGACGTGACAGTCATCATTGGTTCGCAGTATCAGGTCGTTATTCCTTGCGTTGGCGACCAGTCCGGCAACTTTGTCTTCCAGGGTCAGCACGTAATCGTTCCGGTCCAGTTGGCCGCCCAGGGTGGTCCGATCGGTGGTTACGACATGCTGATCGCTTATGATAACTCTGCGCTGTCCTTCCAGACCGCCTCCATCGGTGACGATTGGGGTCCGGCTGGTTGCGGATGGGAATATTTCACCTATCGTTACGGCGCCGATGGTAACTGCTCCGGCTCCTGCCCGAGTGGCTTGCTCCGTGTGACTGCGATTGCCGAGACGAACAATGGTCCGAATCATCCGTCCTGCTTCGAGGCTGATCCGAAACCGTCCACGCTGTTCAATCTCGACTTCCTGGTTACCAACGACCGCACCTTCCAGTGCCAGGTCATTCCGATTCGGTTCTTCTGGCTGGATTGCGGCGACAATGCCCTTTCCACCGCCTCTGGTGACAGCCTGCTTATCGCCGAGCATATTTATACCGGCGATGCTTCGCTAAACCCGCCGAACGGTATTGACATCATCGACGGTACCGTCGGTTATCCGACCTACCAGGGTCCGCAGGATGGTACTTGCGGTTCCGGCGCGAAGACTGCGTATCCCGCGGTCAGCTTCCAGAACGGTTGCATCAACATCGCTTGCTCCGACTCGATCGACGCTCGTGGTGATATCAACCTGAACAACGTGAAGTATGAAATCGCGGATGCGGTTCTCTTCTCCAACTATTTTGTCTATGGTATTGGTGTTTTCCACATCAATCTCCAGGGACAGATTGCCGCCACCGATGTCAACAATGACGGTCTTACCCTGTCGGTTGCCGACCTGGTCTACCTGATTCGTGTCATCCAGGGTGACGCGCTTCCTTATCCGAAGCTCGCCCCGGCGTCGATCACCTATACTGCTGACGGCGGCAATGTCGTGGTCAACGGTACGGTTGGTGCCGCTCTCGTGACCTACCAGGGTGATGTCACCCCGGTACTCCATGCGGATAACATGGAACTGAAGTATGCCTTCGATCGCGAAGCCAACGTGACTCACGCTCTGGTCTTCAGCATGGAAGGTAACACCTTCAACGGTAACGTCCTCAGTGCCAATGGCAACGTCATTAGCTCCGAGTTCGCTTCGGTCGACGGTGCGACGGTTAACGCGAAACTGCTCCCGGCTAACTTCAGCCTGGCTCAGAACTACCCGAACCCGTTCAACCCGACGACCACCATCGGCTTCAGCCTGCCGGTCAAGGCTCAGGTCAGCCTGTCCATCTACAACATAGCTGGTCAGCTGGTCAAGACCTTCGACGGTTCGTTCGAAGCTGGTGAGCACTCATTCAGTTGGGATGCTTCCGCTCAGGCTTCCGGCGTCTACTTCTACAAGTTGACTGCCAACAACTTCAGCGAAACCAAGAAGATGGTCCTCCTGAAGTAACCTGATCGGTTTACTTTTACCCCGGAAAGGGTTAACCCCCTTTCCGGGGATTACTTACCCCGCCACGAGCGGGCACTTGATTGTTAAGAATTTGGTAGATAAGTAGTTAACATGCTGAATCCCGGAACTACAAAATGACCCACGATAACTTGACAGGAAACAGGATGTTTCTTCGCGAGGTCGCCAGCGAAAGGATTAAGGAAGCCTTTCCAAGAAATTTGACTGTTATGCACCGTGTTGCGGGATTGCATAGTTCGACTTCGAAGTTCTCAACATACTATCTCTCTCTCTTCTCACTTCGCGTTCCAATCAACGGGGGGAATGTCATAGCCTGATTGGTATCGACTACGTTGTGGACGTGTAAGTCACTATTATACAGACCATTAAACGGATTTAACGGTTACAGACAGAGTAGCTTCGAGCAAGGATGATCGCCTGTGCGGTCGGCTGGAGTCTGCTCAAAGAAAGTTGGCTATTGGTCTGGGAATTGCACGAGAAGAGTCTGTCATGGTATACTTACGAGAACCAAAGAACTTAACAATAAAGTACTTTGCAGTACTCTACGCTGTTTTACTGATCCTGAGTCTGCCCTTTTCGGTCTCGGCCCAGTCTGACCCGTTCGGTCAGCTCGACCGATTGTACCTCGACTCAGTCACAGCTGCTCCCGGGCAGGATGTAGTGGTGAAAATCAACATGGAGAATGACGAACCGGTGAGCTCGCTGTCAATACCGATCGCCTACGATACTTCGGTCCTTAAGCTGAAATCAATCAGCTTCAGCGAATCACGGGGTTCCTATATTGCCAACAAACTGATAAATCCGTCAGATCCATCTACTGCTTCGGGGAAATTCCTCGTCACGTTTTTCACCATTCTCGAGGAACCGATCGCTCCGGGCACCGGCCAGGTCTGCAGTGTGGTATTCGGCGTTGCCAAGACTGCTGCTACCGGGACGGTCAGCACGATCGACAGTGCTTTCTATCCCCCCGGCGGTCAGGTGCTTTTCGTCGAAAACTCCACCGCTCGCGCGATCAAGCCGGCTTTTGTCGCTGGAAAAGTGACGGTCGTGGCCGCCAATCAGGCTCCGGTGATCGAGCCGATTGCGGAGCAGCGCCTGTTCGAGGGGGACAGCCTTGTAATGAATTTCAAGGCCAAGGATCCGGACGGTGACAACCTGACAATCAGTTGTTCGAACGCCCCCAGCGGAGTCTATTTCAAGGACAATCACGATGGCACGGCGGTGCTCAGGTGGAAGCCGGACTTTGTCGGACCGTATTCGTCTGACGGATCGCCGTTCAACTTCACCCTGCTGGCCAGCGACGGCCATACCCAGGTCAAGGCTCCGGTATCGGTGGCGGTGGTGAACAAGAACCGTCGGCCGGTCATAACCGTGGCCGACTCTGTCGTAGCGGAGTCCGGCGATATGGTCGACTTCTCAGTCACCGCCGAAGATCCTGATTTTGAGCCGATCCATTGGAAAGTTGGCGAGCTGCCTCCGGGAGCAAGTTTCGATAACGCCAACCCGGGACGTCTCAGCTGGCATACTTCGCTTGCGGACACCGGCATCTACAATATTATGTTCGTTGCCAGCGATCCGCAGGGATACGCCGATACGAGTGATTCGAAGATCCGCTTGAATCCGACCTCGGTATATACGCTGAGCCTCGACACCGTGAGTGCCTATCCCGGAAACAGGATCAAATATCATCTTCTGCTCGACAACAAGCTACCGGTGCACTCTTTCGATATTCTGTTCAACTACGACAAGTCGGCTCTGTTGCTGACCAACATCACGAATGAGCAGACACGCAGCGCCGGATTCGAGTATTTCGTCACGACGCTCGACGAAAACAGTGTTGCGGGCAATGTGCGGATCAAGGGAGTCGAGAATATGTCCGGAACGCCTGCCGCTTTGAGCGCGGGAGACGGCGCGATCGCCACGATAAGCTACACGCTCTCATCGGATCTCAGCCTGAGCGGCATGTATGCGCCGATAAATTTCCAGTTCCTCGATTTCAGCACGCTCAACGACAATACCATGACCGATTCAGCCGGCGTCAAGATTCCGCAGACGGCGATTACGTACAACAACGGGTTCGTGAACATACTCTCCCTGGGACAAATCAATGTCGGCGACATCAATCTCAACGGAGTGGCTTATGAGATCAGCGATGTCATTTACTTTACGAATTTCTTCATGAATCCGATCAAATATCCGCTGAATCCGCTTCAGCGCGCCAATTCGGATGTCAATCATGACAATGTAGGCGGGACGATCGGGGATCTGGTCTCCCTCATTAATATTGTCATATCAGGGACGACTCCGAGCCCCAAGACCTTATCAGGCGAAGACTTGACCGCGTCAATCAGTACGGAGACTCATGGGAATGGGATGGAAGTCATGACCAGGTCCGGCTGTGCCGTTGGCGCGGTTTTACTGAACTTACGGACCTCCGAAGATTTCGGAGCGGACAATATAGAAAATCTGACCGGCAACATGACGGTCGACTACGATCGCGACGGCGATCAGGTTCGGGTGCTCCTGTACAGCCTCGACGGCGAGACGCTCCCATCCGGATCCAGCTCGCTGATCAGACTGACCGGATTGCAGGATGTGGCTGTTTCTTCGGTGAGCATGGCCAGCGCCGATGGTCAGGATATGGCCACGACACTGGCGAAGGATGCTTCGCTGCCTTCGAGCTTCACCCTGCATCAGAACTACCCGAATCCGTTCAACCCGGAGACGCGGATCGATTTCGAACTGCCGTCGAACAGCCGGGTTGCGCTCACGATTTACAATGTACTCGGAAAACAAGTTTCCATACTGATAAATGATAACCTGCCGGCGGGTGTGCACTCGGTTGTGTGGGACGGTAAGGACGATCGCGGTAACTCGGTTGCCTCGGGCGTCTATTTGTACCGTATCGAAACCGATTTCGGACAGTCGACCAGGAAGATGATGCTCCTGAAGTGATCGGCGGGAAAGTAGTGAAGGAATAAGATATGCGTGAAGTACGGAGGTATAGATGAGGCTCTTAAAGACAGCGCTACTGGGTCTCGCGATTACATTGATATTTACTACAGTTTCACGAGGACAGGACTGCGGTCCCTCGCCTTCGCCAGCCGATACGGTCCGGGTCACGGCGACGACCGGACGACCGGGCGACTCAGTGAGCGTGCCGATCTATATGACGAACGAAAAGGATGTATCGGCGATGCAGCTGTACGTGGATTTCGACAGCACGATGCTCAGCCTGACTAACCCGATTACGGATACTACTATCGACACATCCTATTATGTCGACGTTATCGATTCTTCCGTGACCCCCTGGGACACTACGTATTACTCTATCATTGATACGAATTACAATACGTTTTACCAGTATGATCCGAACGGCGGGAGGCTCAAACCGCTTTCGCAGTTCAGTCCGGAGTACGTGTTGCTCGTAGCCGATAACTACGATACGAAACCCACTCTCCCGAACCACAAGCGGATACTTCTATACATGTATCCGATCAATTTCGGATATTCGGCAATAGATTCCGGGGCCGGGACGGCCTTTTCGCTCCCCTTCCGATTGTCGTCTTCGGTAAGCTCAATAACTTCGACCACTGTGTCGTTCTACTCACAAACGCTCTACGACACGACCGTCTTTCCACCGCTCGCGATCGGATGTCAGTACAACCGATACAGCGATCCGACCGGTGATATTGGAGGGGACGTTCGATTCTCGGTTCGTTCGGGTATAGTCACAATCGATCCGAATGCCGCGGCGAATCCTACCATTAACAGCTTCACGGCCAATCCTACCAGTTTGGCCGCAGGCGGCGGTCAGACGACTCTGTCGTGGGATGTATCGAACGCCACCCAGATCGTAATCACGAATGTCGCGACCAGTGCCCAGGTGTATTCAACGACCACCCTGGCCGGGAATACCAGCGTTTCGCTCACCAGTACGACCACCTATAGATTGACGGCATCGAACGGGACGACCCAGTCGACGGTCGATTTGACCGTCACGGTAGGATCGACTCCGGGCAATAATCCTCCGGTGGTACAGGCGGTGTCCGGCAATCCATTTACTATAAGCCAGGGAGAGACGGTAAGTTTCCCGGTTACGGCAACCGACGTTGACGCCGGCGATATAATCACGCTCAACGCCACCTCGCTCCCTGCTAACGCGACCTTCAATCAGGTCACCGGATCCGGTTCGGTGACCGGTACGTTTAGCTTCACACCGGACTTCACTCAATCCGGCACTCTCGCCGCGACATTCCAGGCGACCGATGACAAGGGGGGGACTTCCAATACCCTTACCGTCTTGATCACGGTCAAAGCGATCGAATACGATCGCCTCTTCTCAACGTCGGCCGAAGGACAGCATCCGGTTGGTGGTTTGCGAGGCAAAGAAGGAATCTACTTCCCGATCAATCTGGTTACTTCGAAAACAGTCTACGGCATCCAGTTTGACCTCGCTTATAATTTCCTGTTCTTCACGGTCGATTCATTCGTGGTGACCGGGCGAATTCCCGATTATGTCGTGTACGATAATATCGGACAGACTCCGGGCGAGATCCGGGTCGTCGCGTTCGGTCTCAATAATGAACCGGTCGTCAATGTCGAAGACACGACGGCCGTTATGTATGCGGTGATGTCGATCGATTCGGCGGCATCGGCCGGACGATACGGCGTCAGGCTGTACAACGGCTGGGAGTCGACCAATCCTGATCCGAACTTTCCGGGCCAGCCCCTCGTCACCGATTCGGGTGTGATTCAGGTCGACCAGCTCGGCGATGTCAACTCAGATACTCTGGTCAACGTAGCTGACCTTGTAAATATCGTAGCTTACATTATTAACAACTTCACGCTAAGCTCCCGGCAGTTCGATGCTGCGGATGTAGTTGTGAACGACACGGTCAACGTGTTTGACCTGGTCGGAGTTGTCAACCTGATCTACGGTATCCCGGTCAACCCGGCGCCGACCATGTACAATCCGTCCGAGATTGCCAGTGTAGCGCTTGACTATAATGATTTGCCGGCCGGCGGTGATGAAATGATGGTGGTGAAATCCGAACTTCCCACCGATATCGCGGCGGTCGAAATGGAAATAGAATACGATCCCACAGCCGTGACGCTCGGAAAGCCGACTCCGACTTCCGATGCTTCACAGCTTACTATGAGATACAACGATAAGACACCGGGCAAGCTGAAGGTGCTGATGCACTTTACCAACCCGGTCAACTCGAGCGCCCTTATCCAGAAAGGTGCGGCCGACCTGGTGAACATCCCGGTCGTGGCCAAGACCGATCTGGTGTCGGGTGACAAGAAACAGCTCAAGATTACGCGGGCTCTGCTCTCAACGGCCGAGGCGGCCAGAGTGGCGGTTGACGGTATCGATCAACCGAATCCGATTCTCCCGGGAAGCTTTACCTTGAGCCAGAATTATCCTAATCCTTTCAATCCGACTACGACGATAGATTTTTCTATACAGGCTTCACAGCATGTCAATTTGACGATTTATAACATCATCGGCCAGCATGTCAAGACACTGGTCGACGGAGTCATGTCGGCGGGTGCTCACACCGTTGAGTGGAACGCCACCGACGACCGGGGACAGGGTGTCGCGACCGGCATTTACCTGTACCGGCTCCAGATTGACAGCCACTCACAAGCGAAGAAAATGCTCTTCTTGAAATAGAGAATCAAGGAGGATAAGGATATATGATGCTGAAAAAGATATTACCCGCTCTCGCGCTTCTACTGATATTAGCCGCTGCGGCCGGCGCCCAAACCGCCGCTCCGGTATTGACACCTATAGGGGCGCAAGCGGTAGACGAAGGCGCGACGCTTTCACTGCATATCACGGCGACCGATGCCGACGCCACCATCCCGGTGCTGAGTACCAGCACCACGCAGCCAGGCATGGTGTTTGTGGACAGCCTGAACGGCGCCGGATCTTTTGAATGGACGCCTGATTTTACCCAGTCCGGGGTCTATACGCTGACATTTTATGCGACAGATGCAGTGACTCCGGATATCGATTCGGAAGTTGTCACGATTACTGTGAACAACGTCAACCAGCCCCCGGTGCTTGCGGCAATCGGTGCGCAGTCGGTTGACGAGAATACATTACTCACGGTCCCGGTTTCTGCTTCAGATGCCGATGGCACGACACCAACTTTAACGACCTCGACTCCTCCGACTGGAGCAGTCTTTACTGACAATGGCGATGGTACCGGATCATTCAGCTGGACGCCGACATTCGCGCAGTCCGGCGTGTACCCGGTAACGTTCTACGCGTCCGATGGAGTAGCAATCGACAGTGAAGTCGTCTCCATCACGGTGAACAACGTCAACCAGCCCCCGGTCCTTGC
>CAZFOY010000005.1:0-4042 GCA_964520865.1 uncultured Ignavibacteriales bacterium | reverse complement strand
ACAGTGAAGTCGTCTCCATCACGGTGAACAACGTCAACCAGCCCCCGGTCCTTGCAGCGATTGGTGCGCAGTCGGTTGACGAGAATGCATTACTGACGGTGCCTGTTTCGGCAACTGACGCCGACGGCACGACACCGACTTTGAGTACGTCAACTCCTCCGACGGGAGCGGTCTTTACTGATAATGGTGATGGTACCGGATCATTCAGCTGGACGCCGACATTTGCTCAGTCCGGCGTGTACCCGGTGACGTTCTACGCTTCCGATGGAGTAGCGATTGACAGTGAAGTCGTCTCCATCACGGTGAACAACGTCAACCAGCCCCCGGTCCTTGCGGCAATTGGTCCGCAATCTACCAGTGAGGGCGTGTTGTTGTCGTTTGCCGTTTCGGCTACCGACGCCGATGGCACGACGCCAACCCTGACAACCTCGACTCCGCCTACCGGAGCAGTCTTTACCGACAATGGCAACGGCACGGGAAGTTTCGACTGGACACCTTCTCTTGCCCAGGCCGGTACGTATCCGGTAACTTTCTATGCTTCAGACGGATCGGCAATCGACAGCGAAGTCGTTTCCATTACGGTTACGAATACCAACCAACCGCCCGTTCTCGCCGCTATCGGCGCCCAGAGTGTGGATGAAAATTCTCCTCTGTCAATTTCAGTTTCGGCCACTGATGCCGACGGCACCACCCCGACTTTGACTACATCGACCCTCCCGACCGGTGCCGGCTTCACCGATAATGGCGATGGTACCGGATCATTTAGCTGGACGCCGACATTCGCCCAGTCCGGTGTGTATCCGGTTACGTTCTATGCCTCCGATGGAATCGCGATCGACAGCGAAGTCGTCTCTATCACAGTGAATAATGTCAACCAGGCTCCGGTCCTTGCAGCGATCGGCGCACAGACGGTTGATGAGAATACTCTTCTGACAGTTCCCGTCTCGGCCAGCGATCCGGACGGCACCACGCCGACTCTTACAACTTCGACCCTCCCGACCGGTGCCGGTTTCACGGATAATGGCAACGGTACCGGATCATTCAGCTGGACGCCGACCTTCGCCCAGTCCGGTGTGTACCCGGTTACGTTCTATGCGTCCGACGGGGTGGCGACTGACAGTGAAGTTGTGTCGATCACAGTGAATAACGTCAATCAACCCCCCGTGCTTGCAGCCATTGGTCCGCAGGCGACAAGCGAGAATGTCTTGCTTAGCTTCGGCGTCTCCGCGAGCGACGCCGATGGCACCACGCCGACCCTGACGACATCGACCCTCCCGACCGGTGCCGGCTTCACCGATAATGGCAACGGTACCGGCTCGTTTAGCTGGACCCCGACCCTTTCGCAGTCAGGCGCGTATTCGGTGACATTTTATGCGTCCGATGGGGTGGCAACTGATAGTGAAGTAGTTGCGATTACAGTTTCAAATACCAACCAGCCCCCGGTTCTGGCGGCTATCGGTGCTCAGACGGTCGATGAGAATTCATTGCTGACGGTCCCCGTATCGGCCAGCGATCCGGACGGCACCACGCCGGCGCTCAGCACTTCGACTCCGCCCACCGGCGCAACATTTACGGACAATGGCGATGGTACCGGTTCCCTCAGTTGGACACCGACTTTCGCCCAGTCCGGTGTCTATTCGGTGACGTTCTATGCTTCCGATGGAGTTGCGATCGATAGTGAAGTCGTCTCCATCACGGTGAACAACGTCAATCAGGCACCGATTCTTGCCGCTATCGGCTCGCAGGCAATTGATGAAAACAGTCTGCTTTCATTCGGTGTTTCGGCCAGTGATGCCGACGGCACAACGCCCGCGCTGACCACGTCGACCCTTCCGACCGGTGCCGGCTTCACCGACAATGGCGATGGTACCGGAACGTTCAGCTGGACTCCGACCTTTGCTCAATCCGGTGTCTACCCGGTAACTTTCTACGCCTCCGACGGTGTTGCCATTGACAGCGAAGTCGTTTCAATTACGGTCAATAATGTCAATCAGGCCCCGATCCTGGCCGCTATTGGAGCGCAGACGGTCGACGAAAATACACTTCTCACAGTCCCCGTATCGGCCTCAGATCCGGACGGCACCACCCCGACTCTTACAACTTCGACACTTCCTACCGGCGCCGGATTCACCGACAACGGTAACGGTACCGGTTCTTTCGCCTGGACGCCGACATTCGCGCAGTCCGGAGTCTATCCGGTGACGTTCTATGCCTCTGACGGAACGGCCATTGACAGCGAAGTTGTTTCGATAACAGTCAATAACGTTAACCAGGCTCCGATCCTTGCGCTCATAGGTCCCCGGAGCACTACCGAAAATATCGCGCTGAATTTCACCGTCTCGGCCTCCGATGCCGACGGGACAATTCCGGCGCTCACTTCAACCACTTTGCCGACCGGTGCTGCCTATACGGATAACGGCGACGGAACCGGCTCATTCAGCTGGACGCCGACATTCCTGCAGTCCGGAGTTTACAGCGTGACCTTCTACGCGAGCGATGGCGTCGCCACCGACAGCGAAGTGGTAGCTATAACAGTCAACGACGCCGGCAACCAACTGCCGGTGCTCGCGAATATCGGAACCCGGACACTCGTGGAGGGGACGAATCTGAATTTCGGAGTGTCGGCAACCGACGCCGAGAGCATTCCTACCTTGTCGACATCGGTTCTTCCGACCGGAGCGACATTCGTGGACAATGGCGATGGTACCGGAACATTCGACTGGACGCCGAGTTTCACTCAGGCCGGCGGCTACACAGTGACTTTCCGTGCGACCGACGATTCGCTCGCGGTCGATTCGGAAGTCGTGATATTCAACGTCCTCGAGTCGGGCAACCAGAGCCCGGTCATTGCGCCGATAGCGGCTCAGTCGACAACCGAGGGTGTGAATCTGAATTTTGCGATTACAGCGACCGATCCTGATGGCACTACGCCGGTATTGTCGTCGTCCGCTCTGCCGACAGGAGCTACCTTTACTCCGAACGGCGGCGGAACGGCTACCTTTGACTGGACCCCGAGTTTCGTTCAGGCGGGAAGCTATCAGGTATCGTTCTATGCGACCGATGGTGTCCTCACCGACACGATGATCGTCGCAATAACGGTCAACGAGGCCGGAAATCAGACCCCGGTACTCGCAACGATTGGCGCGCAGTCAACGACTGAAAACGTACCGCTTGCGTTCGGCATTTCGGCCAGCGATCCCGACGGCACCACGCCCACGTTTTCAACATCGGCGTTGCCGACCGGCGCCGCGTTCACCGACAACGGTGACGGCACCGGATCTTTCGACTGGACGCCGACGTTCACCCAGGCCGGTACTTACAACGTGACCTTCCGGGCTTCCGACGGCGTCGCCGTGGATAGCGAGATAGTCGTCATAACGGTGCTTGATGCCGGCAATCAACCGCCGGTACTCGCAGCAATCGGTCCGCAGGGGACGACCGAAAACGTACCTCTGACATTCGGTGTCTCCGCAACCGATGCCGATGCAACCATCCCTGTTCTCACGACTTCGACTCTGCCTACGGGCGCTGCGTTTACCGACAACGGTGACGGTACCGGAACGTTCAATTGGACTCCGGACTTCGCCCAGGCGGGTGTATACAATATCACCTTCAGAGCCTCCGACGGAATTGCGATCGACAGCGAAATAGTGACTGTGACTGTCGTCGACGCCGGTAATCAGGCTCCTGTCCTTGCGTCCATCGGACCGCGGTCGATCACCGAAAGCCTGCTGCTTTCATTCGGCGTATCCGCAACCGACGCAGACGGAACGACTCCGGCCCTCTCGACTTCAACCCTGCCTGCAGGTGCGGCCTTCACCGATAACGGAGATGGCACAGGGACCTTCAACTGGACTCCGAGCTACTCGCAATCAGGTTTGTACAACATAACTTTCTATGCTTCCGACGGTGTCGCAATCGACAGCGAAGTAGTGCCGATCACGGTGCTCGATGCCGGTAACCAGCCGCCGGTGCTTGCCGCAATAGGCGCGCAGTCGACGACTGAGAATGTCCTGTTGACATTCGGTGTTTCGGCGACCGA
>CAZFOY010000004.1:1193-102646 GCA_964520865.1 uncultured Ignavibacteriales bacterium | reverse complement strand
GTCATCGCCCAGTCCCAGCCTTCGTCGGGAAGTTCCTCCGGACGTCCTTCGAATTTCAGCGGCATGCTCCAGCCAGCGGCGATCAGCTGGCCGCTATGGTCGAATGCGCCGAATTGATATTCCGGAAAGTCAGAGTAGAGTCGACCCCAGTATTTGGCGCCGCCCGACGCGTGCAGCATGAACTCCGGCCAGGATATCTTCGAGATATCCTCCATCTTATCTTCGAGGGTCTTATCCTCTGCTACCGTGATAAATGTCATAGAGTCAGCGGTCAAATCCAATCGCTTTCGTCGCAATTTTCGAGCTTTCGGCGGCCTTGCTGTCCGGAGGATACGGCCTTCCGAAAACGATATCAACTGCTTTCCAACTGAATTCTTTATTTGTTATACTACAACGAGTTAACAACCATTCCCAACACGTCCGGAGAGGCAAAAAAAGGAGAAAATTCCCATTTTCTTCTTGACAAACATAAGCTTCGGTGTTATTATTTTAACGCAATCGGAAAGTGTTACTCTTTCTGTGGATTACCTAATATCGTCCGCCCAGGCAGGCGTTCTACCTGCTTGGGTTTTTTTTTGCACTCACTTTTGCCGCCTCTCGACAAGCCCGTCATTGGAATAATATCCCGAGCACCTCTCGCTGATACTAAATTCGTAAACGCTGAATGGAGAATACGACTGCCGTAAGATCCGATTGTCATCCTGATAACTGCAGGGAAAACCAGATTGACAGCGGCTCTGTCGCGGCATACTTTGACTGGCGATGAATACCCCCAACAAGTTGACACTCCTTCGCATATTAATTGCCCCTCTGTTCATGTATTTCTTCATGATCGACAACTTCTACATGCGTCTCACTGCCCTGGGGTTATTCATCATCGCATCCCTGACCGATCTTGCCGACGGTTATTACGCGCGCAAATTCGGCATCGTGACCGGATTCGGCAAATTCATGGATCCGTTGGCCGATAAGATCCTTGTATCTTCGGCACTAATCGCATTCATCGCGCTCGGCCTGGTCTCCCCCCTTCCCGTGATGCTGATAATCGGCAGAGAGTTCTCGATCACCGGACTGCGTCTGCTCGCGGCTTACCGGGGAGTGGTCATCTCGCCGAGTTGGTGGGCGAAAGTAAAGACCTTTCTCCAGCTAAGCATCGTCGGACTTATCCTCGGCTACATGACCCTGCTGTACTCACTGCAATTCTATCACAGTCCGGCCTTGCCGATGATCGAGTTCGACCATAGATTCTATTTCAACGTCGTTATCTGGATAACCGCGGTGGTGACCGTCTGGACCGGTATCGACTACATCGTGAAGTACTTCTACATGATTAAGACGGTCCTCAAATAACGGAGCAACATGCGCGATTTCATAACGAAACTGATTGCGACCGGTCTCTTTTCGGGATACGGAAAGCCGTTTCCCGGAACCTGGGGAACGATCCCGGCCTGGCTGATCGCCTTCTTCTTTATCAAGGACAACCTCCCGGTATTGGGCGTGGTCACCATAGTGACTATCATTATCTCGGTCTGGTCGGCCACCGAGGCGGAGAAGCTGTTCGGGCACGACGCCAAGAAGATCGTGATCGATGAATGGGCGGGAATGTTCGTCACCCTCTTGTTTGTACCGTTCTCCCTGACGGCGTACGCCATCGGCTTTGTCGCCTTCCGGGCTTTTGATGTCGTGAAAGTCCCTCCGGCCGCTCAGCTTGAAGGTCTGCCCAGAGGATGGGGCGTGACGATGGACGACGTCATGGCCGGCATCTATGCGAATATCGTCACCCAGTTAATAGTGAGGTTCCTGTTAGGGTAGGATTCCGCTGGACATTTGTTTATCCTGAAGGTTAGAATCAGATATGGAAGTAGAAATCATAACTATCGGCGACGAGATCCTCACCGGTCATACGATCGATTCGAATTCGGCGTATATCGCGCAACTCCTGACCGGCGTGGGTATGGCGGTCAACTTCATCAGCTCGTGCGGAGATTCCGTTGAGCAGATGGAGGAAGCGTTCAGATTGGCGCTGAAGCGGGCCCGAGTGGTCATTACAACCGGCGGCCTCGGGCCTACCGATGATGACAACACCAAGAAGGCGATCGTCAAAGTCTTTAAGCGGAATCTGATATTTCACGAAGAGATTCTCGACGACATCAAGGCGCGCTACGCCAAGCGCGGGATCGAAATGCCGGCCATCAACCAGAATCAAGCGTTGCTTCCCCAGGGAGCAACCGCCTTCCCCAACCGAAGCGGTTCGGCCGTCGGCATCTGCATTTCCGAAAACGGACGAACGTTCATCTCCCTGCCCGGTGTCCCCCACGAGATGAAACAGATCATGGTCGATGAGGCCGTGCCGTATCTCAAGGGATTGCCAATAGGCGAGGCGATCAAGATCATCAAGCTCCGGACTACCGGAATTGTCGAATCACGCGTCGCCGAGCTACTCATGGCAAATCTGAAACCCGGACCGGGTGTCAAGCTCGCTTACCTCCCCAGCGTGAGCGGTGTCGATCTCCGAATCCAGTCGTACGCGGCAACCGAAGATGAAGCGCTGGAGAAAGCGCGTGATTTGCAGCGTTATGTCGAGTCGGAAGTCGGCAAATATATCTACGGCCGCGAAGGAGATACGCTCGAAGGCATCGTGGGGCAGCTTCTCAAAGACAATGACAAGACGCTGTCGGTTGCGGAGTCCTGCACCGGCGGCGGCATAGGTGCCCTGGTGACGTCGGTCCCCGGTTCCTCAGAGTATTTCCTCGGTGGAGTCGTCAGTTACTCCAATGACAGCAAAATCAGGGATCTCTCGGTTGACCCGAAAGTTATCGAGGAGCACGGGGCGGTATCAGAAGAATGTGCGGTGGCAATGGCGGCCGGATGCAGACAGCGATTTGGTTCAGACTACGCTCTTTCGATTACCGGGATCGCCGGACCGGACGGCGGGACCGACGAAAAGCCGGTTGGACTGGTGTATATCGGCCTGGCTTCCGCTCACGCTACCTACGCTCGGAAGTTCATGTTCGGCAGCAATCGCGAAACGAATCGCCTGAGAGCAGCCTACGCCACCCTTGAGCTCCTGCGACGGGATATTCTGGACATCTCATAATGCTGCGATTGTTCATTGCATTGCCGCTCGAAGCTCCGGTGGAGGAGGCGCTGGGTAAAATCATTCAAGATCTGAGAGCGAGAGGAGGGCGGATCTCCTGGGTGGCGCCTAAGAACATCCACCTGACTCTGAAATTCCTTGGCGACACCGAAGAAGGGATGGTCCCTGATATCAAAGGACAACTCGACAAATTTTCCCGGAACTACCATCCGATCGAGAGTTCGATTGCTCACCTAGGAGCTTTCCCGAACCTCCAGCGCCCGAGAGTGATCTGGGCTGGAATCGAGAAAGAACAGGAGACGCTTATTCAGATGGCGGATGAAATGGATCTAAGGATGAACAAGCTTGGCTGGGAGACGGAGAACAAGAAATTCCGCGCCCATTTCACATTAGGCCGAATCCGCGAGCCCAAAGGCGTGGGGCAGCTGACCGAATATGTAAAGGGCTACAAGCTTTCCGAGATTCCGTTCAAGTTTGACCGGGTCGTCTTATTCAAATCGACACTTTCTCCGCAAGGGGCAATCTACGAACGTCTTCACGAAGCAATGCTGGGGAGAGAAGCTTTGAGCGAGGAATTCTCCGGTTAGCGGCTGACCTTCATTGCAGCGCCATCTCAAACTCAATTTCATCTCGAATCGGAATCCCGTAATTGCCGATCTCGGCTATCGATGGCTTCATCTTGCGCGATTCGGCGATCGCGTCACAATGAACGGCTGAAATCACGAATCCCCGTCTTTGATAAAATCTGATCGCGTCCAGATTGTCGTTGGTGGTGATGAGCCAGATGCGTATGCACCCTCTCGCCCGGGCGTCGTCGATAACGGCATTCATGAGAGCCGAGCCGACCCCCTGAAACTTGGTCAGGGCATCCAGCGTGACAACTTCGCACTGACCGCCGATGATTTCGTATGTTGCCAGACCGATCCGCTCTCCGTGCTCATCGCATGCAATGAACGCATCAACGTCGGCCGGATACGCCTTTCTGCCTCGAGTCACCACGAAATCTGCCCCCCATCCCTGGACGATCTCCAGTACCCAAGGACGATCCTCGATAGTTGCACGTCTGATCTTGAGGCTCATAATACACGCTCTCAATTGAACCCGGAAACGACAAAGCACCGCCGGCTATTCACCGGCGATGCTTTGCTTTTAGTCATCTAACGCGAATCGAGTTGTCTATTTGCCGGTGAACTTGGCCGGACGCTTTTCAAGGAATGCTTCCATTCCTTCGTTCTTGTCGCCCGTCCCGCACAGTTGCGCAAAGTTGGCTTTCTCCAGATCGCAGCCGTAAGAAAGACTTCCTTCGATTCCGCGATTGATCGTCTCTTTTGCCAGCACGATAGCGACCGGCGCCTTGGTGCAAATCAGGTTTGCCATTTCAAGCGCTTTGTCCATCAATTGCTCCGGCGGATAGACTTCGTCGACCAACCCGATACGATGCGCCTCGGCGGCATCGATAATCTGACCGGTCAGAATAAGTTCCATCGCTTTGCCGCGCCCCACCAGCCTCGGCAGGCGTTGGGTGCCGCCATAGCCGGGGATAATGCCGAGATTGACTTCGGGCTGTCCCAGCTTGGCTTTTTCCGATGCCAGACGGATATCGCAGGCCATAGCCAGCTCGCATCCGCCACCGAGGGCAAAACCGTTGATCGCCGCGATTACCGGCTTGGGGAAATTCTGGATCGTCTTCATGAGATAGAGACCGCGTGCTGAAAGTTCGTTTCCACTGCGAACATCGAGATCGGCCAGCTCGCTGATATCCGCACCAGCGACGAACGCCTTCTCGCCGGCGCCGGTGATAACGACACACTTGACTGTGTCATCCATCCAGTAATAGCTGAATAACTGCTGAAGTTCGCCGATGATCTCTTTGTTGAGCGCATTGAGCGCACGCTCCCGATTGATCCTGACAATCAGGACATGCTCTTTCGTCTCGACCAACAGATTCTTGTATTCGTTCATCTGACTGTTCCTTTATCGTTCAATTCGTCCGAATATTCGCCGCTACTTCTTCGAATAGTCGTAAAACCCTCTCTTTGTCTTCTTGCCGAGGTACCCGGCATTCACCATCCGGCGGAGCAACGGCGGCGCGGCATAGTGCGAGTCTTTAAACTCCTCGAACATGATGTCGGCGATATACAGAATCGTGTCGAGTCCGATGAAGTCGGTCAGGGTCAACGGACCCATCGGGTGCCCGCATCCGAGCATCATGCCGTTATCGATATCTTCGCGGCTCGCCAACCCGCGCTCAAGCTGCTTGATCGCATCAAGCAGATACGGCACCAGCAGAACGTTCACGATGAAACCGGGGGAATCTTTGGCCGTAACCGCAGTCTTGCCTACTGATTCAGCGAAACCGTAGGCAGTCTTGAAGGTCTCTTCCGAAGTATCGAGCGTCTTGACAACTTCGCAAAGTTTCATGATCGGTACCGGGTTGAAAAAGTGAAGTCCGAGAAAGCGATCGCGCCGCGAAGTCGAAGCTGCCATATCACCGATCGGCAGCGATGAAGTATTCGAAGCAAGAATCGTTTCCGGCTTGCACGTTTTGTCCAGATTGACGAACACCTCTTTTTTGACGTCCATGTTTTCGATCACCGCTTCGCAAACGATATCGCAGTCGGCGAGATCGGCAAACCCGGACGCTTTCTTGATATTCCCGAGCACTTTGTCCTTGAATGCCTGATCCGCTTTCCCTTTTTCGATCGCTTTGTCAAGTGACCTGGTAATGTAGCCCAACCCTCTTTGAAACACCTCATCGGAGACCTCGAGCGCCGTCACCTGATAGCCGGCGGCCGCCGAGACCTGGCCGATTCCCGAGCCCATCTGTCCGAATCCTACAATACCTACTTTTTTAATCATCACACTCTCCATCCGTATTATTGCATCTTAAGTGAATTCTATTTGACGTACCTGACCATTCTGAGCCCCTCGGTGTAATTCGTAGTGCCGGCAAGTTCAAAACCGGCCTTGAGGAAACAGCCTACCGCAATTGGGTTGTCGTTGTAAATATTCATGACTACTTTCGCAACGTCGCGTCTCGAGGCCGCCCGGTCGTAGAGCAACTGCAGCATTTTAGTGCCGTATCCCTCGGACCGTTTGTAAGGATCGACTATAAGATGGGCCACCTGCAACGCAAGTTCCTGGGGCCGCTTCCAGAACTCGGCATAGGCCACCGGCTTGCGGTCGGCAAAAAGCAGAAACGACATGACCCCTTCCCGCTGCCAGGACTCCACGACATCTTCCGGAGGGGGGAAATCCTTCCCCTGGCAGACGAGACTATACGTTTCTTCGCAATCGATCCATGACCGAACCACCTCCGCGTATTCCCGGGAGTAGGCGATGATGTCGGCCTTTATATGGGTCCGCTCGCTCACGACATCCCTTTCGAATTAGAGCCGCAATATATGTAAAAACCGACTGCCGGGCAACCGGGTACGAAGAGGAATCGGTGGTTTCGACAGGGATTTGTCCCGGGGACAATAGTTTGACAATGCACCCGCCATTACGTATATACTCACAGAACTTACCACGACTACCAAAGGAGCCAATTCTCTCATGATAGATTTCTCATTCACCGAAAATCAGTTGGCGGTGAGGGACATGGCGCGGGATATCGCGCAGAAAGTCGTCCGGCCGAGTATCGCGGAGTACGATCGCTCGCAGAAGCTCAATCCGGACCTTCTTCCGGCCATGGCCAAGGCCAACCTGCTGGGATTTTGTATTCCGGAGCAGTACGGCGGACTGGGAATGGACTATATTTCGCTGGGACTCGCATCGGAAGAACTGGAACATGCCGACACCTCGGCGCGAGTGATCCTGTCCGTCCATATCGGGCTCTTCTCCCTGCCGGTACTCACTTTCGCCAGCGAAGAGCAGAAACAGAAATATTTGACTCCGGCGGCTAAAGGTGAGAAAATTGCCACTTTCGGATTGACCGAACCGGCGGCCGGCTCGGATGCGATCGGCATCCAGAGCACGGCGGTGAAACAGGGGGATTCTTATCTGCTTAACGGCGAGAAAATGTGGATTTCCCTTGCCGATGTCGCCGATTATTTCCTCGTGTTCGCCTGGACGGATTTGGATAAGAAGAAGAAGCGCGATCACAGCGGACTCACGGCCTTCATAGTAGAGCGTGGCTGGGACGGCGTTACCACCGGAACGATCCACGGAAAGTTGGGTGTCCGCGCCGGTAATACCGGATACATTTCATTCCAGGATGTCAAAGTTCCCGAGGCGAATCGGGTGGACAAGGAAGGCGCCGGATTCAAGATCGCCATGTTCTGCCTCGACCAGGGCAGATACACGGTGGCGGCCGGATCGTGCGGACTTATCAGGGCCTGCCGCGATGCTTCGGTATCGTACGCTAAACAGCGCCAGACTTTCGGCGTCAATATTGAAGAGCACCAACTGGTCAAGCAGATGATCGCCAACATGGAAGCGGCCTATGAGTACAGTTCATATCTCTGGATGAAAGCCGGCTGGCTGAAGAACCAGGGAAAACGGTCAACCAAGGCGACATCGCTGGCAAAATGGATCGCCTGCCGCGAAGCCGAAGCGGCGGCAGCCAATGCGGTACAAGTCCATGGTGCCTACGGGTTTTCGGACGAATATCCGGTCGAACGATTCTACCGCAACTCCAAGGGAGCCTCGATCTACGAAGGGACACGTGAGATTCATACGCTGATGCAGGCGGATTACGCTCTTGGATTCAGGGAGGACAAGGAACTGCCTAAAGATCTGCCGAAGGTAGATCAGTAGCCCGGCGACGCTAAATCAGTCCACGGAACACAGCCACGCTGTGGCTCGTTTAACAATAGAGTAGTAAGTCCGGGTTGTAACGCAAATTGCTGCGAACCCGGAGCGCCTGGAGACTGGAATGCCGCGTCGAAAGAAAAAAGACCCCGAAGTCACCAAAAACTCTCCCCGAGAAGCCTGGCCGCTTTACAGCCTCCAGCAGTTGACTCCATCGCGCTTCACCGAAGTGGTCGGCAAGATCCTCAAGGGAACTTACTCACTCGTTTTCACCAAAATGCGCAAAGGCAAATCCGATTTCGACGAACCGTCGGAATAGGCGGATCTCGAGGGTCGGGTCCCCTATTACATTAGCCACGTGGCGATCGTTCGGGCTGTCGCCCTCCTCGCTGACGTGGGCTACGAGATAGGCATCTACCGTAGGTCAGGAACCCTGTGTTCCTGACATTCACAAACGGACGTTTCGGCACAAATGTCAGGAGGGCAGGCCTCCTGACCTACGACTGCTGGTACAGAAGAGTCGCTTATTCCAATAGTCCTTGGAAATGCCCCGGGTTAATTTCATAATCTGTGGGTTCTCATAGATCGGCCTCTCAATGAGGGCAAGGTCGCTATGAGTCTGTCCGGACGCACTCAGTGCGCTCACCAGAGACATCAGCATGCTTGTGACGGCGCAATATATCCATCTCATTTCTTCTCCCTCCTTTTCAATAACTGCTCCGCGAACTTAGCACTCCGAGTGCCAGGATGATCTGCAGTAACTTTCTTTAGGAACTCCTCTTTGTCAGATACGGAATTCACGATATAAGATATTGCCCCCTGTGTGTAACCTGAGTTTGGAAACCGCTCGAGAAAGGTTAAGTAATCTCCCGTTGCGATTGCCAAATTATATGAGACCTTTTCCGAATATGCATTCCGAGGGAATTTGGCAAGGAACTCTTCGAGCCTCGGAGCAAGCTTCCCCGGACGCAATGCCGGCTCGTCGTTTCGGCCGTACGCGGCCATCATCTCATCGTAGACAGTCCTTTCCTCCCCCTCGGGATTGACCACTTCGAATTCGAGCTGTTGTGAACACACTCCCGTATGGCATGCTCTGATTCGATAGATTCCGGTCGGCAAGTACGGAAAGAATGTATGCGCTACCATGCCCTTATCGCGAACGCCATATATCCCGAGAAGTCCGGAGCAAACATACCAAGTCTCACCGGGTTGCATCAGCTCGCCCTTGAAGAAATCCGGACTCATTGTCGCGATAGGTCCGGTGTAGTTAAGAGTATCTCCCTTCTCATTGATCAGTTCTATGTCCAGTGAGTGGTATCCTGCAATTGGATCCATCACTATAGTTTTCACCGTGTCGCTTGTCAAATTGGTCAGTGTAACATCCACATAAACCGGCTCATAGAGCAAATACTGAGTCTGCGAGAGTCCAATTTCGAGCTTCAGCCTCTGAGACTGTGCAGGCGCGCTCCCCGCGAGCAGCGTCAGAGCGGATATCACGACTAATGCAAATATCCGAGTATGAATACAGTTCATTGTCATCTCCCCTGTATGCGGCCGGGAAACCCTGTTGGTACGGATGAAGAGCCCGGGTTACGTCAGCCGAGAATCTCCTCCCGCCCCCGATTGTACAACTCAGAATACTCTACTTACAGACGAACAGCAACAGCCATTCGCTGAAAATCGCCTATCGCAGGGACGTATCAGGAAGGATTATCGCAGGCAATCTTCCCTCACCCCCGGCCCCTCTCCCAGGGTGAGGGGAGAAAGAAGACTAAACCGGGATCATGGTTTACATTATAGACCGGATACATCGCTTACGTTCGTTCTGACAATGGGAAGGTTTGCCGTCTCTTCTCCCTCTCCCTCTGGGAGAGGGATACAGGGTGAGGGTGAGTTTAGCCGAGTAGGTCAAAACCCTTGCGGTCTTGACATTCAGAATCTCCGATACCGCAGCTCTGATACACCCTTTGAGGAAGTCAAAACCGCCCGCCAAGCGGCGGGGGTTTTGACCTACCCGCGGTGATATTGGCAGCTACAACATCGCGATACAATGTCAGGAACCCTGTGTTCCTGACATTGAACGGCACGCTCGAAGACGAGGGTGCCCTACAAGAAGATGCCGGCAATCCAGACATCCAACGGCAGGCTCGAAGCGAGTCTTCCC
The DNA here is from genome assembly GCA_964520865.1 of uncultured Ignavibacteriales bacterium. Taxonomy (GTDB): domain Bacteria; phylum Zixibacteria; class MSB-5A5; order GN15; family FEB-12; genus CAVQCT01. The sequence continues at coordinate 92,633 of CAZFOY010000004.1, read as the reverse complement.
TACAACACTGCCATTTGTCACCAGTGTGCATCAGGAACCCAGCCGAATGGTCGCGCCCGGACAAGAGATGAAGTCGAGATCACGACGGCTTCACGCCTAACCGGTGTGATGGGCGCCTCGTGATGACTGTTTTTCGGTTAGGCCGTATGTCAAACCCTGTGTTCCTGACATTCACGAGCGGACGTTTCGGCACAAATGTCAGGAGGGCAGGCCTCCTGACCTACGATTGCTGACGTGGGCTTCGGCAAATGGAATCTCTCGGCCAAATAACAAGACGGCCGGATGATTATCAATCATCCGGCCGGTAATCGTGCTATACGAGTGTGATTGCTATTCGACTGTCACCGATTTGGCAAGGTTCCTCGGCTGGTCGACATGACATCCGCGAAGGACGGCGATATGATACGCCAGCAATTGCAGAGGAACGATCGAAAGCAGCGGCGTGAGCAACCGATTGGTCTTCGGTATGTAGATCACATGATTGACCCGCTCGGCAATCTCGGTATCTCCTTCGGTGGCTATCGCGATAACGTTTCCGTTACGCGCCTTGATCTCGGCGATATTCGACATAACTTTGTCGTACACCGGATCCTGCAGTGCGATTACCACCACCGGCATGTTTTCGTCGATCAGTGCGATCGGTCCGTGCTTCATCTCCGCCGCCGGATATCCCTCGGCATGAATGTAGGAAATTTCCTTTAGCTTGAGGGCACCTTCGAGCGCCACCGGGAAATTGATTCCGCGGCCGAGATAGAGGAAATTATTCGAAGGATAATATTCCTGCGCGATCTTCTCGATCTCGGCGCTATTCTGCAGGATCTGTTCAACCTGATCCGGGATACGCTGGAGATTGTCGATCACTTCCTGTCCCGCCTGCACCGACAGGTGGCGCATACGAGCAAGGAGGGTGCTGATTAGCGAAAGGACCATCACCTGAGATGTAAAAGCTTTAGTCGAAGCTACTCCGATCTCCGGTCCGGCGTGGAGATAGACCCCGCCGTCGGTCTCACGGGCGATCGTGGAACCTACCACATTCACCAAACCGAGCACGGTTGCACCCTGCTTTTCGGCCTCGCGCATGGCGGCAAGCGTATCCGCTGTCTCACCCGACTGGCTGATGGCGAACAGGATCGTATTCTCATCCACGAGCGGTGAACGGTAGCGGAATTCCGAAGCATACTCAACTTCGACCGGCACTCTCGCCTGTTCTTCGATCATGTATTCACCGATAAGTCCGGCGTGCCACGAAGTCCCGCAGGCGGTTATGATAATCCGTTTGATTTTGCGGAGTTCGTCGTACTGAAGGTTCAGCCCGTTAAGCCGCGGAATACCTTCCTCGAAATTCAAACGTCCGCGAATGGCGTTCCTGAGAGTGGTCGGCTGCTCATGAATCTCTTTGAGCATGAAATGGTCGTAACCACCCTTCTCGATCTGATCGAGCGTCCAGGTGACTTCTTCGATCTGCGGGGTGATGCTGTCGTTCTGAATGGTCGTAATCTTGTAGCCGTTCGGCGTAATTGTTACAATCTCGCCGTCTTCGAGATACACCACCTTCTTGGTGTGGTCGAGCATGGCGGAGACGTCGGAAGCTACGAAATTCTCTCCTTTGCCGATGCCGAGCACAAGAGGCGAGCCCATGCGGGCGGCGACGATTGTATCCGGGTGCAGCGACGACATCACGGCAATACCGTAGGTCCCTTCGACCTGGCGCAGAGCGTTCCGCACCGCCTCGGTCATATCCCCGTGATAATTAAAACGGATCAGGTGGACGAGGATCTCCGTGTCGGTGTCGGTCCGGATGTGAAATCCCTTCTGGACAAGAAATGATTTGAGGGTGCGGTAGTTCTCGATAATCCCGTTGTGTACCAGGGCGATTTCTTCAGCTTCATCGGTGTGCGGATGCGCGTTGAGTTGAGTCGGTTCGCCGTGGGTGGCCCAACGGGTGTGGGCGATCCCCCGGGTACTGTTGAAAGTGGCGTCGGTGAGCATCTCTTCGAGCCGGCTGATCTTACCGGCCGCTTTCGCCACCATCAGGCCGGAGTCGGTAAGCATGGCGATCCCGGCCGAGTCATAGCCGCGATACTCCATGCGCTTCAACCCCTTCATGAGAATGGGCATGGCCTGCTTGGGCCCTACATATCCGACAATTCCACACATAGTATTCCCAGACTCCTATTTGAAGTACTTCGTAACTTTTCTAAGTAACTGCTCGGACAGCTCCCGGTCCCGAGTTTCCACGATCAGCCGGTAAATCGGCTCGGTATTGGAAGTACGGATTTGGATCCAGCCGTCTTTGAAATCAAATCTGTAACCGTCGCGGCTGTCAATTCTGGTCTTTCCGAGAATCGATGACGACTCCCGTTTGAATTGCTTGAGCTTCATGCCGAAACTGCCGACCAGATTGCCTTTCGTCTTTATATAGTGGTATTCGGGCAAAGTTGCAACCAGCTCAGCAAGGGACTTCTTTTCGGCTGCCAGACAGTCCAAAACAAGCGCCGCCGCTACAAGCGAATCCCGTCCGGCATGGAAACCGGGGTAAATGACGCCGCCGTTACCCTCGCCACCGATAATCGCCCTCCGGGCGTGCATCATCTGTACGACATTAGCTTCGCCGACTTTCGAATAATGAACCTTCGAGCCCATCGACCGGGCGACATCTTCGGTAGTCTTTGACGTTGAGAGGTTTATGACCGTCGGACCACGCTTTTTGGCAAGAATGGCTTTGACCGCTATCGAAAGGGTCAGCTCTTCTCCAATCGGCCGTCCGGCACCATCGACCAGAGCGAGACGGTCGGCGTCGGGATCACAGGCCATGCCGAGATCGGCCTTGTGTCTCTTAACCGCTCGACACAACTGCGTCAAGTTCTTGGGTACCGGTTCCGGTTCGTGGACGAAATCGCCATCTCCCTTACAGTTAATTCGCTCGACCTTAACTCCGAGCATCTCAAGCAGAGCTGGAAGAGCGTAAGAACCGGCCCCGTTGACGGCATCGACAACTATTTTGAATTTACGTCGCTTGATAGCGGCGGTATTTACCGTCTTGAGGGAAAGAGTCTTTTTGATATGCTCCTCCGCCCAAATGTCGCTGTAAGTGATCCGGCCGATCTTGTCATGTTTCTTCAGGGGGAATTTGGCCCGCCGGAAGATGCCATCGAGCAGTTTGTACTGGGCGGGAGAGATAAACTCCCCTTTGTCGTTGAAGAACTTAAGAGCATTCCACTGGGCCGGGTTGTGGGAGGCGGTTATGCATATCCCTCCCCGCGCCTTGAGACTGGTCACGGCAATCTCAACTGTCGGAGTCGGGACTATACCAATATCTATGACGTCGATTCCCACCGACACGAGTCCGGCAATTGTCGCCGCCTTGATCATCTCTCCCGAAGGGCGGCTGTCACGACCGACCACTATCGGTCCCCTTTTGAGGAATGTACCGAAGGCTGCTCCGTATTGACCGACGAGCTGTGGATCGAGTCCGTTTCCGATAACGCCCCGAATGCCGGAGGTTGATTTGACCAGTTGAATTTTGCTCATTAGTATCTCTATCTTAATTGTCGAACGGTTTCGCTAATGCTTGATTACCCGGGTCCAGATTGCTGCTGTCGCAGTTCCGGGCCAACTTCGCGGCGGGGCAAATCACCCTGTCCGAAAGCTCACGGAGTAAACTCGGCCAGCCCGTGGTTGGTTCCGATCCAGAGATTCCCCACCTGATCGGACCGAACTATCCAGATGAAATTACCAGGGAGATTGCTGTTCGAAGATGTGTAGCTTGTCCAGGTCGATCCGTTAAACCGACTCAGCCCGACCGGGGTAGCGAACCATTTCTCTTCGTTCGGTGCCACCGTAACCGAGATGATTACGTCGTAGACCAGTCCACTGTTACTCGTGGTGTATTGAACGAGCGTGCCGGAGTTGTAGCGATAGACTCCGTTGTCACTGCCAAACCAGAGATTACCGGATCGGTCGGCCGCGATTGAGTGCACAATATTATACTGACTGCCGACATCGATCGGATTATCGAACGTCGTCCCATTGAACCTGGCTACGCGTCCGTTACCATAGGCGACCCAGAGAAATCCGGACGAATCGAACGCCAGATCGGTAAACCCGTTTTGATTCAGATTCACGCCGGACAAAGTCGTGTAATTGACCAATCCGGTATCAGTGAGATGGAACAGCCCGGCATTGGCCGTCCCGATCCAGAGTTCACCGACCGAATTGGAGATCACGCTTCGCACCGCGTTGACCGACTGTCCGGTCGTGCTGTCGTTGTATAGGACAAAAGCGGTGTCCTCAAAGCCTGAAAATCCGTTGTCGTAGCTGGCCGCCCAGATCTTACCGGCCGGATCATAGGCAACCGCACGAATCCGGTCTTCCGGCAGATTGGGCCAGTTGAGCGAATCATATGTTGTCCACGTACTGCCGGTGAGTACGCCCAGACCGCCGGAAGTGCCGACCAGCCGATCGGCTCCGTGGAAATCAATGTCGTACACCGTATCAGACGGAATATTGGTAGTGGCCGCGGTGAAAATCGTCCAGTCTCCGGCAAGCAGTGTCCTGGCTGAATCTATATTCGAAAGCCCGGACCAGTTGGGGACCTCATCCGCCGTCTTTATCCCAAAGTAGTAGAGGGTGTTCGGCTGAAGGCTGCCGACGATGAACGTCTGATTGGCTCCACCCACTGTGGGAAGCGGCGGATTGGCCACTTTAGTCGCCTGATTGAAATTCGAGTCGGTGATCAGCGAAGTCGAATAGCGAATATCGTACTGCGATGCTTTGGCTGCGATGCCGTCATCGCCGGGGGCAGTCCAACTCAGTGTGATGGTACTCCCGGTGGGGGTCCCGGCCACAAGATTCGAGATGTCGGCCGGTGGTGTCGTGTCATCGGATTGGGTTGGCGGGGGGGCAGTATCGTTCTTGGAGCACGCGGCCAACCAGATCACCCCGAGTATCAGGGCGTAATTTGCAAGACGCTTCATTCTCCTCATTTCCCTCTTATACGCAATATTGCCGCATGAAATCGGATAGACAAGACAAATCTCTCCTCGATTTTCCGACCAGCGGCGCGGTTATTTCCGTCGTTGATGCAGAACTCGTTTCATAGCGTTGTGTATATGTCCGTTCGAGGCGAGAATGTCCTTGTTGAAGATGCTGTACGATCCGCCGTTGATCCGTGTGACCTTTCCTCCCGCCTCGGTGACAATCAGAGTCGCGGCCGCCGTATCCCAGGGATGGAGTTCGTACTCCCAGAACCCGTCGAGCCTCCCCGCGCCGAGCCAGCAAAGATCCAGGGCCGCGGAGCCGAGTCTTCTGACTCCCTGTGCTTTCTTGGCCATCCTCGCAAACATCCCGAGGTTGTTCACGCGGGCGGTTCGTATGCTGTAGGCAAAACCGGTGGCAAGCAACGCCTTTTGTAGACTCTTTTCCGATGTCACGCGGAGCCGTTTCTTATTCATGAAGGCGCCATGACCGAGCGAAGCTGCAAACTTCTCATCTGCCTCCGGATCGTAAACCACGCCAACCACCGATTCTCCCCGATATTGCAGGCCTATCGACACCGAATAGACGGGGAAACCGTGCGCGTAGTTCACTGTGCCATCGAGCGGATCGATCACCCAGCGGAATTCGGAGCCGGAGTCTATCGCGTCGCCTTCCTCGGCAAGAAAGCTGTGGTCGGGATACCGTTTCAGGATTTTCGATTTGATGAAATTCTCCGATTTGACATCAAACTGAGTGACCGGGTCGATCACTCCCTTATACCGGACTCGCTTCGGCTTGTGGAATCCTTCCGAGAGAATCCTTCCGGCATCGATCGCCAGTTTCTCGGTAAAGTTCAACAGTCTCTTAAGTTCACTCCCCGGTAAACTCATTTGCGTACCTCCGCGACCGGGGTATCCTGGCGACCGGTGGTGTCCTGTCGCTTGTACTGCAACTGGTGTAGCTTGTAATAGATACCGCGCTTCTTGAGCAGCTCTTGATGCTTGCCCATCTCGCGAAGTGTGCCATGATGCAGTACAATTATCTTGTCTGCCTTCTCTATTGTAGAAAGCCGGTGCGCAATGATTATCGACGTTCTCCCCTTGAGCAGCTCTTCCAACGCACTCTGGATCAAGTGCTCCGTCTCGGTGTCTACGGAGCTGGTCGCTTCATCCAGTATGAGAATATCCGGATCGAAGGCGAGCGCTCTCGCAAACGACAGCAACTGTTTCTGTCCGGTCGACAGGGTTGCGCCACGCTCCTTAACCTCGGTGTGAATTCCTTCTTCATGCTGCTGCAGGAAGCGATCAAAACCGACTCGTCGCAAAGCCTCTGAGACAACCTCATCGGAAATCTTCTTATCCCTCAAGCGGACATTAGTAGTGTAATCGCCGCTGAAAATGAACACATCCTGGAGCACCAGTGCGAGGTGCGAGCGCAGCGTTTCGACCGGATAGTCCTTCAGATCGATACCATCGAGGCGGATCGAGCCATGCTGGTAGTCGTAGAACCGATACAGGAGTGAAATCAGCGAGGTTTTGCCCGCACCGGTTGCTCCGACAATCGCGACTTTCTCCCCGGGCTCAACCGTGAAGGAAACATCGTTGAGCACCCATTCCGGCTCGTTGTATGCGAACTTGACATGATCGAATTCAATTTTACCGGCGAACTTCTCGGGTGTTCGGGTCACTGCTTTATCCACAATTTGCGGCTCGGTGTCCAGCAACTTGAAGATACGCTCGGAGGAAGCCATCGACGCCTGCAGGATGTTGTACTTCTCCGACAAGTCACGTATCGGCTGGAAGAAACGCTCGACAAGATAGATGAACAGGACGAGGTCGCCGAAGCTGAGTGTCTGCATCTCGATCATCTTCCCGCCGTAGTAAAACAACAGTCCGGCGGAGAAGGCGCCAATGATTTCGACCGTTGGATAGAACACCGCGTAATAGAGCACCGACCGGAAGTGCGCCGATCTGAGGTCCCTGTTAATATCGTCAAATTTGCCCAGCGTTTCTTCTTCCCGGGTAAACAGCTGCACTATCTGCATGCCGGTCAGGTGTTCCTGTACGAATGCGTTGATCCGAGCGATTTTCAGACGGACGGACCGATAGGCATCGCGCGCCCTGGCACGGAAAAAGAACGTGGCCACCAGTAAGAGCGGCACCGTGACGAACACGACCAGGGCGAGTTTCCAGTTCACATACAGCAGGGCTCCGACGAAGAAGACAAGCATGAGAATGTCACCGATTATATTCACCACCCCCGATGAAAAGAGATCGTCGAGCGTGTTCACGTCGTTCGTGACCCTCGTGACCAGTCGTCCGACCGGGTTCCTGTCGAAATATCCGAGGTGGAGGTTCTGGAGATGTCGGAAGATCTTCATCCGAATATCGTACTGGACGTGCTGTCCCACCCACCAGGTGGTATAAATCTCGGCGTAGCTGACGCCGAGGGTCAGGACGATGATCGCCAGATAGGCCAGGGCGATCAGATGGAAGCCTTTGGCATTCCCTTTGAGAATGTAGTCATCGATTCCGTGTTTGGTAATGAAGGCAAGCGAAGTCTGAAAGAGCGCGCTCAGCAACAGCGCTCCCACGGCGGCGACGATAACCCAGCGATACGGCCTGACGTAAGTCAGGAGCCGCTTCATCAGCCGGGCGTCGTACGCCTTGCCGAGAACTTCTTCTTCGTGATAATTCTGCGCTCCGCTCACAGCGCCTCCAGTTCCAATTCAAGCAATTGCGATCGATACAGCTCGGCATAGTGGCCATTCCGAGCCATCAATTCATCGTGCGTCCCCTGTTCGGATATCCTGCCATCGTGCAGATAGACGATAATGTCAGCTTCTTTGACCGAGGAGACGCGATGAGAAATGATGATCGCGGTCCGGCCGGTTAGAACCTGCTTGATTCTTTCGTTGATCTGGTGTTCAGTCTCGGTATCGACGGCCGAGGTTGCGTCATCGAGAATCAGTATAGCCGGCCGCGTCATGATGGCCCGTGCGATTGCAGTTCGTTGCTTCTGCCCGCCGGAGAGTGTGATCCCCCGCTCGCCGACTATCGTTTCGTATCCATCGTGAAAGTCATCTATATCTTTGCTCAGATCCGCGATTCCGGCTGTCTCGATCACTTCGTCCAACGAGGCCTCGCGCCGTCCGAACTTGATATTTCCTTCGATCGTATCCGAAAAAAGAAACGGCTCCTGCGTGGCCACCCCGATCTGACTGCGAAGGCGTTCAAGCTCCCAGTCGTTAATGTCCACACCATCGATGAACACCTGCCCCCGCTCGATCGGGAACATGTGCGATAGCAACGATATGACGGTGGTCTTCCCTGATCCGGTCATGCCGATCAGACCGACTGTCTGCCCGGCGTCGATCTTCAAGTTGATATCTTCCAGCACCGGGGTACCGTTGTAACCGAACCTGAGATTCCTGAATTCGATCTCACCGCGCATCTGATCGGCGTGCTTTCGATGCTCTCCGTTGGCAACGGCAGGCTCGCTGAACAGTATACTATTGATTCTGCCGAGCGATGCCGTCCCCCGCTGGTAGAGTGAAGTCACCCATCCAATCGCGATCATCGGCCAGGTGATCATCGAGAGATAGCCAAAGAACGCGACAACATCGCCGAGGCTAAGCCCGCCTTTGATAATCTGCAGGCCACCAAAGTAAAATACGACCAGATACGATATGGCCGCGACGAGCCGCATCGAAGGTACAAAGACGCCTTGCAGGCGCGCCAGTGACATGTTGTATTCGACGTTCTTGTCGGAAAGCTCACCGAAATGATCGATCTCCGGCTGCTCCTGACGATACGCCTTCACAACGCGAATACCGGAAAGATTTTCCTGTGCCGCTGCGGTCAGCTCTGAGAAGCTCTCCTGCACTTTCATGAAACGTCGATGAATCAGATTCCCGATCCGATTGACAGCGATCGGAAGAGCGATCAGGGGAATAATTGCATACAGCGTAAGTTTTGGTGACAGATAGACCATGAAACCGAACGCCACGGTCAGCTTCACAATCGTATCGGAGATATACATAATGCCCGGACCGACCATCTGCCTGACCGCCTCGAGATCGTTGGTCATTCTCGCCATCAGATCGCCGGTGCGACGCTGATAATAGAATGAAGGGGTCAACCGAAGCAGGTGAGCAAACACTTCTTCCCGCAGGTCATATTCGATATACCGGGACATCCAGATGATCGTCCTTCGCATGACAAAGCGAAAGCCGCCTGAGAAGACCGCCAGAAAGAACGAAAGAATGACGAATTTCAGAATCAGCGTCATCGGCTTGTGCGCCTGAAGCGCATCAAATACCAGCTTCGACACATACGGAGTGACAAGAATGAACAGATTTGAGAAAACGACCGCAATTCCACCAATGACGAGATAGCGCCGATACCGGCGGAAGTATTTCGTGAGCGTAGAAAATCGTGAGCGAGTCTCTTCTGAGCCCTTCCGGCGATGCAATATGTACTCCTAATCCTCTAACAGGCAAGACATTGTGAGGAATATAACATTTCCGAGGATTAATAGTTCATGATATTTGCAAAAAGGTGAATTGCCTCGATATCGAGGCGCGAGATCATTTCAAGCAGGGGAAATCCGCAATAGATGATCTGACCGGTGCCGAGCCGGGAGACTGAAAGCAGGGTCGCGCCCGACGGCGTCACGAACACTTTTTCGGCCGGTGCAATCGTGGCCGGAGTGAGATCTTCCTTGCGATAGAATTCCGAAAGCAGGTTTTTCTCCGATATGAGATACGGTTTGCTGAGGATGTTGGCTCCGGAAATGAGATTCTTAATCTGCTGATTGTCGACAAGTTCTACCGAAGGTACGAGCGAGACGGGTAAAACGTCCCCCGGCCAATCTTCCGGCTGACCGAATATGACCAGTGAACCTCCCTGCCTGAGATAGTCCTCAAGGCGCAGTTTTATCTTCGAAAATGACGGATAACCTCTTAGCGCGCCGGATCCGACCGCAATGACGCTGTAGGCATCCAGATCCGCAGTCAACAGCGATCGATCGGTGAGCGGTTGAAATGAGGCATCGCACATCCGCAGAACATCCTCCAGCAGGCCGACGGTATCAGGAAGGAACCCGATTGTCCGGGTATCCGGAATCTTGCACGCGGCGATGCGAATGTGCCCGGTGTCGGACGCTACCGTCTTGCCGTCAATTATCAAATCAATACCGAGCGGCTGGGTCCCCAACTCAAACAGGTTCGAGATGGTAAAAGGTATCCGGATAGACTGCTCGGTGAATCCCTTCTCGAGATTGATATTCTTACGGTACGCGCCGGCAAACATCCCTTTCGGTGTGCTCAGATTGAATTCCGCAGTACCGGCATAATCGTACGGTTTGATCACGTCCACCCGCACCGACGTGCTGGATACGACTTTGTCTACGTCGAGTTCCGGGAACGGCTTGACAAAATAGAAACTCGGATCAAACTTGATGCCCAGCTTCGGAGCCTCCCAGAGCGGCAGCTTGCTCTTGAAAGTCAGCGGAATCCGCCCGCCGTATGCCACCTGCACGGTGAACGAAAGGGAATCGGACGTCTTGCCTTCGAGCCGGGTGTGATCGACATCGACGAGGAACTCGCGTATATATGATTGATGTGGTACGATTGTGACCGGGACCGAATCGAGGATTACTTCCGTCGTATCCCAGAAGGGATCGAATGTGAAGCTGTTGATTTGCACTTCTTTCGGGCCATCGACCGAAATGGACGCAAGGAACTTCAGCCTGGGACCGTGCGGAGAATCGCGCAGAATGATCTTGCCGTCCCAGCCGATTCCTACTGCATGCAAGGCGGCTCTTTCGGCTTTGCGCTCCAGATCCTCAAGATAGTACTGGAATTCAGTCATACCGGCAAAAGCCTTATCCTGCGAATTGAGATAGGTCAGCTCGCGATAGCCATCAACAATCAGTTTGACCTTGTTGCGTCCGACCGATATGCGTGAAGCGTTGAAGAAGCTTGAATACTTCTTTGCCTGCAGGAGCAGCGTCTCTTTCATCGGACCGGTCTGAAACAATGAGTCGATAATTGCAGTCAATCTGAAGTTCGGTATTCCCGCCAGGAATGAGCCTTTAACGTTCCCGGTCAAGTTCTTCACCAGATCATAGTGAGTGAGACGTTCCGGATCAATATTATCAATCGACAGATGCGGAAGCAGGACCGGAATCTCAAGCGACATTCGGTCGTGATATCGATCATACAGCTCTCGTCCATTGAGCACCACCGTTCCCGGTGCTTCGGGTCGATTGGCGGCTGCGGGCCATTTGCGGTAAATCTTGCGAATATTGAATATCCTGTGCGAAGCTGCTGCCCGGGCAGTTATCACGTCTTCGGCAGTGCCGTAATACCCTTGCTGTTGATCCTCGAAAAAGACAATCTGCGGCATCCGTTCCCGAAACAGTTCGTTTACCATTCTGGTGACCGCTGTAGTGTCGTCGGGCGGAAAGTGGAACGTGTGCAGATAAATCTCCCGATCGGGAACCGAGGCTTCCGTGCTCGAATAACTGGGCCGTTCATCGAATGTCAGCAGATCTATCCGACAGCCGTAGGTGTCGTTCAGATAGTACAGGGTCGGCCAATCGACCGACCTGGGATCGTCGAACACGTACAGGACGTCAATATCGGACAAGGAGTATCTGACCATGTCGGCGGCGGCCACAGCGGTGCGCTTGCCACCGCAGGTCAGCAGGCAGATCGGCAATATTATCGTGAATAACCGATTCAAGACTCGCTTTTTCATACGGAAAATATATCGGCATTTTTGCGGGGAAGTCAATTTTAAACAGGTTGTGAGAACGAGCCTATTCGATCACCGTCTCGTCCTCGGCCCGCCACGCGGGATCGACAATACAGAGGAAGTTCAGATCGGTCTTTCCGGTGTTTTCAAGCCACTGCTCCGCGTCCGGAGGGATGTCGACCGCATCGCCAACACCGATCTCAGCACTTTCGTGGTCGATATGCATGAGACCGGACCCGGAGAGAACATAGTAGACCTCGTCGGAAATCAAACGGTGCCTGGTTGAACTCTGGCCGGGCGGAAGTGACGCGAACGCGAGCGAGTAGCGACCCGAAAACGGATAGTCCCGCTCCGGGTGCAGCAACTCGCGAAGTCGCGTGGAGTCTCCGGCCACGATCTCTTTCATCTCGGTGAGCTTACGAATCAGCATTCACGAACATCCTGTAGGTACGGCCCACAATTGAAAGAGCCGCCCGAAGGCGGCTCGAAACGGTCAGATGACCTGGTTTTCACGAAGTTTCTTGAACAGCTTGTCGGCGATCTCATCGGGCGTCTCACCTTCGATCATCTCACCCTTGGCGCGGGGAGGCGGAGGAGAGACTTTGACCGTCTTAGTCCCAGATTGTGCACCGATACCGGCACCATCAAGTCCAAGATCGGCGCTCCCCCAGGTTACGATCTCTTTTTTCTTGGCGGCCATCTTCCCTTTGAGCGAAGGGAGGCGCGGTTCATTGATTTCTTTGACCACCGACACGACTGCCGGCAAGGTCAGTTCGACCACATCGTATCCATCCTCGGTCGTCCTGAAGACAGTCGCCTTGTTGCCGTTCACAGCTTCGAACTTCTTCACGAACATAGCCTGTGGAAGCCCGAGATTCGCCGCAACGGCACCGGGAACCTGTGCCGAGTCGGAGTCGATAGCCTGCTTGCCGGCCAGAATCAGATCGTATTCGCCGAGTTTCCTGAGCCCGGCAGCCAGAATCCGTCCGTACGCCTGCTGATCGGAATCCTTGAACTTCTCGTCAGTCAGCAAATAGGCATCATCGACGCCGAGAGCCAGACAATTGCGCAAAGCGGATTCGGTGCGTTCGGTTCCGACCGACATGACCGTACACTTGCCGCCATATTTCTCTTTAAGGCGCAGGCCCTCCTCGACCGCGTACTCATCGAACGGATTGACCGTCCCCGGGCCCTGCGGAAGAACCACCTGGTTGGCAGCTTCATCGACTTTTATCAGGGCGATTTCCGGCACCTGCTTTATCAACACGACTATATTCATAAACTCTCCTTCTATCGATCTGGACCGCGATTCAATCTGCCGTGAATATCATAAATAGGGACAGGATTGTCAAGGGTGGGCACCGGATCGGATCGACCACAAAAAAAGCCCGCCGATCGGCGGGCTTTATCACAGATAGTGACTGCTATCTATTTCTTCTTGCCTCTTCTGGCAGTTCTCTTCTTCGCAGTTTTCTTGCGAGCAGTCTTCTTCGCAACCTTTCTCTTCGGAGCGGCTTTTCTGCGAGTCGTCTTCTTCGCGGTTTTCTTGCGAGCAGTCTTCCTCACAGCCTTCTTCGCAGTTTTCTTGCGAGCGGTCTTCTTTGCCGTCTTTCTCTTCGGAGCGGCTTTTCTGCGAGTCGTCTTACGAGCGACTTTCTTCTTCGGAGCTGCTTTTCTCCGAGCCGACGCCGGTTTGCGAAGTTTCAGGGCGCGGGCTTTCGCCTTGACCGAAGAGAGACTTCTCCTCAGGGCCTTGGCGATCTGCGTCGCGGACTGAGTCCGATACATGGTCCGAAGCTGGGCGATCTCTTCCTTCGACCAGGCTTTGGCGCCTTTGCGAACGGCCGGTTTCTTGGCTTTGGCCTTCGCGGTTTTCTTCCGAGTTGCTTTGCGCATTGCACATCTCCTTAATTAAGGTTAATGGTTCCAGAAGGAACTTTACGTCTATGTTAACTCCGTATCAATCTGGGCCATGACACCTTTATTTATTAAGTACGTTGCTGTTGATAACGATACTTGAAAATAATGTCAATAAAAAAAAAGACGGGATTGCAGAAAAAGATCGCGCCGGCACGAAGATTGTTGGGGTGCGTATCCGAACGGAGAGTGTGATGGACGATGATGCTCGCGCGACCTAATGCATCATCTCCCTGAAAGCATCGAGTGCCATGGCGGCTGCACGCTGCTCCGCCTCTTTCTTGGTCGATCCTACGCCGGTGCCGATCCGTCGGTCCGCAACGAACACCACGACGGTGAATTCCTTCTCGTGATCGGGTCCGCTCTCCGAAACGACATCGTATCGAGGCATCCCTTCCCCTCTGGCCTGAATGAGCTCGAGCAGTTCACCTTTGAAATTCTTCTGGGAGTCATCGGTAATGATGACTTCCTTACGCAGATAGATCGACCTCAGGATAACGTCGCGCGCCGCCTCCAGGCCCCCGTCGATATAGACGGCGCCGATTACCGACTCGAAAGCATCGGAGATTATCGAGGGACGCTCCCGGCCGCCGAGCTTGTCTTCCTCGGCCGACAAACGGATATGCTGATTCAGCTCCATCTCTTTCCCGATGTTCGAAAGAGTGGTCTCGTTGACGAGCATCGCCTTGAGTTTCGTTAGCTCTCCTTCGCGAAGGTCCGGGTGGTCGTGATAGAGGCGATCGGCAATGACCAGCCCGAGGACCGAGTCACCGAGATATTCAAGGCGTTCGTTGGAAGTGCGGTTAACGTCACGGGAATTGGAAAATGAGCGATGCGTGAGTGCAAGGGTAAGAAGCGATTCGTTTCGGAAGTGATAGCCGAGAATATGCTGAACCTGAGACAGCCCGTCTCGCTCCGAATCAGGCGTCGTGAACGGTCCGATGAGTCTTTTCCACCAGTTCATTTAGCCTGCGTGATTATCGTATCTCCCGACAATGAGCGTGACGTTGTGCCCGCCGAACCCGAACGAGTTAGACATGGCATACTTAATCTCATGCTCCCTTTTCTTGTGCGGAACATAGTCCAGATCGCACTCCGGATCAGGGTTATCCAGGTTAATGGTCGGATGAACGACGCCTTCTTCGATGGATTTTATCGACGTCAGCAGTTCCACCGCGCCGGCGGCGCCAAGCAGATGACCGACCAGCGACTTGGTCGAATTGATCGGGATCTTGTAGGCGTGCTCGCCGCATACTTCTTTGATCGCCTTGGTCTCGGCGATATCGCCCAGCTCGGTCGACGTACCGTGCGTGTTGATGTAGTCGATCTCATGGCAGCCGATCCCGGCACTCTTAAGAGCGAACTCGATCGCCTTGCGCGCGCCGTAACCTTCGGGATGCGGAGCGGTCATGTGATAGGCATCGGCCGTCATCGCCGCCCCCTTCATTTCGGCGTAGATGTGAGCACCGCGAGCCCGGGCGTGCTCGAGGTCCTCCAGAATCAGGGTCGCCGATCCTTCGCCCATGACGAATCCGTCGCGACCGGCATCGAAAGGACGCGAAGCCCGTTCCGGTTCATCGTTGCGCGTTGAAAGCGCCTTGGCCTGGCAGAACCCGGCAAGGGACGACGGAGTGATTGTCGCCTCCGCTCCTCCGGTGATCATCACGTCCGCCTCGCCCCGCTCAATGATGCGATAGGCGTCGACAATCGCGTGCGCCGAGGACGCACAGGCCGAAACTGTCGCATAGTTCGGTCCCCGGAAGCCGTGACGAATCGATACCAGACCCGCACACATGTCGATTATCATCATCGGAATGAAGAACGGCGACACCTTGCCCGGGCCCGATGTCTCGAGCAAGCTGTGTTGTTTCTCGAAGGTTGAAATGCCGCCGATGCCGGAACCGATAACGACTCCGCACCGGTCCAGATCGACCGTCTCGAGATTCAGTTTCGAATTGAGGATCGCCTGCTCGCTGGCCGCCATGGCATACTGCTCCGATGGATCCATACGGCGGGCGTCCTTCTTGTCCATGTAATTGGTCGGGTCGAAATCTTTGACTTCGGCCGCGATCCGAGCGGGATATTGTGAAACATCGAAACGAGTTATCGCACCGACGCCGGATCTCCCCTCCAACAGTGCCTTCCAGAACTGTTCGACCGTGTTACCGACCGGGGAGACGATCCCCATTCCTGTTATGACGACTCTTCTTTTCATGTTTGTCACGCTATCCCTGCTACCCGGTGGTGTTACTTGTCGGAGTGTTCCTGGATATAGCTGATCGCATCGCCGACGGAGACGATCTTCTCTGCGTCTTCGTCCGGAATCTCGATCGAAAACTCTTCTTCGAGGGCCATGACCAGTTCAACCGTATCCAGCGAATCGGCTCCGAGGTCCTCGACGAATTTAGCGCGCTCGGTCACCTGCCCGGCTTCCACGCCAAGCTGCTCGACGATGATTTCCTTTACTCTCTCTTCTACTGACATGTAACGACTCCTTTTGAGATTATTGGTATTATGCTATTGTCAATCCGCCATCAACCGACAACACCTGGCCGGTTATGTACGATGCCTCGTCAGACGCCAGGAAGCTGACTGCCGAGGCAACATCTTCCGGTGTGCCCGGTCGCTTGATAAGTACTCGTCCCAGGAACCCTTCTTTAGCTTCGTCGGATAACGCCGCCGTCATGTCGGTGGCGATGTATCCCGGCGCTACCGCGTTCACGGTGATTCCGCGAGGCGCGAGTTCCTTGGCTGCCGACTTGGTCAGGCCGATCAGGCCGGCTTTTGAAGCTGAGTAGTTAACCTGACCTGCGTTTCCGGTAATTCCGACTATCGAACTTATATTCACGATCCGTCCGGAACGCTGCTTCATCATGATCCGGGCTACCGTTTTTGTGACAAGAAAAGCGCCTTTAAGATTGATGTCAAGTACCATGTCCCAATCTTTTTCGTCCATACGAATCATCAGGGTGTCCCGGGTGATTCCGGCGTTATTGATGACAACATCGATCCGCCCGAACTTCTCCAGTACCTTGTCGAACAGAGACTCAACGTCCTCCCGCTTGGTCACATCGGCCTTGAATCCGGCGGCATTCCCTCCCAATTCACGGGCGACTGCCTCAACCGTCTGCTGATCGAGGTCGCTGATCACCACGGTCGCGCCGAGCGAAGCGAACTTCTCGGCGATCACCCGGCCGATACCTCGCGCCGATCCTGTCACTACTACCGTCTTACCGGAAAAATCCATGTCACATCCTAAACTTCAACTTGCTTGAACGCCTCAATATCCGTCAGGGTATCCAGGTTAATGCTGGTCTCGGGGCGGAGATCACGCTTCGCCAAACCTGTCAATACCTTGCCGGGCCCTATCTCTATAACAGTCCTGACCTCATTGTCAAGGAGAAATCCCATCGTCTGAGCCCATCGCACCGGAGCGGTTACCTGCTCCACCAGCAGTCTTCTCACCTCGTTGCCGTCGGTGACCGGCTTTGCCGTAACATTCGCTATTACCGGAACGGTCGGATTCGAAATTTTGATATTCTCCAGATACGCCGCCAGACCAACCTTCGCCGGCTCCATCAACGGGGAGTGAAACGCACCCCCGACTTCGAGCATGATGGCGCGTTTGGCCTTTGCTTCCTGGGCCAGTTCGACCGCTTTCTTCACGCCTTCGAGCGATCCGGAGATTGCAATCTGTATGGCCGAATTGAAATTTGCCGGAATGACCACACCGGCGCTGCTCGCTTGCTTACAAATCTTTTCTACCGTTGGTTCGTCCAATCCCATAATTGCGGCCATAGTTCCGGGATTCTTCTGACACGCATCTTCCATGAGCGCGGCACGCTTCACGACCGCCCGGAT
Organism: uncultured Ignavibacteriales bacterium; assembly: GCA_964520865.1. Taxonomy (GTDB): domain Bacteria; phylum Zixibacteria; class MSB-5A5; order GN15; family FEB-12; genus CAVQCT01. The sequence continues at coordinate 75,117 of CAZFOY010000004.1, read as the reverse complement.
CGCCTCCTCGAACGTCAGGGCCCCGGTAATGGCCAGCGCCGCGTATTCGCCTAATGAGTGGCCGCAGGCGAAGTCGAACTGAGGGAGCCGATCCTCAAGGACAACGAGTACCGAAAGAGCGTGAAGGAGTATCGCCGGCTGCGTGAAACGAGTCCGCTTGAGTTCTTCGGCCGGACCCTCGAACGATAGACGCGCGAGATCTTCGCCGATCTCATCGGATGCCAGTTGGTAGAGGGCCCGCACCTTCTCCGAAGAATCGTATATTTCTTTGCCCATACCGACATATTGGGAAGCCTGCCCCGGAAATACGAGTACTGTCTTATTCATGTTTACCACCTCAGGAGATTGGCGCCCCAGATCAGGCCGCCGCCGAAGGCCACCGTGAGAACGTAGTCGCCAGGTTTGATCTTTCCTGCCCGGTTGGCTTCGTCGAGCGCGAGAGGAATCGATGCTGCCGATGTGTTCCCGTATTTCTCGATATTGACAAATACGCGATCCATGCCGAGTTTCAGCCGTTTGGCAATTGCCTCGATAATCCGAATATTCGCCTGGTGCGGAACGATAAGAGAAATATCAGAAGGCTGCAATCCGGCGTTTTCGATCACTTTCAAAGCGGCGTTGCACATTTCCTTCACCGCTACTTTGAAGACATCAGCGCCATTCATATATATCTTGTCGCGACCATCGTACGCAAAGTCGGGCGAGTATGGTTCGACCGTGCCACCCACTTCCGCCCAGAGAAGCTTCCGATAAGATCCGTCTGATCGGAGGTACGTGGATATCAGGCCGCTGCCGTTGCTGTCGGGAGCAAGAACCGCTGCACCGGCGGCGTCGCCGAACAGCACGCACGTATTTCGATCGGTGTAATCGGTGAAGGCGGAAAGTTTTTCCACGCCGATAACGAGGGCGCGTTTATATTGACCGTTTTCTACAAGGGGCGCCGCCAGAGACATACCGGTGATAAAGCCGGTGCACGCCGCTGTAACGTCGAGCGCGACTGCGTTCGGCAGACCCATTTTCTCCTGAACTATGCAAGCGGTCGACGGCAGGCGATAGTCCGGCGTCACCGTTCCGATAATTAGAATCCCTATTTCATCGTTTGCGCATCCGGCCATTTCCAGTGCCTTTTTCGCCGCTTCGACGGCCATATCGGAGCTGGCCATACCGTTTGCGATTCTGCGTTCTTTAATGCCGGTTCGGGTGACGATCCATTCGTCCGAAGTCTCTACAATCTTCTCGAAATCAGCGTTGGTCATCCGCTGCGGCGGTGTGTAGGACCCCGTTCCGATTATCCTGGCTCTTACCTTTTGTTCCATTGATCCGTCCGAAATGATTTGTTATCAGCTCGTCGTGAATGCGTTCCTTGATTTTCTTGGTCGCCATCTCGAACGCCACTGCGATCGCATTCGAGATCGCCCGGGCATTCGAAGCTCCATGACAGATTATCACGATTCCGTTCACGCCAAGAAGCGGAGCGCCGCCCGACTCAGCATAGTCGAATGTATTACGCATGCGCTTGAGAAACGGCAACAACAACATCGCCCCGACCCGGGAAAAGACATTGGTCTGAATCTGCCGCTGCATCGATTTCACCAGCATCGGTTTGATCGACTCGGCGAATTTGAGCATAATGTTGCCGGTAAACCCGTCAGTCACAGCAACATCGATCGTGCCGGAAAGAATATCCCGACCCTCGATATTGCCTACAAAATTGATTTTGGAATGCTTGAGAAGCTCCAGGGCGTCGAATATCAATTCGTTCCCCTTGCTTCGCTCCTCCCCGATTGAAAGCAATCCCACCCTGGGATACTCCTTGCGCGAAACAACCGAGGCATAGACCGATCCCATCACCGCGAACTGCGAGAGATGGTGCGGCTTGCAGTCCGCATTCGCGCCCACATCGAGCACGACGGTCGGTCGACCGGTCGAAGTGGGGAATAGGGCCGTGATCGCCGGTCGGCTCACCCCCTCGATCCTGCCGAGGGTAAGCAGCGACGTTGCCATGACGGCACCGGTGTTACCGGGAGAGACGAAGGCATCCGCCTGCCCCTCCTTGACGCGTCGAAGTCCGATCGCAACCGAACTTTCTCGCATACGGACGCCATCGGTGGCCGCCGCGTGCATCGGTACGGTATCCTGCGCGTGCTCGACGCTAATATTCGGTGGAAGGTCCTGCTGTCTGGCCAGAACCGCATCGATAATTTCCTTGCGACCGACGAGAGTGACATGGAGGTCAGGACCGACCTTCCGGGCGGCATCAAGACCGCCGAGGATGATCTCCTGCTCACCGCTGTCGGCACCCATCACGTCGAGGACTACGGTATGTTTCGCGCCCGCTGTCATGTGAGCGATATGCTTCTATCCAATCCTTGTGATGTCTTCTGTGGTCTTATGCTTCTTTTACGCTCAAAACCTGACGGCCGTTGTAATAACCGCAGTGAGGACAAATGTGATGGGATAACCGCGCCTGGTGGCAGTGAGGACAATCCACTACATTCGGGGCTTCAAGCTTCCAACCGGTGCGGCGCTTGCGCCCACGGGTGCGTGAATGTCTTCTCTTGGGAAGTGGCATCGACTTTTTCCTTTTCGGCTAACCGCGGCCGGACAACCGTTTCAGATCGTCCCAGCGCGCGTCCATATGTTCAATTTTACATCCGCAGGTCCGTTCATTCAGATTAGTCCCGCACTGGGGACACAGACCTTTGCATGACTCCGAACACAGCGGCTTCATCGACAGGGCGAGAATAATCGTCTGGCGAACTACGTCACTGATGTCGGCTCGAAGATCGGTCCCTTTCAAAAGGACGTAATCCTCGTCATCTATCGCGTCTTTCCTGTTGTCGTAAGTTTCCTGAGTACAGACGATAAAATCGGCGCTGTTGGTCAGGTCCGCCTCGAAATCGGTCAGGCAACGGGCACAGGTAACGACCGCTTTGGCGGTTACCTCACCCTGGCAGAAGAACTCTTCGCCGGCCTTCTGAATATCCAGCCGGCACTCTATCTCCTTCGTGCCAACCAGACTCTCGTATTCGAGCCGGATATCCTCCGATGTCGATTTCAACACCGTATGGGCAGGGAAGGTTTCGAATTCCCTCAGATCAAGTATCATAACCCGATAGTCTAAAGAAATGCCGCCCAAAAGTCAAGTGCAAAAGAGACGCTAAACACCATGAGAATCAATCGGTTACGAGATCAGGCCAAGGCCTGTCGCCGGCCCTTCAGCAGCCCCCGATCAGTGAGTTTCCATGTAGATTCGAATGCGATTTTCGGCTCGCTCGATCGCTTCCTGTTCAAGCTGAAGGCTCGTCTTTTCCGGACCTTTGCCCGATTGGATCTCTGCCATCCGCTGCCGAGCCCTCTCGTACGCCGCCCTGGCCCGGTCAATGTCGATCTCATCGGCAAACTCGGCGGCATCAACAAGCAACCGCGCCTGATTGTTAGCCACTTCAAAGAAACCGCCGCAGGTCGCGATGACTCTGGTCTTGTTCTCGGCATCGCGGAACTCCACCTTGCCGGGTTTGACAGTCGTAATCAGCGGAGCGTGATTGGTCAGGACGCCCAAATATCCCTCCGTGCCCGGCACAATCAGAGATTGCACTTCGGAGTCGAAGAAAACCCGTTCGGGCGTGACTATCCAGAGATGAAACATCGGTTACTGCGCCTACTTTTTCGATTTCTCGAAGTTTTCAAGGACCTCGTCAAGACCGCCGACCATGAAGAAGAACTGCTCGGGAATGTGATCGAGTTTACCCGATATCAATTCGTCGAACCCCTGGATAGTGTCTTCGATTTTCACGTACTTGCCGGCCTTCCCGGTGAACTGCTCGGCCACGAACATCGGCTGAGACAGGAAACGCTGGATCTTACGAGCCCGCTGAACGGTAAGCCGGTCGTCTTCGGACAGCTCGTCCATGCCGAGAATCGCGATAATATCCTGAAGGTCCTTATACCGCTGCAGAATCTTCTGCACCGTGCGAGCCACCTGGTAATGATCTTCACCGACGATATTCGGATCGAGAATACGCGAAGTTGAGTCGAGCGGATCGACCGCCGGATACAGACCGAGCGACGCAATCTGACGCGAAAGGGTAGTCGTGGCGTCAAGGTGCGAGAAGGTGGTGGCCGGAGCCGGGTCGGTCAGATCGTCGGCCGGGACATAAATTGCCTGTACCGATGTAATCGAACCGGACTTGGTCGAAGTAATTCGCTCCTGCAGAGCGCCCATCTCCGTACCGAGGGTCGGCTGGTAGCCTACCGCCGAAGGCATACGTCCGAGCAGCGCCGAGACTTCGGAACCGGCCTGGACGAATCGGAAAATATTATCGATAAACAGGAGCACGTCCTGATGTTCCTCGTCGCGGAAGTACTCGGCCATCGTCAGACCGGAGAGGGCGACTCTCAAACGGGCACCCGGCGGTTCGTTCATCTGCCCGAACACCATCGCCGTCTTCTCGATAACGCCCGATTCGGTCATTTCGAGATACAGATCGTTTCCTTCACGCGTCCGCTCGCCCACCCCGCAGAATACGGAGTAGCCGCCGTGCTCGGTGGCGATATTGTGAATCAGCTCCTGGATGATAACGGTCTTGCCGACTCCGGCGCCTCCGAACAGACCAACCTTTCCGCCTTTGGAATACGGTTCGAGCAGGTCGATGACCTTGATTCCGGTCTCGAACATCTCGGTTTCGGTGGATTGTTCGTCGAAAGTCGGAGCCGCGTGGTGGATCGGCAGTCTCTTGACGTTGGCCGGAACCGGCTCCCCATTGTCGATAGCTTCTCCCAGCAAATTGAAGATCCGTCCCAGGGAGGCTTTGCCGACCGGAACCGTGATGGTCGTCCCGGTATCGACTGCCTTCATCCCGCGAACGAGTCCGTCGGTCGAGGCGAGCGCGACGCATCGCACGACGTTGTCGCCGATATGCATGGAAACTTCGACCGTAAGGTCGATCCCGCTCTTCTCGTCGACAATCTTGATAGCGTTGAGGATGTGCGGCAGGGAATCGGCGCGAAATTCGCAGTCGACCGTCGGTCCGATCACCTGTACCACTTTCCCGATATTATCAGCCATGTAGATTACTCCAGTATATATACATTATCATTCTTCGTCTTCAATTAGCCCTTAAGAGCCTCGGCGCCCGAAACGATCTCGAGCAGCTCCTTGGTAATCTGTGCCTGTCGGGCTTTATTGTAATCGAGCGTAAGGCGATCGACCATTTCTTCGGCGTTCGTCGTCGCGTTCCCCATCGCAATCATCCGGCTGCCGTGTTCCGAAGCAAAAGACTCCGCCAGCGCGTTTATCATCTTGGAGACGGCATAGTTCGGAAGCAGCGCATCGTAGATCGATTCAGGGGACGGCTCGAATATATAGTCGGTATTCGCTCCCGCTGTTTCGCCTGTCTCCGGGCGAGGGATCGGCAAATACCGCTCTGAAACGATCTGATATTTCACGGTTGAAAGAAATCTCGTGTACAGCAAATAGATCTCGTCGGTTTCGCCGGAGAGGAATCGCTCGGTAAGGAAACGTACTATGTCGCGTGCCTTATCGTAGTCGATCACTCCGCTCCAGTCACCCCAGAACTTCGCAATCGGCCACCGGCGCCGTTTGAAGAAATCGTTGCCCTTTTTTCCGATCGTTACGATCTCCCAATCGGCATCAGTCTTGTCTTCGAGGAGCTGGATACCGCGCCGATTGATATTGGCGTTGAACGAGCCGCAGAGTCCCCGGTCCGACGTCACCACGACGAGCGTTCTCCGGTTGACCTCGCGCTCTTCAAAGTACGGATGGCTCAGGTCGCCGGACGATGCCGCCGCCAGTCGGCTCAACATTTCATCGAGAATCTCGGCGTATGGGCGGGCCTGCTCGACCCTCTGCTGGGCCCGGCGTAATTTGGCCGCCGAAACCATCTCCATCGCCTTGGTGATGCGCTTGGTATTGACTACCGAACGAATCCGGTGCTTTACTGCTCTGAGTGTCGCCATACGTTCCGGTTATTTCGCCTGAGCAGCAGTGTACTGCCCTTTGAATTCCTCGGTAGCTGATTTAAGTTTCGACTCCGTTTCGTCGGAGATCTTTTTCTCTTTGTCGAGCGTATGTTCGATATCCGGATAGTTCTTATCGCAGAAGGCCAGGAACTCGCTTTCGATCTTACCCAACGACTCGGTCGGCATATCATCGAGAAACCCGCGCGTCGCCATCCAGATAATCATCACCTGACGGCTCACCTTCATCGGGACATACTGTCCCTGCTTGAGCAGCTCGACCATCTTGGCGCCGCGGTTCAACTGCTTGCGGGTGCCCTCATCGAGATCCGAACCGAACTGCGTGAATGCGGCCAGTTCGCGATACTGCGCCAGATCGAGCTTGAGTGAACCGGCAACCTGCTTCATCATCTTTGTTTGAGCGTTGCCACCTACACGGGAGACGGAAATGCCGACGTTAATAGCCGGTCGTACGCCCGCGAAGAACAGCTCCCCTTCGAGGAAGATCTGGCCATCGGTGATGGATATCACATTGGTCGGGATATAAGCGGACACGTCACCGGCCTGCGTCTCGATAATCGGCAGGGCGGTCAGCGACCCGCCACCGAGCGGATCGGAAAGTTTAGCGGCACGTTCCAGCAGTCGGGAGTGCGTGTAGAAAATATCACCGGGATAAGCTTCGCGGCCCGGCGGGCGGCGGAGCAAGAGCGAGAGCTGACGGTACGCAGCCGCCTGCTTGGAGAGATCGTCGTAGATACACAGGACGTGTTTGCCGGCGTACATGAACTCTTCGCCCATCGCGCAGCCGGCGTACGGAGCGACATATTGCATCGGCGCCGGGTCGGTCGCAGTCGCGGTAACAACAATCGTATAATCCATCGCACCATTCTTGCGGAGAACTTCCACGACCTGCGCTACGGTAGACGCTTTCTGACCGATAGCCACGTAGATGCAGATGACGTCGGTCTCTTTCTGATTAATGATCGTATCGATCGCCAGGGCCGTTTTTCCGGTCTGACGGTCGCCGATGATCAACTCGCGCTGTCCGCGACCGATCGGAATCATGGAATCGATCGCCTTCAAGCCGGTCTGCAACGGTTCCTTCACCGGCTGGCGTTCGATGACACTCGGGGCACGGCCCTCGAGCACGCGGGTTTTCTCGGTAACGATCGGCCCCTTGCCGTCGAGCGGCTGGCCAAGCGGGTTGACAACTCGTCCGATCAGGGCGTCACCTACCGGGACCGAAGCCACGCGGCCGGTCCTGCGAACGGTGTCACCTTCGCTTATTTCTGTATCCGGTCCGAAGAGCGCCGCGCCGACATTATCTTCTTCGAGGTTCAACACCATGCCGAGAATATCACCGGGGAATTCGATCAACTCCCCCATCTGGGCGTCTTCAAGACCCCAGATGCGCGCGATACCGTCACCAATCTGGAGAACCGTACCGACCGATTCCATTTCCAGCTTGGTTTCATACTTCTCTATTTCCTGTCTCAGAACCGATGATACTTCTTCAGGATTGAGACCCATTATCTAACTCCTAAAACCAACTCTTGTTTTCTACTTCACTTTTATGGTCAAGCGGATGTTATCAGTGCACCCGTACTTTCGTCAATTCGTTCGCGACCAGGTCAAGGCCCCTTCGAACGGATCCATCGATGATTTCATTATGCAGTATCAGGATCATGCCGCCGAGAATCGAAGGGTCGACCTTTTCTTCGAGAATGACTTTCAAACCGGTTTTGGCTGCCATTCTGCGGATGACGTCGGCTCGCTCCGTTTCGTCCAGACGGACCGCGGTGATGGCAGTGATCCTACCAAGCCCTTTCTCCGCCTCGAACATACGGGTGAACTCGTCAATCACTTCGGGCAGGAAGCCTACGCGCCCCTTCTCTATGAGGACGAGCAGGAATTCAACGAACAGGCGGTCCATTCGCGGACCGAACACGTCGCGGACCACCGAGTGCTTGTTCTCATCGAGCACGTGCGGTGCACTCAAGAAACTGAGCAGTGTACGGTCCCGCGTGATAAGTTCGCCAAGACTTTCGAACTGTTCGGCGGCGGTGTCAAGGAGTCCTTTTTCTTTGGACGCCAAAAACAGCGCTCCGGCGTATTTCTTTGCGACTTCCTGTGCCAGCATCGGTTCTTCAGACTTTCTCGAGATCGTCGATGTAGTCGCCGATCAGTTTGCGATGTTTGTCATCGTCGAGTTTCTCGTGGATGATTTTTTCCGCCGCAGCCACGGTCAGCGATACCATATCATTCTTCAGCTGCACCCTGGCCTTGGCGATATCCTGCTGAATCTCACCTTTGGCACGTTCGGTAATCTGTCTTGCTTCGGTATGCGCGGCGGCCTTGATCTCTTCCGCGAGGGCCTTTCCCTCATTGACCGCTTCCACCAGTTTCGCGCGCCGTTCGTTGTCAATCTCCTTGAGCTTGGCATCGTACTGGGCGGCGAGCTGCTGAACGTCGGCCCGGTCATCCTCGATCTTCTTGAATTCGCCGATTATCTTCTGGCGTCGTTCTTCCATCATGCTCAGGAGTGGGCGCCAGGCGAACTTCTTGAGGATCCACAGGGTGATCAGGAAGCCGATCGCATGCGTCAGCAGTAATTGCCATTGGATATTCATTGTTGGATATGCCTTATCTTTGGTATTCCCGCATTCCGGCCTCAAGGCCGGAGTTTCTCTTAACCGAGTTTACCTTGCAGGATGAAGAATACCACCAGCGCGTAAATAGTCAGCGCTTCGATAAGTGCGGCACCGATAATCATGGCCGTCTGGATCTTTCCAGCCGCTTCCGGCTGCCGACCGATAGCATCCATCGCCGAGCCGACCGCGCGTCCCAGGCCGAGACCGGAACCGACCGCAGCGAGACCAACGCCCATCGGGAGCGCCCAGGCCAACATTGACTGATAATCCATCTTAGTAACTCCTCACAGATTTTAGTTATTGTTGCTTATTAGATTCTTCTTGTTCACAAATCTCTCAGTTAGTGATGCTCCTCGTGCGGCAGCATCATCAGTATATAAACGGTCGACAGCAGGGCGAACACCAGTGCCTGAATGGTCGACAACAAAATGCCCAGAAGAATGAACGGGATGTTCAGAGGGATCCCGATCGGCGAGTGCAGGAAACTCAGCGCCGCCAGACCGAGCCCGACGAATGCCGCCACCAGGATGTCTTCGCCGGTAATGTTTCCGAACAAACGAAGAGCCAGACTGAACGGCTTGGCCAGCTCACCGATGATGTGCATCGGGAACATCAGTACCACCAGGCACCAGCCGATAGCATCGCGCGGCTGTCCGGCCAGGTGATCGAGATACCCGATAATACCGAGCCGCTTGATACCCGTGTATTGAGCGTAAAGAAACACCAGTATTGCCAATGAGGCGGTGATGTTGATATTTGTCGAAGGAGCCATACCCAGAGGTACCAACCCCATCAGGTTCATCGCCAAAATATAGAAGAAAAGCGTTCCGAGAAAAGGAAGATAGGTTTTGGCATCCTTGCCCAGCACGGTTTGAAGGAAGTTGTACATTCCTTCGACGAGAATCTCCATGAAGTTCTGGAACGGGCCGGGGATCATCTGCCGCTTGCGATAGACCGTGATCGAAGCTACGCAGAAGATGGTCGCGATGAAGAACGCGAAAATAACCGCCTTCCACTCGTTCAGGGCCGGACCATGGAAAAACAAAGCGAGAATGTCCGGGAGGTGGACCCCTCCTTCGTGACCACCATGCTCCTCGGCGTGCTCCGCCGCCTCAGTGGCGAAAGAAGTTACGGCGAATGACGTGGAGAGCAGAAATCCTGATATCCAGGCAAGCGGTTTCTTCAAATCTAAACGACCTTCTGCAGAGGTTCTTGACTGTTGCTTTCATCCAGGTGTAGGAACCATCGGCCGAGCACCTTCAGCACCATCACTCCGAGCACCGCCGTAAATCCCCAGAGGAGATTGGAAGGCTGGAAATGAGTATTGCTGATGAGGAAGTAACCAGAAACATACAGGAGGGGGAATTTCACCAGTCCGGTCAGGACCGCGCGGGGAATATCAACCCCGTCCGGCCGAATCACCGCGGTGATCAGATGTCTCAGAAAAAGCAGATTGAGCATCCCCCAGATGCCGCCGAAAAAGAACGACAAAGTAGGAAACACTCCGAAATAGTAGATACCGAAGGGAAGAGCTATAATAAGTACGACGCCGGCAGTTCTCAGCGTGCGAGCGATAAAATCAAGGTCGAAACTTGTTCTCATCTCTGTCTTCTCTGTCGAATGCTTCCGATTTCTTAACCAGCTTGTAGATTTCTACTCCAGCGGCGCCGAAACCGAGAATGACGCCCACAATTAATAAGTAAGGCTCGGTGTGGAGTTTTTGGTCGGCCCACTTGCCGATGAAGAAGCCCACCAACGGTCCTGCCAATAATAGGGCGGGTACCGAGGCGAGTAAACTCACTTGCCTTAAGTCCCTGTCGGGCTTTCTGTTAGGTCCAGGGTAATTCGCCTTCAACAGACCCCGTCCTCAAATTTAGAACGGAATATAGTTATGAGGTCGCTAATGTCAACCGTTTTTTCTCCATTTTTCGGGACTCTCCTGTCGAGCGGCGTACCAGTCGACTCATCTCTCGGGGAAGGAACAGAAACTTGTGGCCGATTGAACGTTTTTGTCTATCGTTCGTCACAAACGTAGCACCAAAAAGAAAGAGACTCTGATACATGTTCTTCGCTCCCGCACCCTGCACCAAGTAACAATCTCCCAATGCAGATTGTAATATCAGTTGTAATCATGACCGATTTGCTTATCTTATGCTGTTTGGGAGGTAAAGGAAAAATTATAGCGAAATGAAGCTCTTCCGGTATTTGCAGCTTTTGATCTGTCTTCTTGTGATTCTTCCGGGAGTGATCGCATCACAGTCGTACGATCCTCAGGATCCGGAGCAGCCGTCGAACGGAAAATTCATCTCTCCCCGGGTCGCCGCATCGGCCCCGGAGATCAAATTCCGCATTCACAAGAACGGCAAGCTCTGGAACGTCATCAATAACAATGGGATTTTTGGCAACCTGTTCGGGTTTCAGGACGTCGATCTCGGTAAAACCGCCCCCGGTTATTATTTCCCAAGATACAGTCGCATCAGGCACGGCTACTACACGGCCGTCTGGGTGGGCGGTATCATTGGCAATGATACGGTCGTATCGACCAATCTCGATGTCGACTACCAGGGCTGGTGGACCGGCTACAACAGCGAGTTCTGGCCGGACTACGGAAGCGCCGGAGATTTCAAGGATATCACCCCGAATATCAAGGGCAACACCGATTATCTGGCCAAGTCGCAGGTGACCTTCCAGGCTTCGTACACCGACACCTTTCAATATCAGTCGTTCGTTCCTTACAACAACTACGACCGACGTTACCACAAACCGCTGGATATCCGAATCGACCAGACCAGTTATTCTTGGTCGTACGACTATGCCGAGGACTTCGTAATTGTCGACTACAAAATCACCAATCTCGGCGAGACTCCGATCCTGGATGCGTTTTTCGGTCTGTACCATATCGGAGCGATTCACCATGTAGCTGAACTCCCCTATCCGCGACTCGAAGATTACGAAGGATACATTGATTCGGCTGCTTATGACTTTGAGGAATTAGGGTATGAGCCGCTGCACATTGCCTGGGTGGTCGACAAAGACGGCCATCCGACGGGAAATACGTGGGGCCTCCTTGCCACCGTCAACGCCTTCGGTATTGCCCCTCTCCATGTTCCGGTCGGAGCGAATATCTTCAATTTCAACTGGTGGGTCAGCAACGAAGGGATCAACTGGGGTCCGAGAAAAGCCCCGACTCAGGACGAACCCTTTCGCTCCTTCTACGGCTCCGGGCTCGGACTGCCTCTAAGCGACAAAGACAAGTACTACATGATGTCGCATCCCGAAGTCGATTACAGCGGGTACACCGCGGCCTACAATCACTCCCGGGACGGCTGGCTGCCCCCTCCGGAGTACGCCGAGGAGATCGCCGGCGGGCATTTCGTGCATTTTGTCACCTCCTTTGGACCGTTCACCATCCCTCCTCATTCCGCAAAGGATGTCGCGGTCGTGTATTCGATCGGTGAGAAAGCACACACGAACCCATCGGCTTATCGCGACAATTTCGATCCCCAGAACCCATACCCGTTTCTGAACTATCTCGATTTCCACGACCTTATAGATAACGTTCGCTGGGCGAAGCGCATTTACGACAATCCGGGAGTTGACACCGACGACGACGGCGACTCGGGCAAGTTCTTCTGGTATGTCGATCCGGCGACGTCCGATTCGCTTAAAGTGTACTATGCCGGCGATGGTGTGCCTGATTTTCGAGGCGCCACCCCGCCGCCCGCGCCGCCGATCCGCGTTACCGGGGAAAGAGGCAAGATCATCGTTCGGTGGAACGGCCGCGATGTCGAGAATTATTTCGACTCATTCAGCCTGATCAAAGATTTCGAGGGCTACCGGGTCTATCTGGCGAGGTCCGAAGAACCGGGGGATATTACCCTCCTTGCATCCTACGATCGAGAGGACTACAATCGATATATCTGGAATCCGACCCACAGGCAATACGACCTGAGGGAAATACCGTTTACGCTCGATTCTCTGAAGGCTTTGTACGGCGACGATTTTAAACCGCTTGACTACACCCGGGCGCAACCGTTCGAGGCAAACGGCCAGCACTATTTCTTCACCAAAGTCGACTACAACCAATCGGATCTGACCGATCCGAAAAAGATCCATAAGATCTATCCGGATGCCACTCTGGACACCAACGATGTCGATGACCAGGGCAGAATGAGGTATTATGAATACGAGTACGATATCGACAACCTGCTCCCATCGGTACCTTATTATGTATCAGTAACCGCATTCGATTTCGGTCAACCGGCCAAATCACTTAGCCCGCTCGAATCTGCTCCGACCGAGAATCTCTACAAAGTGTTTGCGTTGCCGAACGGCGACGATGAAGTGCTCAAGAACGGAAAGCTGAATGTCTATTGCTATCCTAATCCGTACCGGGCCGATGCTCACTACGATGCTCAGGGTTTCGAAAACCGCTTCACCGACCTCTGGATAGAGCGCGGCCGCGCCATATATTTCGCGAACCTTCCGAACAAATGCACCATTTCGATCTATTCTCTCGACGGAGATCTCATTCGAAAGATCGATCATGACCAGCCGGCCGGGAGCGGCACAGCTTCGGTCGATTATTGGGACCTCATCTCACGCAACACGCAGTCAGTCGTCAGCGGTCTGTATTACTGGGTGGTTGAATCGGCTTACGGCAATCAGGTCGGCAAAGTAGTCATCATCAAGTAAGCTCTGCACTTTCCACCTCATACGTGTCGAAGAAAGTTCCATTCAGAACGTACAATTCGTTGCGGGGGCATTGTGGAATCAGCTTCCGAAGTGAATTCTCATTAGCCCGAATGTCCTCCGACGCCCGATAATGAATCGTGAACGCATCGACCATTCATGATATACGAGAATCTGATTTTCGACTTAGCGAGCTCAGTGATTTGCCTTCTGGTCAACTCAACATGATAGTATACGCTGTCAACAGGCCCGGGCAGATTGCCGGCTATTGAAATGGCTTGAGATATCTCTTTGTCGTCAGTGAGCATAAGACAGATATCGAAGAGGTGGTCGGGTGGCAATGCCTGGATCGAGTCGTTCATCTGCCTGAGGAATGTATCGACATCAGTGATGGGTGTTATCTTGCGAAATTCCGTCTCTCCATAGATCCGCTGCCACATCTCGCCGTCTATGTAGTACGCTTCCGTATTTTTGTCGAGCAGCGGCGTCTGTTCTCGCCTTTTCATGATCTCCTTCTTTGCATCGTCTGAAGCCATCCCAAGCGGCCCGATCATTTGCATCTGTTGGCTGTTGTCGAGCCCATTGAAAGATGGAGTATCGTCTTTAGTAAGAGATTCGCATGGAACACCGGCCTCATCCAACTCATACAACTTCCTCAGGGTGATTCTCACTCCTGCGCGTCCGAACTGATCGGTCTCAGGAGCAAAACCCAATATCTTTAGCGCAGCCGCCTTTTGTTCAGGCGTCTTCAGAGTAATGCCAACATTGTAGACATGGTCAAGATCGCTTTGTTTCAGAGTATCGCGATCGGCGGTATCTGACTCGGGGCGACTGTACGCCTTTTGTGGCCAGCCATGCCAATACTCGATCGAATCTCCCCTCGTCACGAACACGCGAGTAATGGTCACGACCCTGCCTTCGCCAAGTGCCTTTAGAACGAAATCTATCTCGCTCGTATCATTGGGCGGAACAACCAAGTGTAATATTTGTCGGTTCGTATCAGCTTTGGCGTCAAACTGGACCGTCCAGCTTGAAGGGCCGTCGAATATGATTCCGTTCTTCGTCTGAACCGTCACGGAGACTGACTTGGTCTCCTCCTTATTCGGCCTGAACCAGAATTCCAAATCCACATGCCTGCCGTCGAATTCCTTCTGAACTGCCTCGACACCCCAACTATAGGGAAAAATCGGCGTCATCTTGCTTTGCACGCCTACTGCGACGATTGCGACCAGTACTGTTGTCAGAAAACAAAACACTCGCTTCATACATGCCTCCCGTAGATTTTCTTGACTAAGCCACTATTGAACGCGTCTTGAAGAACAAACTACACCGATATTGGTCTCCTTTCACCACTTAGCTAACGTGAGAAACTCAAAGCACAAAGCCCACAGAAGAAACCCGAACACCTTCCGACACAAGACTACTACTCCCGGCATTATTATACCTTCATCAATACCGGACAACCAGAAGATTCTTCCAAATAATTCAGCGGCTTGGTTCTAGAGTTCTCGGAACTTATCCCGGCACTCGCCGCATCAAGGCGAGACTCGCGGATATTGAACGGACGGTGAATTAGCAGCTTATAATCGCTTCGGCCGACCTACTCAGAACACATACAGCATCAGGTAGACCACGATTCCGCTCACGGAGACGAACATCCAGACCGGCCAGACTTTCCTCGCCAGTCTCCGGTGTCTGAGGAAATCTTCATGAAACGCCCGCCAGACCACCACGATAATGAAAGGCACCATCAGGGCCGCCAGTATGACATGCGGAATCAGGATGGCAAAGTATATCGGACGCGTCCAGTTGTGGTACGGATACGGGACCGAACCGACAGCATAGTGATAAATCAGATAGCTCGTTAAGAAGCAGGCCGAAGACACCAGCGCGGCGAGCATGAATTTCTTGTGGGTATCACGGTTTCCCCGCCTGATGTTCACATAGCCGAACGTCAGCAGGACCGCGCTGATGAAATTCAGTGAGGCATTTAAGACGGGAAGGTCGTGAACACTCATTTCAGCTGCTTGACCAACTCGTTGATATTCGTTTTCAGTATGTTGATGCTGGCCGGGTCGGTGCCGTCGTAGTAAGCTCTGATATCTCCGGCTCCGTCGACCAGCACGAACTTCGTGCTGTGACTTGCGGGCAGATCATCGGCCGCCAGCATGAACCCGTTTTCGCTCAGCGACTTTATCGAGTCGAGCGGACCGGTCAGGAACTTCCACCGTCCGTCGGTCACACCGTGACTGACGGCATAGTCCTGAAGGACTCCGATCGAGTCGTAGTCAGGATCGACCGATATCGAGACAAACTGCACTTTGTCGGAATTTGCATACAGCTTGTACAGATCCGTCATATGGTCGCTCATAATCGGGCAGGGTCCCTGACAGCGGGTGAAGATGAAGTCAACCACGTTGATTTTATTGAGTAGATTGTCGCGATCGAACGGTTGACCGTCCTGAGCCTGCAGCGCGAACGACGGCACTTTGCCCAGCACCGGCAGCTCCGAACGAGACTCATCCGCCCGCTTAATGACGATATAGGCTCCGACTTCAAGTATTAATGCAACAATCAGAATAATGCCGATACGGCGAAAGAGTACAGCGCGTCGGGTCATGAATGCGCCTCCCTTCTTCGGGTCATAGTGTAGAGCAGTAATGTAAGGCCGATATACATGCTCGCCAGCCAGAGGTGAAAGACCTGCCGGACGGCCGACATCCCCATGAGAATAAAGAGTATCCCCAGCACGAACTGAAGTGTGACGACCGTCACCATAGCGACCGTCGCCTGTTTCATGACCGAGCTAAGCTGAGCCTTGTGCTTGAATGCGAGCTGGGTGACGTACCAGGAAAGCGCCAAAAGGACAATCCCAAGGAGCATGTGAAGGTGATTGATGGCCCCTACCCGGCTCAACCACGCCGCGCCTGTTTCGAGCGGATACTGTTCGCGGATCACTTCGAGAGCGGATCGGATCTGTGTACCGAAGATAATCTGCACGAGGCCGATCAGCCAGAGAGTGCCGAACCAGGCCGAGAGACTCCGCGGCAAGCTGCCAGTAGGCAGGTTGCCTTTGTTCTCGATCAGATACGCCTCGTAGGTAGCATAGATCATAAGACTCACGATTACCAGGGCAAGGAACATGTGGACGGTGACGATAATCGGTTCGAGTTGCGAGGACACCACCACACTCCCCTGCCACCCCTGAAACGCGGTCAGCAAGGCGGCAATAAGTACCGGCAAAAGGACCCGCAGATACCTGGCAAAACGGATGAGGACCCAGGCGGCGGCAACGATCATCAGCAGCCCGAGGACGACGCCGCAAAGCCTGTTGATATACTCGATCCATGCCAGTGTGAAATTGAACTGGGCCGGATCGATATTGGCCGGGAGCTGCGAGACGCTTGTCGGCGGGATCCATCGCCCGAAACATCGCGGCCAATCGGGACAGCCAAGGCCGGCGCCAGAGACCCGGACGAGTCCTCCCATGAATATCAGGAAATAGGTCCAGAGAGTGGTGAAGAGAGCGAACCGTCTGAAACTTTTCATTTTGTCTCCATCCTGTTTCGGTCCGTACAGGCAAACATGTCCATCGTCTACCTACTACTCCAGTATGATATGCCGGAGCAGGTGCCAAGGCAAGTCTTTTACTCGGTCGGTTCCTGGTCGGTCCGGGAGCTGTCGGGTGTGGTGTGCATCGAATCCGCAGCCGCGGCCGTTGAGTCGGCAGGCTGAGTGTAAATCACCGCCTCCGGCTTATAGGGCATGGCCGTTTCCGGATTGATGTCACCTCTCGTGAGGGTGTCGAACATGGTGAGAATGATGAAGGTGGCGAGAAACAGGAGCGAAGACACGAAGAGTGTCATGTATAGTTTGTTGTCGTACTTCAGGTGCATGAAGAAGAGGGCTACCAGCGATGCCTTGGTCGCTGCGATCACCATTGCGATCACGAGATTGTAAGGCCCGAACTGGAGAAAAGAAGCGAAGACCGTTAGACCGGTAAGGACCAGAAGCAAGCCTCCGATCTTCAGATACAGCGATACCGGCAAGATGTGGGTGGCGTGACTGACTTCGCGGCTCATGACATTACCCTACCAGATAAAAGAGTGGAAACAAGAAAATCCAGATGATATCGACCAAATGCCAGTACAATCCGGTCATCTCAACCGGCGTATAGTATTCGGAGGAGAAGTGACCCTTCTTGGTCCGATACATCAGCCAACCGATTATTATCATTCCGACCGTAACGTGAATTCCGTGCAGCCCGGTCATGAGGAAATACATCGAGAAGAATACGTGCGGGTTCGTTCCCGCGATTCCCTTGAACGTATAGAACTTCCCCGGCAACATACCTTCGTGAAATTTATGGGCGTACTCGAAATACTTGATAACCAGGAAGACGCCGGCCAGAACGAAAGTCGAACCCAGATAGACGAGGGTCTGATTCTTCTTCCCCAGTTGAATCGCCCGTATCGCCAGCGCAATCGTCAGAGAACTGATAATCAGTACACACGTATTGGTCGTACCCAGTTCGATATTCATGAAGCGGTGGGCGTTGAAGAAGATGTCCGGGTTCCAGGCGCGATAAATCGAGTAGGCGCAGAACAGCCCGCCGAATAACAGGATTTCCGTGACCAGAAAAATCCACATACCGAGCTTGACTGATTCACGCTGCTGCTCGGCATCGGAAAAATGATGCTGCAAATATGCGGGATGTTCGGTGCTCTGACTCATTTTATCTATGACTCCACAAAGGTCCGTTTCGGAACAATCTTATCGAAATCGTACGGCCCGTGCTCGACCGCCGGAACCTCGGCAAAGTTCTCGGTGGGCGGAGGCGATGGCAGGGTCCATTCGAAAGTTAGCGCCCCCCACGGGTTGTCTCCGGCCGGCTTCCCTTTGAAAATGGCGTGGATCAAGTAAACCGCCATGATGATGAAACCGAGGCCGATAATCCATGACCCGAACGACGAAAAGGCATGGTACGGCTGGTACTGCGGTAAATAGGAATAGTAGCGCCGCGGCATGCCCTGCGATCCGAGGATAAACTGCGTGAAAAACGTAATGTTGAACCCGATGAATATCAGGGCCGCCGATATTCTCCCCCAGAATTCGCTGTACATCCTTCCCCACATCTTTGGCCACCAGTAGTGCAATCCACCGAGAAATGCCATGACAGTTCCTCCCATCATGACGTAGTGGAAATGCGCAACCACGAAATAGGTGTCGTGCAGGTGGACGTCGACCGGCAAGGTCCCGAGGAAGATCCCCGTAAACCCGCCGATGGCGAATAGAAACAGGAAGGATAATGTATATAACATGGGCGTCTTCAGACTAATCGACCCCTTATACATCGTAGATATCCAGTTAAACATCTTGATACCGGACGGTATCCCCACGAAGAATGTCAGGAATGAGAAGATCATCGACGAAAGCTGTGACTGACCGCTCACGAACATATGGTGTCCCCAGACGAGGAAACTCAGGAAAGCGATACCCAACGAGGAGTAGGCAATCATCTTGTATCCGAAGATTTTCTTCTGGCTGAATACGGAGACCAGCTCACTGATGATGCCCATCCCGGGAAGGATCATTATGTATACAGCGGGGTGCGAGTAGAACCAGAAGAAGTGCTGGTAGAGGACAGGGTCACCCCCCATCGCTGGATCGAATATCCCGATTCCGGCAACACGTTCGACAATGAGCAGGACCAGCGTGATTCCAAGGACCGGCGTCGCCAGCACCTGAATAATTGCCGTCGCATACAGCGCCCAGACCATCAGTGGCATCTTGAACCAGGTCATTCCGGGCGATCGAAGTTTATGAATGGTCACAATGAAGTTTAGCCCGGTGAATATCGAAGAAAACCCGATCACGAACACGCCGAACGTCATCGGAATCACCGCCGTACTGGTGGTCGTACTGTAAGGAGTGTAGAAGGTCCAACCGGTGTCGACGGCGCCGTGGATGATCGAATAGAGGGCGATGACCGTGCCGATTATATAAATGTACCAGCTGGCGAGATTAAGACGGGGGAACGCGACATCCTTGGCTCCGATCATGAGCGGCAATACGAAGTTGCCCATGATGGCCGGAATCGAAGGAATGATGAACATGAAAATCATGATCGCGCCGTGGAGCGTAAACACTTTGTTGTACGTCTCGGCCGTCATGAGAACTTTGTGCGGGGAGAGAAGTTCTATGCGGATGAGCATGGCGAATATCCCCCCCACCAGGAACATCGTCATGATCGAGAACAGATAAAGAATAGCGATCCGCTTGTGGTCAAGCGTCAACAGCCAGGATTTTATCCCGCGCGGAGTGTTGAGGTAACTTGTTGCAGGCAGACTATTCATTTTGAACTCTTTTCCTCTCCGAGAGATTGTAAGAATGCGACAATCGCATCGATATCTTTAGGCTTCAGGATTCCCTGGAAGGTCGGCATGACCGGCCCGAATCCGGCGACAATCTTCGCCTGCGGCTTAAGCACCGACTCCCTGACGTAGTTCTCGTCGACCGTCACTTTGGATCCGTCCTGCATGGTGACCTGGTGTCCCCAGATCCCCTTGAAGGTCGGTCCGACCGAGGTCGACCCGTCGGTCGTGTGGCAGGCCTTACAGCCTTTCGAATTGTACAGCTTCTCACCGTACTCGGCCAAACTTGTTCCTGACGCCGGTCCGGACCCCGATTCCAGCCACTCGTTAAAGTCGGTCTCGGAAAGCACCCGCACTTTGCCGATCATCTCCGAATGTCCTTTTCCGCAGAATTCGGCACAGAACAGGTTATAATCTCCGACATGCGTCGCCTGAAACCAGAGGACGCTATAGCGATTCGGCAACACGTCGAGTTTCATTCTGAAATTCGGAACATAGAAACTGTGTATCACATCGTGCGACGACATCAGCAGCTTCACCGGCTTGTCTACCGGTACGACCAGTTCATTGACGCTGTTCGCACCGTTGTCGTAGTCGAACGACCAGAACCATTTCTGTCCGGTGACCCTCACCTGCATCGCGTCTTTCGGCACGACATTCATCTGTACATACGTCTTGAATCCCCAAACGAAGAGGAATAAGACGAGCACCGTAGGAATGGCCGTCCACAGAATCTCCAACGTCAGGTTCTGGTCGGTTCCGGATGTCGTCGTGGGGGCCTCGTTCTTGCGACGGTATTTGATGACGAAGTAAGTCGTCAGTCCGATAACGATAATAAACAGGATTATCGAAACGTACAGAACGAAATAGAAGAGGCTGTCCACGTGGCCGGCCATCGTCGACTCGCCGGCCGGCATCCAGAGTGTCCCGGTTGTATCCATTAAGACTCTATATCCTCAATTCTGACGGCCATGATAGACGGTTACTCGATGGCCGCGGTGGTGCGACCGGCGTTCTTTAATCCAGAAGAACGCCAGAAACAACGCTAACAAGACAAAAGTTACAAGCCCGCCCACTTTCATGACATTTCCCGCCACGAGCGCATAACCCTTCGCATCCGGATCGTAGTGGTAACAGAACAGAAGCACTTTGTCGAGGGTGTTGCCGATTTTGCCTTCGGAAGCCTCGATCAAACCAAGTTTCAGATCGTTCTGTTTGAACGTGATGCCGTAAAGGTATCTCGATATCTTCCCGTCCGGACCGAGCAAGAAGATACAGGCCGGGTGGGCGTACTGATCTTTGTCGGGAAGGTATTTGTATTCGAATCCGACCGCTTCGGCCAGCGCTTTCGATTGATCGGCCGGTCCAACGAGAAAATGCCAGCCGTTTTCGGCCCCGGGCATGTTGAGCGCCTTTATGTAGGTCTCTTTCTTCGCCGCGGCGAGAAAAACGCTGTCTTTCGGATTTATGCTGACGGTTACTATCTCGTAATCTTTGCCGGGCTTCAGATTCAATCCTTTGATTCCGTCGGAAACTCCGTTCATCACCAGATTACACAACATCGGACATTCGTAGTAAGCCAGATCGAGAAGTACCGGCTTGCCCTTGTGAAAATAGTCGCCGATCGTTACCGCCTTGCCCTGATCATCGGTGAAATGCAGATCCATCGGGATATGGTCGCCGAGATGTTCCACCACCTTGACGCCGCTAAGCTCTTTGAGACTATCCTGAACCGTCTGGGCTGATAGACTTAATCGACCCAAAAAGATAACGGACAGCGCCACTAAGCCGATCCGCACGGCATCGACACGACGCCTGCTACTCATGAGATTCCTCGCAATCATTATTTCTTTTGTGATGCCTTATAGGATTCTTCGGCAATCAATTGCATTGCTCGATCGATCGGGATCTGATACACGCCCTTTGCCGAGTCGAGGACTTTATACGAATTGAGCGTCTCCGCCTCGCGGGCGCGGAGATCGCGGAGGGCCACCGATTGCGGCGCCAGCTGTTCCTTGTATATCGTCTCCTGGGTCACGTATTCGAAATATTGGTCGAGCACCAGGAGGCTTACGGCCAGAAACGCAACTATGAGGACGGCCACTATCACGATCATCTTTACGTTTACATCGCTACGCTCGTA
Source organism: uncultured Ignavibacteriales bacterium (assembly GCA_964520865.1). Taxonomy (GTDB): domain Bacteria; phylum Zixibacteria; class MSB-5A5; order GN15; family FEB-12; genus CAVQCT01. Next base: position 53,278 of record CAZFOY010000004.1, on the reverse strand, counting down.
ACCGTCGCTACCGTGGGCATGTGAGAGGTGATCGGTCATCTATCTATATCCATTTAACTGTTCGTAAACTGAATCGAGGTTTGCAGGCCCGGATCTTTGACAGGGACGGTCGGGTGGGCCGTGAAGTGGCGCCAGAAGTACCACAGGAAGACACCGCCGATTCCAATAAAAGTAGTAACATCGATCCAGGACAATTTGATCCCGGTTCTATAATGAGTTGGCATAACCAGCCAATAAATATCCACCCAGTGCATCAGCAGAATCCACAGCGCCATGAGCGGGAGAAAGACCATGCTCCGCTTGGCCGCCCGGGTTATCAGCCCGACGAACGGAATAACGAAATGGCCGAAAATGATTATCAAGCTGATGTAAGTCCAGGTGTTGTCCCACCGGTAAAGATACCAGTAATTTTCTTCGGGAAGGTTTCCATACCAGATGAGGAAATACTGCGAAAAGGCCATATAAGTCCAGAAGATGATGAAGGCGAACACGAATTTGGCCAGATCGTGATAATGGTCAAGGGAAATGGTGCTCTGCAGGACGTTCCCCCGACGGAGCATCACTCCGGCTATAATGATAAAGCAGAGACCACCCAGGAATGCTCCCGAGAAGATGTAGGCACCGAAGATAGTCGAGTACCAATGCGCGTCGAGCGACATCAACCAGTCGAACGAAGCGTAAGTAACGGTAAAGGCAAACAGGATCATGCCGGGGGCACTCACCCGAACAAAACGCTTATGAATCTGATCACTGTGCCCGAGCTTGTCCTGATCGAGAGAGCTTTTGATGAGCAGGCGGGAGACAATAATCCAGGCCGCAAAGTAGAAGGCCACGCGAATCAGGAAGAAAGGAATATTAAGGTAGCCGGACTTGCCTTTGAGAACGACATCCGAAGCAACTTCTTCGGTGTGTGTCCAATGAAACAGATCGTGCAATCCGAAAACAAGCGGGATGAACAGAATGAGCATAAGCGGAAAGGTCGCCGCCGCTCCCTCAGTCAATCTTCTCAGTACGATACTCCACTTGGCGCCGGTCAGATGATTCACCATAAGAAAGAAAAGTCCGCCCAGAGCCAGTGTCACCCAGAAGACAAAAGCGACCAGATAAGAGAAATAGAAGTGGGTGGAATCAAACATAAACCCGACCGCGCTCAGCGCGAGGCCGACAATGCCGATTACCAACGCAATCTTGCCGAAGTTTCCTGATTCGGTTATCCGATATGTTGTACTGTCAAAATTCATCTGAAGGCTCTATTTCAGCTTGTCCCGCATCGCTTCGGGAACATCCTTAATTGTGGCGTTTTCGCTTCTCTGCAGCGCCCTGATGTAGGCGATAATGGCCCAGCGATCGTGCACCGGAACCTGAAAGCGATACGACGGCATATTGCGTAGTCCGTTGGTCATCGTTTCAAAGAACTGCCCGCCCGGCATCTCAAGGAACCGCTTGTCGTGGAAACTCGGCGGCGGCACCATGCCCCGCGATACGACAATCCCGCGACCATCGGCCAGCCGACTATGACAGGGCGAACAGTAAATATTGAACCGCTCCTGTCCCCGCTTGAGCAAAGCCATATCGACAACTACGGTATCCGGGAAAGTCTTGACGTAGTTCCCCTTCTCGTCCTTGCCGGTATAGTAGGCAACATCTTTGTGGAATTCCCCCTGGGCAACCGTTCCGGGCACCGGCTCACGCATCGTGGCGCCATTCTTAAAGAAGGCGCTGCGACTCTGCGGGAGATACTTCGGCTGCACACCCATTCCGCGGTCGATCCTGATCGGAGGCTTGCTCGACGGTTCCCCCTGGTAACATCCGGAGATCGCGAATGAGACAAGGAACAGCCCGGGGATCGCATATTTTGTCAAACGTGAGATCTTCATTCGGTTACGATCTCCACGTTTTTGCCGCCGATCGACTCGAGATACGCCCGCACCTTCTGAGGATCGTATTGCGGATCATCGTTTTCAACACTGACAAAGAACCCATCGTCAGAGAACGTGCAGAACCGGTCCGAGTTGAAGAGCGGGTGGTTAGGGCGCGGCAATTTGTTAATGGCAAGCATCCCGAGAAAGGCGCCGAACGCCGAAGCAAGAACCGTGATCGCGAAGAACACGGGCACGTAGGCCTGCCAGCTGAAGAACGGCTTCCCCGAAATCACCAGCGGGTAGTCGTAAGCGCTGGCGTACCAGGTAAGCCAGATCATAAACAACAATCCGCAAGTGCCGCAGAGTCCGACGATATATCCAAGCGGCGAGCGCTTGAGCCCCATCGCCTTATCCATGCCGTGAACCGGGAACGGCGAGTGACAATCATATTTTTTGTATCCACCTTCGCGCATCTTCTTCGCAGCCGTCATCAGATCGGCGGTCGAACCGAACTGGGCGATCATAATCTCGACCGGGCGTTTTGTCGCCTGCTGTTTACTCATTGGCGACCTCCGCTTCAGGGGCGGCATGAGCGTGTGGATTGGCCTGCGGAAGAACATTCTTCACTTCCGACATCGCCACCATCGGGACGAACCGTATGAACAGGAGGAAGAGCGTGAAGAACAGCCCGAATGATCCTATGAAAATGCCGATATCATATCTGGTCGGACTGTAATAGTCCCAGCTCGACGGCAGGAAGTCGCGTGAAAGCGACGTCACCACAATCACGAACCGCTCGAACCACATACCGACATTGATAAAGATGGACGCCACAAACATGACGGGAATCGAAGTCCTCATCTTCTTGAACCAGAAAATCTGCGGCAGGATGACGTTACACGAGATCATGATCCAATAAGCCCAGGCGTAGGGTCCGAAGGCACGATTGAGGAAGGTGAACTTCTCGAAACTATTCCCACCGTACCAGGCCACGAAGAACTCGGTCGAATAAGCGTATCCGACCATCATCCCCGTTACCAGCATAATTTTGTTCATTCGCTCAAGCGTCTTAAGAGTGATGATGTCTTCGAGCTTGAAGGCGGTACGGGCAAGGACACTCAGGGTCATCACCATGGCGAAACCGGAATAAATAGCACCGGCTACGAAGTAAGGCGGGAAAATTGTCGTATGCCAGCCGGGAAGAATCGAGGTTGCAAAGTCGGTACTCACAATACTATGAACCGACAGCACCAGCGGAGTGGAGATTCCGGCCAGAACCAGATAGGCAAGCTCGTAGTGCTTCCACTGACGATTGCCGCCACGCCATCCGAGCGAGAAGATCCCGAGCAGGACTTTTCTCAAGCGCGTTTTCGCGCGGTCGCGAATAGTCGCAAGGTCCGGAATGAGGCCCGTATACCAGAACAGGAGTGAACACATGAAATAGGTTCCCACTGCGAACGCATCCCACAATAACGGGCTGCGGAAATTCGGCCAGACTCCCATCTGGTTCGGGATCGGGAACACCCAGTAGATCGCCCAGACGCGTCCGACGTGAATCCCCGGGAACATGAGCGCACAGATAACGGCGAACAGTGTCATCGCTTCGGCGAACCGGTTGATCGACGTTCTCCAGCGTTGGCGCAGCAGGAAGAGAATCGCCGAAATCAGCGTTCCGGCGTGACCGATACCGACCCACCAGACGAAGTTTACGATCGCCCATCCCCAGGCTATCGGGATATTCAGTCCCCAGATGCCGATACCCTCCCAGAACAGATAAGCGAGGATCCCGAACAGCATAAGGGTGAGAGCAAAGGATATCGAAAAAAGTATGTACCAGCCCTTGCCGAACGGGGTCTCGACAATCCGGCTGATCACATCGCTGACTTCGTGATACGAAGGATTGCCCGGATAGAAGATTTCCGGAGGATCGACTTTGGTGGACAGATTTTCTGCGGACGTACTCACTTCAGCTTGCTTTCTATATCAAGGGTCATATAGCCTCAGCTCGCCTTCGGCATATTCGGATTGGGGTTGCGAATCTTGGCCAGATAAGTCGTTCTCGGCCGAGTGTTCTCTTCTATAAGCATACTGTAATTCAAATTCCGTTTCTTGACCGCTGTTACCACCGAATCGGGATTGCGGATATCGCCGAAGTAAATCGCCTTGGTCGGACACGCCTGCTGACAGGCCGTAACCACATCGCCGTCGCGCACCTCGCGATTTTCCAGCTTGGCATTCGCTTTTGCCCGATTGATCCGCTGCAGACAATAGCTGCACTTCTCCATCACGCCGCGCGAACGCACGGTCACATTCGGGTTCATCGCCATCTTGACGATCTCCGGAGTGTCCTTCGTGTAGTTGAAAAAGTTGAAGCGACGGACCTTGTAAGGACAGTTGTTGGAGCAGTAACGCGTGCCGATACATCGGTTATAAACCATCATGTTCAACCCCTGCTCGTCGTGCATGGTAGCGCCTACCGGACAGACCTGTTCGCACGGCGCCATCTCGCACTGCATACACGGAATGGGCTGATGCACCATGCCCGGCTGAGCGTCGAACAGCATTTCATCGTTATTGCTATGACCGGATTCCGTCGTGTAATACCGGTCGACCCGAATCCAATGCATTTCACGACCGTTGTGCACCTGCTCTTTTCCGACAATCGGAATGTTATTTTCGCTTTGACAGGCGATCGTGCAGGTGTTACAACCGGTGCAAGCGGTGAGATCGATCACCATCCCCCACTGGAGTCCCTTGTCGTACTTGAAATCATTCCACATCGACACCAGCGGTTCATGCTCCACCGCTTCCTGCGCGAATTTTGGATCCTCACGGTAATTATCCAGTGAAGCTTCCCGAACCAACGGTCGGCCCTCAAGCGTGCCGTGATCCTGCGTATTAGCCAGTTTCACCTTGCGTCCTGTTGACGTAATCTTCAAACCGCCGTCAAAATGCATCGCGTCAGAAGTCCTGAGAGCGTAGCCATTGGCGCCAACATCGTTGGCCACGCGGCCAATGTTCTTCCGCCCGTAACCAAGCTCTACCATCACGGTATCGTCGGTAGTACCGAATACGATCCAGACCGGAAGCTCTATCTGCTTTCCCCGGTAATCCAGCTTGACTACCTCGAAATTCTCGACACCTAACTTCTTCGCGGTCGGATAGCTCATCTGGGCAACATTGTCCCAGGATATCTTGGTGACCGAGTCTGGGAGTTCCTGCATCCAGCCGTTGTTTGCGTACCTTCCGTCGTAAAGCGACGGCGACAGATGGAAGACAACCTCCACCCCGTCGTCCTTGCCCATCGAGAGCTGACTCAGCAGCTTTGACGCCTCGCTGGAATTGATCCGCGGTGATACCGGCCTGGAAGCACTTTCCGCAAGCAGACCGTCGTTAAGCAACTTGTCCCATTTCCGATCGAACGAAGATCCAAGGAACGGCCGCCAGGTCTCTCTCACCAAATCGTAGCCCGTCTTGTTTTCGCCGCTGGCGATCAGATCGAGTACTTCAAGAGACCCTACTCCGTTAAGCAACGGGGCAATCATCGGCTGCACGACACTCAGCGTCCCGTCGGCCGAGCGGGCATCCGACCAGCCTTCCATATAATGAGCCTGCGGAATGTGCCATTTGGCCGACTGCGAAGTTTCATCGTGATAATGACTCAGATGAATGACGTCCGCGACCTTCTTGAGGGAATTCGCGAAATCAAAATCGGCCGGAGCATTATAGACAGGATTCCCACCCAAGATCACAAGAGTGGAAACCTTACCATCTTTCATTTTCTTGTTGAGATCGGAGAAGTCGGCGAGGCGGGAGTAATCGACGTCTGTCAATTCATAGTAGTTAACCGTCTCTCCCACGTTCCCCAACGCGGCATTGATCATATATACGAGCACATGCACCGGCGATGGCTGGCGTCTCCCCACCACGACCAGAGACTCCCCTTTGGCGGACAAGAGATCCGCAGCAAGCGGTTTGAGCCAGGCGGTCGCTTGAGCCGGCAACCATCCGGGATTCTTCACCGAAGACAAATCGATATTCAACCCCTGCGACTTCAACTCGCGCGCCAGGGCGACTACAAACGATCCAATCTGGCTGCTCTTCAAACGCAGCCGATGATCCGAAATGGCACCGGTCGTCGTGAAACCCGGCTCTACGACATAGAGCCTGTTCATCTCATCCTTCTCGGATTTGATGCGGCGTCCATCGGCGAACCCGCGCGCACTGGTTACGTTTTCGCTTTCGCTTATATTAAAGTCGGCGTCCAGCGCGAGAATCACCTTGGCCTTAGCGTAATCAAATACCGGTCGATACGGTCTCCCCGCAGCCATCCGCATCGCTTCGTACGAATTCTCTTCGTCGATCGCCTCATAGGTCACCCAGTCGGCTTTCGGGAAAGTTTCTTCGAATTTCTTGCGTAAGCGAGCAAAGGTTGGCGACGCATACGACTCTGACAGAATCGCCAGCCCTTCCCCCTGATTCTTCTTATAGTCCGGGTACCTGCCCCGCCAGTAACTTACAAATTCTTCCCAGCTCGACTGCACTCCACCCTGCTTGACCTGGTCGGAACGATCAGGATCGTAGAGACTAAGAATCGATCCCTGTATCCATACATTGGTGCCGCCTTTCGACGACGGATGGGCCGGATTGCCTTCAATCTTGGTCGGCCGCCCTTCGTGCGTCTCGACAATGAGACCGAAATTGGAATTACCGAGCGGCATCGTGGTGGCGTAGAACAGCGGCTCACCCGGAATAACTTCTTCCGGCGGCTTGACGTAGGGAACGATATTTTCCTGCGGACGACGGCAACTGGCCAGACCGGCGAGCGCCAGCGACGCACCCATTAATGTGAGGAAATTCCGGCGGGTCCAGTCGTTGTTCATCTCCGATGCACCCTGAGGGAACTCCCGGTGAAGGAATTCCTGAAACTCCGGAGTGTTCTCCACCTGGTCCAGGGACCGCCAATATTGTTTGTTGTTCGGCTTCTTATCTTTCGGTTCGTTCATCGGTGACATCCTGAGCAGTCCGTGGGTGGCGCAATCTTCAGTTCTTCGATCAGTTTCTTCGCTTCTTTATCGAACCCTGCCGGCCTCTTCCAATTCATATTGGTCACCTCGTCAACCGGACGAATGTTCGGTTCGGGGTTCCTGTGACAGGAGAGGCACCAGTGCATGTTGAGTGGTTGATTCTGTGTAACGACGTCCATATTTGCGATGTTCCCATGGCAGCTTATGCAACTCACGCCGCGGGTAACATGCATCGAATGGTCAAAATAAACGAAATCGGGAAGCTGGTGGACGCGCACCCATTTCATCGGAGTATCCGTCGCCCAGCTTTCGCGAATCGGAAGAAGCTTCTCGCTTTCCGGAAGGACTATCTTGTGACAGTTCATACAGACCTGGGTCGGCGGGACGTTGGCTACCGGCGACCGCTCCACATCATAGTGGCAGTACCGACAGTCTATCCCCAGATCCCCGGCATGCAGCTTGTGGCTGTAAGGTACCGGCTGGACAGGCCGATATCCAACATCGGTGTAGCTCTGTGATCCATAATAGCGGAAGATGAAAATAACCACGAGCAAACCAACGAACAGCCCCCCTACCAACATCAGGGGAACACGGTTAGTCCATTTGGGAAAAATCTGAGCCAAAAGCTAAATCCAAGTTACTTATTTCACAAGCTGTCGTTTCATATCGGATCGCTTGTGATTATTCACCAAATTTTTTGGTTGGACAACAGTCCGCCAAACATAATTGCGTTTGCTGAGGTTGTCAACAGAAAAAAGAGCGATAAGCACCATTTTGTCCATTTAATGTCCCGGATCGACGCGAAGGACTGCCGCCGCATCATTCTGGACTTTGATATCTCTTTAATCTATTTGGTGGAGCGAACGGATCAACTATAATTTCAATCGAGGCAGTGTCCGTGCACCCTTCGTTCATCACACGCAGTCGTAAACTATATCGTCCCGTCGGCATTGCCGACAATAATAATCCTCTTTGCTCGCTACCGGATCGGCCAGCGTACGAATCCGTCGATAATCATGGCGGTAAACAGCCCGAACAAATAAAGTATCGAGTAGCCGAACAGCCCTCTCAGGAGCCGGTCGCTGTGATTCCGCGTCAGTGCGACCGCTTTCTTGATGAAGACATATCCGAGCACCACGGCGACCGCCAGATACAGCCAGCCGCCTCCGAATGCAAGCAACGACAGACTCACGGTACACAACGTGACGGTGTACCAGAGAATCTGCTTCAAGGTCGCTTTATCTCCGCGGACAACCGGAAGCATCGGCAGTTTCGCCTTCTTGTAGTCGTCCTTGCAAAACATGGCCAGAGCCCAGAAATGCGGCGGGGTCCAGAGAAAGATTATCAAAAACATGATCCACGGCACGACGTCCATGCGACCGGTCGCGGCCGTCCAGGCTCCCACGGGGGCCATGGCGCCGGCAATCCCGCCGATCACGATATTCTGATCGGTATTGGGCTTCAGCCAGAGTGTATAGAATAGGGAATAAAAGAGAATCGTCCCGAGCGAAAGCATCGCCGTCAGCCAGTTGAAGAAAAATCCGAATATCAGGACACCGATGACACCGATACTCACGGAGAAAATCAGAGCAGGAATCGGCGACAAGGTGCCGAGCGGTAAAGGCCGACGCTTGTATGTCCGGGCCATCCGGGCATCGATCTCGCGTTCAAAATACTGATTCAGCGCATTTGCGCATCCGCCCGTAAGGTACAATGCCACCAATACCAACAGAAACTTGCCGGGATGGGCCAGCATGCTCCCCTCAATTATAAGGGAAGTCGCTCCGGTGAACACCACCAGCAGCATGATGGTCGGTTTGGTCAGTTGGAAAAATCCCGAGACGGTTGCCTTAAGTTGTCTAAACATATAGTAGAATATCTATATCAAGTTAACCGGTCAAACAGCCTTTCGAATCGTTTGTTCCGCCCATGGGCGATATTGATCCGCATGGCCCTATTTGGAGTCATAAGTAGATAATACTTATCCAAATTAGCCTGAGCAATATAAGCATTCATTTTGATTTGACCACAGTTTTTTCGATCAATCTCGCCGATGACACAAATCTTGTGCGAAGGTGGGTAGCCTCCACCCGATCCGAGACCTGCCTTCGTTATTAAACGCTTGATGTTTAACGGCTTGATAATGCGGCACGATTGTTGTTATATCCCTGTGGGTAGACCAAACGCAGAGAGGATATCGCACATGAGGTTGGCAATATTATTTTTCACACTACTGATAGCACCTATCGTTCAGGCAGCATCGACAGTCATAATCGGCACGGTCTCCGATGCATCGACCGGTGAACCGATCCCCTACGCAACCATTCGTGTGCTCGGCACCGGGCAGTCTACGTCCTGCAATGAAGCCGGTCAGTATCGTCTCAGATTAGACCCGGGGCAGTACGAAATCAAATTCAGCCATGTCGCTCATTATTCGTTTGTGGATACTTTGGTGGTTGGTGATTCGACCTTCTCGCTGGACGTGCAACTGCATCCGGCGTTGATCGATGTCGGTCAGATCAAAGTGTATGATCGGGATTATGACGAAGCTCAGCGGATTATTGCCGAAGCTATCGCGCACAAAGAGGAGATACTCGCGAAAATTCAGCAATACAGTTTCGACGCCTATACAAAACTCGTCTTCCGAGATACGGCAAAGCCTGACAGCACCAATATTCTGCTTATCACCGAGACGCAGGTAACCGGATACTGGAAATACCCTGACAAGTACAAAGAGATCATCACGGCTCGTAAACAGTCGGCCAACATCGATGCGGAGAATAATCTTGTTGCGGTAGGCGACATCTTGAACTTCAACAAGAATCGGATCGATTTCGGGAGATACGCCTTCGTTTCGCCTACCGCGACCGACGCGCTCGATTACTACAACTACTATATCAAGGACACAACCTACGTTGACGGCAACAGAGTTTTTGAGCTTGAAATAGAGCCAAGGAATGACTGGACTCCGCTGTTTGTGGGAACTATCGGCATCGCCGACTCGACCTACGATGTCGTCGGGGTCGATGTCGGCTTCAACAAAGCGTTCGACAACAGTATCCTCAAGGAACCTCACTATCGCCAGGTATGCGCTGAATTCGGCCGGAAATTCTGGATGCCGACCCTGCTCCAGTTCGACGGGGTCGTCGTCCTTCCAATTCCGGGAATCCCCACCTTCAGTTTCGACTACTCCGCCTCGCTGCACAAGTTCACCCTGAACACCAAATTCCCCGACACCACCTTCAACGAATTCGCTCTTGAGGTGGCTCCCGAAGCCGACAATATCGATTCAACTTCATGGAGCGAAAATCAGTTGATGCCTTTAACCGAGAGTGAACTTCACGGATACTTCCGGATAGACTCGATCAAACACGCTCCCAGACCCCTCTACAAACGAGCGCTCGATATCGCCCTTAGAGCTTCGTTCGTCGCGGCATTCTATCCGGATATGTTTCACTTCAATCGCGTCGAGGGCCCATACCTTGGACTCAGCGTACCTGTATCTGCCCCCGGCAGCAGATGGAAAGCCGACTTGAAAGGAGGGTTTGCATTCGGTCCGAATCTCTGGGAGCACCGGGTCAAGGTCAGCTACCTGCTCTGGAAAAAGCGGCGGGTGGAATTGTTTGCAATTCATCACGAAGAAATACGAACCCGGCCGACAATCATATCGGAGACAAACGGCAATGCGACCGGTCGGGCTCTGCTGAACAAGTCGGATCCATACAACTACTACCACGAAAAGGGATTTTCCGGCGCCGTTCAAGGAAGACTCCTCAATCACACCACCCTCGGTTTCGGCATAAACGATCTGGAACAGCTCTCCGAGATCAACCATAACGAGTTCAGTATCTTCAAGAACGCCGACAAGAACAGACCCAATCCGGCGATAATCGACGGTCACTTGCGCAGCGTGAGCGCTGTCCTGCGATACGATTCCCGCCCGCTGCTCAATAATAAGGGGCGCGTTCTGACAAGTTCCGAAGTTGTCTATACCACCGTACAGGCCGGAGTGGAATACTCGAGGCCTGATTTTCTCAACAGTGATTTTGACTATACTCGATACAGCATAAAACTGTTTCGCCGGCAACGGACCTTCGGTTGGGGACTCACCAGCATCTACGCATATGCCGGGATCTCCGATCGAACACTCCCGCCACAACGATTTTTTACCGTCGATTTCGGCTCCCAGATCGTAAACGGCCTGACGACACTGCATACGATGAGCGACAGCAGTTTTGTCGGCGACCGAGCGGCTGTCATCTACGCAACTCACGACTTTGGCTCCCGTTTGTTCAAAGCGAGCCGACTGCCACTGATAAAAGAACTTCCCCTTACGTTGGATATACACGGCGGCGTCTTCTGGACCGAGTTCCGAAATCGCAAAACCGCCCTGGCTCAGCGAGCGATGAACGTCTCGCCGAATGCGTACTCAGAAATCGGCTTCGGAATCGGCCGACTGCTGCCCCTTGGCCTGGTCGTGAATATGACCTGGCAGCTGTCGAATCACAACACCAATAAATTCGCGTTAGACCTTTCCAGATCACTCTTTTGACGGCTGTGGAATAGCAGCTTAGCGATTCATATTGCCAACCGGCGTGATTGTCGTATCTTTAGCCGATGACCGGACATGAACTGAAGATCGACGACCCGACTACGGGATTCTCACTCCCCTCACCGATTCGATGGCTCCTATTTATTGTGGCTCTCGCGGTGGTCGGCGTAGCCGGGGACTTGCTCTTTGTCGAGAAACCGCTTTACGGCTTCGTCATGCTGGCCGCCGTGGCGGGCGCTTTTTTGATTCCTTTCCCCCGGGTCGCTTTCTTCGTCTTTCTCACTTCGATCACCTTCTATCTACCGACACGTCTGGGCAGCCTCTTCGCACTTCATCCGTTCGATCTCCTGATGGCGGTGCTGTTCATGGGAATGGTGCTCGATTTTTTGCTTCACGGTCATACGGAGATCCGATCTGCGTTCTTCGACACACCGTTCATCATCTTTATTATCGCGACAATCATCTCAGCGCTTTTTGCCTATAACATCGACTACTCGATTGTCCCGATGGTGCGGGTCATTGTTATTTATCTTGCCTTTCGCGCCGTGTTCAAGTTCTCTCAGGAGTTCGGTGTCCGAAAGGTCCTCCTGTTCTATATCTACGTTGTTTTTGCCCACTCGATTTATAACACGATCCTCTTCATCCTCTCCGGCGGACACGACCGGGTATTCGGGTTCTGTTCGCTCGGGTATGAGCCGATGTCGATGACCGCGCTTCCGATGGCACTGGTCTTTCTCATCTGGTCGGATAAGACCCGCGACCAGATCAAATTCGGAACGATCGCATTTATCATCGGAACCGGCATCATTTCGACCCAGTCGCGCGCGCCGTTGCTTGCAGTGCTTATGACCCTGCCGGTCCTTGTATACTTTGGCGTTAAGAAAGCCCGTCGCGAAAATACCTTGCAGCCGCTCAAAACGATGAAGAAGATATTTGTTCCGATCGGGATTCTTGTCCTGATTGGCGCAATTGCGGCCGGGACCTATCTGGCCGGAGCGCTCGGAAGGTACGAGCACTTTATCGAGTCATTCTCCAACCCGCAAGGAACTATCGCGCTTCGTTTCGTACTTTGGAAGACGGCGATACGAACATTTCTTGACCATCCGATCACCGGTATCGGGATCGGCAACTTCCGCATCGTCTATCTGATCTATCCTGAGCTGAAGGTGGTGCCGTTGTACGTCTATGTACAGGGGATGTCCGCGCACAATGTCATATTGCACTATCTCGCCGAAACCGGTCTGGTCGGCTCGATCGCCCTGCTCGTACTTGCATTCAAGGGTTTCGCAACCTGCTTTCGGGCGCAAAAGGAGAAGCTCGATCGGGAAGGGAATCAGGTGAGCATGGCGCTGTTCATAGCCATGTTTGTCTTCTGCATGACAATATTTTATATGCGGGCGTGGACCTGGGGGCAGGACGGATATATCATGGCGATGATCTTCGGCCTGACCGCCGGATGGGTCTACGAGCGGCGCAAACGCACGAATGGACCCACCGAGCACAAGACTGAGCCGGGACCTTCAGTCGACTGATTTCAGATACTACTGACGGATAATACTTCCGATCGCATCTTTGGTGTCGGCGAGACGTTCCGATGCGATCATTTGATGAAAATACCCTGCATTGCCGACCGGTTCATGGCGCATCTCCTGGCGGAGGGCCATTCTCTCTTTGAGCAGGTCGATCAAATCGTTGTGGGTCTTTGCGATTGCGGTGAGCGTGGAACGGATCTTTCGAAGTTCCTCCTCACACTCGGCGGCATCGCGGCCGGACAGCTTCATCCCCTCGCACTCGGCGTGCAGCCTGTTCATATCTTCCCGCATCCGCAGTTCCATAGCGAGCAGACGGAGAATCTGATGAACCAGCATCAAATATGAGTCTTTCGTACGCATATCGATTCCTCCTCCGGATAAAATATACATCACAGCCCATGTTTTGTCAATCGGGCAAAATGCCACCTACAAAATCCTCTTTACTTCGGGCACTTTCCCCCTGATACTGGGGCTATTATGACGCGTACGAAAAACAAACCTATCCACTTTCGTCCCGAGACCGTCACGGCCTTTCAGAAGAAAATGCTCGATTTCTATAAGAAGCACGGGCGAAAACTGCCGTTTCGCCAGACGGATGACCCGTATCGAATAACGGTATCGGAAATCATGCTTCAACAAACACAGGTGGAACGGGTGGTGCCGATGTATGAAGCCTGGATCGAACGATGGCCTGATTGGAGGAGTCTCGCGAAGGCAACGCGAAGAGAGCTGCTGTCGATGTGGAGCGGGTTGGGATACAACCGACGCGCGATCTATCTTGGCGAGATGGCTCGGGAAATAGCAGAGAAGTACGACGGCGTCTTGCCAACCGATCCGGATGAGTTGCTCAAATTGCCGGGGATCGGACCTTACACCTCGCGGGCCGTGCTCATTTTTGCTTTTAACAAGCCGCTCATCACAATAGATACGAATATACGACGGGTTCTGATCCACGAACTGCGACTACCTTCGGACATTAGCGCCAATGAGCTTGAACTGGTCGCCGTGCAGGTACTACCGAAACGCCGCTCCCGCATCTGGCACTATGCTCTCATGGACTACAGCCGATTAGCCTTGCCGCGGCGGATCGTTCGCATCCCTCCACTCAGCCGACAATCTAAATTCGAGGGTTCCCTTCGTCAGATTCGCGGAGAGATTGTCCGACGCCTCACCTCGCGCCATTCTGTCCGCCTCAGCACAATTGCGAAAGCGATGGATCGCTCGCTCGAGGACGTCCTCCTCGCCACCCGGGCTCTTGAGAAAGAGGGACTGGTGATTGTCACAAAGAACACCGTAAAGTTGAAGTGACCGTCGCTGGGTGCCCCACAGCTCTGCTGTGGGTTCGTCACGATTTGATTACCGCTGCCCGGAGAATGTCATAGCGAGGGGTCTATCACGCCGGTCAGGCGTTCCCGGTGCCCCACAGCTCTGCTGTGGGTACGTCACGATTTGATTACCGCTGCCTGGGAAATGTCATCACGAGGCGTTCATCACGCCGGTCAGGCGTGAAGCCGTCGCGATCTCTCTTTGAAGCATGCCATCAGGCATGTCACCCTCGCGAACGCGGGGGTCCAGATTCGACCTTCTCCGTAGGCCCGACCATTCTTATGGCCGGGTGTATCATCTTGACGTAGGTCGGTGTTCCGACCGAGCAGACCCCATTCATGGGGTATGCGACGGAGAAACCCGACATCTGTCTTGTAGGGAAGCCTCGTCTTCGAGCCTGCCGTATCACGCATGCCCTAAGGCATGCATCTCCGACCCGTTGGTGGTTCCCGGTAGGTTCTAAGAAGGACCTGCCCTACAAACCCATCCTGCTTCCGTCTCCCCGGTTGTGCTCGCAACAAAACCTACCGCCTCTTCTCAGGGATCCTATACACGACTTCACCGGTGTCATCGAGGAACTCAAGGCCGGCGGCTCCGTCGGCATCGACCGTCATTTTGATGCGCGGACGCCCTTTGATGTCCGACATTTCCAGCGTGGTAGCGTCGTCTCTGCCCTTGCCGAGGAACAGCCTCCGGGTGGTCAGCTCGTTCTTGTCTGTCATCGCCTGAAGAGCCGCTTGCCTGGCTGAATCGTCGGTGATCGCATTCGCCCGTCCGAGATCCGCAAGCATGCTGTCCAACGGAATATCCGGCTGTTGCCAGAGATCGATTCCTGCAGAATATTTGCCGTTGTCCCCTTCCAGATACCGGAATCCCAACGCTTGATCGTTTAGCACTTTGTCGAACGTGATCGACCCGAAATGCCCCCGATCGCCGTTCTCGCCGTAAATCAGTCCTCCCATTTCATCGCCCGCCTGATCAAAGAAGATGATTCCGGGCGGTCGGGGATAGTCTCGTTTGATAACCTTTCCGTTAATGATTCCGGGGTGTTGGCGCTCTTTGTTGGAGATGACCATTCGGAGCTGTCCGTCGCTCTCCACTACATTGATCCTTCCGACATCGATTTCGTCGAATTTCCGCCTGCCTCCCCAGCCCGAGAAGGTCAGGATAAACAGCGTCGCGCCAACCAGTGTGGCCACCACTGCATAGACTTGCAGGAATCGCACCTGTCGTTCGATAGCAGTTGCCATGCATGCTCCCTTAATCTTGGATTTGTTTTACTTTTCTTCGTACGTCTAACTTGAGCGGGATGTTGCCGAAAACAGCCATCTCCGGCCAAAATTCTCCGGTTTTGTCACTCTGAGTTGCGCGGGATGTCTCTTCTGTAGGCCCGACCATTCTTATGGCCGGGTGTATCGCGCATACCGAGAGGCATGCATCTTGACGTAGGTCGGTGTTCCGACGGAGCATACCCCATACACGGGGTATGCGACGGAGAAACCCGACATCTGTCTTGTAGGGAAACCTCGTCTTCGAGCCTGCCGTTCAATGTCAGGAACGCAGGGTTCCTGACCTGCGATTCTACAAAGACAAAGATCATGTTCGAATTGATTGCGAACGGTTCATCTTTCGTAGGCCCGACCATTCTTATGGCCGGGTATACCACGCATGCCAAGAGGTATGCATCTTGATGTAGGTCGGCGTTCCGACTGAGTATGTGGCCGCAGGCCATGTGCGATGGAGAAACCCGGCATCGGAATCAAAGAAGAAACCCGTCGCAAGCGGACGGGCCACCCGACCATCTTGAAGCGACATACCGTCGAGATCAGCATCAAGAGAAACCGGCGTCAGTTTCAGGCTGACGCCGGACAATTCGGCTGATCCTGCGCCGGGAGATCTTATAGGAACCCTCCCTTGTCCATCAGGACCACTGCGATTGCTACTGATGCCACAGTGCGCAAAATCAGGCAGCTCCGCTCTCCCGTCGTAGCGCCTATGATTCTCCAAATGAGACTGTTCATTTGATACTCCTCTCACTAAATGGGATTGTCGAAAATGATCTTCAGTATGTTTACTTTGTCGTGTAGTTCGGCAAACGACCGCGCTTCTTCCAGCGCCTGACTATCACGAATTGCTATCGCCCGTTTGAGGCTTGCCCAGGCAAAGATATCGATGTCGAGTGGGGCAGAGCTCGTTCCAAACCGCTCGATGAGGTCCTCGAACCTCCCGATTCCGGAATTCCGATCATCCTGGTTGGGCATCTGGGATTCCGCGTCTGCAATCCAGACCTCTGACCAGCCCGCCCACCGCCATTTGTCATGTTGAACGAAATATCCGTGAGCAGACGTCAGCAAATCCAACGCTTTCGCCAGATTGCCGAAAAGGATCTCCGTACGCCCTTTGACTACGGCAGCCTGTGCGCTCTCTAACGTTTCCGGAGACAGACGCGAACACACGTCGTTAATCAACGGGCTAGCCAAGGTCGGTAGACCCTGGTAGATGTAACTTTCAGCAACGAGAACGCGCAACTTGTCCTGAGTCAGCTGATCTCCGTCGGGGCCAAGCAACCGTGCTGCCTCGTGGAAATAGCGTTGGGCAAACTCGTAGTAACCGCGGTCGCGAAACGCAACGCCATACCCCATTCTCACTCTGGCATGATCTACCTCCGTAACAGCATAAACCTCAGCCAAAGACAGATAGGTATGGGTGAGTTCCCAGTTTCCTTCGTTGGAGTAGAATTGCGCATACTTGATAGCCTGGTCGAAATTTGCTACGTGAGTGAACCTCTCCTTCCTGACCGGACGAAAACAGTCAAATTCAAGAAGAGACTCAACATTTGCCATGAAGTCGGACATCGAAACGGAGATTACGCCAAGTATTCGAAATAGCAGCGTCGCTCCTGGCTGCTGTGCTCCGTTTTCAATCTTTGAAAGTTGAGCTTGGCAGGTATCGGCACGAAGAGCAACTACCTCCTGCTGGAGGCCGCGCTTTTTTCTCAACTCCTTCAAGCGATCGTACTTGACCGAGATTCGATTCATCCCTCACCTCTCTTCATTGAGCGCTTCTTCTATTAATAATAACGTACACAAAGCTCGATTTGCCTCACAGGAACAAATTCCATTTCGAATATCTAGTATTCTTCCCGCCCCCTCCTGCCGCATGCGAACAGGAATCTGTAATATTCCGTATATCGTTGCCGCATATTGATTTATGAACCATCCCGCCCTTGGTTTTCGTTAAAAGAGTACCATCGCGGAAGGACCCACCGTGGAGGTTGCGCGGCACCGTTCGCGAGGTTCATCTAAACGGCTCCACCAAGGAGCGATCCAGATTCGGTGATCCGGACATCGACGAAGGACTAACGAACTCTTCCGGAAAAGGAAATGAGGATTCATAATGAATTCCAACTACGAAAACCGCATGCTGCGCGCGGCAGCTCTTGGCGTGCTCTTGATCGCCGCCGCGGCCATCGCCTTGGCGCTCCTACCGAGCGTCACGGTCGGAGGGAACATTGTTCCTCCGATTCCAAATGATCCCTGTGGCTGCTACCAGTGTTTCCTTGAGTGCAGCCAGCCCTGGCTGACAACAGACGCCTACACTCCGTCTTGGTGCGATTCCATGTACTCTGAGTGCATGCGCGAATGCAAAGGCTTTGATGCTTCGCAAGCGTCGAGAAACAGCTGTCTTGCAGGCTCTGAAACATTCGCACAGAAGGACGACGACTCAGATCCTCCTGATACCGGTCCGGTCGATCCCAACGATCCGATTGAAGTCGATCCGCCGGTGGAGCCAAACGATCCGATCGAAAAGGATATCGATCCTTTTTCAACGCCGACTCCCACTCCATGTTCGGCCGAGTATCGTGAGGAGCTGGGCTTCTATTGCGAATGTTGCGGGCAGTACAACGATCTTTCACTTCTCGGGCATCCGAATCTCCCGGGACCGTACGGACCCGATCGGCCGGAGCAGGAAGTCCGTCATGATGGGAAGTTGAAAACTGTCGCTGACCGCTTGTACATCTGCGAATTCTGCGGATGCGTAAACGAGATTAGCTGGGGCAAACTCGACTTATGGAGATCGGGTGTGGCCGAGGTAAGTACCGTTGATTATGCCGACAACACCGACCATTGCGAGAAAGCGCACGATATCTTTCGAGATGTAGCGGATCGCCTGAGTGGCAAAGGCGACAAAATCGGTGCGGGCGAAGCGACCGATCGACTCATCGATGGGTTCAAGGAACTCGGAAGATGCATCGAGGACAACATTGGATAAACCTTTCGGAAACATGCATCCTAGCATCGATTCTACGGGCCGGGTAATCACACCCGGTCCTTTTTGACCTGAGTTCGCTTGCGAGCTATCTCGAACTTATCTTGTCCAGCCCGATGTATGCCTCCCCCGTGAAGACTGGAACCCAAGCTTCGCTCTCTTCGGTGCCACACCCTATGGGTCATAGATCGACGCGTGAGGTTCCACCTATAAGGTGGGGCACCCCGCACGTAATTGCCTATATCATGCTCGCATTCGCATGAGTGCCCGACAGTTCCGCTATGGGTACATTTCGATTCAATTGCCATCGTCCGGGTACCCCACCGCTTGCGATGGGAAATCGATTCACGATCTCTTTTGAGCATGCCTTCAGGCATGTCACCCTCGCGAACGCGGGGGTCCAGATTCGACCTTCTTCGTAGGCCCGACCATTCTTATGGCCGGGTGTATTACGCATGCCAAGAGGTATGCATCTTGACGTAGGTCGGTGTTCGGACCGAGCAGACCCCATCCATGGGGTGCGCGACGGAGAAACCCGACATTTGTCTTGTAGGGAAGCCTCGTCTTCGAGCCTGCCGTATCATACATGCCCTAAGGCATGTCACCCTCGCGAATGCGGGGGTCCAGGTTCGACCTTCTCCGTAGGCCCGACCATTCTCATGGCCGTGTGTCATAGATCGTCGGGAAGCAGCGCGATACCCGATTTCAAGTATTCTCTTGTAGGGAAGACTCGCTTCGAGCCTGCCGTTCAATGTCAGGAACGCAGGGATCCTGACCTACGAGCTCGAAATATTTCATGGCGGCCCATAAGAAGAATGTTCCGCCCTATACGGAGAAGGCATTCATCCGCCTTGTAAAGGCGCTTGTCGCACCAAAAGAGGCTCACGGGATTTCCTCTTCCGCAGCGTCGATCCACTGATCTCTGGTGACTCCGAAACGACTTTCCGCAGACCCGTAAGCGTCATCTATTTTCTTGTACCATTCATCCGCAGCAAAAAAAACCCTGAGGGACTCATAATGAGAAGATATCCTGCACCCTTTTCTAACTCATCGATAAAGAGTGTCACTTCGCAGACACGACTTTCGTTTCCGGTCTCGCGGAAAGGTCCCCCGGTGCTCCAGGCACCGTATCTCCCCCAGATTCGCGCTGTCGCCCTCGCTTTGAACCGAATCAACTTCTTTTCTCCTGAAAAATCCCACAAAAAAATGCGCCATCAGGGATTCGAACCCCGGACCCACTGATTAAGAGTCAGTTGCTCTACCAGCTGAGCTAATGGCGCATTGCGTTCGAAAATGTACTCTCTCGTCCGAGCCGAAATTCGACTCGGCGGGGTAACATTATATAAGTGATCGCGGGAAATGGCAAGTGATTTTCCTCGCGGCCGGACGCCGTGCGTACGCCTTTGCGGGACAACGAACTCTCAGAACCGTACCAGCGCCGATTCGGAGCAGAACCCCGGCCCCAGCGCCGAAATCAAGCCGAATTTCCCGGTGAGATTCCCCCTCTCGGCCTCGGCAAGACATCGCTCCAGCACGAACAGGACGGTCACCGAAGACATATTCCCGTACTCCCGCAGGATCTCCCGGCTCTGCCGCAACTGGCCGTCGTTCAAACCGAGCGCTTTTTCGTACGCTTCGACTACTTTGATCCCGCCCGGATGAAAGATGAACCGGTCAATATCTGTAAGCGTCATCCGGTGCCTGCCGAGGAACTCTTCCAGATCGGTCCGGCTGTTCGCTTCGACAATGTCCGGGATACGTTGCGCGAAAACGACCTGGAGCCCGTGACTGACCACATTCCACCCCATGACATCGAGCGAGTCCGGATAGAACCGGCTGGCCGTATCGAGAATCTCGGCGCCTTCAGCTTCCACATCGTCTCCCGCCAGAAGCACCGCCGCCGCTCCTTCGCCGAACAGCGCCGACGCTACAAGATTGCTTTTGGACAGGTCGTTCGGAATGAACGTCAGCCCGCACATCTCCGCCGACGTAAGCAAGACCCGATCTTTCGGATGGCCGAGCAGATAATGATAAGCGTGCGAGATCCCGGCCGCTCCGCCGGCGCATCCGAGCCCCCAGACGGGAGTACGGCGAATATCGCGGCGAAGGCCAAGCTTGTTGATAAGACGGGCGTCGATCGATGGTGTCGCCAGTCCGGTGGTATTGACGTACATGATGTAGTCGATTTGTTCGGGTGAGGTCCCGGTCTTCTCGAACAGCTTGCGCGAGGCCAACTCGGTGAGATCCGTCGCGCTCTCGATATAGATCCGATTCTTCTCATCGAGCGTGTGATCTTCGGCAAACCAATCGAGCGGGCAGGAAAAGTAGCGCGAGTCGATCCCGGCGTTGTCGAAAACGCTCAGCAGTCGGCCGATATCGAGGCGGCTCTCACCGAAAATCGTTTGGGCGAAATCTTTTGCCCCGGACTGTGAGACGCGGTGGGGCGGGACCGCGGATACGGCGGCGCAAATCTTGGGCATGTAACCTTCCAGGGAGTGTGAGGAACCTGTCTCTCTTTGTCTCTACAACCGCACCCCGGCGCGGCGGTTCCTCAGGCCGGCGGCGCAATAGAAATCGCCCCGCCGGGGAAGCGGGGCGATTTCAGGGTATTAGACAGAGAGAGGTAACGCAAGAAATTTAGTTGGGACCTCCGACGCCGAAAGCCCGCTTCATCTGCTCGACCGTTACCGAGGGTCCCTCGGCCGCGCAGAACTGGTTGAACGCCGTAATCAGCCGGGCGGCAACCTGTTCTTCGGACTTCCCTTCGATCTCCTGCCTCGGCAGGAAAAAGACGAGCTTGCCGTCTTTGAACAGGCCGACCGACGGCGATGACGGCGGCACACCGACCAGATGTTCTCTGGCCCGGGCGGTCGCCTCGATATCGACTCCGGCGAAAACCGTTCCCATGCGATCGGGAATGACTTTATTCTGAAGGGCAATAGCCACACCGGGACGGGCCGTTCCGGCGGCACAGCCGCAGACGGAGTTGACTACTATTAATGATGTTCCTTCCTTTTCGGAAAGGAACCGATCGACTTGTTCACTACTCGTGAGGGGCTGCACGCCGATACCGTCGAGCTCACGCCACATCGGTTCGACCTGCTTTCTATCGTACATCGACTGCATTAAAGCGTCTCCATGAGTCAATTTTCGAATTAGCAGTTACTCGGTACATACGACCCGATCGGCCGGAGGCGCAAAGAAATCTGAGAATAAGTCGAAAAAACAAGTCCGGGCGCGGATTTTCGGCCGGCAGCAGGGATCGTGGGTAATGTGGGTGTAATGTGTCCGCTTTAACACAAAAATCGACCTTCCGGGTCGATTACCGGGAACCTGCCGCCGTGACCCGTGTTCAGAAATGAACAAATCGCCAAAAGTGACAACACAACGCCGGAAGGAGAGACACAATGGCCCATACAGTACCGGATCTTCCTTATGGATACGATGCCCTCGAACCCTACATCGACAAACAGACGATGCAGATTCATCACGACAAGCACCACCAGGCTTACGTAAACAAGCTCAACGACGCCTTGAAGGGACATGCCGATCTCGAAAAGAAATCACTGAACGAATTGATGGCCGGACTCAACAGCGTGCCGGAAGCTATCCGGACGGCGGTCCGTAATCACGGCGGCGGGCATATCAATCATTCGTTCTTCTGGCCCATCCTCAAGAAAGACGTGAAATTCGAAGGGGAGGTTGCCGAGGCAATCAACGGCGAATTCGGCGGTTTCGATCAGTTCAAAGCGAAATTCGCGGCAGCCGCCGGCGGGCAGTTCGGCAGCGGCTGGGCCTGGCTGGTCGTGAATCAGGGAAAGCTCGAAGTAATGTCCACGCCGAACCAGGATTCACCGGTATCGGCCGGCAAGACGCCGATCGTGGGTATCGATGTCTGGGAGCACGCGTATTATCTGAAATATCAGAATCGCCGCCCGGAATACGTCGAAGCCTTCTTCAACGTGATCAACTGGACGAAAGTAAACGAATTGTATCTCGCGGCGAAAAAATAATTCCGCCTCACTCTACTTATTCATGTTCAAAACCGCTTCCCTCACACGGAGCGGTTTTTTTTGTTCGCAACTTAGTACTCGCCGCGGTTCGGAACAATACAGATAAACTCGAACTCCTCGTCGCCGGCATTGCGGAACTGGTGCTCGGTGTTGGGAGGGACGAAAGCAAAGTCGTGTTCTTTGACCGGCCGGACCTCGTCGCCGAGGCGAAGTTCTCCCGTTCCTTTGATAATGTAATTGACGTGCTCCCAATCGTGGCTGTGACGCGGCGTGAATCCGCCCGGGGCGAGACGAAATACGCGGAGAGTGTGATCGGACCAGCCTTCTTTGGCCCCTATTACCACCGCCTTGGACACCTTCTCCGCCTCTTTGAAATCGATCTCTTTCATATTCATCTTGTCGTACGGTATGACCGGCATAACTCCTCCTTCGGATTTCTATCTAATATACGCACGGAGGGGAATCGAAGCCAAAAAAAGACCCGTCAGGAGAAATCCGAAACGGGTCAAAAATGAAAAATCGTCAAACGAAGTCTGACGATTGAATGTGCTAGCGGGTACGACGGGTGCTACGACGCGAGCGAGCCTTGCGGGCGTGCTTGCGGGTAGACTGAGCCTTCCACGAACGCTGGTGGGTGCTGCGACGTCTCGAAGTCGCTTTGCGGCTGGTCGGTCTGCTGTGATGACCATAGCTCTTACCCGGCTTGAACGCGTTGGCAGCGCCTTTGCGGCCTTTCCACACGGACGGGTTGGACTTCTTCAGGTTCAGGTCAACCGCTTTGTAGCGGATGGAGTAAACCGTACGACCAAGCTGACGAGCAACCCAGGCTGTCTCGTAGCCGCGATAGTACTTGCGCATGAACGCGATTTCTTCTCTCGACCACTGACGATTAGCCTTGGTGCGGCTGGTGTGTCTGTGAACGCGCGCGCTGCGTCTGGTTTTGGTTCTACGGGTAGCCATACTACTCTCCTTGTTTAACAAGTTAACGTATGCGATCACAGACATGGCTTGAGTCCGTGCCGCCATTCATTTTCATAGCTTTATCATCGACTCCCGTATAAAATACTTTACTCCAAGCGGTTAAGATTTTTGCCGGATGAACGCCTTCGGGCGGTCTTCGGCCCGGCTCAAATGACCCCGCTAAGTCCCCCTCCGACATGGCAAAAGTATGGTCAAGAGACCATCGGTAAACAGCGCAAACGTAGACCAACTTCCGACATGGCCGGCCGCTTGTGTCACGTAACATCTTCTATAGCAGCATCTTAGACTGTCCCGCTACGACCCTGTCCGGGACCTCTTCGGCCGGGGGGCAGGCGCTCATCAGCCGGAAAGCTTCGGCCCCGTTTCGCATTTTGCGAGAGTATTTCCCCGAAGTGACCGGCCGATCGCGCTCGATTTTTTTTTGCCGCGATGGTCATTTTTTGCTCAAGCCGAGGTCGGATTTCGGCTCACGATGGACGTCACATCGTGATCCGACGGTTGCTTAAGAGTTGCCTCGCTCGTGCGATTTAATTAGATTGGTCTCTGCACGGACGCACGGGAGTATTATGAAGCGCGAATATATTCTGGTATCTCTATTCTTTCTCATCACGGCAATCGTCTTCTACCTGTTCTATCGACTCATCATTCCGTTCGTCGCGCCGATCGCATGGGCGGCGGTGTTTGCGATCCTGTTCTTCCCGCTCTACGAGAAGATCCTCACAAAAGTGAAATCGAAAGGCGTTTCGTCGCTCATCGTCTGCCTGATTATCATTATCATAATCATAGGACCTATCAGTTACCTGTTCGTGGCGCTGGTGGGCGAAGCTGCCGGAGCGGTGACCAAAGTGAACGAGATGATCAAAAGCGGCGAGATCGAGAAAGTGCTCTCGTTCAATCTCCCCTGGATGCAGACGCTTACCCACAAGCTTTCGGCCTATTACGATATCTCGAAAATAAACATCGATCAGATGGTCAAACAGGCGGTCGAAGGGATCAGCGGCGTCATTCTCAACCAGACGAGTTGGTTAATCACCAACATCACCCGCCTCATATTTTCGTTCGTACTGATGATCTTTACGTTGTACTACTTCTTCAAGGAAGGACACTACGTCATCGAAAAAGCGAAGCGTCTGATGCCGCTCACGCCGGCCCAGGTCGATACGACCTTCAAGCATCTCCACGACGTAATTCAGGCAACCATGTACGGCGGTGTGATCGTCGCCCTGATCCAGGGACTGGTAGGCGGAATCCTGTTTGCTCTGGTAGGAATTCCGTCGGCTGTCTTCTGGGGAGCGATCATGGCGTTTCTTTCCATAATCCCGATCCTGGGTGCCTTTTTGGTTTATATCCCGGCCGGCATAATCCTGTTGATCGGCGGGTCTTACGTCAAAGGCTTAATCGTCCTCGCCGTGGGAACCTTGATCATCAGTCAACTCGACAATTTGATTCGCCCGTATCTGATTTCGGGACGAACTTCGATGCATCCCTTGATGCTCTTCTTCACGATTCTCGGGGGCGTCTACTTGTTGGGGCTGCTCGGCGTCGTGGTCGGCCCGCTGATAGCGGCTGTATTCATCACCTTGATAAAGATTTTTGAACTGAAGCTGCACCCGGAAACGGAGCCCGATTTCGTTGCCGATGCCGGGTCCGAGTAATTGTCCGTCCAATCTCGAAATTCTATCCATTGCAGGAGTTTAGTATGAAAGTTAAAGCTGGAGTCATCACTTTATTCGCGCTGCTGGCCATAGCCGCGGCGGCATCGGCAGCGGTCGGCGGAGCAAGTCCGATCTACTCTCCGGATGCCAAACTCGACACAATGCCCTTTTATCCGGGCGGCACCTACGATCCGTCCGTCCCGAAACCAAACGATTTTACTGACTCACCGATCGGTCAATGGCCGATCCGCTATACCGAGCTGTCCGCTTTTGTTCATGCGGTCGCCAAGGCATCGGATCGGGTGCATCTGGAGACATGCGGGCGCACATTCGAGGACAGGGATCTGTTCAACGTGTTTATCAGCTCGCCGGAGAATATCAAGAATCTCGAGAGTATTCGTTCGCAGATGAACAAGGTAGCTTCGGCCGGGAGTTTCAAAACCGATGCTGAGCTCGATGCAGCGATTAAGGATCTTCCGGCGGTCGCCTGGCTCGGTTTCAGTATCCACGGCGATGAAATCTCCGGTACCGACGCCGCCACCCAGCTGATCTACCAGCTGGCGGCCGGGACCGATTCGGCTATTATGAATCTGCTGAATAAAGTCGTCATTATCATAGATCCGACGGAGAATCCCGATGGTCGCGAGAGATATCTTTCCATGCTGCAGACGTATCGAGGTCATGTCCCGAATTACGATCGATTCTCTCTGCAGCATCAGGGCGTCTGGCCCTGGGGAAGAGGAAACCACTACCTGTTTGACCTGAACCGCGACCTGATCGTGGTCACGCAGCCGGAGACCGACGGAAAACTCGCGACCATTCTCAAGTGGCACCCGCAACTCGTGGTCGACGCTCATGAGATGGAAGCCTCGGGGACGTTTCTCTTCTCGCCGCCGAGAGAACCGATCAACTATAACACACCCTCGAACGTGCTGAAATGGTGGCCGCGCTTCGCGCAGCAGCAGGGCCAGGCGCTCGATAGTCATGGCTGGCCGTATTATACCGGTGAGTGGAACGACCAGTGGTTCCCCGGATACACTTCCGCCTGGCCGTCGTTCTTCGGAGCGGTCGGCATCCTTTACGAACAGGCGGGAGTAGACGGCAGCATGGTCCGGCAGCGAGACGATTATGTTCTGTCATATCATGAGGCAATCAATCATCACTTTACATCGGCTCTCTCGAACCTTCATACCCTGGCCGACAATCGCGCCGAAATCATGTACGACTATGCGAAAGCTCGGCAGGATATCGTCAGTAAAGGAAAAAAGAGCGGTCTTTCGTTCGTAATCGTGCCGGGGGAAGATCAGATCAAGTTAAATCGTTGTCTCAACGGCCTCTTGCAGCAGGGGATTCAAGTGGAGCAGGCGACCAAGACGTTTACTGTGGCGTCAGCCATGAACATCCTGCACGAACAGGTCAAATCAGTCAGTTGCCCGAGCGGCTCTTACATCGTCAGAACATCACAAGAGCAGGGAGCTTTGGCGAAAGCAGCGCTTGAGTTCGATGCTCACCTTAAGCCTGATTTTCTCGAAGACGAGCGCAAGGAACTCGAGAAATACGGCGACACCAAGATGTACGAGGTGTCGGCCTGGTCGGTGTTGATGGGGTACGATGTCGACGCCTACCAGACAACGTCGCCGATAACGGTGACGACTGAAGCTATCTCGTCGGTACCGGAGGTCGCGGGAAGTCTTGTTTCTCCGGACGCCCAGTACGGATTTGTCGTCAACATGGAGGGCGAAGCTACCTACAAGCTCCTGAACAAGCTGTTCGAGAAGAGGCTCATCATTTATGCCTCGGAAAAGCCGTTCACACTGGACAATCGAAGTTACAACGCCGGCTCGCTCGTTCTTCGCAAGCGCGGGAATCCGGACAACCTTGCGGCTATTCTCTCCGACCTTGCGGACGAAGTCGGCATCAGTATTTACGGAACCGACACCGGCATGCCAACTGAGGGATCCTACTTTGGCGCACCTACCTTCCATTTGTTGGAGCGTCCTTCGGTAGGAATCCTCGCCGGAAATCCTGTCGACTATACCGATTTCGGATCAATCTGGTTTGCCATTGACCGGCAATTGGAAATGCCTCAATCGCTGATTAACGCAAGCTCCCTGCCGTATGTTCGCTTGTCGGAGTACAATGTGATCATAATGCCTGACGCGTGGGGAGGTGCCATTGGACGAGTAATCGGCAAAGGCGGAACTGAGCGTCTGAAGAAGTGGGTGGCCGACGGTGGTACGCTGATCTGTATCGGGAGTTCTGCGGCATGGGCGGCTGATTCTGCCACCGGTCTAAGTCAGGTGCGTCTTAGACGGGATGTTCTCGGTCAATTGCAGGATTATCAGACCGATCTGGATCGGCAGGTGAAAGCAGAGTCGCCGGTGGTCGACACAATGGCGATCTGGCATCCTGACAAAGTGACGGCGTCGGCGGGAAAAACGGAATCCAAACCTCCTGCGAACAAAGAGGAACTCGAGAAGCAGGACGAATGGCTTCGGAGATTCTTTCCGCGTGGTGTGATTATGAGAGCAGATCTGGACTCGGAGGACTGGATGGCCTTCGGCGTGGACAGCTCGATTCCGACAATGGTCTATACCGATAACGCCTTTATGGCGAATTCGTCAGTGAGCACCACTGCCCGGTTCTCCATAAATCCGGACAAACTGCGCCTTTCCGGGCTGCTCTGGCCGGAAGCGAGAGAACGATGGGCCGGAACGGCATACGCAACCCACGAGCAAAACGGCAGCGGGCAAGTGATTCTCTTCAGCGGGAATCCCAATATGCGCGCCTATTTCTATGGACCTCGGCAGCTATTGCTGAACGCGATTTTCTATGGTCCGGGGATGGGCAGCCGCTTCGACGATCCGTATCAGAAGTAACCGAAGACCGGCATGATTACCCTAAGAGGCAGGCGCGTCCTGCCTCTTACTTTTTGCACCGGAACTAACTCCGTCGGTTGTCGATTCAATTGAAAATGTGTATACTATATATGGAGTTCGGGGCTTCCCGGCCTTCACTGAAATAACAGCCGCCCGTGTTATTTGCGATGTGTGTGAATTCCCTCCGGCAGGCTAAACAGAAGGTTTCTACGAATGCAAGGTAAACGCGTACTGGTCACGGGAGGAGCCGGGTTTCTCGGCTACCATCTGGCTCTCAATCTGCCCAAACGAGGAGTCTCTTTTCTCGCACTGAACGATATCGCTCCCTTCCTCGAAGCTGAGTACTCCAAGGACATGCTCCACATTCATCAGGATGTACGCGATCCTGAGGGGATGTACCGGCTGATTCATGACAATAAGATAGACATCATCGTTCACTGCGCCGCCGCTCTCCCTCTCTGGAAGAAGGAAGAAATCTATTCCACCAATATACAAGGGGTGCGCAATACACTCGAGCAGGCACAGAAATGCAACGTCGAGCGGTTCATTTTTATCAGCTCGACCGCGGTGTACGGCGTGCCGGAGAAGCATCCGTTGGTCGAAGACGACCCGGTTGAAGGCGTGGGAGCCTACGGCGAGAGTAAGATCGCAGGTGAAGGTATCTGTCGCGAATTTCGTGACAAGGGGATGTGCGTGACGATAATTCGCCCGAAGACTTTCGTCGGAACGGCCCGCCTTGGCGTATTTCAGATTCTGTATGACTGGGTGGATGCCGGCAAGCGGATCCCCATAATCGGCAAGGGAGAGAATCTTTATCAGTTGCTGGAAGTCACCGATCTGATCGATGCCATCAGCCTGGCTGCGACGGCTCCTCGCGAAATGGTCAACGACACGTTCAATGTCGGTGCCCAGATGTATGACAAGGTGAAGCTCGATGTCGGAGCGCTGTGCGATTTTGCCGGTAACGGCTCTCGCGTTATGCCGACTCCGGCCTCGCTGGTGAAACCGGCGCTGGCAATTTTCGAATTTATGAAAATTTCGCCCCTGTACAAGTGGGTCTACGGTACGGCGGACAAAGATTCTTACGTCTCTACCGAGAAGATTGAGAAGAAACTCGGTTGGAAAGCAAACTACTCCAACCAGGATGCTCTCATTACCTCGCACAAATGGTACCTCGAACATAAAGACGAACTGGTCGGCAAGAGCTCCGGCGTGACCCATCGGGTCGGCTGGGACCAGGGTATTCTGAAGTTGTTCAAGCGATGGCTATAAAATGAAACAGGGATCCCGAAGGATCCCTGTCCCCTCCCGCCATACCGCGGCCGGGCGAACCAACGGCCGCTACTTTTCCGCCAGATTCGTTTCGAGCGTCTGGGCTTTGCTGATTAAATCAACCAGTTCGATGACGTCTTTGTCTTCCGTATTCATCAGAATCCGTTTTGCCACCGGCATCAGGTCGTCGAGAGTAGATCCTTTCGCCCAGTAAGACTTTCTGAGAATTTCCGAAAATTCGGCCGCGCAGGCCGCAAGTTGGAATTCTGTCGAAGCATCTCTGAACGAAGGTTCGAATACCTCGGGAGAGATCTGTCGGTTTATCTCTGTCACTTCCTCCCCGGCATCGTCCTTGTAGCGAATATAGACAGTCCCGATATTCCCCTCCGGCCGGACGTCGTTGAACTTGATTTCATAGAGCGCAGTTACTTCGTGTCCGGCGCCGATCTCGCCGCCGTCCTCTTTGTCATCGCGAAACTTGTTGTCGTCCACGTCGCGATTCTCGTATCCGAGTAGACGATATGATCTGACAACTTCGGGATTGAAATCGACCTGAATCTTCACGTCGCGGGCGATCACCTGCAGATTCCCGGTCAGGTTGTCGACGAAAATTCGATGAGCTTCCTGAAGATTGTCGACATAGGCATAATGACCATTCCCTTTGTCCCCTAATTTCTCCAATAAGACGTCGTTGTAGTTGTTCATTCCGAATCCGATAGCAGACAGGGTGATTCCCTTGTCAACATACCGCTTGATTTCGTTGAGAATGCCATCGGCTCCCGTCAGACCGACGTTGGCGACGCCGTCCGTGCACAGAATAACCCGGTTGATTTTCCCTTTTTCGAAGTACTTGTCGGCCATTTCATAGCCGAGTCGGATTCCTTCTTCGGCATTGGTCGATCCTCCCGTGTGCAGGAACTCGATCTTGGTCAAAATTCTGTGTTTGTGCCTGATGGAAGTCGGTTCAAGGATTACCTCTCCGCTGCTTCCGTAGATCACGATTCCAACCCGGTCTTGGGGTGTCAGTTCATCTACCAGCATCCGCAGGGCCCGTTTCACCAGGGCCAGCCGGGTCTCAATGCCCATCGATCCGGACACATCGATAACAAAAACAAGATTGGCCGCCTTGCGATTCTGGGGATCGACCTCCATACCCTTGATCCCGATTTTCAGCATATCGCAGTTTTTACCGAATTTCGAGGGTGCACCCTCCAGGTAGACTTTGAACGCAGAATTGTGAGGAGCGGCGTAGTTGTATTTGAAATGGTTCACGAACTCCTCGGTCCTGACCGCCTCGTTCGGAGGAAGCGCTCCGCGGGACAGATAAGACCTCGTCATGACGTACGAAGCATCGTCTACATCGATCGCGAACGTCGACAGGTGATCGTCCTCGGTATCGACAAACGGGTTGACCCCGTAATTCTTGAAGAACATTGCATCGAACGGTTCGCCGTTGACGATGGCCGTCCCGCCGTGCGACGGAGGCATGGATCTTCCACCAAGCGGGTCGCCGATAGGAGCACCACGTCGCTTGTATTCTACCTCGCCGGCCCGGCCGCCGCGAATGTACACCTCCCCCTGCGAGTTGGTGATAGCACCGCTGACCGACTGGAGAAGCTCACCTACAGTGGTCACCGGCTTTTGAGCCGTCGTCTTGTCAAGCTTGACCTGGCTTTGCGTGATTCGCTTGTCCACAATCTCCCTATTCTCTTTCACGGTGATCGCCTGGCCGAGTTCATTCGTTTGTTTCGGAGTCAGTTCGGTCGAGACAAGCGAGGCCTCATCGGCAACCACCACGACGCTGTCGATTGTCACTGTATTGTAGGCCAGCGATGAAATCTTGAGCTGGTAGGTCCCCGGCTCGAGTTGACGTATAACAAAACTCCCGCTTGAGTCTGTCACTGCTCCCTTAGTCGTTCCCACCACGAGCACCGAGGCGCCCGCAACCGGTTCACCCGTTTCGTGGGCAATGATGGTCCCGATGATTTTTCCTTCGGGGCCGGCATAGATTATTGCGGTTACTGAAAGCATCACGGCGGCGAGGATGAGATACGGCACGATGGATCTGGCACGCATAATCCACCTCCAGATTAATAGGTTGTAGTGAAGGTTGTCTGAGGGGATTACAACAGAGTGACGGTTTTCTTCCCGAAATTGTGAAACCGAATCGAAAAATAGACGGAGATTTTCAGGATCAGGCAAAAGAAGGAAAGGCGGGAGTCGGAATTCCCGCCTTTCTATAAGAGGTGCAGAATGATTACTTTTTGGCCAGCAACTGGGCTCGCTCTTTGTGGATCTTGTTGTAGGAATCGGCCGAAATGACGTAGTACCAATCGGCAAACCGATCGCTCAGCTCTTTGGCCGTCTTCTTTCCGGCGTCCACTCTGACCTGCCAGCGGGAATGTTTGCTGTACAGATCCTGGTTCTTTCTGTCCTGATCGGTCCGCGTGCTGTCCGGCTTGCCCTGGAACTGCATGTTGGTCGGCTTGGGAGGTTCCTTGCCGATATACGACGGGTCAAAGTCGGTCGTAATGAAGAGGTAGCGGTTCTCCGCTTCCTTTCCTCTGTCCGAATCCGACGCCGAATCGGGGGTGCCGGCCGTCACGGCCAGCCCTGATCCATAGACAACTTCTCCGAACCGCAAAGTATAAACGACACCATCGGAGCCGCCAACTTGTAACTCACCGTCGTTGGACAGCAGTTGTCCCTGACGCGAGAAGTAGAATCCCTTCGACTGAAGCGAGCGAACGTCTTCCTCCGTTATCTGCTTCTTGTCGCCGGTTTCTTTCAGGGTTGCCGACAGTCCTTCCGGCTTCGGCCGAACACCGACAATCTGAACCTCGGTGATCGCTTTGAGAAGCGAATCGACTTTGGCCGAATCCAGCTTCTGACCGGACGAAAGCCTGTTCGCCGTCCACTTGTTGTCGGCCTTGGTCATGATTAGATCGTCGCGGTTTCGAATGCTGTAGGTCTGTTCATCGATTGAATAGTCCTTCAGCTCGACCCGCTCGATATTGTCCTTGGTTAGGTGAAGCAGATCGCGGTCGATCCAGTCATCGAACTTGGTCGAAATATCAAGATCGATTTTCGACGCATACACCCGGTTCTGATCGGGCAGGCGGACGTAGCGGAAGCCGTCTCTGCCTTCGACCGGTTTTCCGATAATCAAGTCGGCGAGAACCTGATCGTTTTCACCTTTGATAGTGACGCGCTGTCCCCGCCCTTTCAACGATGCCGACTGATCCATCGGATCGATAACCCCGAGTGCTTCGTGATCCGAAACGTTGTCGGATCTGAACTCATCCTTCTTGATGCCGATTACACCAGCGGCCGTCTTGGCCAGACGGTCCTTACCGTCGGCCGGGTAGTCGTAGTGCGAAGGAATCGTCCACTTGCCGTTCTTGAATGTGACTTTGAACGGATGCGCCTCGCCGGTCGATTCGTCGAAATCGACCACTTCAAGGGTGGTCGCTTTGTTCGGATCGGTGAAATCGGGGAAGAACGGCTGACCCTGATCGGCGAAAGCTTCCGGGGTGATCTTGCGCGGCGAGAAGACGAAGGCCAGCGCGACCATGACTATCGCCACGAGTCCAAATATAGCTGTTTTCTTTACTTCGTTCATCGCTTAGCTCCTTAGTCTCCGGACGGCCTGCGCCCCTTCTTTTTCCCGCTTCCGTCTTCGGAGAAATATGAATACCCCGAGCACGAAGACCGGGATCGGCGGCAGCATGACCGCCATCGTCTTGATCCGCGTCTGAATCGACTGCACCGATTGTTGCATCGTCTCTTCACTGGCGGCGATCTTCGCCTGCTTCTTCGCTTCGATATTCGCTTTGATTACTTCCAGCCGTCGGTTCTCGACTTCCTGAAGGTTCTGCGCCATGATCTGTTTCGTCTGGGCGTCCAGATCGGTCCGTTCGCTCACCGCCTTGACTTTGTCGTTCAGGTTGTTCTGTGCTTCCTGAAGAGCGGTCTGAGCCTGCGTTTCCGCATCCTTCTCGTCGTCGATTCGCTTCTGCACGAACTGCTTCGTCTGTGCTTCGACCGTCTCGAGCGTCCGGTGACGGATCCGCTTCTTGCGCAGGGCGATGAACGAAGTATCCCCGGCCAACTCATCGATCGCATTGAGGAAGAAGGTGACGTTGTCAAAGTTCAGATTGCCTATCCCCTGTTTGCGAATCTGGAAGAACTGCTCGGAAATGAAATCAGCATCGGCCACAACAATCGCGTTCACCGTCTTGACTGTATCGTCGGTCTTCAGTGAATCTGACCCGCTGTCCGATCCGGTAACACGGGCAGCAAGAATGTATGAATCATTCGACGGATACCGCCGCGGATTCGGATTCAGCGAGAACCCCAGTCCAAGGAACCCCCGGCGGACCAGATCGCTCCAGTTGAGCACGCCCGACAGCTTTCCGGTACGCATCAGCGGCTCGAACTTGAACTTGGTGTTCAACCCCTTGAAAAGGTAGCCGGAGTACATCGTCACCAGCTCTTGCAGTCCGGAGGTAGCCGGATCGGTCGGATTGAAAGCGTCCGAAGATCCGTTCCCCGGACCGACAAATATCACTTCGGGCTGAAGCTGCATCAGATCAGGATGCGGATTGTAAGTATCCCAGACGAGCTGCGAAGGATTCCAGTTGACTCCGATCGATGACATCAGCGCATTGATGTTCCCCTTCTGGGGAGGTTGTTGCTGACGATTACGCATGAACGGATTCTGTCCGGACCCGGCCGGAAGAACCGGTGATAATCCAACGTTGAAGACCGGAATCGGGTCGACCAGCAAGAGAGTCGGATTACCGGCCAGCATGTAATCTTGCAGATGATCCATCTGCGGCTGGGTCAGTGTGGAGGGGAGCACGACGAGCATAGCGTCGAGTTTTTCCTTGATCGGCTCGTCGGCACTGATCTGCACCACATCGTACTGCTTCTTGAGTTCCTGTACCACCGACCACGGCGGTTGGCTGGACATGGTCTGATAGTCGAAATTGCCGAACAGCTTGGCGTCGGTGGAGAGCACGCCGATCTTCTTGCGGGCCGTCTTGGCTGCTACCCGGATACTCCGGGTCAGTTCGTATTCTACCGGCAGGCCGGGATCAAAGAACGGTATAACTTCTTCGTTCAGCCCGCTGGTGAAGGCAACACCCATAAATACGTTATAGCTCTTTGCCTGCGCACTCTCGTTGCTTACCAGCGTCTTGGGAACGATGCCGAACTTCTCGCGGGCATCGCGTGCTTCGGTTGTGTAAGGCTTCGTGTTATGAATCAGCACCTGGACCTTGTCACCGGCCCGATTCGAGATCTCGTTGAGCATGCTGATCAGGTTCGCTCTGGTCTCGACATAATCGCGAGGGACCTCGGGGCTGATAAATGCTTCGACCAGCACCGGGTGCTTGCTCGGCAGATCATCGAGCATCTGCTTCGTCTCGGGAGAGAGTGAGTGCAGCCGTTCGGCCGTGGCGTCGATATGGAAGGAATGAAAGCCAAGGATCGCATTCAGGCTGATAACCGCCACGATGAGGGCTATCGCTCGCACCAGTTGATGGGTCCAGTATTTGTATCCACCCGCTTCGATCGGCCAGTGCCGCTTGCCTATAACCACTACATTGAGATAGAGCATCGTCGCGGCTATCGAGACGAAGAAGACGATCGACGAGATACTAATCACGCCGCGGGCGAATTCCATGAAATTCTCGGTGATTCCTAACGGCGCCAGCAGCGTTTGCAGCCATTCGGAAAGCACAAGTCGCGCTGAATCCACGAATACAAAGAAGGAGCAGAAGACCGCTCCAAGTACGAAGGCGACGGTGACATTCGAAGTTAACAGCGATGCAAACATGCCGACCGCGAGCAGTGCTCCTCCGAGGAACCAATACCCGAGGTAGTTTGAGAACATCAGTCCGATATCGGGGCTCCCGAGCCAGAACAGTACGATAATGTGGCTCATCGAAAGTATCAGCGACACCGTGTAGATACCGAGCGTCGAAAGATACTTACCCATGACTACTTCGAGATCGGTGGCCGGAAGAGTCAGAAGCAATTCGTCCGTACCCTGCTTCTTTTCCTCAGCCCAGATACTCATAGTCAGCGCCGGGACGAAAAAGAGAAGCAGATACGGGAAGTAGCTGTTGAGTTCGTCCAAGTTGGCCAAGTTGTTGGCGAAAAACCGTTCCTGCCAGAAGGCGGCGGCGGCGCTGAGAAAGATAAACAATGTGATGAAGACATATCCGGTCGGGGAGCTGAAGTAAGAGCGGAGGTTACGTTTGGCAATGACGAAAACTGTGTGCCAGTTTATTTTCATTGCTCACCTCCTGCCTGCGCCGACAGGTCGGGCTGTTTCCTGCTGGTGAGTTCGTAAAAAGCTGCCTCCAGCGAACCCTTGCGCTTCAGATCGTCCGGCGTTCCATCATACACCAGTCGCCCGTCGTTGACGAGCAGAACGCGATGTGCAACCGCCTCGACTTCCTGGAGGATATGGGTTGAGATCAGTATTGTTTTGGACTCACCGAGCCGACTGATATTCGTGCGAAAATCACGGATCTGGTTGGGATCGAGACCGGCAGTCGGCTCATCCATAATCAGCACTTCGGGATCGTGCAGCAACGCGTGAGCCAGTCCCACTCTCTGACGGTATCCTCGCGAGAGTTTGCCGATTGGTTTTTCCAGGACCTCGCCGAGGGCGCAAAGCTGCGTCACATACTCGACCCGATCGTTGAGATTTCGGTCCCGGAGTCCGTGGGCTTCTCCGAAGAACCGAAGGAGTTCGAGCGGAGTCATGTCGTCGTAGAGAGGTCCGTTCTCGGGCAGATAGCCCAGTTTCCTGACCGCCTGAAGTCGCTCGCGCCGGATATCAAGGCCTCCGATCGACGCACTCCCTTCGCTGGCGGCAAGGTACCCGCTCAGGATTTTCATGGTGGTGGATTTACCCGCTCCGTTGGGTCCAAGGAAGGCCACAATCTGTCCGCGAGGGATTGAGAAAGTAATATCGGCGATCGCGACGAATGCACCGTAGTACTTGCTCAATCCCCTCGCTTCGATCATGGTCTTTGATGAACTGTCATTCATAAAGACTTCCTCGTTGTTTATTGAAAATTCTAATAACGAAGCTTTTACACATTTGGGATTGCTCGGTTTACTTTTTTTTGGCGGTGCAAAAGGGACGACCGCCCGGTCCACCGCGGAAATGTCACCAATCTAAACTACTGAATAATAATACGTTATGGCTTGTGGGGCGAATCGGCTGGAACGACCTGCGGGATTGACCGGCCCGGCAAGGTGCCGACATCGGCGACTCCGGGCAAGAGCAAGCGAAAGTCGGCTCCAAGCTGCCGGTCGCTGAGCTGCGGTGCCTGTTGAAGCTGCCGAGACCGGCGGCTTCTTTGTGGAGCAATGGGTAGATTATTCCTTTATTATGTTGACTTTCAGGGGATTGTGTGTTATTTTCACTCATAGAAACTACAGGTGCGTGGGATTTCCCCGTTACACGCACTCGCGCACCGCCATCCGAACGTTAAAGAGCATTGGTCACATCCGTGGACAGCAGATACTCGGTACACAACTCTATCCTGCCCATCAGTTCAGTGCAATTCCACAAGGAGTCAAATTCGTTGTAAATAAACTCTTCTCAGATTCTGTTTAAATGTAGACGGAGGTAATCGTGGGTAAGTTTGCTAATGGGTTATGCTTGGGGCTTCTTGTCTGCCTCATGGCTGCCGGCTCCGCTTTCGCCGGTCAAACCATCAACGTGGGCACATCGCCAAGCGGTGTCACCCTTCTCGATCAAAACAACAGTTCCATCACTCTCAAACTCGACATCAGCACGATCGACTTCTCTAACGTGAGTACGCGCGACGGCGATTTCACTATGATGACGATTGACGGCTTCTCGAGGTCGCATCGCATCGGTGAACCGGCGTTGCCGATGATCGGCAAGTTGATTTCAATCCCCTTCGGCTGCGATCTGCAGACGAAAGTGATCAGTTCGAAATCAACCGAAATCTCGCTGGCGAATCTTGGAATCACCAATCCGTTGATGCCGGTGCAGCCGTCGCTCTCCAAGTCGGTCGATCCGTCGACGGTACCGTTCGAGTACAATCGCGACGTGTACGCTCAGGCCGGCTACTACACCCTCCCGCAGGCGGAGTCGCGTATCGACGGTATCATGCGCGGCGTCAGACTCGGTCTGGTCTCGATTGCGCCGGTCGAATACGACCCGATCAAGAATAGTATTCGGGTGTACAGCGAGATGGTCGTCACCATCACGTTTGAGCACGCCGATTGGGCGACCACCGAACTGAATTGGCGAAAAGGGTATTCACCGTATTTTGAGCCGATTGAAGGACGGGTGATCAACTATCGCGCGCAGTCTTCGACTCTCAAAGGAGACGACCTCGTCAAGTACCCGGTGAAGTATCTTATCATTTCTGATCGGATGTTCGAAGCTCAACTTCAACCGTTCATCGAGTGGAAGACGAAGAAGGGCTTCACCGTTCAGACTGCGTACACCGATGTGATCGGCACGACCAACACGGCGATCAGGAGCTATATCCAGTCAGTTTACAATGCCGGCACGCCGGAAGATCCGCCGCCGTCTTTCGTGCTGCTGGTCGGCGATGCTCAGCAGATACCTCCGTTTTCGGGAAGCGCCGGTTCACACGTGACGGATCTTCGCTTCTGCGAATTCACGAACGACAACTATCCTGAAATCTACTATGGCCGCTTCTCGGCACAAAACCCGGCACAACTCCAGCCTCAGATCGACAAGACGCTTGAGTACGAACAGTATCAGATGCCTGATCCGTCGTATCTTAACGCCGTCACGCTGGTGGCCGGGGTTGACGGAAGCTACGCTCCGACCTACGGAAACGGTCAGATCAACTACGGTACGAGCCTGTACTTCAACGCCGCTCACAACATCACACCGAACGTCTGGCTGTATCCGGCTTCTAACGGATCGGGCGCCGACGCCGCGGTTCGCCAGACTTTGAATACGGGTATTGGCTTGTACAACTACACCGCTCACGGAAGTCACGACGGCCTGTACGATCCGTCGTTCTCGACGAGCGATATTGCCGGCCTCACGGCAAATCACAAGTACCTGCTTCTCATCGGTAACTGCTGCCTGACCAATACTTTTGGGACCGACTACTCGACCCCGTGCTTCGGTGAGGCCTTCATGCAGGCGGCTGATAAAGCCGGTATCGGTTACATCGGCGGCACGAACTCAACTTACTGGGACGAAGACTACTGGTGGGGCGTTGGCGACGGCCCGATTGTGGCCGCCGGACCGACTTATGCTCAGACCGGTCAGGGAGCATACGACGGTGTGTTCCACGATCATGGCGAGCCGGTCAGTCAACACTATGTCACCAACGACGCCTTGATCTTTGCCGGTAATATGGCGGTGACCGAAGCTAATTCGAGCCGCACCCAGTATTACTGGGAAATCTACACCCTCATGGGCGATCCTTCGGTTATGACTTATCTGGGAACGCCGCAGCCGAACAACGTAATTCACGATGCGGCGATTCTCATGACATCTCCTTCGATCACGGTATCCGCTGACCCCGGCTCCTATGTCGGCATCAGTTTCGAAGGTCAATTAATGGGCGCGGGCTACGTCGATGAATCCGGCCAGGTTACCATTCCGCTGGCAGCTTTCGCCAATCCCGGAACTGCCGACATCGTGGTCACCTGCCAGAATCACGTTCCGTACATCTCGACCATCCAGATCATCACGCCGTCCGGACCTTATGTCATTTACAACGCGACGACGCTTAGCGACGCCAGCGGCAACGGGATCGTGGAAAACGGTGAAACGGTACAGATGGGTCTCACCCTGGTCAATGTCGGTCCGGACGATGCTTACGACGTCCTGGCGACTATCACCACCGACGATCCGTATGTGACAATCACTGACGACAACGAGGCGTACGGTACGATCACGCACGATTGGGGTACCGGTTATGTCGAAAACGGCTTCGCGTTCGAGGTGGCGTCGGACGTTCCCGATCAGCACAAGATCGTGTTCGACCTGAGCGTCAGCGGTACCGCCCGCGATACGTGGACCGGATCATTCCAGGTCCCGGTCAAGGCACCGGTGCTTGAATTCGTCTCCGCGAGCATGAACGATGCGGTCGGCGGCGATAACAACGGAATTCTCGATCCGGGTGAGACGGCCGAAGTCGTCGTGACCCTGAGAAACTCCGGAACGGGACAGGCTTTCAATACCGTTGCGAACCTCAGCGTGAATGATCAGTACGTAACGGCGACAGACTCGTACGGAACATTCGGTTTGATCGACTCAGTGGGAGCAACTGCCAACAATGCCGGCGATACCTACGAACTCGTGGCCGATGCTTCCTGCCCGATCGGCTACGGCGTACCGGTTACCCTTCAGGTTGACGCCGGCGGCGGATATACCATAGAGCTGCCGTTTAATATCACGGTCGGCGACCGCGTTGCTTTCTTTGTCGATGATTTCTCATACGATCAGGGATGGACCGGCCTGGGCGGATCAGCCGAATGGCAAATGGGCTCAGTCTCGGGTGCAGGCGGAGATCCTTCGCAGGATCATTCCCCGACGGCCGACAATGCCGTTCTTGGCAATGACCTGACTTCGGTCGGGACCTACGCCAACGGTATCACCGGCACCCAGTGGGTGACCTCACCGGTTCTTGACTGCGGGTCCATGTCTGGAGTCATCATGTCGTTCTACCGCCAGCTCGGCGTAGAATCATCACAGTACGACCATGCTTATCTCCAGGCGTTCGACGGTACTTCATGGGTAAGCTTGTACGAAAACCCGAGTACGACCGTCCAGGAATCCTCGTGGAGCCTCCAGGAGTACGATCTCTCTGCCATCGCCGACGGCAACCCGAGCTTCCAGATTCGGTTT
The DNA here is from genome assembly GCA_964520865.1 of uncultured Ignavibacteriales bacterium. GTDB lineage: Bacteria > Zixibacteria > MSB-5A5 > GN15 > FEB-12 > CAVQCT01. The sequence goes on along the minus strand of CAZFOY010000004.1, from coordinate 13,010 downwards.
GGACTCGGCTCCACCGACGGTTCGCAGACGTATGCCGGATGGAATATCGATGATATCGAAATCAAGGGATACGGACGGATCGGTTACCCGGCCCTGACGATCGACGAATCGGCTCTCTCGGATTCGCTCCTGGCCGGTGATTCGACAGTCAAACAGATCGCTATTAAGAACACGGGCGAAGGCACCCTTCGCATCTGGTTCGCCTGTCCGGACCCGTGGATCGGCTTCAGCGAAGATCAGCAGATCCTCTCGCCGGGCGATAGTATCGGTTTCGACGTAACGTTGTATACCGCTGCTCTCGGTTGCGGCGATCATAACTGCTCGCTGAACTGGACCTCGAACGACGCCAACGCACAAAACGGCACGATCAACATCTTTATGCACATTTTCGAGCCGGATATCGCCATAACCGAGACCTCGATCGACCAGTCGCTTTCAGCCGACGCCCTGGTGACCTATCCGTTGGTCATAACCAACAATGGTCCGGGACGTCTGACCTATCAGGTCGGCTGTCAAATGAACCAGAAGGGAGCGACCCCCGCAGTTGTCGCGGCGACGACAGCTCCGGTGCCAGTCGGCTATCAGGCCGCTGACGGCGATAAATCCAACGCCACCGAACCGTTCTACGCCGCGCAGGTGGCGAATTTCGGCGGGCCCGATACTTACGGTCACTCCTGGGTCGACTCCGACGATCAGGGCGGCCCGGCCTACGGATGGGTTGATATCTCAGCCCTGGGAACGCCGGTCACGCTCGGCGATGACGCTTTCTCCGATCCGATACCGATCGGGTTCGGCTTCCCGTTCTACGACAGTGTGTATACACAGCTGTACATAGGTTCGAACGGTATTCTGACATTCGATGACGGATCAGGCAGCCGCAACAATCTCGCTCTGCCGGTCGGCTCGATGAAGAGTCTGCTCGCCATGTACTGGGATGACCTTGATCCACGCAAGGGTGGGAACATCTATTACTACGAAGATGTCGCGGCCGGGCGCTTTATTGTCAGCTTTGTCGACATCAAGTTCTACTACTCGACCACCGGTACCGGTACGACCAGCTTCCAGGCGATTCTCAATTCCGATGGAACGATCCTGCTGCAGTACGGTACGATGGATCCGGGCTCGCAGACACTCCAGAGTGCAACCATCGGTATTCAGAATGCCGACGAGAACGACGCACTGCAGGTAGTGTACAACGCGCCTTATATGCACAACAATCTGGCGATTGCCATTACTGCCCAACACTGGTTGTCGGCACTGCCGGCAGGAGGGGTGATTGAACCGTTCAGCAACGCAACTGTAACGGTCAAATTCGATGCCACCGATATGGAAGATGGGACCTACGCAGGGTCTATTTCCGTATCGTCGAACGATCCGGACACACCGAGCTGGTCCATTCCCGCGTCCATGCAGGTAGCCTCGTTTATCTGCGGCGACATCAACGGTGATGGAGTCAGTTCGGATATTTCCGACCTGATCTACCTGGTGGACTATTCGTTCAACGACGGCGCCGAACCGCCTACGCTTGCGGCCGCGGATGTCGACGGCAGCGGAGAACTGGACGTGTCCGACCTCATATATCTGGCGGAATATCAGTTCGGAACCGGCCCGGCACCACAGTGTCAGTAAGCATTTAGAACGACACCGGGTCGAACACAAATCGGGCTGCTGTTATGCGAAAGCGTGACAGCAGCCCTCTAAATTGCAGTTTATTGGAACTTAGTACTTCACGGAACAGCCATAGGGCTGCGAAGTCTTGACGGGGACCGGATCCCCTTTCATGGAAGCATTGAGGGCGAGGCTGACGTAATTCGTAGATTTAGGCACCGTCGAAGCATCGGTGGTCGGCGTGTCATCGATAGCGCCGGCGTAAATCAGCGTCCCTTGCGGATTGATCACGTACATGTTGGGGGTAGCTTTAGCCTCGTAAGTTCTGCCCACGCTGCCGTCAGCATCGATCAAGTACGCGGTCGCGTTCGAATGATGCTCTTTAATCTGGTCGCGAAGTTCTTCTCCGGTAAAGTATCCCTGTTTCCCTTTGGCTGACGAACAGATAGTAAGCCAGACTACCCCTTCATCGGTATATTTCTTCTGAAGGCTCTGCATATTGCCCGAAGCATACTGCGCTTTCACGAACGGACAGCCGAAATTCACCCACTCCAGGACCACGTACTTCCCTTTGTAGTCGGACAGCGAGTGCTTATTCCCGTTCGCATCGGTCAGCGTGAAATCAGGGGCGGGCTGATCGACGTCGGTGTGCATCTCGGTAACGTCTGCCTTGACCTGGACAGACTGCGACTTCTCTGATTTACTCTGTGCGGAAGCCGACTCCTTGTTCGATGAGCAGCTGATGAGCAGGAATAAGCCGGCCAGCACCGTTATAGTCTTAAATAGTGTCTTCATACTTTCGTCCTTCCTCCTGTGCCGTGATGAGCACGCATGTTTGGGCGTGTAAAGGAGACGCCGTGTTACTGACTGATACGCGAGAGCGCGTCTACAACAATGCCCGGAGTAATTATTTCGGGAAGTATAATCGGGTCCTTGGTTTTATCCGGACCGTAGAGTACGTATAATGGCACGCTGTTTCGCCCGTAATGAGCAAGTGCCTCGGTGATTTCTTTGTTACGTGCAGTCCAGTCCGCTTTCAGGGGTACAATCTTAAGGCTGGCAAACTGCTTCTGTACTTCGGGCGAACTGAACGCCACCCGCTCGTTGACCTGACAACTCAGGCACCAGGCCGCGGTGAAATCGATGAATACGGCGCTGTCGGAGCTTTTCAACTGCTCCCATCGCTGTTCCGAATACGGCTGCCAGTTGATTCCATCGCCGCTTTCTCCCTGCGATAACGAACTCGACTTGACTTCGGGCGCCGTAATAACCCCGGCAACCCCGATTCCGACTCCGCCAAGAATGAAAACGGCCGAGAGAAAGTAGGCGGCATAGCGCTTGCCGGTCGGGGCCGAAAAGGTCCCCCATCTCCCGAGGATCCATGCCCCTATCCCAAGGAGCAAAAGCACCGCGAGCAGCAGGACGACCGCCAGCGATCCGGCTTGCACGGAAAGTACCCAGCTGAGCCAAATAACCGTAGCAAGCAGGAGAAAACCCATGATCTGCTTGAGCGATTCCATCCAGCGTCCCGGTTTCGGGAGAAAGCGAAGAAGTTTGGGAGAAGCGGAGAGCACTACATAAGGTGCCGCCATGCCCAGGGCCAGGAATGTAAATATGAGCCAGACCACCCAGATTGGCTGAGTGAGTGAGAATCCCAGCGCTGATCCCATAAACGGAGCTGTGCACGGGGTAGCCACGACCGTCGCTGTGATGCCGTTGAGGAACGATCCACCCCAACCGGTTGCTGAAGCGGTCTTGCCGCCTACGGCCGTGAGTGAGGTGCCGATCTCGAAAACTCCGAGTAGATTCAAACCGAACAGGAACATGAAACCAGAGAGCACGATCAGAAACTCAGGCGACTGCAGCTGGAAGCCCCAGCCGAGCTCCTGTCCACCGGCCCGGAGAGCGAGCAGAACTCCGACCAGCACCCAGAATGAAATCAGCACGCCGGCTGTGAAGATCAGACCGTGGCCCAGCGCTTTCTTCCTGCTTTCGTCGGCCTGACGGACGAATCCGAGAATCTTCAAAGAAAGAACTGGCAGAACGCACGGCATAAGATTGAGGATCATGCCGCCGAGAAACGCGAACAGCAGGGCCTTCCAGATGCTCAAGCCTTCGCCCGTGAGCGCCGCCGCGCTGCCACGTCCCGCCGCAACCGGTACATCGAACTCCATCGCCTTCTCGGAGTTATCCCCGCGCCAACCGGAGTTGGTCACGAGCACGCCGGCCAGATGAGTCGGCATTGATTCGCTCAAATGAGACCGCTCGATTCGAAGCTGATATCCGTCGTCCGTTTTGGCGAACTTCTGATCGCGAGCGTACTCGATAACCTTTTTCTCGTATGGGAAAAACGAAACGCTGTCGAGGCTGCCGGAAAACCATGATGGCGCCACGAGATTTATGAACAGATATTTGTCATTGGAACTAACTGTTACCTTCCAGTCGGAATTGGCAATCGGTACGCGCGAACGAGCATCGTTGAACAGATCCGTCCAGCGCGTGTCAAAGGCCGGAGGGTTGGGATCCACCTTGAGAGTCAGAGCAACGTCGGACGCTCCGGGTACACACTCTTCCTTACATACCAGCCAGGATGCCTCGCCGCTAAGCGTTACGTTCGATCCCGGCTTGAGATCCGGCGGTGGGGTAATCTTAATCGGAAACAGAACTTCGTCGGAATAACCGTAGTTGGTCAGCGGCGGGGTGTCGAATCGTTCCGGATATGGCCACTGCATGTCGCCGGCCGTGAATCCCTGAGGAAGATTCCACTCGAGTTTGGTCTGGAGGCCGGCATCCCCCGGATTCTGCCAGTACACATGCCAGTGCGGATCGAGCTTAAGATGCAGACCGACCCAGAACGGCTTTCCCGGCTGAATGCTTGTGACTTCGGAGACAAGTTCCGCCTTAACATGACTCTCCTGAGATCCAAACGATCCGGAGTTTCCGAACAACTGGGCTTGTGCCGAATTCGGAACCAATAGAGGCAGTGCGATTAGTAAAAGTAGGGTAACAGAACTGATAAGCAGTTTCCTGCCCGCTTCGGTGCCTTTAGTCATGTAAGATCTCTCCAATTCGTCGGATGCCTTTTGATCTGTCCTCGTCGACTTTTCTGCGCATCTTTCACAGTTTAAACATGACCGGAGAAAGGGAGTTCCACCGGTCCTTTCAATTAAGTCGCCGTCGCTGCATCGACTGACGGCACGTTGTCGGCCGTCAACTCGACATCTTCTGAAATAACGACCTAAGCTTTTGTTTGTCAATGAATTAAAACGAGGGAGCCAAACTGCTTCGTTTCCCTGCGAAAGACCGATTGAGTCCGATCGGAGCGGTCTCTAATGCCCTTTGACCGCCTTCTCATAAGAGGTGAATCCGGGAACACCCCGTCTGACCGCATCGTCCGGTTTGTGAAAGGCCGGGTTCTCATGGATGATGCGGAGGAGATTCTCACGTTCCTTCGGTTCGGCCAGGTGCGCAATGCCGACAGCCCGTTCTCCAAGGCTCAAATTGCGAGGATCGAGCGCGCCGTTTTCGGTCACCAGAATGACCTGATCCGAAGGCGTTGCGGTCGTCGTGATGCCGGCCGGACACCGATCGACAATCTTCGAAATACCATCGCGCGTAGTCGATTTCATCGCGATAATGGCGATCCCTCCGTCGGAAAACTGCGCCGCCCGGATGAAATCGGACTGTCCCCCCACGCCGCTGTAGATCTTCCGTGCATCAAGCGAATCGGCCCAGATATTTCCGTGCAGGTCAACACCTATCGCGCTGTTGATCGTCACAACCCGTGGATGTTCCGCAATCTTAAACACCGAGTTGGTGTAGTTGCTCGGTCTGCTTTGCACTGAGCTGTTGTAGTGCAGCCAGTCGTAATCGGCCTGATTCGTAGCGAGAAAAATTGACGACACCGAGAAATTAATGCTCTTCTTCCACTTGTTCGATACTACTCCCTGCTTCACCAGCTTGATCATCGCGCTGGCAAATAGCTCGGTGTGTATTCCAAGGTCCCTGTATCCCTGCCGAATGATCGCGTCCGAGACCGCTTCCGGGACTTCCCCTATACCGTACTGAAGGGTCGAGCCGGGGCTTTTGCCCGAGCCGTCGGAGATGTAGAGCGAAGCAATTATCTCGCCGATCTTCCTCGCCGTCTCATCCGGCTTTGATACCGGACTGACCGGAAGCGGATAGTCCGCATCGATCAGAAAGTCGATGCAGCTTTCCGGGATGGTCGAGCCGAGTACGAACGGCATTTTGATATTTCGCTCGGCGATTACCGTGCCGCCCCGCTCTTTAGCTACCTGAACCGAAGCGAGGACCGCTTCGACCGTTGTTCCAAGACTGTAGTTACCTCCCATATCCGGACCGGCCACCGACACCAGCACGACATCGGGCATGATCCAGTGCTTAATGTATTTCGGGACCTCAGAAAGATGCATCGGATGATATTTCGCCCAGCCGTTGTTCACCGCCTCCTGGGTAAGGTGACTGTTGAAGATGATTCGGTGAGTGATTTCCTGACACCGCTCCTGCGAGTACAGCTCTTCGAACCCGCTGCCAAGGGGCAGGAGACTATACATATCGATGTTCTTGATCGTTCTGTCCTGGGCCAGCCGTTCCAATAGAATGCGCGGAGTTGCGGCGTTACCCGACGTGTATATTACCGAACCGGGTTTGATCACCCGTGAATTGACTATTTCTTCTACTCGCTTAACTATCTCCATAACTCTCTTCCACTACAGTTTCATTCGCCATTGCTGTATTCATCGACAGCTTCAGCTATTTTAATAACAACTCGGGAGCGATCCAAGAGAAAATGAAATTCGGAGATTGTAGAGTGCAACACTCCGGCGTAGCTGTAAGCGGAGTGCGAGCAGCGAAGCCCCGACGATTCATCTGATTATGATCCGAAAGCCGAGACTATTTAATTCGACAGCTGGACAGGCCGTGCTTCTCAAGATAGCGCTGATGGTATTCCTCGGCGCGCCAGAATGTGCCGGCAGGAACAATCTCGGTGACAATCGGGCGATTGAACGCAGCGGAACTGTTGAGCGAATCCATCGAAGCGATCGCCGCTTCTTTCTGCGCTTCGTTATGGTAGAATATCACCGACCGATACTGGCTGCCGCGGTCCGGCCCCTGTCGATTCACCGTCGTCGGATCATGATTCTCCCAGAATACCTTCAGGAGATCATTGTAGCTTACCTTATCCGGATCGAACGTCACTTCGACCGCCTCGGCATGTCCGGTCGTGTCGGAGCATACATCTTTGTAGGTTGGATTATCAGTATGACCGCCGGCATAGCCGACTTCCGTCGCCACGACCCCTTTCACCTGCCTGAATGTCTCTTCAACACCCCAGAAACAGCCTGCTGCAAATGTTGCCTTTTCCATTTTCCCTGCCTTCAGCTTTTCAATTTCTTCGTCGTTTGATCCCGGCGCAGCCGTCGGCGATGCTCCGCCGTACGCTGCTTTAACAGCCGCAGAATAAGTCGGTTCTGTCGTCGACCGGGCAGAACTCAGGAAATACATTCCTCCGATGGCCAACAGGCTCACGAAAACGGCTGCGGACAGTTTCAGGGACATAATTGCTCCATTTACTTTATTCAACAGATTATACGTCGAGGAGGTTCACAAGGTGCAGGGAGTGGACATCCCGGCAGGAAATACGCTGCTATCACCAATAAAGAAGGCCGTGAAGCAGAGTGTGCTCCATGGCCTTTGTAATGATTCCATTGCCGAATCGGCTGATAAATTTCTGAATTAGAACGACCAGTTGACGATCGGAAAGACAGGGAACTGCCCGCCCTGCTTGATGACGTTTACTAATCCGACCTGAAGACCCTTCATTTTCCCGGCGTAGTTTACCAGGCCGAGTTGAAAACCGTTACATTCTCTCGCGTAGTTGACTATGCCCCATTGGAAGCCTTCAAAGTCCGTTTTGCAGACGTTCACCCAGCTGTACTGGAACCCGACGAATCTGGCGTCAGCTATGCTCACGAAACCGGTTTGCAATCCCTTGGAGATGTTAGTAGTGCGAGTCACAAATCCCCAGTCCAGTCCGCTTACCGAGGCATTCTTTGTGTAGAGCAGACTCAGGCGGACGCCGGAGATGTTGTCCTGTGCGGGAAAGAGCTGGATCGGCGTGAAGATTGCCAGCTGGATCGGGTGCTTTTTGGCCGTGTCCTGTGCCTGCGCCGAAGCGGCAAAGGCAACCAACAGCACCAGTGCGAGTGCCGTCCGAAGAACTTTTGACATGCTTTCCTCCTGTCGAATGTTGGTCTTTGGTTTAACGATATGAATAGTACGAGTCATCTGATCGACCGGGCAATAAAAAAACACTTGCTCAGCGGCCGGGATGCGGAGTGTCGGCCGCTGAATCCGTGCCGATATCGAAGCGACGGAAATATAGACTTCCCTGTGCCGGGCTGTCAACTCAATTGCCATCGACCGGACCGATAATATCCATCCTTTTGGCTAACCGGACTCCCCGAAATTGCGTATAGTTTCTTTAACCTTATCGAACTTCCCGGCAGGATGGAGGAGACATTCACATGCAAGACAGCCCTTATTCCGGCAATGACACCGCAGCTTATCTCGCTGCGGTCGAGGCACTCGTCGGCGACCAGGACCCGCTCGCCATTCTCGGCAGGATGTCCCGGAAACTCGCCGAGTTCTTTGCGAACATTCCGGAGAGCTCCCTCACCTTGCCGGAAGCTGACGGCAAATGGTCGATGCGTCAGGTGGTCGATCATCTTTTCGATGTCGAGTTGGTGTACGGCGAGCGAACCCGCATGGTCCTGGCGTCAGACAAACCTCAGTTCCTCAATATGGATCAGGATGAATGGGTCGCCCAGAACTGGTATGGAAGCCTGAATCTCCAGTCGATGCTTGAGTCGTTGGGGGGCTTCCGCGATGTAAACATTGCTATGCTCTCGAGCTTATCAATGGAACAGAAGCAACGGCACGGGATCCATAGCAAGCGCGGAAATGAATCGATATCGGATCTGATGCGACGGTGGGCAGGCCACGATCTCTTGCATCTCAGGCAGCTGAATCGAATTCGCACGGCGGTCAGCTAATCGGCCGACGTTGCGCACTTCAGCTTTCGGCATCATCGCTTGACTTAACCGCCGAACGTCCCCTATTTTACCTGTACCGTTACTCCGGAGCTGCTACATCGAATCTACTTCATCGGAGATCGTACACGCGACCTAATCAACCGATCGGAGGTCAGAAATGCCGAAGAAATGGTTCACCCGCGGAAAATTCGGACCGCACACCCTGTTGGTCGTCCCTTTATTCGTATTGCTCACGTCCGTGGGCTTTGCCGATGATGTCGACGAAAAGGTTTCGACCGACGCAACCAGGATTTCCGTCGACACGCTCTCATATGAGGATTCCCTCGCAATCGGACTCGCCTCTCCCAAACGGGCTTTCACCCGCTCGATGCTTGGGACCTTTGTCCCTCTTCCGACAATAGTCTTCACCGTGCCCGGGTTGGTCGTGGGACCATCGCTCGGTTATTTCCACGCCGGCATGAACGGACGCGCATGGACCGGAATCGGCATCAGGGCGGTGGGTGTCGGCGGCATGCTCAGTTCGTTCGCCATCTGCGGATGGGACTGCGGGCCCGGCGACAAAAACTACGACATCGCCTGGGCCGTCTTTATCGGATCAGGCGGCATCGTTGTCGGATCAGCCATCTATGATCTGGCGACCATGAAAGGTCGCATCCGAAAACACAATGCGGCTTTGTTGGCCCCGAAGTCACTGAGCTTCCGCCCGGTTTACTATTCCAACATGCGCGCGTTTGGCGCCGGATTGCAGTTGCGATTCTAAACGTGACCTTCGGTTCTGTACTGTCGTTCGCTCCACTTCCAAAATCCCCTCCAACGAGGAACATTTGGGCCGCCCATCTCTGTTTGAATTGTTAGAATTGTGTTAGCAAGAATTGAGCAAACAACGAACTTGGCTCGCAGGATTGGGGGGAATTGGTGTTTAGCGAATTGATTGTTTGAACCCGCCGCCTTGGATCGAATGATACATAAGGACTTAGCATGAACCCGCGGGAAGTCCTCCGATATGATATAGAGCACTACGATCTATGTTATGGAGCTATTCCTGCCCTGACCATCCGGACCGGACGATGCTGTCGGGGACCAATATTTCGGCCTGTCGACTTGACAGGTTTTTCACCCCGACTTAGACTGAACTCACACTTTTATCAATTGAGAATCTAATGGACAACAAAATGAATCACCAGGAAAAGCTCCGCGACTTGTCCCAGCGCCTTGACATTCACTTCGGCGTTGACGTTCGAAAATCGGTCATGTTGGGACACGAAAGTCTCACCCCGGCGACATCTGAAAACCGGTGGTCGCAATGGATCAGCGAGGTGGCCGCACGGCTCGATTCGTTGACCGACGCCGATCCGGTAAGAAAGCTCACCGACCTTCCGTACATCCGTAGACTGATCGACAACCCGGCCAATCCCGAATCCGTAGATTAACCGTTTTCGCATCCCGCGTCCGAACGTACGCTCACCGGGCCGCTCCACAACGGAGCTGTCTGGGAGCGGGCTACGGGATCAACTGTCCCTTGCGAAGTTGCTTGACCACGCCGGAGGCAACTTCCTTTCTGAAAGCATCCGGCGACGACGGATCCACGGCGCTGCTCGTCCCGGACCAGACCATTCTTCCACCATCCCGTGCCAGCAACAAATCGGTTCTTACGCGGATTACCCGCGAAGTATCAGTGTAGCCTTCGTGATAGACGCTGTCAAAGCGCGTTACGTAGGTATTCCACCGTTTCTTGTATACGGTTTTCGCCTCGGTGGTAGTATATCCGGGAACATCGCTTGTCACCAATCTCCGCCGGACCCGTGATATCAGGAGCACACCGTCGAACCCCTGATCCTGAAGATCCTGTTCGAGCTGGGTGGTGTCTGGGAGCGAGTTGGGAAAAAGTTGATACGATGGAGCGGCCAGCAAGTTGTCCTGACCTTTATTGAGTGTCGCTACAAGCGCATCCTCCCACATTCTGCGTCTCACCTGGTCCTTTCGCATAGCGATTACCATTACTTTCTGCAACGGTGCCTGACGGTAGGATGGATCCTGCCAGACGTTGACAAGCTGCGTTGTCCCGCAGCCTATCGCTGCAACAGCGATGAAAGCCGCGGCCGACAGCAGCGCAAAGACAGCTGCATTTCGATATTCACCCTTACCCGACATGGCAATTCTCCCTTCACGCTATACCTGTACTTAAGACCACCAAAGCCCTGCTCTGGCCTAAAGGCAACTCAAATTAAGAGAGCAGAATATCCGATAGCAACAGCAAAAAGGGCCGTTTCAGAGCTCCTGACTGCGATTTCGATAGTGATTTTTATTGCCATTCAAACGAAACCGATGCAAGTAACCGACGTTTAACAATAGACGTGTGTATTCGATCATGTGCCACCAGCAATCTATCCTGACTTGAGGACGTTTTGAGCGTATCACGTGCGGCCATCAATTTTAACAAGCAAATGATCCTGGCGGAGTCAGGCTCGTTCGTGGGCACTCCCCTGGTCGCCCATATTTTCGCGAGATTCACCGCTATCCCGAACTACATCTCTTTCGGCGCTATCATCGGGGGGTTCCTCGGGTCCTCGATCATGTTTATCGCCACAAGAATTCGTGACAAAAGGAAATTCGATAACAAGAACTATGCCTCCCGGGAGTTGATCGGAGACCTGGCCTACTTCACCCCCATGGCGTTCATCCTTGCCGTGATTCTGTACTACCCGGTTGTATTCTTTTCATCACGCTATCTGCTCGTTCGAGATGTTGAGGTCGGGATATCGGCGATGGTCGGACAGCTGGGGGCCTTCATCCTTCTCGCCATCTGTCTGAATATCTATCGTGTAATTCTCAAGAACAAATTCGGCAAAGAATTGTAGGACAGTTCTTTTGTAGGCCCGACCATTCTTATGGCCGGGTGTATAGCGCATGCGGAGAGGCATGCATCTTGGCCCGGTTACCGCACCGCTTGCGGTGGGTTTGAAACGGCAGGCTCGAAGACGAGGCTGCCCTACTTCTGCACATACTATCTATCATACACTTCGGTGCCCCACAGTTCTACTATAGGTTCCCCACGATATGAAAAGTCTTTTGTAGGCTCGACCATTCTTATGGCCGGGTGTATAGCGCATGCGGAGAGGCATGCATCTTGGCC
>CAZFOY010000004.1:0-1093 GCA_964520865.1 uncultured Ignavibacteriales bacterium | reverse complement strand
CGCACCGCTTGCGGTGGGTTTGAAACGGCAGGCTCGAAGACGAGGCTGCCCTACTCGGTATTTGGCTTATCGCCCTGGATGTGAATCAGAAACCGAACTTGCCGGGATAGTCCCCCTGCGGCCAACTCCGTCTGACTCCGCGATTGGGAAGTATTTTTCCGCGAAGTGTTCCATATCGAAGCTTCTCACCGTCGTATTCGAAGGCCCGTGAAAGATTGATCTTGACGTCCACACCGGTTGTATCCCAGGGATTTCCCTCGCTGAAATTGCTTCTCGGCAGCGTTGCCTCAAAACAGGTCCACGACAAATCACCCTGCCTTTTGAGATTCTTATCGCCCTTCCCCCATTTCGCTCTGGCCGTAACTCCTGCAACTTCAATTTGAATTGAGTCTCGATGAACGGTCAGCGGCTTCCTGAACCAGCCCTGTGTCAGCGCAGTCAAATAGAGATAAAAGTGGCAGTTTACTTTCGAAGAATCGGAAGTGATTCTTCTCGGAGAGTATGCGATATCGATACCTATAGTCTCGGTTGTTTGTTTAACAGGAACCAAGATAGAATCGATATAACTTCCCGTATCGGACCTGAGTGAAGAATTTCCCATGATGATCGCCCATTCCGGGTCGCATCCCTGAAAAGCAAGCATGGCCACGGTCGCGACGGCAATGGCGAGTAGGCAAGTCCCGAGGAGCCGTCTATAGACATGCTTCCGGGAGCCGGGCGGAATGCGATTGGCTCTCCATCGTCTCACAACTGCTCTTCAATCGATTTCGTAATATGCGACTGCACGTTCCCGGTGTGCAAAGTCGCTTTCGGCTCGACCAGCAGAATCCAGCATTCTTCGTCACAATCGATCCGATGTCTCACGCCGCGCGGAACGATATAGAGATCGCCCGGCTGAAGTTTCACTGCTTCCTCATTCTCGATCTGCATCTCAAGGTTTCCCTTGAGAATGAAAAACATCTCGTCCTCATTGTCGTGCGTATGCCAGGGAACATCCGGCCCCTTCACTTTAGCGATCTTGACGTAGGCATCGTTGACTTCGCCAACGACTTTGGGCGAGAAATACTTCTCCAACTTTGGGAGCAGGTCGTAC
>CAZFOY010000003.1:70064-105102 GCA_964520865.1 uncultured Ignavibacteriales bacterium | reverse complement strand
GGTCCGAAGCGGACCTTCCCTACAGAAGAGCTTCTTTTGTTCGTAGGTCGGGTTCCGGATGAGGACGCTTCCGCGTCCGAAGAAGAAACCCGACGATTGGTAGTATTCCGGAGCGATGTGTCAGAGCGGACAAGTGTCACCTCCCGTAGCCCACGTCAGTGAGGAGGGCAATAGCCCGAACGACCGCCACGTGGGTCTTATGTGAAATCGAGATCGCGACGGCTTCACGCCTGACCGGCGTGATGGACGCCTCGCGATGACGACATTTCAGGTTGCCTTGGGCAGCACTGGTCGGGTGGGACATTCTTATGGGTCGCCGTGTGAAACACGCCATCAGGCGTGTCATTCCTGCGAGGCAGCAATCTATCTTAAATCTGGACCCCTGCCTTCGCACGGGTGACAGGCCTTCGCCTGTCATAGAATATCTTGGCAGGCTCGAAGACGAGGCTGCCCTACAAAAGAAGCAACACCCCCTTTCCGCTTGACCGCTTCAGGAATTCATCTATACTTGGACACAAATTGACCATAAACACGTTTAAGCAAAACGATGAACGCCAAATACAGCCATCTCAATATAGGTGTGCTGGCGCTGCAGGGAGATTTTGAGCGCCACCAGCACGCATTGTTCGATATCGGGGCCGATGTCACCCTCGTCCGTCTGCCGGTCGATCTGGAAAAGGTCGATGCCCTGATCATTCCGGGAGGGGAGTCGACCACGATGGACAAGCTGATCGATACGTTCGAGCTCCGTGAGCCGTTGATCGAGTTCGGACGCTCAAAACCGGTCTGGGGGACCTGTGCCGGCATGATTATGCTGGCGAAAAAAATCGAGGACAACCTGTCCGGCGTGACGCCGTTCGGGTTGATGGATATCGATGTGGTCAGAAACGGCTACGGGAGGCAGGTCTTTTCATTCGAAGAAAACGTCAATGCCCGTCTAAGGGGCGTAGAAACACCCCTTCGAGTTTCTTTCATCCGGGCGCCGATTATTCGACGAATCGGGGAACAGGTGAAAACCCTTGCTGTTTTCCAGAACGTGCCCGTATTAGTGGAAGAAAACCGGATCATGGCCAGCTCTTTCCATACCGAGCTTCACGAGGACACCCGGTTGCTGGAGTACTTTTTACAAAAGTTTTGTTTGGATTGAGCCGACACCAATAATATATTAAATGGATGCTTAAAGTCCTATATACACAATCAGTGGGCGAACATTCGGCGCACTCGCTTACCCCGAAAGCACCGAAAAAGAGCGAACGAGCACAGGTGCCGTACGTCCGCCTGCCCCGCTGGATGAAAACCACCGTCAGCCACGGCCCGAATTACAGCCGGGTCAAATCGATTCTAAGGGAGCACGCCCTGCACTCGGTTTGCGAGGAGGCGGCCTGCCCGAATATCCGTGAATGCTGGGATGCCGGGACGGCGACTTTTATGATCCTCGGCAAGTACTGCACGCGTGACTGCAATTTCTGCGACGTCCTCCACGGACAGCCGCTGGGACTCGACGAAGACGAGCCCCGGCGATTGGCCGAAGTAGTGGCGGAACTGAAATTGAAACAAGTCGTGATTACGTCGGTAACAAGAGATGACCTGCCTGATGGGGGAGCTTCTATTTTTGCCCGGACTATAGAGCTCCTCCGATGGCAGGATAAAGATGTGAAAGTTGAATTCCTGATTCCGGATCTCGGCGGCAAGTACGACTCGCTGAAGATCATTCTTGATTCAGGCGTCGACGTCCTCGGACACAATGTCGAGACCGTCTCCCGCCTTCACAAGCGGGTTCGCGGTGCTGCCAAGCTTGATCGTTCGTTGAACATCCTCCGCCAGGCCTCGAATTACCACAACCGGCCGGTCGTAAAGACCGGGTTGATGGTTGGTCTGGGCGAAACCACCGAAGAGATTGTCGAACTGCTGCATCAGATTTACGCGACCGGGTGTGATATCGTTACGATCGGACAATACCTGCGGCCGTCGCCGAAACATCTTCCGGTCGAGCGGTTCTATCGTCCGGAGGAATTCGCTGAGTTGGCCCGGATCGGGATGGAGATCGGATTCGGCCATGTCGAGGCGGGTGCGCTGGTGAGGAGCTCTTACAAGGCGTTCGATCAGTCCCGGAAACTGTTGGAAAAAGCATGCTGAATAAAATAATCATTGCGAGTCACCATGGCTTTTGCATGGGAGTGAAGCGGGCGATCAATATCGCCGAGGAAACCGCTCAGCAGGAAACCGGCAAAGTGACGATTCTTAACGAAATCGTTCATAACGAAGCGGTGGTCGAGAAATTCAACCGGGCCGGCGTGAATCAGGCGTTCTCGATCGACGATGTGAAGGAAGGAACGCTCATCATCTCGGCCCACGGTATCGCCCCGAAAGTCATTCAGGATGCCGAGGCGAAGGGATTGAAAGTTGTCGATGCCACCTGTCCGCTGGTGAGCCGGATATACACGATTATCGAAAAAGTTGTCGCCAACGGTTATTTCCTCATTCACTACGGCGATCCGAAACATGACGAAACACATGGCGTGGTTGGATACGCACCCGAGAATATCACGGTTGCCGGCAGCAAGGAAGAGCTTCTTGCTTTGCCCGATTGGAAGGACCGCAAGCTCGGCCTGACGGTGCAGACGACGGCGCACATGGAAGAATTTGCCGAGATCGAGCGGCTGGCTAAAGAAAAGTGGCCGCATATCGAGATATTCAATACCATTTGTAACGCCACGACCAAACGACAGACCGCCATCATGGATCTGGCTCCTCAGGTGGACATGGTCTTGGTTGTCGGCTCTCGTACCTCCGCCAATTCGAACCGGCTGGCCGGGATCTCGGAAGCGATCTGCGGTCGCGGCGTTCTTATCGGCTCAGCTGCTGATATCCGGGAAGAATGGTTCGCTGAGGACCAGAAGATAGAGAAGGTCGGTATTTCCGCAGGCGCTTCGACCCCGGATTTCCTCGTCGAAGAAGTCATCGCACGCCTGCTCGAAATCTCCGGCGGTAACGCCGAGGTCGTCATTCCGGAGAAGAGAAACCGTATCCGGAAGATCGAGCGTCAGGTAAGTTAATCTGCAATCCTTGAGGATCTTCACAAGGGGATACTTATGCCATATTTAGGTCAGTTGCTCATATTTATCGCAACCGTCTGTGCCGCCGCTTCGGCCGTACTTTATTTCCTCGCCTGGCGGGGGAAAGAGCACCTCTTAGGATTCGCTCGCAAGTCGTTTCTGGTTGCGGCCGGCAGCATCATCGGCGCTCTCGCGACGCTGCTGTACCTGATCCTGACCCATAATTTTACGGTCGCGTACGTTTACTCGTACTCGTCGACTGACCTGCCCCTTGGCTACCTCATCGCCACCCTCTGGGGCGGCCAGGAAGGAACCTTCCTCCTGTGGATCTTCTATGTATCCATCCTTGGCATAATCATGATGAAGACGGCGAAGAGTTTCGAAAAGGGGAACATGTTCTTTTTGAACCTCTTCCTATTGACCGTCCTGTTTATTTTGCTGAAAAGATCCCCGTTCGAATTGATGCCGGTCTACAGAGCCGAAGGAGCCGGACTCAATCCGCTGCTCCAGAATTTCTGGATGCAGATCCACCCGCCTATCATGTTCACCGGCTTTGCTACCGCTTTGTTTCCGTTCCTGTTCGCTATGACCGGTCTGGTCGAAAGAAAGTACGATCAATGGGCCGAGTCGGCCCGCAAGTGGACGATGTTCGCCTGGGTCGCTTTAGGAACATCACTCGTCATGGGCGGATACTGGGCTTACATCACCCTCGGCTGGGGTGGATTCTGGGCCTGGGATCCGGTTGAAAACTCTTCTTTCATACCGTGGATCTTCCTCGCCGCTCAGGTGCACGTACTCTTCATCAAGCGGCAGCGCAGGGGACTCATGCGGTTCTCCCTGTTCATCGTCTGCCTCTCGTTCTGGTCGGTGCTCTATGGGACGTTTCTGACGCGGTCCGGGGTCCTCGCCGACTTCTCCGTGCACTCGTTCGTCGATCTCGGGATAAACAACTTCCTGATCGGTGGCCTGTTCTTCTTTATCCTGCTGGGCCTGTTTATGATGATTTACCGATGGAAGGACATCAAACCGAACGCAGCCTATTCAAAAGTTAACTCGCGTTCGTATCTCGTGACTCTGGGAATCGTGCTGCTTTCAATCGGTGGAGCGCTGACTCTTATAGGGACATCATCCCCCCTGATCACCCGGCTCGCGACCAAGCCGTCGAACGTCGGGTTGCCGTATTATTTCGCAACGATGACCCCGGTGGCAATTTGCGTGCTATTGCTGATTGGGCTGTTTCCGGCCTTTAGATGGAACCAGGGTGTCTCACGCCCTCGGCTCCTGATTATCGGTGGAGCGACCCTGTTCGCGACAATCGCGACCATACTTCTGACCGGCTTTACCCACGAACTCATGTACATTTTGCTCTTTGCGTCGGCCGCTATGGCGTTTGTCGTGAACAGCTATGTTCTCGTGACCTCGGCGATTCAGAGAAAGTTCAAGCCGGGGTATCTGGCGCATGTCGGGTTGGCGATCGGGCTGACCGGCGCAGCGCTGGCGAATGGGTTCGAGACGAAGCGTACGATCACTTTGCCCGAGGGAAAACAGGTTCAGGAGATGGGCTATACGCTCAAATTCGTCAGCATAACCGACAATCCCAAAGGGTTCGACTGCCACGTGCAAATGTCCGGCGAAGGACGCAGTTTCATGGCGATACTGCCACATGAATTCCCGAAGAACGAGAAGGGCGTCATGAGGAAGCCGTACGTAGAGAAATACCTCACGCACGACATCTACATTGCGCCGGTCGGCATGGAGCAACCCCAGGGAGCCGATCCTTCCGAGTTCATACTGGATAAGGGTGGATCGAAGACGATCGACAAATACAAAATTACTTTCCATGATTTTAAACTGACCAGTCATGAGCAGGGAGGCAAGACGACTGCCCAGGCGCTCCTGACGATTAAGTACGGTGACAAATCAGAGGATATAACTCCTGCTTTACAGGTGATCGGTGATTCGGTGGCCACGATCCCCGCTACTTTTGACTACGGTCGTGGCACGGTCGTGATCTCGGGGGTGCAGCCGGAGAAAGGCGGCGTCAAGCTTCGCGTATTAGGCGATTTCATGCCCGCTCCGCCGATGGCCGCCGCTTCGCTTATCGTAGAGCTGTCTCGTAAGCCGATGATAAATCTCTTTTGGTTAGGTGCATTCATCACCTTTCTTTCGGGAGCGCTCTCGATGCGTGAGCGGCGCCGCCGGATCAAACAAACGGTCATCGAAGATCTCGACATGACCGAGCCGAAAAGAGAGATGGTTCCCTAAGAGAATTAGGTTGCTTTTTTCGCCAACTTGGTTATTTTCGACAGCGTACTGGTTGACGTTTCTGTTGACTTGTGCTCACAACAAATCCAGCTACTTCGATGCCGCGCGGCAAATCAGTCACCAGTCGCCATTGCTGCGCCGAGAGTTGCCGGTAGCGGCTCCCGTTACATCGATCGCCCAGGGACGGACTCATTGGGAGGGTCTGTCCGGTTGAAAAATGCTTAAGATTCGAATGTGTCCCCTGGCGGAACTGGGCCCGGGCAAGTCCGTCGATAAGCGAATCCTCGCCAGACGCGTTGCGGTATTCAATGATGGCGGAGAGATTTTTGCGATCGAAGCGGACTGCAAACATATGAAAGCGTCGCTGGCCACCGGACGAGTCAGCGATGGCATAGTCACCTGTCGTTGGCACGGTTGGCAGTACGATCTGAAGAGTGGACAATGCCTCACCGTCAGCGGCATGAAGCTGAAGAAATATGAAATCGAAATCACCGATGGTGATGTTTACGTGTTGATGGACTGAAGGGTAACAGATGCCAGAAATGTTTCAAAAGATACACAAGTACCTGGAGCAGTCGGTGCCGGACCGCCCGCCGATCCTTCGGGAAATGGAGCAGTACGCCAAAGAGAACGAATTCCCGATTATCGGACCGCTTGTCGGCCGCTTTCTGTATCAGATGGCGTTGCTGACCAAAGCAAGAAAGATCCTCGAGCTCGGTTCCGGCTATGGCTATTCGGCGTTCTGGTTCTCCCTGGCCACCCGGTCTAAAGGGAATATCGTAATGACCGATACACAAAGAGAGAACAAACGGCGGGCTTTTGATTACTTCAAACGGGCCGGGTTGCAGAGCCAGTTCACATTTTTGGTCGGCGACGCACTCCGGGTAATCAAGAAGTTAGATGGTCAGTTCGATATCATCCTGAACGACATCGATAAGATAGACTACCCGAGGACGATCGATGTCGCGGCGTCGTTGTTGCGTAAGGGAGGGCTTTTCATAACCGACAACGTCATCTGGTCCGGACGGGTTTGTGAGAAGAAGCAGGATGATACGACGAAGGCAATAGTCCAGTTCACCGAAGCGCTCAACAGGGACAGCCGTTTCTTTACCACCGTGATGCCCGTGCGTGACGGTATCAGCGTATCGTTGCGACTGTAGTACCGGGGCGGTGCTCCTCGAACCTGTCTTGTCCGCTCTCAGGCAGTTTATGCGCCGGCTCATCGGAGCAGGGCGAAGAGAAATCGTTTCGCAGAAATTATTACTATGAAACAAAAGACACGGATGCGCGTTATAATCAGTAGACCAATCGTTAGTCACCAATTTACGTATTCCGTAAAATCAGTCTTGACGACAGCCGACTCGGGGAGTTCTGATGACAGGGGTTTGAATAGCCTTGTCTCATTCGGAACGAAAGTAGTTTTGAAATAGAGTGAACTTGAGACGGTAGAAAGAGTGTTTTAGTAGAAAGAAGAGAAAATCACTGGTCACCCATATTATTGTTGACAATTCGGTACAAATTTGGTTTAAAGGAAAATCTCAAGATTCAGCCGTCTTGATTTTCCGGGATTGGATTTGAGATTCCAGGTTAGTGACCGGTTGTCTTGAATCCATGGTTTGATTGATTCTCATAACAATTTCCCAGGTTGGGCCGCGCCGAAAGCGCGATAGGAGCTCAACTGGCTTACTGGAGGATATATGGCTCCCAAAACAGCAAAATTCTACAGCTACGGTGACGACTCGGCATGCGGCGAGGTCCGAAAATTCATTCAGGATGCGGGAGTACTGCTGGACGTACGGGATATCTCAAAGGACCCGTTTACCGAAGATGAACTCAACCGTCTCATCGGGCACATTAACATCCATCACTTTCTCAATCCACTCTCGGATTCCTTTGGAAAGAACAATATGGATGATTCGTTGCCGTCTCGTCCGGAGTTGCTGAAGCTGATGGCCGAAGACTACACGTTGCTTCGACGTCCCATAATCAAGACCGCGCGCCTCATGACGGTCGGTTGCGATAAGCGGAAAGTTGCGGAGATACTTCAGATCTCGAGCAACGGTTCGCAGATGGACGA
Source organism: uncultured Ignavibacteriales bacterium (assembly GCA_964520865.1). Lineage (GTDB taxonomy): Bacteria > Zixibacteria > MSB-5A5 > GN15 > FEB-12 > CAVQCT01. Next base: position 97,704 of record CAZFOY010000003.1, on the reverse strand, counting down.
CGACGAAAGTCGCGGTAATAACCGTCGCAACGGTGATCGCCGGCCGGTTTCGGTTTCATCGGGAAAATAATCGACAAATTCCCAGTTGCACAATTCGGTCTTGTGTCCTATGTTCCGGGTGTTGATCAACCCGAACAGCTCGGATTATGGACATCGAACGAGAAATTCTTGAAACAGATATCTTGATCGTCGGAGCAGGGCCGGCCGGACTGTCGGTTGCCTATCATCTGGCGAATCTCGTGAAACAGCAGGACACGGTTGAAATGCCGGAGATTCTGCTTATGGAGAAGGGGGCGTATGTCGGCTCCCATTCGTTGTCCGGTGCCGTGATGGATCCACGCGGGATAGCCGAACTAATTCCCGACTTCAAGGAAAAAGGCGCCCCGCTCGAAGCTGCGGTGTCGGCCGACGCGATGTATTATCTGGGCTTGACGGGCGCGACCAAGTTCCCATTCACACCTCCTTCGATCAACAATCACGGCAACTACGTAATCTCCCTGAACAAATTCAGCGGGTGGCTGGGCGAGCAGGTTGAGTCGATGGGGGTCGATATCTACGCCGGACTGGCCGGCTACGATCTCGAGATGGAGGACGGCCGGGTTACCGGCGTCCGGACCGTAGACATGGGTCTGGATAAGGAGGGCGAGCCGAAATCGAACTTCGAACCGGGCTCAATTATCAAAGCGAAAGTCACTATCCTCTGCGAGGGTGTACGGGGTTCTCTGACCCGGCGGGCAATGGAGCAGATTCCCGAACTAACTGCCGAAAGCCTACCCCAGGCGTACTTGACCGGCGTGAAGGAAGTCTGGGAGGTTCCCGAGGGAAGGATCAAAGCCGGTCAGGTTATACACACGATCGGATTCCCTCAGCCGTCACACGAGTACGGCGGCGGTTGGATCTATGGCATGAGCGACACCATGGTGTCGATCGGCCTGGCGGTCGGGCTCAATTCTCCCGACCCGACCAATGACCCGCATATGAAATTCCAGCGCTATAAGACCCATCCGTTAATCAAGAAGATTCTCGAAGGTGGCAAGATGCTGCATTACGGGGCCAAGGGTATTCCGGACAACGGCTACTATTCGATGCCTCGGTTGTGTCACGACGGACTGATGCTCTGCGGTGACTCGGCCGGTATGCTCAACCCGCAGAAATTGAAAGGGGTACATCTGGCGATCAAGTCCGGTATGCTGGCGGCAGAGACGCTGTTTGAGTGCGCGAAGAACGGAGATTATTCGGTTACGGCGCTGAAGTCGTATCAAGCGAAATACGAGGGCAGCTGGATCAAGAAAGAGATGATGTCATCGCGGAATTTTCATGCCGGGTTCAAGGGTGGACTGTTGGCCGGCCTTTTCAACGGAGCAATGCAGATAGTGACCGGCGGACGCGGGCTGTTCGAACGGCGTGTGAACAAACCGGACTATCAATACATGCTGCAGCTCAAAGAGTACGAAAAGCGCTTCGGCAAACCGCCCGAAAAGATCAAGATTAAGTTCGACAATGAATATACTTTCGACAAGTTGACTGACGTCTACAAATCGGGCACAATGCACGAAGAGGAACAGCCGGCTCATCTTCAGATCTCCGACTATGACATTTGTAACAACCGGTGTACCGAAGAATACGGCAATCCCTGCCAGCATTTCTGTCCGGCGCAAGTCTACGAAATGGTCGACGATGCAGATCGGCCGGGGAAGTCGAAACTTCAGCTTACCCCTTCGAACTGCGTCCACTGCAAGACCTGCGATATCGCCGATCCGTACCAGATCATCCGATGGGTCACTCCTCAGGGGGGAGAGGGGCCAAACTATACGAATCTGTAGCTCACGTGAATTGAAGGTGAATTGTGAGGCGGAGCCGGGCGGTTCCGCCGTTCTCATTTTTATGCCGGTTGCCGCACGGTCTTGTGAAATACCTGAAGAACAAGACCGGTGGCGTCTAAATACGAAAGGTCCCTCGACATGACTCCGACCACCATAGGCGCTATCGGCGTCGCAGTGCTCTTAGTTGCGTTTGTGTTGAATCTCCTCAAACAGCTTCAAGAAGACAGCTCGCTTTATCTGATCATGAACTTCGTCGGAGCCGGTGCTGCTGCCTGGTATGCCGTCGCCACCCGGGCCACTCCGTTCATAGTGCTTGAGTGCGTCTGGGCCATATTCGCCCTGATAAAGCTCCTGACGGCTACAAGAAAAGGCTCCTCGGTTTAGGGAGGAGCCTTGAATTGTTCGTCTCGGTCTTACGGTCGGCTATATGCCGCGTCGTTCGAGCGAAGACTCGATATTGTTCACGATATCCGAATTCTCGACCAGATTGTTAAACCACCGGGCATACAGCTCCTGCTGTTTGGACTGCAGGATAACCTGGGAAAGCGAATCCCGCTTTTCGTTGAAGGTGGTAAGATCGGGGGCGGTACGGGAAATCAGCTTGAAGATCACCGTACCCTGTTCCCAGTCGATCGGCTTCGAGATTTGATCCGGCTTGGTCAGGGAGAACGCGGCGCCAACGGCGGTAGCGGACCGACCCAACGCCCTGATCTGGCCGTCGCGATCAAACTCGTCGCTGACAGCATAAGTCGCTCCGTGGGCCGCGGCCGCCTTCTTCATATCGGTCCCGTGCTCGATCATATCGTATATCGCGGTCGCTGTATCCTGACAGAGAGTCTTGACCTTGTATTTAACCAGGTCAAGGCTGACTTTCTGCTTGCTGTCTTCGAAGCTCGCGATTCCGGCCGGAATCTTTTCGGCTACCTGCGCCACAAAGATGACGGAGTTATTTTCCAGCACTTTTGAGATCGCGTCAGGCTTGTTTTTGAAGGCAAAGTCGTTTGCCTGCTGATCCATCCCGATATACTGAATATTCTTGTTCTTGAAAAACGGTGTGGTTGTCTTCACTTCGAGTGAAAGATCCTGGGCCGCCTTGAAGAACCCTTCCTTCTGCGCTCTCGTTCGGAACGTGTCGAGGGTGTTATACGCCTGGTCAAGAGTTTCGCGAGAGGGCGCTACCTTGAAGAGAATATGCGCGGCGTGGGCAAATTTGTCCTTTTCCTTTTTGCCGTTCACGGTTCTCGTGGAGTCCTTAAAGGCGAATACTTTGATGATATGCCAGCCGAACTGGGTGCGAATCGGTTTGCTGATTTCGCCCGGCTTCATGGCGAAGACCTGACGATCAAACTCGGGAACCATCTGTCCTTGCGGGAACCAGCCGAGGTCGCCGCCTTTCTGGGCGGAGTTGTCGGCCGAGTAGATGCGGGCCAATTCGGCAAAGTCCGAACCGTGCTGGAGCGAGTCATAGATGGCCAGTGCTTCGTGGTCGACTCGTTCCCAATCCGATTCCTGCGGACTCTTCTCCTTGAATACCAGATTCAAGGTCGCCCGTTCATCCAGCTTGTAGTCATCTTTGTGATTGTCGTAATACTGTTTCAATTCCTCGTCCGTGTTTTTGGGCGGCGGGCGAGAGAACCGATCGTAACCGACATTGATCAATCCGACCTTGATCTTCTCGTTCTGGGCCAGGAAAGCATCCTTAACTTCCAAATCAGTAACATGGGCGGCATCGATTACCATCTGCTGAAGTTTCATGATGGTAATGTCGTGCCTCACCTGGGGTTCGATCTGTGCCCAGAACGCCGACGCGTTGGGATCGGCCATCGCATTAACGTATTTCTGGTAATCAAACTTGCCGTTCGTCTGGAAGCCCTGATACTGCTGCAGATAGGCCGGCGGATTGTATCGGAGATAATTGTAAATTTCATCGGGAGAGACCGACAGCTTGTACTTGGCCGCCTGCTGGGTCAGCAGGTAGCTGTTGCGAACCTGTTGCCAGGCCGTCTGCTGAAGTTCCTTGATCTTGGAATCAGGCAGTTCGTCGGTCGATTGTGCGATCGCCTGCTGGTACAACTGGTTGTAAGTATTGTTGTACTCCTGCCACGAAACTTCCTGGCCGTTTATGACGGCCGCCACATTTTGGTTTTGGGCCTGGCTTCTATCGGAGAGCTGCATACCCCACTGAAAAATGATCGTCCCGAGAAAGAAGACCAGCACCGTAATGATGATCGGGAATATCATTTTCCGTAATGTGTCGAACATATATCCCTACTCCTTGTATGTGAATTCAAATCTTCAAATCGGAAGAAGTCTCCGGGTTTCGGCCGGGAAACTTCTGAATATACTTTAATTATCCATTTTCGCAATACGATTGTGCCTGTTTATACAAAAACATTGATTTTTTGAGTCAAATTGATGTTTACTACGTTTAAGCCATTGAAAAACCAGATACTTCAACCCGGAACAGATCTTATGAGGCTTGTATCGACAACACCCCTTAAATACTTTTGCGCCCTGCTCATACTGACGCTGGGATCGGTACTTCAGGCCGCTGAGAACTGGCCGCTCAAACGTGACATTGACCTCTCCAGCGGTTTCGGTGACTATCGCCCCGACCGTTTTCACACCGGGGTGGATATCCGGACAGGTGGAGTCGAAGGCGCCCCGATTCTGTCACCCGTGGCCGGCTATGTCTATCGGGTCAAAATGTCCTACACCGGTTACGGCAAAGGATTGTACGTCATGGGCGACGACGGCTATTTGTACGTCTATGGTCATCTCTCTCTGTTTGCTCCCAAGATTGACAAACCGGTGAAAACGGCTCAACTCAATTCAAAGCGTTACTACCAGGATTTGTATTTTCCCAGGGATTCCATTCGTATAGTCGAAGGAGAGTATCTCGGAAAGACCGGAAAGACGGGTGCGAATGCCCCACACTTGCATTTTGAGAAGCGATCCGGAGAGAACTATCCGGTCAATCCGCTGACTCACGGGTTCTTGCTGAGCGACAAAGTGAAACCGACCTTTACCCGCATCGGATTCAAGCTCACCGATGACCATTCGCTCCTGGAAAACGGGATGAGAGAGTCGTTTTTCAGGGCGCGGAAAGTTGGCGACGGCCGCTACAAGATCGACTCGCTGCTGTATTTTCATCGCCCTTTCGGTATTATCGCCGGCTGCTTCGACCAGATGCGACCCGGCGGAATGAAACAGGGCATATACAAGCTGTCGGTCTATGTCGACGACAATCTGCGTTATCAGGTCATATTCGACTCGCTTGACTTCGACATGCAGTCTTCCGTGAATCTTGAATATAAGTATGACAGTGTCGTGGTCAACGACGACAAGTGGCTCCGGGTGCTCTATGCCAAGCCGGGGAATGATTTCGACATCAGCGGAAGCGCGGACCAATCGGGTGGCATTATCGGCCTGGATTGGAAGGATAAACCGGGGAGACATCTCGGCACGGTTGTAGCCGAAGATTGCTTCGGCAACAGCTCCGAACTCCAGTTTGAATTCCTCTGGGGACCTTCGGAGAACATCTTCACGCTCGATTCCACGGTAGCTGAAACACCCAAGATTACGAAATTTTATTTCAGCCCGGTCGACGGATACCAAAGACTCGGTTTAGACTCAGTGACGGTATTTCTCAATCGCGGCAATCTGTGGGGTGTATCGGATGAAGTGACAACCGAACTCCAGCCGGACGGTCATCTGGTGTCGGTAGCGGATGCTTATGGCACCAAATCGGCGGTGTTGAGGCTGGGAGTTTACGTGGGAAAGAAGCTGATTCCGGATAACCTGTTCAACGGGCTGCAGAAGTTTGGCAAGGAAATCGCATCGGTCCAGCATGAGATTCTCGACGACGGTCTCCTCTTGGTGCTCAATGTCAAAGCCAAGCAAGGGGCTCAGGCGAGGCTTGCTTTGTTCGACGGGGATAGCCTGCTCGGAGTGGTATTTCCGAGGTACTACACGATGCTCCAGTATCGGGCTTTCATCCCGCCGCTGAAGAAGTATGGCCATATCACCAAGATCGGTTATGCCGTAACCCGTGATACTTCCGTTGCCTTGAAGTATGCTGATACGCTGAACATCTATGAGGTGGGACGGAAAGACGATCAGCCGATCAACCTCGGTGACTCCACCACAATCCGCTTTCGCAAAGACGGCTTCTTTGCCCCCCGATTCGTCGAACTCAAGCACTGGACGGTGCTTGGTCGATCGAAATACGGACTGAACTCAGGATACTTCGAAATTACACCTGCGGCCTTCGCGTGCAAACAGGATTTTGAAGTAGATATGAAACTTCAGAAACATCCAATTCTCTCTCCCAAGACCGGGATTTGCTGGCTCGATGAAAAGGAAAACAAGTGGGTCTGGCTTGATAACACGATTGACAGTAACTCCTATTCGGTCGCGGCTCCGGCCGAAGGAGGCGGAATCTTCTCGGCCCATTTTGACATTGTTCCTCCCGAGATCCGGGATCTCAATATCGTCAACGGTCGAACCTACACCAATCCGACTATGACAATCAGCTTCGCGTTGAAAGACACGCTCTCGGGTTTCTTTGATGACAGGAATATCACCATCAAGCTGGACAGCAAATGGCTTATTCCCGAGTTCGATCCGGTGACGGGAATCTGCAAAACGTGGCCGAATGAGCCCCTCTCCAACGGCAGTCATCATCTCGGCATTATCGTCACCGATCGGGCGGGAAACCTGACCGAACAGTATCTAAATTTCTACATGCGGGCGAAGAAATAACTGAGAATCGGGAAGGCGGAGGCAGGCTGTGTTCATACCGATTCGAGACGACAACCCGACCACTCGCCGACCATACATGACGGTCTCGCTGATCGCCCTGAATACCCTCATTTTCTTGTTCATGTTCTTTCAGGGATCGCGGGTCTTTCAGTACCTGACGTTCGAGTACGGGTACATTCCGTTTGAAATCACGCACCAGGCCGAACTTACTCCCGATCTCGCAACTTCGGTCTGGCTGACCCCGTTCACATCCATGTTCATGCACGGCGGATGGCTGCATTTGATCGGCAACATGCTTTTCCTCTGGATTTTTGGTAACAATATCGAGGATTATATGGGCCCGGTGAAGTTCATACTGTTTTACATCCTCTCCGGACTCGCGGCGATCTCCTTGTATACACTTTTCGGTCCGAGTTCGAAAGTGCCTCTCATCGGGGCCTCGGGGGCAATAGCGGGGGTGATGGGGGCGTATATCGTTCTCTTCCCCAAAGCAGACATTACTGTGTTGATCGTGTTCTTCCTGATTCAATTTATCGTGGTGCCGGCCAAGATAGTGCTCGGCATCTGGTTCTTCCTGCAGCTATTTATGTCGCTGACCGGGACTTCTTCAGGCGGCGGGGTCGCCTGGATGGCCCATGTCGGTGGGTTTCTGTTTGGCTATATTGTTATGAAGGTCTCGGTCAAAATCTTTGGGCGGGGGACAACTCCCGGCGGGGGACAACGCGTATACAGAGTACGGTGGTAGCCTCAGGGCTTACAATCCCTGCCGGCCAATTACCATCCCCGGAGTGCCTATTAGATGCCATGCAATGATATAACAGATACTTTAAAGATTCTTCTGAGTCACGATGACCGGCTCCTGAAATATGCCCTGCGTAAGAAGACCTGCGGCGGCGAAGTTGGTCGTAAGGCCCTGATCGGCAAATGGTTGAAAAACCGATCCGCCGACGAGATTATTGCCACTCCGATCGAGGAAGTCCTGAAAGCGCATCCGACCCGCTCCGATGTCCGCGAGTTTATGGTGGTCAAACACTTTCTGGCGGTCAGGACAGGTCTGGAAATCATGCTTGGGAGGACTTCTGGCGGGGTCAAAGATTACTGTAAGGTGGCCAGGATCGAGCACGGCCCGGACGGCATGCTCCTGGAGGCTGATCTAAGCGTGCAGGGGATGACAGACGAAATCAGAGCGTGCGGAAACTGTGCTAACTGCGGCAGTAGTGTGAGCAAAACAGAGACCGGTTTGGTCGAATAAATGCAATCGCGAGTTCCGAATGTGTAACACATTGCATGGTCCATCCGTCAAATCTCTTGAAAATCTGCTTCGTCTTGACAATTTCTTGTCCCTCATTGTACCTAATGCTTTGTATTACAGGGCATTAAGATTCGGTGGCCCTTTCGGGCTAAAATAGTTCTGTTTGTTGGTTCAATTTTTGCACATTCTTTCATTTAGATAAGAACACCAATTTTTGTGCATCATAAAGGGAGAGATCATGCTTCGTACTGTCGGAATTGTGCTGGTAGCCTTAGTGCTACTCATTTTGCCCGTCAAATCGTCAGCCTTCGCGTTCGTTGAGACCGTGCAGGATTACGGTATCGACGCTCCGGGTTACAACTATGTTTCCACCGTCAACTTTACGGACGGATACATAGGCCTTGGACAGACTGCATCGTGGGGACACACCTTGAGCCCCTCGTACATGCCTGTTCCGGATGCATTCACTATCGCGGATGCCCGCCTCAGAATCAGCGGTTTCCACTATACCGGGTTTGGTACCGACGCCGTCCAGTTCGGAGGCGAATTAGAGTGGACCGGAATGCATGGCTGGCAATGGGTTGACTTCAGCTCCAATACCTTCAACTTGACGCATATCGACGACATGTACTGGAATTCGAGTCCGCTCGAAGTCTCGCTGACGCCGATACTCGATTTCGGTGGCGTCTGCCTGACTTCGGCTGTGCTCTCGGTCAATTATGATCGTGGCAACGGTGACGTCGGTGGACCGTTTACCACCGTACCGGAGCCGGGAACGCTGGCGTTGTTTGCCGTCGGCCTGGTTGGCAGCGGAATCTTCAGCAGGAAGCGCCTGTTCAAGTAGACTCCGCCCCAGCAGAAGTTTTGACAACGCGCCTGTGACTTATGTCGCAGGCGCGTTCTTGTTTTCCGGTGAGCGTACAGCTACCAGGGAAAACTGGACAAAAGTCGTTGATTTTGACCGCGTGTCCAGGGTACATTTACCGAAAACGTCTTGACTATTCTTGATTTTGGCGCATACTTACAGCTTGTGAAAAAAATAACCATCTCGAACGACTTCTTCTTCAGAGACATTGATTTTCGCTCGAAGATGGCTACGAATATCCTTAGGAGTTGACAGAGATGATTACTAAACAGGAAGCTCTTGACTACCACGCCAAAGGGCGGCGTGGCAAAGTTGAAGTGAATCCGACTAAACCGTGTCGAACGCAGTTTCATCTTTCTCTCGCCTACACGCCAGGTGTGGCGGAGCCCTGCCTTGAGATCGCCAAGAACCCATCGGATGTGTACAAGTACACTGCGAAGGGAAATCTGGTGGCGGTCGTATCCAACGGCACGGCGGTGCTGGGTCTGGGCAATATCGGACCGGCTGCCGGCAAACCGGTGATGGAAGGGAAGGGGGTCCTTTTCAAAAGATTCGCCGATATCGATGTCTTCGATATCGAACTCAACACGCTGGATCCCGACGAATTGATAAAATGCGTGCAGCTTCTCGAACCGACCTTCGGCGGCATCAATCTTGAAGACATCAAGGGTCCGGAGTGCTTCTACATTGAAGAGACGCTCAAGAAGACGATGAACATTCCGGTATTCCACGACGATCAGCACGGCACCGCCATCATATCGGCGGCGGCTCTGCTGAATGCCCTGGAGATCACCGGGAAGGACATATCCAGGGTGCAGGTTGTTTTTTCGGGCGCAGGTGCAGCAGGTATTGCCTGCGCGAAGCTCTATTGCTCGCTCGGAGTCAAGCACGAAAATCTGTATATGGTCGACTCGAAGGGCGTCCTGTACGAGGGGCGTGGCGACAACTTCAACAAGTACAAACAAGAATTCGTCCGTAAGACGGACAAGCACACTCTGGCTGAAGTGATGAACGGCGCCGACGTATTCGTCGGGGTATCGGTCAAGGGGCTGGTGACGAAGGATATGGTGAAGTCGATGGCGAAGGATCCGATCATTTTCGCGATGGCCAACCCTGATCCGGAAATCACCTATCCGGATGCAACTTCAGTCCGTCCCGACGTCATCATAGCGACCGGTCGGTCGGACTATCCGAACCAGGTTAACAACGTGCTCGGATTCCCGTTTATCTTCCGCGGTGCGCTCGACGTTCATGCAACGTCGATCAACGAAGAGATGAAGATTGCCGCGGTGCATGCGCTGGCCAATCTGGCCAAGCAGGATGTGCCGGAGGATGTCGCCAAGGCATACGGCGTCGATCACTTCAAATTCGGCCGCGAATATCTTATCCCCAAGCCGTTTGATTCACGTATCCTCGTTTGGGAAGCAAGCGCGGTGGCCGAGGCGGCGATGAAGACCGGTGTTGCACAACAGCCCATCGATATCGAAGAATACAAACGTCAGCTCGGAACACGGATCGGAAACGGCCGCATGATAATGCGCGTGGTCTCCGATAAAGCCCGTCGCAATCCGAAAAAGATCGTGTTTCCCGAAGGGGATTCGAGCCGCATCCTTCGTGCCGCTCACGTGGTGCTCGACGAAGGTATCGGTCACCCGATCGTCCTGGGCGATCCGGAGACTATCGCACAGGTAGCTTCGAAGCATGAGATTGACCTGACCGGCGTGCAAATAATCGATCCGGCTACTTCGGAACGCCGCACGGATTTTGCCAGACATTACTACGATCAACGCCAGCGCAAAGGTGTCACTCTGGAGAAAGCCCAGTGGCTCATGCGCGACCGAACGTATTACGGCATCATGATGCTGGAGATGGGCGAATGCGACGCTGTCCTGTCGGGTGTCCTTTCCGACTATCCGGCCACCATCCGACCGGCGCTGGAAATCATCAAGCTGGCCGACGGTATCACGCGGGTATCCGGGATGTTCGCAATGATCCAGAAGGACCGCGTCTACATGTTTGCCGATACGACCGTAAACATCAATCCGACCGCAGAAGAGTTGGCCGAGATCGCCATCCTTGCGGCGAACGTGACAAAGCGGTTCAATATTGAGCCGCGCATCGCCATGCTGTCGTTCTCGAATTTCGGATCGGCCAAGTATCCGGAATCGGTCAAGGTTGCGCGGGCGACCGAGATCATCAAGAAGAAAGCTCCGCACCTCGTGGTTGAAGGCGAGATGCAGGCAGACGCAGCGTTGATGCCGGAATATATGCAGAAGCGGTTCCCGTTCTCGCAGCTTAAGGAGGCGGCCAACGTTTTCATATTCCCCGATCTCAATTCGGGCAATATCGCCTACAAGCTGGCTCAGCGGATGGGCGGCCTCGAAGCGATCGGACCGATTCTCATGGGTCTGTCGAAACCGGTCCACGTGCTTCATCCGACGCTCGATGTCAACGAGATCGTCGACATGGCTGCAATCGCCGTGGTCGAAGCACAGCGCTGATCGATTACCAATATGACTGAGCGAAGGGCCGGAGTCTTGCTCCGGCCCTTCCTTTTGGATCCAGATTACTAACACAATCCAAATGTTCAGGGGGTTGCGTCTTCAGCTCCCCGGCTGTTTCTTGGTGGCGAAGACCGTTACTCTTAAGCAACAGGCTCTCGACTCGGCCCGGAAGCAGGTAGTCAGCACTCGGATCGTAGAGGCGGGGCCCCGTCGGAGCAGAAGAAATCTGTTGACAGTCAAAGCTGAATCCGCAAGGTTAACGCATAACCAAAGATCGAGAGAAGGTCAAAATACCATGTCAACCAAAAGCGTCCTGGTAGTCGAAGACGACAACGACATTCTTGAACTTATCAAGTACAATCTCCAAAAAGAGCAGTACAAAGTGACCGGGGCTTCGGACGGCGAGCAGGCGATGGATGCGATTCATTCGCAGACATTCGACCTGATCGTGCTGGATTTGATGCTGCCCGGGATGGACGGGCTGGAGATCTGCAAGATTCTCAAAGCCGATGCCCGGTTGTCACGCATCCCGATAATTATCGTCAGCGCTAAGGGCGAAGAGTCGGACATCGTGCTGGGTCTTGAACTCGGCGCCGATGACTACATGGTCAAACCGTTCAGTCCGAGAGTCTTGATTGCCCGGGTCAGATCGGTTCTCAGACGACGGACCGAAGAGAAAATCCCGCGTGAACAGGATATCAGGATCAGCGATTTCAGCATCCACCCGGGGAAACGGGAGGTGCGAATCAGCGACAAGGTGATGGAGCTGACTTTCACGGAATTTGAACTCCTCTACTATCTCGCCCGCCATCCCGGCTGGGTGTTTACACGGTATCAGATTGTTAACGCTATCAAAGGGGATGACTATCCGGTGACCGACCGCTCGGTCGACGTGCAGATCGCCGGTTTGCGGAAGAAACTGGGCACGTACGGGAATTTGATAGAGACGATCCGGGGTGTGGGGTACCGATTCACCGAAAAGGAAGCCGAAAGTTAGGCGATGGCCAGAAGACGGCTGTTGTGGCAGCTCTTTCCTTCTTATCTCGTCGTCATCCTGCTGACGGTGACGGCTGTTACCTGGTACATGGCCCGATCAATGAAGGATCTGTACCTCGCGGAGACGGCCGAGAATCTCCGCGCGCGGGCACTCCTGCTTGAAGATCGTTTGTCAGTGGCCGACTTCACTCCGGCCTCCGGACAGGTCGATTCGTTGTGTAAGAAGCTCGGCGCCGACAGCGACACCCGGTTTACCGTCATTCTGCCGTCAGGTCTCGTCATAGCCGATTCCGATCAGGACCCCGCAACAATGGAAAACCACGCAACCCGGCCGGAGATCAAGGCGGCTCTGGCGGGGAAGCAGGGGACGTCGACGCGCTACAGCAGCACGCTGCTTGAAGTCATGATGTATGTCGCGTTACCTGTGACCGAAGACGAACGGGTAATCGGTGTGGTCCGGGCCGCCTTACCGGTGACGGCGATTGAAAAAACGTTTGGCCAGATCTATCCGAAGATTATCATCGGCGGTCTCGTCATTATCCTGCTGTCAGGCCTGTTGAGTTACTACCTTTCGCGACGAGTGAGCGACCCGTTGGAACGGATGCGTCAGGTTGCGATGTATTTCTCGAAAGGGGAGTTCGATAAGCGGCTGCCGTCGGGAGACGCCCTCGAAATCAACGAGCTTGCCAGCGCCATGAATCAAATGGCGGGGGAACTCGATGACAAAATCAAAGCGGTCGTGAACCAGCGCAACGAACTCGATGCGGTTCTCTCCAGTATGGTCGAGGGGGTGCTTACGTTCGATACCGATGAACGGTTGATTGATGTCAACTTTGCCGGCTCAAAAATACTCGGAATCGATCGCGATAAGGCCCGGGGGCGCTACGTTCAGGAAATAATCCGGCACACCGAACTCCAGCGACTCGTTCATACGATTCTGCAAAATCAACAGCAGTACGAGGACGAAATAGAGATCGAGGGGGACGGCACCCGGGTATTGCAGATGCATGGCAACATCCTTCGCAATGATAAGGGTCAGAGCCTCGGCGTTCTCGTCGTGCTCAACGACATCACCCGTCTTCGCCATCTCGAGCGCGTTCGCCGGGATTTTGTGTCGAACGTTTCGCACGAACTTCGCACTCCGATCACTTCGATCAAGGGATTCGTCGAGACTCTGCGTGAGGGCGCCATCAACAATCCGGAACAAGCACAGCGGTTTCTCGATATTGTCGCCAAACATAGCGACCGGTTGAACTCGATCATTGAAGATCTGCTCGCCCTTTCGAGAATTCAGGAAGCGGAAACCTTCGAAACCGAGCTGGAACCATCGAATCTCAGAAGCATCTTCCAGACCTCCATTCAGGCTTGTGAAGTCAAGGCTCGCGCGAAGAACATCAGTATCGATATGGAATGCGACAACGGACTCAAAGCGATGGTCAAGGCGCCGTTGCTGGAACTGGCCATGATCAATCTCCTGGACAATGCGATCAAGTACAGTGGTCAGGGAACCGGGGTGCATATCACCTGCGCAATCAATGGCGGTGAAATCGAGATCGGTGTTTCCGACGAAGGTCCGGGGATAGATCGAAAACACCTGCCAAGGTTGTTCGAGAGATTCTATCGGGTTGATCGGTCGCGAAGCCGCGAGGTCGGGGGAACCGGATTGGGGCTGTCGATCGTCAAGCATATCGTGCAGGCGCATCGGGGGAGAGTCGATGTCGAAAGTACAGTGGGCAAGGGGAGCACTTTCAAAATATTCCTACCTGTGTGATACCGGACTACGTTGCTCAAGTTCTAATTTGCCACTAACGTTTTCATAACATTCGGGCAGTTTACTTAGTCAACAGACAGCCTATTTCAGGTCATTTCGTGACGGCTAAGAGGAGCAAATGAATACCGGAACCTCACACAGATTTAATATGATTCTAACATTGGCGATGTTGATTCTCCTGAGCCGAAAGACGAGATGGGAAAGTTTCCGCTAATCATTTTCCCCCTTCATGTTGATCGGCCAGCAGGTGAGAAGTTCATTCTCGCCTCCTGGCTTATGATTACGATAAGGCAGGATGAAGGGAATTTTCGTCCGGCTGGAGTGCTGATCCGGACCCGGCACACGACCAAGCAGGACTCGTAAGTGATTGACATATATATGATTAACATGAATGAGCGACAATGCGAATCCCCGGCAGGCAGATTTCCCGCTTTCGGTATCAAGGGTTATGACGTATCCTATACTAATGCCAACCGGGCGAAAGAGCAGCATGAGGCACGATAGTGGAAAGTGAAATGATTCAAATCAAACCGGTCGAAGTCGCCGGCGATATCATGGCCAAAGAAAGCTCGGCCGGCTTTCTGAAAATGTCGGTTCGCAATCTCAATTTCTATTACGGGACCAACAAGGTCCTGCTGGATATCTCGCTCGATGTTCAGCAGAACCGGGTAACCGCCCTGATCGGCCCCTCGGGTTGCGGCAAGTCGACATTCCTTCGAACCCTGAACCGGATGAACGAGACGATCGCCAACACGCGGATGGAAGGGACGATCATGCTCGACGGTAAGGACATCTACAAGGAGTTTAAAGATGTCTCAAGGATCCGCACCCGGGTCGGAATGGTCTTCCAGAAGTCGAACCCGTTTCCGAAATCGATTTTCGACAATGTCGCCTACGGGCTTCGGGTAAACGGGATCACCAACAAAGATGTCGTCCGCGAGGCGGTGCACGACGCCCTCAAGCGGGCGTTCCTCTGGGAGGAAGTTAAAGACACCCTCAACAAGAGCGCTTACATGCTCTCGGGCGGACAGCAGCAACGGCTCTGTATCGCAAGAGCACTCGCCGTTAAGCCGGAGGTGCTTCTCATGGACGAACCGGCGTCGGCCCTCGATCCGGTCTCGACCGCCAAGATCGAGGATCTCATCGGCGAATTGAAGAAGAACTATACGATCGTAATCGTTACGCACAATATGCAGCAGGCGGCCCGTGTCTCGGATTTCACCGCCTTCTTCTATGAAGGGAATCTGATCGAATTCGGCGCCACCAAACAGATATTCACGAAACCGAAAAAGAAACGAACCGAAGACTATATCACAGGACGCTTCGGATAAGAGGACAGACCATGCCCAAACATCTGCAAAGAGAGATCGAAAGACTGAAAAAGGAAATCCTGAGCCTCGGCGCCGCCGTGGAGCAGAGTGTACGCATGGTCATGACCTCAATCGACGAGCGCGACACCGACCTGGCGCAGAAGGTGATCGATGGCGACGTTCAGATCGACCAGGCCGAAGTTGATCTCGAAGAAGCCTGCCTGAAGATCCTTGCCCTGCATCAGCCGGTGGCGATAGACCTTCGCTTCATTATCGCCGTTCTCAAAATCAACAACGATCTCGAGAGGATCGGCGACCTTGCTACCAATATAGCCGAACGTGCGCGATTCCTGAGCTCCCGTCCGGAGATCCAGACGCCGTTCGACATGACCGGTTTGGCCGAGCGGGTTCGCTGGATGCTTCGGAGTTGCCTCGACTCCCTCGTCAACATGGATACCGCCCTGGCCGACAAAGTGTGCGAAACGGATGACGAAGTGGACGACATCAATCGGGAGATGTACGATCTGGTCAAAGACGCATTGCGCCAGCATCCCGACCAGGTGGATTTGCTGATTCCTTACATGTCAATCTCCCGCTCACTCGAACGGATTGCCGACCACGCTACCAATATTGCCGAAGACGTCATTTATATGGTCGACGGCGTCATTGCCCGCCACCGCGGCGACTCTTACTTACCCAAAGAAGAAGAACAGACGCTTTAACACGCACGAATGTTTTTCGTAGGTCCGACCAGTCTTCCGGCCGGGGCTGTCACCTGCCCTGAGGCAGTCCTGTAGGTAGGCGTTCCGACAGAACGTGTGGCCGCAGGCCATATGCGATGGAGAAACCCGACATCTGATCTGACGTGGGCTACGGGGGGATTGCATGAAACCCGGATTATCTTTGTAGTGTAGGTCCTTCTTAGAACCTGCCGTTCATCGCCTGTTGCCATCGAGAGCGCCGAACGGCGCGGATCTGTCACCCCTGCGAAGGCAGGGGTCCGGATTGACAATCGCAGGAATGACATGCCAAAAGGCATGTTTGGTACGGCGGGCCCGAGGCGGGTCCACCCTACAGCAGAACGCCATTCAGTGGTAGGGCACCCTCGTCTTCGAGCGTGCCGTTTTCGAGATGCCCTCGGGCATGACTCCTATATCTGCCCGTAAGAGCGCTCGGACATATTAGTTCTTGGACGCCTGTTCCGGCACTGGAAATTCCTTCTTCAACTCCGCCAACCAGGTCTCCGGGGTGAGACCGTAGAGATCCGAGAGCGCCGCCTTGAAGCCGTCCACGCTGTTGGATCGGTCGAACAGCTCACAGAAGGTATGAGGATCGTGGCGTTTCAGCAGGTCTATAGCGCACGCCATCCCGGTGCTGAACCGCATGATTGGACCACTGGCATTCCAACTTATGATAGTCGCGGGATTCGTAGCAAACTGCTGACTGAACATTTCAGGTGTGACCGACGCAAGGATTGTTCCCAGCGTGTTACGGGAATTGCGAATTGCGTATTCCTCGGGACTCAGCCTGGCTCGTTCATACTCACCGTATGCCCTCACCATTCCCTGCACATATTCAATCGTCTCTTGATTTGCCGCCATGGGGATCTTAGATATTTCCGCAAAATCAAATTCCTTTGAACTGACCGCTGCTCTGCCGAGACATCCCCAATAGACCTTGTCGGCGCCAAGAAGCTTCCGCACTGAGGTAGAATCCGCGGCGTAATAATAGTCAATCGGCTGCTGAATCGGAATCCCGGTGAGTGAGTCGAACAATGCGATATACCGCTCGTACGGCATCGTATCGACTATATCAGCGTAACCCTCCTGCTTGCTCTTGTCGGAAACGAGCGAGGGATCGATATGAAGACGAAAATGCGAACTGGTCACCACCGGCCAGTTGGATGCGAACAGGATGTACGGATACTGCATGACCGTGCGGTCCCCTTCGCGGACGAAATAGATCGAGCGCGGCCATGGCTTACCGTCGACCGTCTGTTCGAATTCGAGTTTCGTGTACCTATCGGTCTGCTCGCTGTTCTGCAGCTTGAACTTACAGTTGTTGAACCAGTCCATTTCTTTCTTCGTCAACACCACGAATGGCTGTGTTTCGGTCGCGAAACAGGCTTTGGCGGCGGCCGCGTCGCCGTTGTGCATGGCGTTCACGTATGTATCCCACACCGCTTGAGCTTCGCTGCTGGTTACTTTTTTCGCACATCCGCTCAATGCGATGACCGCGAGCACCACGACGATCGCACTGACTGTCCTTGTGATTCTGCTTTCTAAGATAGAAGGAAGCATGTCCCTACTCCCCGGCTTGATAGCCCGCTAAAGGTTTGTGATAGCAGTTATACACACTTAGGCGATTGTGGAGGCATGGGGAAACTATAAAACTCTTGGTGGGTTCGGTTTCTACCGTATGCTTCTTTTGTAGGGCGGCCTCGTCTTCGAGCCCGCCATTGAGAGCGCCGTTTGGCATTTCTTTCGCGTAGCAGAGACCCTCACCCCTTGTGCAAGCTGATCATGGTACTGGCAGGGGAGCAAACGCACTCATCGCGAGGCGTCTGACACGCCATTGGGTGTGACAGCCGGGCCAATTGTGACCGGCGCGTATAGTGCTCTGGCACGGCTCAATCGCCCCCCCGGGCCCCCTGTTCATATTTTGTTTGCGCTTTTTGAGCGAAACCAGTAAACTTATGAGTCCTTTGCTCGATATTATCAGTAAAGGCCGCTAAACATCTCAACTGGGAACTGGTTAAAAGGATTTAACTTGGGAGTATTCGACTCGCTTTCCAACGATATTGGAATAGATCTGGGGACTGCTAATACGCTGGTTTTCGTGCGGGGGCAGGGAATTGTCCTCAACGAACCATCGGTCGTCGCGGTCGAGAAATCGACCGGCAAAGTGCTGGCAATCGGCTCAGCCGCCAAAGAAATGACCGGCCGTACCCCTGGAGGAATCGCGGCGATTCGCCCGCTTAAAGACGGTGTGATCGCCGATTTCGATATCTCAGAACGGCTTATCGCCGATTTCATCCGCCGGGTCGTCAAACATAAATTCCTCATGAAACCCCGGGTGGTCGTTTCGGTCCCGTCGGGGATCACCGAGGTTGAGAAGCGCGCGGTCCGCGATTCGGCCGAAAATGCCGGAGCCCGCGAAGTTTACCTGATCCAGGAGCCAATGGCCGCGGCGATCGGGGTCGGCCTGCCGGTCGAACAGCCGTCGGGCAGCATGATTATCGATATCGGCGGCGGGACTTCGGAAATCGCCGTTATCGCTCTGAATGGCATTGTCAATGATACTTCGATTCGTGTCGCCGGCGATGAGCTGAACGACGCTATCATCATGTACCTCAAGAAGAATTACAACCTGCTCATCGGCGAACTGACGGCCGAAGAGATCAAGATCCGGATCGGCTCGGCCTTCCCGCTGGAGAAGGAGATCTCCATGGAGATCAAGGGGCGCGATCTGGTCGCCGGGGTGCCGAAAAACCTCAAGCTGTCCTCGGTTCAGGTCCGCGAAGCGCTTTCGGAGACAATCGACATAATCGTCGAGGCGGTCCGCCAGGCACTCGAACGGACTCCGCCGGAACTGGCTTCGGATATTCTCGAACGAGGAATCATCCTGACCGGCGGCGGCGCGTTGCTCAGAGGGCTCGACAAACGGCTCCGTCAGGAGACCAATCTTCCGGTCAATGTTGCCGAAGACCCGCTTACCTGTGTCGTTCGGGGGACAGGCAAGGTGCTGTCGAACTTCCCGGGATTCGCCAAGGTGCTCGAAAAGAGCCGTCGGGATTAGAATTTTAAGATCTTATGTTTTATATTGTTACCGGCCTTCGGGCCGGTTTTTTTTGTCTTCGTCAGGACCGTATTAATCTAAAATGGCCGCAAGTTGTCTTAAAAGCAGATAAAGAAATCGATGACGGATACGAGCGATAACCTGATTGATGTACTGGTAGAACATGCGAAAGCCGGTGATCGAACGGCCTTCGGAAAATTGGTAGCCTTAATGATGAACAGAACTGTGGCCCTGACATACAGAATGACCGGCGATATGGACGCCGCCAAGGACCTTGCCCAGGATACTTTCGTATCCGCCTGGCAGAATCTCGGCGGATTCAAAGGGGCCGCCAAGTTCGAGAGTTGGATCTACCGAATTGCCTCCAATAAGAGTTTGAACTATCTGAAACGGGCTGGCCGCTCGACCGACATTGAATCGATTGTGGAAACGCAATCGGACGACAATCCGGAACGGGCATTTTCGCAGAAAGAACTCAAGCGGGATATGCTCGAATTCATGGGGACTCTTCCGCCGCAGCAACGGCTCGTGTTCGAACTGCATTTCTATCAGGAGCGGACGTTCGAAGAGATTGCGTCGATGACGGATAAAGCGCACGGGACCGTCAAAACATTGTACCGTGAGGCGGTCAAGAAATTACGTGAGGCGGCCCGAGTCAAAGGATGGCGGTCATGAACTGCGAACAGGTAAAAGATCTGCTGCTGGAATCGTTCGGCGAAAAGGTGCAGTCCGAGCAGATCGCCGAACATCTTCGCGGATGCACCGAGTGTCGGGCGTTCGCCGAAGAACTCAAAGAGCTAAGCAAGGCGGCCGGCAGTAACGAAGATTTCTTCCCCGATCCTGAAATCACCGAGGCGCTGATAACAGGAGTTGAACGGCAGATCGACAGAATCGAGACGACCAAAGCGGTTCCGTTGCACGCGGCCTGGCGTTCCTATGTCCCGGCGGTAGCGGCGCTATTAGTCGTGGTCGGATTTTCCGTGACGGCCTATATGCTCAATGTGTTTTCTTCGCAACGGTCGCTGACCGCCCGGGGAGAAGGAGACACGACAGTTGCGGTGGTCGCCGAAGGAGCGCAGCCGGACAGCCTGAATGCCGGCGATATAAACTACATTCTCAATGACTATACCGCTCAACGAAACGGAACATCGTCGGATTATCTTCTTGAGGACGTTTCTCAGGATGAGCTGGAGTATCTCGAAAACAACCTGAAAGCTGGAGATTTCTTATAATGCGAAAGCTTGCGGCAACATTCGCGTTACTTGTGATTCTTGGATCCGTTGCTTACGCCGGATCGCCCCGTCCGAAAGAGTGCAATCGACCGGAACGAGCTTCCGATGCCTGGTCCGACCCCATACCGGCTGCGGGCATTTCATCTTGCGATGACTACATGCCGTGCGGAATGTATGCTCAGGCCGACGATGACGGAGATCCGGCCCCTCCTCCCGGAATGATGGGGATGCGACGGATGCACAGGGGAGATATGGAGCACGGGCGTCGGAGAATCGAAAAATTCAGAACTATCCGCCTGCTGGAACTCCTGAATCTCGACAGCACGAAAGAAGAATCCTTCCTTGAAGCTTATCATGCCTACCGGCAGGACTATCGGACGGTCAAGGGTCACCGGATGATGGTGATCGACAGCCTGGCCGATGGCCTGAGGAGCGGCAGTCTGAACGATACACAAATTGCGCAATTGATGACGTTAGCGGACTCACTCGACGACCAAGCGGCGGGAATAACCGATAAGTTCTACGCGCAGGTTCGTCCGATGTTGACCGAAGAACAACTGGGCAAACTGTATGTCTTCCAGGTTCGGTTTGAGGCCGAGGTTCTGGAGCGGATCGCAGGATTTCGCCGGAGCCACCAGGGCATGCCACCCGGACCGGGTATGAGAAGACAGCACGACGGCCCAAGAAATCCCGAAGACAGTTCGAAATAAAATACGAAAGGAGAGAGAAATGAAAAGAATAGCATTGTTAGCAGCGATGATCGTGCTGGGATTGGCGACGATCGGTATGGCTCAGCCGGGGCAGGGTGGTCCCGGTAACTGCGGCGGAAACTGCCAGCATCCCGGAATGGGGATGATGGGCGGTATGATGGGTGGCGGTATGATGGGCCACGGAATGAGAGGCGGCCGCGGGATGGGCATGTCCGGATTCGGCAGTGGAATGCACGAAGGCATGGGCATAGGTCGAATCCTCCGTATGGGAGATGACCTGAAGCTCACCGACCAGCAGAAGACCAAGCTCGAAGGTCTGCAGGTTCAGTTTCAGACTGAAGCAGTCGACCAGCGGGCCCAGCTCGAGAAAGCCCAGATCAAACTTCGCTCGCTCATGAAAGATGACAACGCGTCCGACAAGGACGTACTTGCCGCAATCGACAACGTCAGCAACCTTCGCGGCGCGATGATGAAGATGCACTATCGTCATTATTCGGAAGCCAGGGCGGTGTTGACGGCCGATCAGATCAATCAACTTAAGGACCTGCGCAAACAGCGCATGGGCATGCGTCAGGGTCGCATGGGCATGGGTCGTTCCGGTATGGGGATGGGCCGAGGCATGATGGGCGGCCAGGACAACGATGACAATGATTAGCGTAGCACGTTGACGGATCGGTGTGGTCGGTCCTTTCCGTACCGTAGATCTGAATTTCTTCATGCTACATTGCCTGAGGGGCCCGTCGAGCGGCGGGCCTTTCGCTTTGCATTCGGTTTGGATTCGGCGGTCAATGCTTCCCTTAGGCTTTGACATCGGGGAATCGAGTTTCTGCCTCACCTGCCCTACCACGGAACAGCTCCTGTTGTAGGGTGGTCCGGCTTCGGGCCCGCCATCATGGACGGAGATCAGGTTTGATGCTTCTTTGTCAACCATTTCTCCCGGTCAGGTGTGCTTCTTAGTAGAAACCTGTATATTGGAGGTGAGCATGAAGAGACCCTGGCTGAAAGCACCGCTTATCCTGTCCGCTGCCGCGATTATTTTGCTCTGCAGCGGCTGTCTCGAGCAGCAGGAAACAATTACTGTCGATCGACACGGAGCCACCAAAATCGATATTGAGATTACCGGCGATCCGGCCCAGTTGAGCGACCCGGTTCTTCTCCCGTCCGGCCCGGACTGGAAAATTCTTGAACGTGAGCTGGACACTACCAACAACAAGCCGAACCTCGGCGTGCACGCGGTCGCCGAAGTTGCTCCCGGCTCGCAGTTCCCTCCGTCGTTCGTACCTTCCGGTTCTCCTGACTACGACCTCAGTCTTCAATCTCCCGGTCAGGTAACCGTTCGTATCGACGGAAACCGAACGTATTATACATTTAGTCGTAGTTACAAAGCGAGGCGGTTCGCGGCGTTTGATTTTTCGGAGATTCCATCGTTGTGGGATCACGATCTGGAATCCAAAGTACTCGACACCGGCCTTCAGAACGTCTCCAGACAGGACCGGCAGAAATATCTCGAGCAGTTAAGCTCCGACTACGGGTATCGTTACTGGCGCTATTACCGGGAAGCGCTGAGCAGCTTGCTGCAATCAGGAGCTCTGACGGATACAACAATGCAGCGCCTGTCCGACAGTGCCGCCAACTATGTCGAGGAGACGATAACGCCCGATCTGGTATACTCGATTATGCAGCGAGACGAACCGCAAATTCAGGCTGCGCTCGACAGTTTCGCGCAGGCGCTCGATGGACATTTCCTCGGGA
The DNA here is from genome assembly GCA_964520865.1 of uncultured Ignavibacteriales bacterium. GTDB lineage: Bacteria > Zixibacteria > MSB-5A5 > GN15 > FEB-12 > CAVQCT01. The sequence continues at coordinate 74,927 of CAZFOY010000003.1, read as the reverse complement.
CAGTTTCCCCGGTGATCGGGACGCGAACCAAGGCGATCGAGCAGTATAAGCAAGCCTACGCCAGAGCCCACCGTGAGTACAAGATAACGCAGGAACTTGACGGATTCGAGTATGACATCGATCTTACTATGCCCGGCACGATCATCAGCACAAACGGCGTACTCGATTCGGACAAGCCGGGAAAGGTGTCCTGGTCGTTCAAAGGGACCAAGTTCCACGACGCCGATCTACCGCTGTACGCCGTCTCGGTGGTGACCCGGTGACTTCGGGAGATGGACCCATGAGCGAAGATTCTTCGGCCGTAATACAGCAGCTATCCGGAAGCATTTTCCGGCTCGTTCGCGGAATTGTCCGGAATCGGGAGATGGCTCTGGATCTCACTCAGGATGTACTGGTTCGGATGTTGAGCCGACCGGTGCCGTCCGACCCTGCTCAACTCAAGAGCTATGCGATGAAATCCGCTTATAACGCCGCACTGAATGCGCTGCGCGATCGCAAGCGGCAGGCCCGGATTTTCGGAGAGATTCAGGAAGAAGCAGAGTCACACAGCTCGGTACTTCCTGAGTTCGCGGAGGTTGAAGACGCGGAACAAACTCGCCGTCACCTCGGAGTTGCTCTCAAGAAGCTGCCTGCCAAACAGCGTGAAGCGGTTGAGTATCGCTTCTACGGCGACTTGAAGACCGACGAAATAGCGGCGGCAATGAACGTCTCAAGCGGTTCGGTGAAGACGCATCTGTACCGGGCATTGAACCGGTTGAGCGAACTGATGAAAACAACGAAGCTGGAGAAATAGATATGAAGTGCAATGAATGTCGTGCCCTCCTGCCCGCGCTTGCTCTGGGCGAACTGCCGGACGAACAGCGCGGTGACGTGGAGGATCACCTGAAGATCTGTGCGTCCTGTCAGGCCGAAATGGAGCAGATTCAGGGGATCTGCCGTGGCCTTGAGGAGGATGCTCAAGGGGATAGTCTCAGTGAAGTCGAAAGGCTCCGTATTGAGAGTGCAGTATACAAGCGTCTCGCAGCATCCGAGTCGGCTTACCGGTTAAGGCATAATCGACTCCTGACGGTTTTGACGAGAGTAGCCGCGGCGATTATCCTGTTCGCGCTCGGCTTTACCGTTCACTCCTTTATTACGGATCATACCCAGCCTGAAACTATCAGACATGTACAGCAGGCAAATCCATCGCTGACCGAGTATGAATACGGCGTCAGCAGCAGCATGAGATTCTCCGCGGCCGGCCTGAAAGTGATCGCCCAGGGACGGAAAGCTGCTCTGGCGGAATGGAAGAATAAAGCATCATCGAATGCCACGCGGTGATCCGACTTGAGACGATGCCCACCTGACGGTACGCGCGGAATGCCAGGTTGGAAGTAACGTATGGTGTCAAGAGATAGGTTACGCATTGTGTCAGGACATGGGTTACAGTCCATGATTGGGGGCTGGCTCGACGAGGGTGACAGATACGCGCCGTTCTGCGCTCGCAATGAGAGGTTCGACCCAAATCTGCCGTACCAATGATCGAAACATGTAGAAGAAACGCCCGACGGCATGCGGGACCCCCGGTCGAAGACAAGTCCGACCAACGAGATTGATATTTCCCCAAATCCCACCACATTTCTGCCATATTGGCGTAAATATGCCAAATCAGCTTGACTCCGGTCGGCCGGAAGTCAATATTTGTCCGATGGAGTCCAAACCAAAGCAGATTCTCGATTTCATTCGAGCGAACACCGACCACCCCATGAAAATGAAGGAGCTGGCCAAAGCTCTGAATATCCCAAACCCGGGTTATAGCCAGTTCCGCAATGTGGTCAAGGAGTTGATCCGTTCGGGTGAATTGGTCAAGCTAAAGCGGGGACGAATCGGGATCGCGACCGAACTGAACGTCCGCGTCGGTCGCATTGCCATCACGCGGTCAGGCGTGGGGTATGTCATGGTCGAGGGGGAGGAAGGGAACGACATATACATTCCGCCAGTCAAGCTGCACACCGCACTCGATGGCGATTCCGTGATGGTCCGTCTCACCGGCATGTACGGCGAAAAGCGTTCAGGACAGGTAATCAAGATTGTCGAACGGGCGAAACGGAATATCGTCGGACTGTTCCATCAGAGCCGTCACTTCTCATTCGTGATTCCGGATAACAAGAAGCTGCATCGAGACATTTATATCCCTGATTCAGAGACGCTGAATGCCAAAGAAGGGGAGAAAGTAGTTTCCGTCCTCACATCGTGGGAGGATCCATATCGCAACCCTGAAGGAAAGGTGACCGAACGGCTCGGTATGCCGGGACAGCCGGGGGTCGACATGCTCACGGTGCTCAAGAGCTTCGATCTGCCCGAGCAGTTCCCCGACGATGTCCTCAGTGAGGCCGAACAAGCTTCGGCTAAGCTCTCCGACGATGAGATCGCCCGACGGGTCGACCTTTGTTCAGAGTGTATCTACACGATAGATCCGGCCGATGCCAAGGATCACGATGACGCCGTCTCGGTTGTGAAGACCGATTCTGGTTACCGGCTGTCGGTTCATATTGCCGATGTGTCGTTCTATGTTGACGAAGGCACGGCGCTCGACAAAGAGGCGTTCCGCCGGGGCAACTCGGTCTATCTACCCGGCATGGTCGTCCCGATGCTTCCGGAAGTGCTCTCGAACGACGTTTGCTCACTGAAAGTGAACCGCAAACGGCTGGCCCACTCGGTCGTCATGAATTTCGATGACTCCGGGCGCATGAAGGATTGGAAGTTTGCGAATACGCTGATAAAGTCGAGGGCCAAGCTTTCTTACGAGGAGGTGCAGGAGTTTTTCGATAAGGGAACGGCCCCGGCAAAATTGACGAAAGTCGCGGACAATCTCACGCAGGCAAGGGAGCTGGCCAGGCTGTTGACCAAGCGAAGATTCGAAGCCGGGTCGCTTGATTTCGATCTGCCCGAATCGAAAATCATCCTGAACAAAAAGGGAGAGGTGCTTGAACTTGGCCACAAGATTCGACTTGAATCGCATCGGCTGGTCGAAGAATTCATGCTGGCGGCCAATCGGGCGGTGGCGCTTGAGGTATTTCGCAAGGCGCAGCCGTTTCTCTACCGAGTGCACGATCGACCGGATTTCGAAAAGCTCAAAGATTTCTCCGAACTGATGAAGCGGCTCGGATATTCATTTCCCGTTTCACCCAACATGAAACCGATTGTCTTTTCCAAGTTTCTGGAGAAAATCAAGGATGCTCCGGAGGCCGACTTCATCAATGAGCTGATGCTTCGGTCAATGAAGAAGGCGGTTTACCAGCGGGAGAATATCGGTCATTTCGGTCTGGCATTTTCGCACTACACGCACTTCACATCGCCGATTCGACGATATCCCGACTTGATAGTCCACCGACTCCTTCGTAAATTGAAGAACGGACACTACCCGGTTGCCTATTCAAGAAGAGTGGCCGGCATTATCGATTCGGTGGGAGCGCACTGCTCGGAGACGGAACGGCTCGCCGAGACAGCGGAGCGGGAGGCGGTCAAAGTCAAGCAGATGTCGTACATGGCTCAGCATGTAGGCGATGAATTCAGCGGGGTCATTTCGGGCGTTATGCCGTACGGGTTCTTTGTGAGACTCGACAATATCGGTGTCGAGGGTCTGGTAAGAATGTCTACCATGGACGACGACTACTATCAGCATGAAGAGAAAAGATATCGAATAGTCGGGCGACGGACCGGCCGGACGTTTCAGCTCGGTGACAAGATCAAGGTCGGAGTCTTGAAAGTCGACAAGGTCGCGAGCGAGATGGATTTGTTTGTCCTCAAAGCGTCCGGGGCAGATACTGCTCCACGAGCCAGGTCCAAACGTAAGCAGGAGAAACCGGAGCGGCCACGCAAGGACCGTCGCAAGGGAAAGAAAAGAAAATAGGAAAAGCCTGATCTGATTATGAGTCAAAAGGTCGTCATCTTACTCAACAGCGGTTCCGACATCGCCGGTGCGATGGACTGGGAGTCTATAGGCACTGTGGTTCACGAAATCTCCGAGCTTTACGGTGTTGCCCGTGAACAGATTGTCGATCTTGTGCTGGTCGATGACACCCGCACCGACCTCAAGTATCCGGTTGCCATCGGCGTGAGGCGAAATAACGGTCTCACGGAGATCTGGCGAATCGTACGGGAGTCGGCAGGCGGCGAGCCGGATGAGCCGTTCATTGACGGACATCTGCAGCTTGAGCTCGGCCCGGAAGGGATTGACAAGAAGGTAAAGCAAATTCTCACCGCCAAAGAAATGCTTTCGAAATTCAGGATCGTCAGTCGGTCGTCCAAGATGAAGATCGTTGCAGAGACGATCAGCCGGATCGCTCCGACCGATGTCCCGGTTCTGGTTGTTGGACCCTCGGGATCGGGCAAGGAACTTGTCGCCCATGCGCTCCATGAGAACTCGCAGCGATCGAATAAACCATTTGTCGCGATTAACTGCGGCGCTCTTGCCGAAGGAGTGCTGGAGTCCGAACTGTTCGGACATGAGAAGGGTGCATTTACCGGCTCAGTTGGCAAGCGGGAGGGGCTGTTTAAGAAGGCCGACGGCGGGACGATCTTTCTCGACGAAATCGGTGAAACGAAGGCCGACACCCAGGTGAAACTCCTTCGCGTGCTCGAAGACGGGACATACTATCCGGTCGGTTCATCCACTCCCCTTCGGGCCGACGTCCGCGTGATCTCGGCGACCAACCGGGATCTCACTGAAGCGATCGACGAACGTGTCTTTCGCGAGGATCTCTATTTCCGCATCGGCGTCGTAAAAGTCATCCTGCCGCCTCTCTTCGAGCGCAAGACGGATATCCAGCCGCTTCTTCAGTTTTTCTGGAGCAAATACCGGAAGCTGACTTATACCGATTC
>CAZFOY010000003.1:67507-69964 GCA_964520865.1 uncultured Ignavibacteriales bacterium | reverse complement strand
ATGGCCCACCTGCCGTCGGACAATCCGACCCAGGAGTATCGTGCCGAACCGGATGAGATTACTAAAGGGATGACGGTCGACCAGATGGAACGCGTGCTGATAGAACAGGCCTTGCGTGAGTCGAAAGGAAATCGCAAAGAAGCGGCCGCCAAACTCGGAATAGGTGAACGAACGTTATACAGGAAAATCAAACGATATAAACTAACTTAAAGGTTGTGAAGTCCGGGCTAATTCTACTATTGGGGTTGCTGCTGACCGTGCTCGGGGGTGTGGCTCTTGCAGGGGACATTCCAGGTGTCACTTTTCCATCCGAAGACGAAGTCGAGCAGGCGTATGATGCCGGCGATATCAGTTACGATGATTATCTCATTCTTATCGAACTGATCACCGTGGGGATCGACTCGACCAATCTCTATCTACTCGAACAGATCTCCGAACCGGGGCTCCGCTTGTTGGAAACTGATTCAACGGAATACTCAGCAACTTCGATCAGTGTCTCCGACCGCTTCAACGGATTGCTGCGGCACTCGTACTCGAAATATCTTGAGGAGGAGGGGGAGGTTAAATATCGGTCAAGCTTCCAACTCAAGTTGAATCCGCTGATTGAGACGAGAATCAAGCTGAAGCGGGAGTACAGCGGCAGGGAACGGGTCGTTTATCGTTCCGTATCTTACAACTCAAACGATAAGCGGTGGCGAATCACGGCCGGCAATTTCTCTGAGCGCTTCGGGCTGGGCGGGGCGTTTGGCTATCGGGGGAAGTTGCTTGATTGTTCGACCGAAATCAACAAGGAGTCGTGGCTCTTTCCCGATTACGGAGGACACAATGGGATGGCCGCCGACCTGCGCGCAGGACAGTGGATTCTCAGAAGCGCCTACAGCACTCATCGAGATAGCAGCTATCTACTCACGACGGTCGCTGCAATGTCTCAGCGGAAGCTTAATCGGTTCACCGTAGGGATCATTGCGGTACAGGATCGGCTCACGGGTAGAATTGAAAACTTTTCGACCGTTCAGGAAAAGCTTTCATTCTGGATTGAGTACGCATCACGAAGACTGGTTCATTCAATCGAAATTGTCAGCCAGACGGGATCTTCCGGCGGCCTCAAAGCAGCGATCACCGACGGCAGATACACGATAGAACCACTGAAAGTACGGTTCACCGGTTGGTGGTACGCCTCTGATTTCTTCGACATATCGGCAGGCAGCAAATCCGGCACGGTAAGTCGGAAACTGAGGTTGGAAGAACCTGAGTTCGAGTTGTACTCACACCATTCCGGTCAGACGGGCGGCCGAGTGCAATCGGACATCAAGCTACCGGGTAATCTCAGGTTCGATCTGGATGCTGAAATAAGCGGCTTGAATCGGGATTCCACTGATCTTCAGTGGTCGGCAGAGGTCGGCCGTGAAATCAGTTCCGGCAACACACTCGGATTCGAGTGCTACCAACGACAGAAGAAACGCGTCGACAACGCTCCCGCCTTCAACAGGAAGAACAGATTTCGAGTCAGCTTTCGACACGGAAGCAAGTCAGTTCGTGTGCAGCAGGCGATAGGCTATACGGAAGAGACGGCGTTGCCGAACAGAATCTCCCTCTATACTCGTCTGCTTGTGAGAATCCCATCTTACGGCGAAGTAGAAATCTGGTCCAATCTCTCCCGGGCCAGCGCCGCGACGCAGCAGGTTGAAGACTGGTATGGTTTCCTGAGAAACCAGTTCCTGCTGGCACGGAATATCGTCGCCGACGTCAAATTCGGGCGGTACTACCGCAGGAGTTCTCTTCCTCACTACGAAACAACAGTGACTTTCTCGCTGGAGTACCGGATATGAAACTGTTAGCACTCAGTCTGATGCTTCTCGTTGTGATGCAGGCTCACGATGTTACGGGACAGTGTGTGGTCAACGAAGTGCTGGCGAACGAGCCGGCTGGATCGACAGGTCTGGAATGGTTCGAACTGTTCAATCCGTCCGATACTCTGCTTCATCTCGACCGGTTCGGCATTCTCGTCAATGGATCTTCAGTTGTCGTACCGACTGGCGCAGTGATAGCACCTCACGGTTATCAGTTGGTTTGCAGGCGGCTTTTCGCAAACAGCACCTCACCCGGATTCGAATCAGTCTGGGGGGATAGCTCAGGTGTGTGGGGAGACTGCGAGCAGGAAGCAGGTATCGATCAGCCTGTCGAAGCATCTTTCTCTTTGCCCAACTCTGCAGGCGTGATATCAGTTTCTTTGAGCGGCGAAGAGGTGTCGCGGTTCGAGTGGACAGAATCCGGGAGCGACGGTGTCTCCTGGGAGCGGGTCTTTCCTGATGCGGACATAGTCGCGCAGTGCGAATCGGCAGATGGCTCTACTCCCGGAAAGGTGAATTCGGTGTCGCCGCTCGGGCAGGATATCGCTCTGGACACTGTAGAAGTCCGGGCGCATCGCGACTATACCGACCTCATCGCACACATCAG
>CAZFOY010000003.1:20304-67407 GCA_964520865.1 uncultured Ignavibacteriales bacterium | reverse complement strand
CGAGCGAGTGGGTCGAGCTTTTCAACGCTTCCGATACGGTCATCGATATTGCAGAATGGAGCTTAGGTGATGTCGTTCGCTTCTCTCGAATCTCACCGACCACGTACCTGCTGCATCCGGGCGAGTTTGTCGTGCTGGCACAGTCGAAATTCGCGGTTGCATCACGGTTTCCGCAGCAGTCGGCAAAGATTCTCGAAGTGACACCCTGGCCGGCGCTCAACAACGATGTGGAGATAGTCAAACTCGCTGATCGATTCGGCATCCATGCCGACAGCTTTGGCTATAAGTCGGTTTTCTTCGAAGATTACACCTGGTCACGTCGAAACCAGACGGAGACCTGGGGGAGATCGGCTGTACGATTTGGCACGCCGGGAGCACCAAACGAGGTGGTACCCGCCTCGACAGATTCTGAATTACGCGTTGAGCTAAGCAGTAAGTACATTTCGCCCGACGGCGACGGTTTTCAGGACAAGCTTAACATTACTGTCGTTGGCGCTGAGCGCGGGGAGTGCACCGTCCGGATTTTCGATTCGCAGGGAAGAGTAGTGCGAACCCTTGCCAAAGATCAGCAGTACATCCCCGTGCCTTTGGTCTGGGACGGACTCTCCGACTCGGGAGAACGACTGCCGATCGGAATGTACGTCATACTGGTCGAGCGCAGGGACGGCAAGTCCGCCAAAACGGTAGTAGTGGTGGCAAGATGATCAGGCAAATCTGGATGACAGTGCTTGTGCTCACTATGATGTGCCAGTCCACACGAGCGGTCGATTTTACCTCACCAATGTCGCCCGGCCTTGGGGGATGCCTCCCCCTGTCTGAGCCTTCGGCGTTCGACCTACTCGCCGTACCGTGCGGTCGTCGAACCGGCTCCGGAGTCGCAGTCGATCTGTTCAACTACGATCGGTACCAGTTAAGCGAATTAGAACAGAACGGCGCGGCTGGTGCGATATTTAACGATAAGTACACCCTCGCCGCCGGGATCACCCAGTTCGGCAAGTCGGAACTGTATCAGGAGACGGCAGAACGGATCACGTTAGGGAGGAGGTTCGGGAAGTTGGCAGTCAGCTTCAACGCAACGATGAACTCTATCGAGTTCGGAGGCAGCTACAGCTCACTACACAGTTTTTCGCTCGGAGCAGGATCATACTTCGAGACAAAGTCGGTTTCGCTGGGAATCGGCGTCGACCAGCTCAATTCTCCCCGGCTATCAGTGGGGAGTCCGGAGCTTCGGCCGAATTTCACCGGCTACTTTGAAGCCCAGCCAAAGAAATCCTACTCGATTCTCGCCCGGGTGACCCGCCAGTCCGGCCGGAAGACTCAGTACGGGGTAGGGCAGTTGGTAAAGCTTCCATATCAAGTCCGGTTGTATTGGGGGATATCCACCGAGCCATTAATCTACGGCGCCGGCCTTGAATTCTTCGCCTACAAAGCGTTTATTACCTGTACGGCATCGTATCATCCGGTACTCGGACTCAGCCGAATGATTGCGATTTCATTTCGAGCCGGCGGAAAACAACGGAACGACAGAACCAGATGAATCAGTACAGCCTGAAGCGAGAGGATATCGAGCGCCGTGAAATCGAAACGCTGGCGCCCTATGCCGCGTTATCTTCGAAATCGCGCGGGCGGGTCTATCCGCTCAAGGAACACCCGTTGCGTACCGCTTTTCAGCGCGATCGTGATCGGATCATTCATTCGGCCGCTTTCCGCCGTATGGAATACAAGACCCAGGTCTTCATCCCGCATGAACAGGATCACTACCGCACTCGCCTGACCCACACGATAGAGGTAGCCCAGATTGCGCGCACTCTGGCGCGAATTCTTCGACTGAACGAAGATCTTGCCGAAGCGATCGCTCTTGTGCACGATCTCGGTCACACCCCCTTCGGCCATTCGGGCGAAGACGTGCTCGACAATCTTCTTCGTGACCGCGGAGGCTTTAACCATAATAAGCAATCCCTTCGCATTATCGATCTACTCGAACAGCGATACGCCGAACACCCCGGGCTAAACCTGTCATACGAAGTAAGAGAAGGGATCGCCAAGCACGAGACCAAGGTTCAGCTGAAGATCGCCGAGTTCCCGCCCGATGAACGGCCGACCCTCGAAGCATCGCTGGTGGATCTTGCCGATGAAGTGACGTACAACGCCCACGATATCGACGATGGCCTGTCGTCGGGAATCGTAACGTTTCAGGATATCCGCCAGGCGCCGTTTTGGCCGGCCTTGAATCTTGGCAGCGCGGTCGGTTCGTTGTCGGTGGTCGACGATAAAGCGCGGTACGCGCTCGTGAGGAGGGTACTCGACGTCGTCGCAACCGACGTGGCTACCGAGACTGAAAGCCGTCTCCGAAAATACAATATCGCAAGCCTCGACGATGTCCGTCACGCCGAAGTCCGGATTTGCGATTATTCCCCGGACGTACGAAAGGTGACGCGAGAACTGAAGGAGTTCCTCAATCAGAAGCTATACAAGCATCCGAAGATGCAGACGATGTCGGAATGGGCGCGGGAGATAATTGAGACGATCTTTGACAAGTTATCCGAGGATCCATCGTTAATGCCTCGAAGATTCCAGGAAATGTTACTTACCGAAGACAAAGAGATTGTCATCGCCGACTATATCGCGGGGATGACCGACCGTTACGCCGTGAAAATGTATCAGGATTTTCAATAAGCCCCGGCGCCGAGTCCGGACTATCAATCACTTTCCGGCTCGTCCAGGTCCCACGTCCAGATGATAATCACAAGCAGAACGATCAGCCCGAACAAAAACAGCAATAGTTTCTTCATGTTACTCGCCTGACGAGTCCTGGTGAACAAGTTTCGGGTTAGCGATTACCTCACCGGCTCGGAACGCGACGGAATATACTGCAGCAACTCAGCAGTGTAGTGGAGGTTTGGCGTGGTGACGGTGGCATTGAATTCGTATTTCACGATCCCCTCGTCTTTCACCAGCCAGTAGTCAACGAGGAAGTAGCTGCTGCCCGGATACAAATAGTAGCCGCTTGTTATCTTGTACGCTTCCTTGAAAGTCCCCGCCGGTACGGACACCGCTACAGTGGGCCTGACCACAGGAAATAAAACGAAGACGGCTCCGGCCGGACTCTGCAACACCATTGTCGAATCATTGTAGACTACACGGACGGTATCAATAGGAGTTCCTGCAGTCGAATAGATCCAGAGCTCGCTGCTGGTGTATCCGGGAACGGGAGTCGAGGTATCTGCTGTCACCGTAACCGTCATTGTATCGACACTTGTAGAAGCACTGTCCGATACCTCATAGATCCACTGGGCGCCGATACCGTGAGGAAACTGATTCATCGAGAGAGGCGTCGATTCTGACTGTGTCGGTGAATTGCTCGAGCCACAGGCAAGCATGAAGAGGGCGGCAAGTAGGGAGGATAGTGCCAGCGTGCTCGATCGGCTCGAAACTCGAAATCTGACCTTCATAGACTCTCCTGTATATATCACAATATAGTCTGCGGAGAAGACGAGGACATCAAAATAAGCGGATTTCTGATATGCATAAAACAGCGTATATTTTGGCTCGTGAGTAGTACCGAGTTGTGAAGAAGGTTGCAGAGTCTATCTCGTTCGGCGGCCGGACAGAATCTGCATATTGTTATAATATAGCAACTTAGACGAACCCAGCCTAAAGGGCACAGCCATTGCTTTACAGAACTGCGTTATGGAATGCTATTTTGGCTCATATGAATTACCCGAAGGCAACGAAGTCAACAAATCGGCTATTGTTGTTTTCACTATCCCCGAACTCGGTATTAAGTTCAAGGCGCCATTCGACGGCGTAGATCCGGAGCACAATGACTATGCTTCGCTTCTTGCCCTTCTGGAGTTCATCGACGGCAACCAGAAGTACTTTTCGAACCATACTTATCAGATCTACGGCAACAACCTGCATGTCGTCAACCAGGTTAACAAGCGCGAGTTGACTCCGACGAAATACTCGACGCTTCTTAGCAAGGCGCTGAATTATCGCCGCAAGTATCGTTTCTCGATCGATTGGGTCGCATCCGACTCGAATCCGGTGTACAAGCACCTTTTTGATTGACGCTTCGCCCGCACAGGCCGTATACTTCTTCCAGTATGGCCTCTCCAGCACAACTTCACAAAGAGATTTCGGCCGGCAAGTTCAAGCCGGCCTACTATTTCTTTGGATCAGAAGACTATCGGATCACCGAGGCGGAGAAATATGTCGCCCGGGAATTCCTGCCGAACCTTCAGCTGTCGGTCAACTTTCGCCGATTCGACGGACGCCGGACCAAAGCGGGCGATCTGATTGCCCAGCTTTCGAATCTGCCCATGTTGGGCGAGAAGCAGGTGTTTGTGGTGACCGATTTTCAAAGCTTCAGACCTACCGAAGTCAAGGCGATACTTGCCCTGTTGACCCCATCTGATCCCAATCGAATCATCATCTTCGACAGCCCGGCTTCCAAAGCGCCGAACAAGAAGTCAGCTTTCTTTACCTCGGTATCGTCGGTGGCCGAAGTTGTCGAATTCAAGCGACTGGATTTCGATGAATCAGTCAGGACTATTCGGGCCCGGCTTAAGGCGGAAGGGATCGAAATAGCCGATGACGCGTTGCGCCTTCTGACCGAATTACTCGATGGCAATCGAGGGGCAATGGAATCGGAGTTGAACAAGCTCGTGAATTTTAAGAGCGCCGGGGAGACAATCGAACTGGAAGATATTCGCAAGATCTCAGCCGGCTATGAGATGTTCTCGATTTTCGATCTCGCCGATCTCATTGTAGCCGCCAACACGAAGAAGATTCTTCGCATGTTGAAGCAGTTGTTGGCCGAAGGGGTGTCGCCGGTGACGTTCACTACTCTCCTTCAGCAACATTTTACATCGCTCTACCTCGTCAAGAATGGAAAGCCGCCGCTCGGCAACCGGGGATTCCTGGTCTACAAGTTCCGTCAGCAGGCGGCGAAATTTGACAATCGTCAGCTCGAAGACATGATCATTGAAATTGCCGACGCCGACTCCAGCTTGAGACATCAGGAACTGCTTAAGCAGGAAGTTGTGCTTGAGACCCTTGCTCTTGCTCTGGCAGGCGGAAAACGATAATCCGACCGAGGACGGAATTATTCTGGAAGAAAATCAACATCCACCGGTATCCGAAGCAGGCAAGGTAGCCTCCGAACGGAAACTGGTCGAAGCTGCTCAGAACGGGGATAGTAAGGCGTTCGGGCAGCTCGTCCGGTTGCACCAGAAGCGGCTATTCAGGTATATATTCGGTCTGCTCCGGTCGTTCGATACTACTGAAGACATTGTACAGGAAGCGTTTGTGAAGGCGTTTGATAATATCAAGACATTTCGTGCGGAGTACGCATTTTACCCCTGGCTGTCGACCATAGCAAGAAATCTGGCGTACAATCATATTCACCGGGACGAGAAGAAGGAGTCGCTCGACACCCTTCGGGAAAAAGGTTACAATCCGGAATCGACCGAACTTGGACCGATTGAACGGCTGCTGAACGACGAAAGCGACAAGCGCTTCTACAAAGCTCTCATGGCTCTGCCTACGAAATATCGGACGGTGTTTGTTTTGAGACATTTCGAGGATATGGACTACGCCCAAATCGCGAGCTACTTGAAAATCCCGCCCGGTACGGTCGATTCCCGGTTGTATCGAGCGAGGCAGATGCTCATGGAGCAATTGAAAGACCTGATAGAGTGAGCAGGTAACTGAAGGCATGAATCACGAGTATTTTAAAGACAGAGTCTCGGCCTATCACGATGGCGAGTTGAGGCACGAAGAAGAACAGATGATCGCCGAGCACATTCAGGGCTGCGAGGAATGTCAGAAGCTGCTGAGCGACCTTGAGAAGCTGGATAAGATGGTCAGCGAGCATTCCGGGCTATCTGAGTCGGAGTACTGGGAGAAATCGGCTCAACGGATAGAGTCTGCCATCAGCCCGGGGAGTGAGACCGAAGTGGTCGAGGTTCGAAGAGGATCTTATCGCGGACTGTGGTGGAAGGTCGGGGCCTTGGCTGCTTCGGCGGCAGTGATAGTGATAATTGCCGTCTACCAGGGAGATATCTCCCACAAAATTCTTGACGAGACTAACTCAGGATCGGTGCCAAGACAGAGGAAGTCCGAGATACAACTGAAGGCAGATACGGCGGCAACAGCCGACCTGCAGAAGCCGTCGGAAGCTAACCGCGGCCAAAATCTTCAGCCGGCGCTGAAACCGGCGGAGAAGAAGGCCATTCCGCAAGACAAACTGGGCCAGGCAGCAAAAAACGCTGAGGGTGAGGCGGCTGCGGAGTCCGATGCATCCAAACAGGCGGCTCCTTCTCCACCTCTCCAGAGCAAGTCAATGCCTCTACACCATGAGCCGATTCGGCCGAGCGAAGTCCAGGTTACGAAGGAAATGATTGCCCGCAAGGCCACAGGTGAAGTCTCCCCCAAGAGCGTAGCCAAAGCCCGTATCGCCGGTCAATCGACGGGCGAACTGACGCCGGCGCAGAAACCTGAAGCTGGCCTGGAGTTATTCAAAGAAGCCGGCCAGCCTGCCATGACTCTTGATCAATGGAAGACGGTACGTGACTCTCTCCAACCGGTAGTTGCCGCTCGGGCAAAGCTGAAATCGACCGGCCCTTCTTCAGGCAAAGCTGAAGCGGGTGAGGCCGCCCTTGCCGATAAGCAGGCGGAACCCGAGTCGAGGCTGCTTGAAGCGTATAGCCAGATAGCTCTCTTGACGTCAGATTCGCTGGAGTACAAAAACTCGGTCGACTCGCTCTCAGCTTATGCATCACGGAAAGATGAATTGTATCGGAGCGAGGCCGAGGCGCTTTTGAAACAGGTTGAGAACTTTAAGAAAGCCAAAGCCCGAGATTCCGGGCACAAAAAGTAGAACCTGCCCGGGTAGGAGAATTCACCGTTTGAAAAAGAGAGAACTTTCCCTCTTGCCTTCACGTATATCTATACCAGAAGCGGCCTCCGCCGAAACCCAAGGAGGACAGTATGGATAGAAAACTCTACCGATCACGAAAAGACAAAGTAATTGCCGGCGTCTGTGGAGGACTCGGCGAGTACTTTGACGTTGATCCAGTATTTGTCAGAATAATCGTAGTATTGTTGGCCTTTGCGCACGGTTTCGGCCTGCTCGGCTATGTTATCGCCTGGATTATCATCCCGAAAAAGGAGGAGACGACGGACGCGGCTGTCGAAGAAGGGACGGAGACGAAAGTGCGTTACTCCTCCTGGAACCGCTACCTCCCGGGGCTGATCCTCATCGGCATCGGTATCATACTCCTGCTCAGGGATAATCTCTATTGGTTCGACTGGGATGAGTTCTGGCCGGTGGTACTGGTAGTGATCGGTCTGTACTTGATCTTCCGCCGCAAAAGGAACCGTGAGGCCGAGGAGTCGCTTAACTCGCACATTCACGGGAGTCAAGAGATCAAACACGAGAACGGAGGCACGAATTAATGTCACCGGCACGGTTTCGATGGGGTGCCATTCTGATTCAGATCGGCATACTGTGGCTGTTGAGAAATTTCAAAGTCCTCGGCTCGGATTTCTGGGATGATTTGCTTCTGTATTTCCCGGTACTCCTGATCGCGATCGGAATCGAGAAGATCTTTACCAAGAGCCGATTTCAGTTTATTTCTTATCTCACCACCGTCTTTATCTTTGTCGCCGGGTTTCTCGTCGTCTATGCCGGGAATGTCGGTCAGACCGGCGGATTCTTCTCCAATTGGACCTACCAGCTCGATCCTGATCCCGATGTAAAAGTGGTCAAAGCAGACATCAACTGCGAGAATTCGGATCTGACCATTCGGGACAGCGGTTCGGATCTCGTATACGGTGAGTTCGAGAAATATACCAGGAAGCCGGAAATCTCTTATGCCGTTCAGTCGGACACGGGTGTGGTCACGATGGACAGCCGTCGCGGAAGCTTCCTTGGCGGCATCGTCAAAATCGAGACGGGCGAGCAGCAGAACTGGTATGTTCGGTTTTCCGGAGACCTCCCGCTGGTCATGGTCTGCCGTGGCAAAGACTCGGACATCCACTTGAACATGTCAACTACGCCGCTTGAGAATCTCGACCTCCAGGCCGACAATTCTTCGATCTATCTCAAACTCGGCTCACTCGAGCCGAACGTAAAAGTGAATATCCAGGGAAAAGACACGAATCTTCGCCTTCGCGTTCCCGAAGACATCGGATTGAAGATCTTCGGTGAGGACTATCGCAGTTACTTGCTGAGGATCGGTCTTAAAGACGCCGGTGACGGTACTTTCGTCAGTGACGGATACGACACTTTACAGACGAAGGCGGAAGTAAGTCTCGATAAGAAACTCGGCTCGGTCTCGGTAGACTATTTCTAAGCGCGGTTTGCTCTTTTTGAAAACTTCGAGGCGGTCGTGATTCGACCGCCTTTTTTGTTGTCCGCCGCAGGCAAAAGCATTACTATCAGAGCAAAGTAAATGGTGCTTCAAACTATCCGCTATTCATGAACGTATTTGTCACAATGAGAAGATATCTCACACTGGCGTGTCTGCTGGTTCTGTTGACCGGCTGTGCCGATAAGAAAGAACCTCCCGAATCGGGGCGCACGGTGTTGAGAGTGGGGACCGACGCCACCTATCCGCCTTTCGAGATGATCAACACGGAAACCGGAAAACCTCAGGGATTCGACATAGATTTGATGGATGCGATCTGTCAGGTGGAAGGCTGGACGCCGGAATTCGTCGTCACGCCATTCGACGGAATCATCGCCGGATTGACTAACCACAAATACGACGCCGTGATCTCGGCTATGACGATAACTCCGCAGCGGTCGGTAGTGGTGGATTTCTCGCACCCGTACTATGCCGCGGGCCAGACTATCGCAGTCCCGTTGACCGACTCTACCACGAAATCCACGGCGGATCTGAGGGGGAAGCGAGTCGGTGTGCAGCTCGGCACGACCGGGGAGCTGATGGCTAAACGACTCGAGGGGGTAGAGGTGTTTTCCTATGACAATATCGGCGCCGCTTTTATCGATATGGCCAACGGCAATCTCGATGCCGTGCTCAACGATTACCCGACGACGCTTCGCTATATCAAGGTGCATCATGACGCGAAAACGGTGGGCAAACTGCTTTCCAGCGAATTCTACGGTATTGCCGTTCGTAAGAACGACAGCGGGCTTCTCAACTCGATCAACGAAGCGCTCGACTCGCTGAAGCGCGATGGAACTTTCAAGAGCATTCAGCAGAAATGGTTCGGCGACCAGCCTGAGCTTAACAAACTCAACCCGACCGGAGATTCCACGGGCGATTAAACCGACAATTTACCGGTTGCCTTTTGATTGCCGGCGTGCTAACATTTGATCCATGACTCCAACCAGAATAAATCTCCCGCGGCTTAAGGGAAAGATAATCGCGATCGACGGGCCGGCCGGCTCGGGCAAGTCCACGACCTCGAAACTCCTGGCCGCCCGCCTTGGCTATGTCTATCTCGATACCGGCGCCATGTATCGGGCGCTCACTCATTTCGCGCTTAAGAACAACATCGCGCCGTCAGACGGCCAGAAACTTGCCGCGCTGGCCGCGAAACTCCCGATCGAGTTCAAAACTTCCGAGGACGTCAACCGGGTATTCATCAATGGCGAGGAGGTCACGAAAGAGATCAGGACACCGGAAGTCACCCTGCATGTATCTGAAGTTTCGGCCCACAAAGGGGTCCGCGAGGCGATGGTCGCGAAGCAGCGGAAGATGGGAAAGGAAGGTTCTATTGTCGCCGAGGGCCGCGACACGACGACCGTGGTTTTCCCCGAAGCGGACATCAAGATCTTCCTGCAGGCATCGGTGAAAGAAAGAGCCAAGCGCCGTCTTCTCGACCTTACCAAAATGGGCGTCAGCACTACCCTTGAAGCGCAGGAAGCTGATATTCAACGGCGCGACAATCATGATTCCAATCGTGAACATTCTCCTTTGACCAAGGCGAAAGATGCCTACACGGTCGACACCACAGACATGACGATTGAAGGGCAAGTCGACTTCATCATCTCGCTGATTCGCCGCCTGCTCAAATAGCGCACGCATGAAGATCCTCTATTACACCGGCTGGACACTTACGCGCGTTATCTCCAAACTTATCTTTCGCATTCGCGTGACCGGCCACGAACATTTTCCGACTTCGGGCGGATTTATTCTCGCCACCAATCATCGCTCGAATTACGATCCGTTGCTGGCCGGGAGCTGGGCTCCCCGACAGGTCTATTTCTTCGCCAAGCAGGAGCTGTTTCGGAACAAGCTTTTCGGGTGGGTTATTACTCGGACCAACGCCCTGCCTGTCCGCCGGGGAACGATTGACCGCCACGCTCTCGAGCTCACGGCTCGCGTGATCAACGACGGTTTCGGGTTGACTATTTTTCCGGAGGGAACGCGCTCCAAGACGGAGGAATTTCTGGAACCGAAACCGGGCGTCGGGATGATCGCCATTCGGTCAGGCTGTCCGATTGTGCCCGGATATATTCACGGTTCGAACAAGCTCAAAGACTGTTTCCGGGGACGACAGAAAATGAGCATCACTTACGGAGAGGCAATCCCGGCCAAATGGGTGACTGCTCAGCCCTCCACGAAGGACGGGTATATTGCTGTCACTCAGGAGGTTATGCGTCGAATTGGGGCGCTTCGCGACAGCGTTTTGGGGATCAAGAGATAATCCTGTTTACCGATAGAAATTCAAGGCGGGCTGAAGAAAACTCTTGAGCTTTTTCCGCCGTTTTGATATCATTGTTATCTGCCCCTGAATAAGAGAAAGGTGTTCTGCGGGCGGAATCCGGCGGCTTTCCTAAAGGGAAAAATCCAACTCCGTCGGCTGTTAAACCAGTAAGGAGGTTCTCTCAAATTAATGGCAGAGGCCAGAACTTCTTCAAAATCCACGGAAACAAAGCAATCCAAACGGAAAGCGGCGTCTTCCAAGAAAACTAAACGAACCAAAACCAAAATCACCAAGGCGGACACTCAGGCTAAACAGGTCGAAGAGACCGTTGAGCAGGAAGTCAAAACCGAGAAGGTCCGCACCGAACGACATCGGCGGGTAGCCGAGAAGGCCAAGGTCCGTGCAGAGATGCCGGCCACGACCGCCGAGCCGGAAGTCGACCGGGTGCGCATCACCGACGTCTCCGGTGTCATCTACGACGATCCCGAGTATCAGAAGATGGTGGAGATGTACGATTCCACGATCAAAGATATCAAGGAAGGAGAGATTGTCGGTGGAACGGTTCTTGGTGTGACCAGAGACGATGTAATCGTCGACGTCGGGTTCAAATCCGAAGGGATTATCCCGATCAATGAATTCACCACTCCGCTCAACATCAAAGTTGGCGACGCGATCGAGGTCTATCTTGAGCAGATCGAGGACTCGAACGGCCAGTTGATTCTGTCCAAGCAGAAAGCCGACTTCATGCGGGTGTGGGACAAGATCCGCGAAGTGCACGACAGCGGCGAAACGATCGACGGCCGGGTGGCCCGACGCATTAAGGGCGGTCTGGTGGTCGATATCATGGGCGTGGATGCGTTCCTGCCCGGTTCGCAGGTGGCGCTTCGCCAGGTGCCCGATTTCGATGCCCTGTTGAATCAGACGATGACCGTCAAGATCATCAAAATCAACAAGGCGCGTCGGAATATCGTTGTCTCCCGACGGGTCGTGCTCGAAGAAGAGCGCGAGACGATGCGCGAGCATCTCCTGACAGACATCGCGGTCGGTCAGGTTCGCCAGGGAGTCGTCAAGAACATTACCGATTTCGGCGTCTTTATCGATCTGGGCGGAGTCGACGGTCTCCTGCATATCACCGATATGTCCTGGGGCCGGATTCGTCACCCCTCTGAACTCGTTTCGTTGAGCGACAAGATCGATGTCAAGATTCTGGATATCGATGAGAAGACGTCCCGCATTTCCCTCGGATTGAAGCAGATGACGCCGTATCCGTGGGAGAATATCGAAGAGAAATACCCGGTCAGCAAGAAGGTTACCGGACGGGTCGTGTCGATTACCGACTACGGTGCGTTCGTGGAACTCGAAAAGGGTATCGAGGGACTTATACATATATCCGAAATGTCCTGGACGCAGCACATCAAACACCCTTCGAAGATCATGAATGTCAATGATACGGTCGAAGCGGTGGTGCTCTCCGTGGACAAAGAAAACGAGAAGATATCACTCGGCATCAAGCAGATGGAACCGGACCCGTGGGGGACGATCGATGAGAAGTATCCGATCGGCAAGGTCATTTCGGGCAAGGTCCGGAATCTGACCGCGTTCGGCGCGTTCGTTGAGCTCGAAGAGGGCATCGACGGACTGGTACATATCTCCGATATGTCCTGGACCAAACGGATTCAGCATCCTTCTGAAGTCATGAAGAAGGGTGACAAGGTTGATGTCAAGGTGATCAAGATAGACCATGAGAATCGCCGTATTTCGCTGGGCTCCAAGCAGCTCACCGAAGATCCCTGGCCGGAGATCGCCAAGAAGTATGCCGTCGGCACCGAGTGTCTCGGCACGGTCACCAAGGTGATGGATCGCGGCGTAATCGTCGATCTGGACAATACGGTTGAAGGGTTCGTCCCGAGCGCCCAGCTTGGCAGCAAGGATCTCACCGATCCGACCGGCGTGTTCAAGGAGGGCGAGCAGATTCCGCTGCAGGTGATAGAGTTCGATCGGTATCAGCACAAGATCGTGCTGTCGGTCACGGCTTACTATCGCAAGCGGGAGCGCAACGAACTGGACAGCTTCCTGTCTCAGCACACTGCCGAGACGCCGAGCGCGATCGCTGAAGCGATGCCGGAAGAGCTGAAGCACGCGGCGCACGAGCTTGCCGTCGAGGCTCAGGAAGCTCAGTCCGAGGCGGAGGCCGAAGCCGAGAAACCGTCCGAGTCGGAGAGCGACGAAAAGGACGAGAACGCGTAAACGTCTCTCACGGTCACGCGATTAGACAAAAGCAGGTTGCTTACGCGGCCTGCTTTTTCTTTTCTAATGTGCAGGTGAATTCGACAGGGGGCGGGTGAGTTTGGAAATCGTGAACCGGTACTTGCCCGATTTCTCCGTCTTGATTTGATCGACTATTTCGAATCTCACTTCGGTCAATCCCGCCATCAGCTGTTTCAGGGCATGTGTATAGTACTGCCGATGATCCTCGCCGACGTGTGGTGTTGAGCCGATTCGCACGAGGATCGCACCGAGGTCTTCCTGAACGAGCTGTAGCTGACCAACCGGCGGACCGTCGTCCATAAGCGTTCCGAGTGCTATCGTCGATATGAAAGTACCTTCCCGATCGTAAAAACCGTCGACCGTTCTCCCGACGACAGTTCGTAGCAGAGGGTAGTTCAAGCCGCAGCTGCAGGACCGTCGACTTACCCTCCCAACATCTCCGATCTCGTATCGAATCAGGGGCATGGCGTAGTTAAGCAGGTCGGTGAGCACAATACTTCCCGGTTCGCCGAACGGAACGGTCTTTCCATCGCGCACGACCTCCAATACAACCGAGTCGGTTGCGATATGCATTCCGCGATGAGCCTTGCATTCGGCCGCGGTAGTTCCAAGTTCGCGGGAAGCGTACAAATCGAATACCGGAGCACCGATACCGCGCTGGATGCACTCGCGCTGGTGTACGGTGAGCGGTTCGCCGGTGCACACGATCGCCTTGAGCCCCGGGAGCTTCAGACCGGTATCGGACATGAACTCTGCGAGTCGATAGGCGGGGGAGGTGAAGCAGCGAATGATGGCCGGACGAAATGCGCGAAGGTCTTCGTAAATAGTTCGAGCCGACTCCTCGGAAATCATCCCGCCATAGAACAGATGAGTCCGTTTTATCAGGTGATCCTTGATGGTGTGTTTCCACCCTGCGGGCGGCTCAAGATCCTGAATAGCGGGCCAGAGGTAAGCAACTTTCTCATAGGGGCGCCACCCGGCCCACAAGTCGGAACGCCATTGCAGGGCCAGGCGCTGAGCCCGACAGCAGTTATCGCGGTGAAACGGCATTTTCTTCCCCCGCGTACCGCCGGTCGTAGAAGTGTGAAAGTCAGCCGAGCCGATGTTACCGGCGTACAAGTTCAGCCTGTCCGAACGGACCTCATCCTGGCTCAGCAGAGGCAGAACGCTAAGATCGTCGATTGACTTTATCGTCTCAGGATTGAACGCGGCCTGGCGGAAAAGAAGCCTATAATGCTCCGTATTCCGGCACGCATGGATGAGCAGTTTCCTCAGCTTCGCAATCTGCATCGCCTGCAACTCATCGGCGCTCAGAGAGTCGTGCCTGCAATACTCGCGGAATTGCCTGAATACGCGCGGCGCGTGTTCATACCTTCTGTAATAAAGCGGACCTAACAGGCGAGGGAATATATTGCCGATTTCCATTATTCCTCCGAAAGACAACACTATAAATATTATCGAACTTCGACGCTAAAGCTCCAGCTTCGAACTTTCGGTATCCGATAGTCTTGCGAGTTGAAAGTGAACCGGAAAAGCGGTACTTACAAGCGGTATTTATGATATGAAACGTCAGCCTGAGGATGCAAGCAGAAACTTTCTTTCGTGGATGTGCTAATACACGATCGGCGGGCGGCGGCTCGTAACATACTCCTTGCCAAAGAGTTTTTCTTGTTTTACCATTTACTGCTATGAAGTTAGGTATAATCGGAAAGCCCCAGAGCGGCAAAACCACCGTTTTCAACGCTGCTTCCGGACAACAAGAAGCGGTCGGGGACTACTCTCAGGCCCTGCACCGGGCCGTAATAAAGGTTCCGGACGAACGAATCGACTGCCTGGCCGAACTTGTATCCCCCAAAAAGACGACCTATGCCGAGATAGAATTTCTCGATGCTCCCGGATTTACGGGCAAAGGAAAAGAATCAGGAGCGGTGGAAATCAGCCAGGAAGTCCATCAGATGGACGCGTTAGTTCTGGTCGTTGGCGCTTTTGCGCCGAATGCTGCACCGGAAAAGGACGTTACCGACCTGATAGATGAAATGACACTTGGCGATCAATTGGCGATAGAAAGCAATATCGAAAAGAAGGGACGCAAAGCGAAGCTGACCGGTGACAAGTCCGGAATGCACGAAATAGAGTTGCTCCAGCGGTGTCAGAAGACGCTCGAGGACGGAACATTGTTGATTGATGCCGAGTTGACGGCCGATGAAGAGAAGTCGCTTCGCGGATTTACCTTTTTGACACAAAAGCCGCTGTTGATTGTTGTGAATATTAGCGAAGACGATATTGGCAAGGCCGACGAGATCCGGGACCGATTTTCCAAGTTCGTCGCGGCCGGCAAGCGCGACGTCGCCGTCGTCTGCGGAAAGATCGAAATGGAACTGGTGACCCTGAACGAGGAGGAGCGGAAACCGTTCCTTGAGGAACTCGGAATCACCACTCCCGCGGTGGAACAGGTGATCCAGAAATCGTACGCTCTACTCGGGATGATATCGTTCCTGACGGCGGGTGAGCCGGAGGTACGTGCCTGGACGATCCGCAAAGGAACGAACGCACAGAAAGCGGCCGGTGTGATCCATTCCGATATCGAGCGTGGATTCATTCGAGCCGAGGTAGTGGCGTACGAGGACTACATCGCTCTCAAAACGCCGGCGGCCATCAAAGCGGCGGGAAAATCACGGCTTGAGGGGAAGGAATACGTAATGCAGGACGGCGACGTCGTCCTGTTCAGATTCAACGTATAGCCGTTCCGGCCGTCTCACGGGAGTTTACGTACCGGCGCGGTCTGCCGATACTATTTACTGAACGCCTACAAACAGAGGATATCCATACGTGACGGAAGCAACTGAGAAAGCTGCTCGGGGCGAATCGGTCGACACCCGAATTCTGCCAATTCTTCCTTTGAAAGGGACGATCGTCTATCCTTATCTGATCGTTCCGTTGATGATTCAGGACGCCGACCAGACGCGCCTTATTGACGATGCCTTGATGCGCGGATCTCGGATCGGTATGTTTCTTCAGAAGGATGCCAAGATCGAATCGCCCCAGGCGAGCGATCTCTACGATATTGGGACCTCCGGGACGATCTTGAAAATGCTCCGCTTTCCGGACGGTTCAGTCAGATTTTTGATTCAGGGATTGGCCCGAATTCGAATCAAGAAAGTCATCTCCGAATCGCCGTATCTTTCGGCCGAGGTTGAAGAAGTGCACGAATCCTCGGGCAATCAGGTCAAAGTGGAGGCGTTACAGCGGAGCCTCGTGCAATTGGTCAAGAAACTTGTGGAGCTTTCTCCCAATCTCTCTGAGGATTTCCATATATCCGCCATCAATCAGGAAACACCGTCGAAACTCGCCGACTTCATCGCCTCCAACATGAGCATAACAGTCGAGCAAAAGCAGGAAGTGCTCGAAGAACTGCACGTGTACGAGCGGATGAACAAGCTGTACAACATTCTCAATCGCGAAATCGAAGTGCTCGAAGTTTCACAACAAATTCAGGCAAAGGCGGCGAGCGAATTGGGAAAATCTCAGCGTGATTATATCCTGAGAGAGCAGATGAAAGCGATCAAGCGGGAGCTTGGCGACGCGGACAACAACTCGGAGCTTGAGGAATTTGAAAAGAAAATAGAGGAAGCTCACATGTCCGAGCAGGCGGAGCAGGCGGCCCGTAAGGAGCTGGATCGTATCTCCCACATGCAGCCATCGTCGGCCGAGTACACCGTCTCGCGGACCTATCTCGACTGGCTGGTTAACCTCCCCTGGAAGAAGTCGACTGAGGACCGCCTCGACCTCAAGAAGGCGAAGAAGGTGCTGGATGAAGATCACTATGATCTGGAGAAGGTAAAAGACCGTATCCTGGAATATCTTGCCGTCAGAAAGCTCAAATCGGACATCAAGGGACCGATCCTTTGTTTCGTAGGTCCTCCCGGCGTCGGGAAGACCTCGCTCGGGAAATCGATCGCCCGGGCGATGGGCCGGGAGTTCGTACGCGTTTCCCTTGGGGGGATGCGCGATGAGGCCGAGATCCGCGGACATCGACGCACCTATATCGGTGCCATGCCGGGGCGGGTTATTCAGTCGATCCGGAGGTGCGGATCGAATAATCCGATCATCATGTTGGATGAAATTGACAAGCTGGGCGCCGATTTTCGAGGCGATCCGTCATCGGCATTGCTCGAAGTGCTCGATCCGGAGCAGAACGACAGCTTCTCCGATCATTATCTCGAAGTAGCGTTCGATCTGTCAAAAGTGATGTTCATCACAACGGCGAACTGGCTGGAGCCGATTCCGGCGGTCCTTCGCGACCGCATGGAAGTGATCAATCTCCCCGGATATACCGATATCGAAAAACTTGCCATCGCGAAACGTCACCTCATACCCAAACAGCTCGAAAATCACGGCCTGAGTGCGGATAAACTTGTCTTTAAGGATGACGCGATCACAACCATAATCGATGGCTACACGCGTGAGGCCGGACTGAGAAATCTCGAACGGGAGATAGCATCGGTCGTGCGCAAGACGGCAAGGAGAGTTGCCACCGGCTATAAGCGGAAAATTACGGTGGGTGGAAGCGATATCGCCAAAATGCTCGGACCGACCCGGTTTATCCGAGAGGGCTTGAGCGGTGTCAGCGGGAAGATAGGAGTTGTGTCGGGTCTTGCCTACACCGCCTACGGCGGCGAAGTCCTGTATATCGAGGCAACAATGATGGAAGGACGTAATAATCTGATGCTCACCGGCCATCTCGGTGACATCATGAAAGAATCAGCCCAGGCGGCCCTGTCGTTCATCCGCTCGAACCGATCCGAACTTAAGATCCCTCAAGAGGCGTTCGAGAACAAGGATCTGCATATTCACGTCCCTTCCGGTGCCACTCCGAAAGACGGACCGTCGGCAGGCATCACGATGGTAGTCGCGCTCGCCTCCCTGTTCACGCAGCGGACGGTCAAGCCCTGTCTGGCGATGACGGGAGAGATCACACTTCGGGGGCAGATTCTTCCGATTGGCGGATTGAAAGAAAAGCTGCTGGCGGCTTATCGCACCGGGATTAACACGGTCATTCTGCCGGAAGAGAATCGCAAAGATACCACCGATCTTCCCAAAGAAATCAAACAGAATGTCAAGCTTAAGTTCTTCTCCGATGCACTCGCGGCCGTTAAATTCGCGCTTGATAAACCGGGCGCAAGCAAAAGCAGCGCGAACTGCAAGAAGAAGATGATCCGCAAGGTCAAGTCCAGGAGGTCGGCTCGATGAAGCTTGTCACCGCCGATCTGATGCGTCGGATCGATCAGGAGACAATCGAACGAGTAGGTATTCCGGGACCACAGCTGATGGAAAACGCAGGGAGGGGAATCGCCGAGCGAATTCTCTCTGATGTCCTGGAATCACCGGGCGGGGTTCGGATTGCCGTGTTCTGCGGAAAAGGGAATAACGGCGGCGATGGGTTCGTTGTTGCCCGGTATCTGCACCAGGCCGGGGCCGAGATCTCCATTTACTACCTCGGACCGAAAGAAAAGCTTTCGCCGGACGCACGCTTGAATTTCGATCGTGCCCTAAAGCTCAAACTTCCTATTAATGAAGTCAAATCCATAGCTGAACTTCCGGACGAACTGGACGCCGATTATATCATCGACGCCATCTTCGGCACCGGTTTCGAAGGAGCCCCCCGCGGGTTGAGCGGCGAGTTGATAGATTATATGAACGATCAGTTGCTCCCGATCATCGCAGTCGACCTGCCATCCGGGCTGAACGCCGACAGCGGAACGCACGAAGGAGCGGTTGTCGACGCGGACTTTACGTTCTCCCTGGCTTTGCCTAAGTTCGGCTTATATGTATCCCCCGGACGCGAGCTTGCCGGGACGGTTGGTGTCGTGCCAATCGGTATCCCCGATCAAACGGTAGATAAATTTCAGCTCGGCACCGAGTTGATTACACCGGGGCTTGTATCGGAGTTACTTCCGGAGAGACCTGCCGATGCCCACAAGGGGATATTCGGCAAAGTATTCATATTGGCCGGATCGCAAGGATTGACCGGAGCGGCCGTCCTGGCCGCAAGGAGTGCACTCCGGGCCGGAGTCGGGCTCGCGAAGATCGGCTGTCCACAGACGGTGCTTCCGACAATTGCCTCGGGTGTGATCGAGGCGACAACTCTTGCCCTTCCCGATGTTGCCAAGAAAGGAGCACTTGCTCTAAGGGGCCTTGGAGAAATCCGAAAAGCGGTTGACGAACATGAGTCAGTCGTGGTCGGTCCCGGAGTCGGGAGACACCGTGAGACGTTTGAATTGGTTCGACGATTGCTGCTTTCACTGGAGAAGCCCGCCATCGTCGACGCCGACGGCCTGAACGCGCTGGAGGGGCACTTGAATGTTCTCGAAGAGACGACGGCCGATCTGGTTATCACCCCTCACCCGGGAGAATTCAAACGACTTACCGGCGCTATGCCACCCGAGGAAATTCACGAGAGAATAGCGGTGGCGAAGAAATTCGCGCTGGAATACCAGACGGTGTTGGTGCTCAAGGGGAGTCCGACGATTGTCGCGGATATCGATGGCACCTGTTATCTCAATCAAACCGGGAATTCCGGTATGGCTACCGGAGGGACGGGTGACGTGCTCTCAGGGTTGATCGGATCGTTTCTCGCTCAGGGTATATCGCCCATCCATGCAGCCGTGTGCGGCGTGTACATTCACGGTTACGCCGGCGATTTCGCGGCGCGTTATCAGACTGCCCGGACGATGATAGCCGGGGATCTCATCAATTACTTCCCGGATGTTTTCGACCTGCTGGAATAACGGCCAAGCGTACCGTTTGATAGATTACGCCCCTCTCCGAATCGGAAAGGGGCTTTCATTTGTGAATTACGAGGTCCGCTCTTTGGCAACCTGTTTCAGTTTGTCATTGGCAAATATAGCGATCTCGACACGGCGGTTCTGCTGCCGTCCTTCGGGTGTCGAGTTCGTCGCCGTAGGTTGTGTCTCACCATAACCCATGACCGTGAATCGAGTCGGATTTACGTCGACTCCCGCGAGATACCGCGCGACCGACTCTCCACGGCTGATGGAGAGTGTCATATTGTGCTCCGCACTTCCGGTCGAATCGGTATGCCCCTCAACCAGGATATTCGTATTGTCGTACTTATTGAGGATCCTCGCCAACTGATCAAGATTCGCCTTTGCTTCGGGACGAAGGTTTGATTTGTCGATATCAAAGAGAATTCCGGAGGCGAACGTGATCTTGATTCCCTCACCGACACGCTCTATTTTTGCCCCCCTGATATCCTGGCGCATCTCGTCGGCCTGTCTGTCCATGTAGTTTCCGATATACGCTCCGGCCGCTCCGCCGATAGCCGCTCCGATGATTGCGCCGGCGGCCGTGCTCCCGGCCTTGTTACCGATAGCCGCGCCGGTTATCGCACCTGCGGCGGCCCCGATGATAGCTCCTTTGTCGCGCTTCTTCATCGACGCACAGCCGCTCAAAGTGGCGATTAAAGCTAAGCCAAGAAAAACTACAGCTAACTTTCTCATAGCGTAATGTTCCTCCTGTTTTGATTTCTCTATGGGCTACTTGGTTCACTTCGTCAAATCTACAAATCGAATTTAAGCATTGCGACAATTTTTCTTGCGGTCCTGCTCGAAAGAAAGCGCTGACAGAGTCGCGAAAGGCCCGATAGAATCGGGCCTTTTGCGACGCAATGATTTAGTCCGGGCGCTAAACGTTCGCGCCATGACATTTCTTATATTTCTTGCCGCTTCCACAGGGACAGGGATCGTTGCGGCCGACTTTCGGATACTCGCGTTTGATCGTCCGGGCCTGGGTACCGGCTTTCGATGCCTGGGCCATCGGATTGGGCGATTCCCCTTCCGGCGCCTGCACCGCTCCCGAGGACATGCCCATGCCCGTGGAGTCGGCGTGACTCGCCACCATCGCCGGTTGGTGACGCCGTTCGGCTCGCGATTTCTCCGGCAGATTGACCTGAAGTTTGTAGACGAGGTTGACGATCTCCTTGTCGATCGTGTTGACCATCTGCTCGAACATATCGAACGCTTCTTTCTTGTAGATGTCGATCGGTTTGCCCATGCCGCCGTGGTAGGCGCGCAACCCGATACCGGCACGAAGCTCCTCGATTTCCGCAAGGTGGTCGCGCCAGTGATGATCTATCGTCGAGAGCACGGCGTACCGTTCAAGCTGGCGCATGATCTCTTCGCCGTACGCGGTTTCTTTCTGCGAGTAAATGTGCATGACCGCGCCAAGGATCTTCTCATTGAGCGCTTCCTGAGTGAGCTTCTCAACGTCCTCTTTGCGGAATTCAACATTGAGCAGATAAATCTTGCGAAGTTCGTCGGTGAAGCCGTTCATATTCCACTGCTCAGGGTAGGTATTGTCGGGGCAGTAGCTCCGGATGAGTCCGTCAAGTACATCTTCGATCAGTTCGACCACTTCGTCTTTGATCGACGGTCGCTCCAGCGCCGCCAGGCGCCGTTCGTATATCCACTTGCGCTGGACGTTCATGACGTCGTCGTACTCCAGTGTGTGTTTACGAATGGCAAAGTTCTGAGCTTCGACCTTCTTTTGGGCGCGTTCGATGGCGCGCGTCACCATCTTGTGAGTGATGACTTCGCCGTCCTGCACGCCGAGTCGATCCATAATACTGCCAAGTCGATCGCCGCCGAAGAGCCGCATCAGATCGTCTTCGAGAGAAAGGAAGAAGATCGATGACCCGGGGTCGCCCTGACGTCCCGACCGTCCGCGCAGCTGCCGGTCGATTCGACGGGACTCGTGGCGCTCGGTGCCTACGATATGCAGACCGCCGAGATCAACCACACCTTCACCGAGTCGAATGTCGGTGCCACGACCGGCCATGTTCGTTGCGATCGTCACTGAACCGCGCTCGCCCGCCCGGGCGACAATCTCCGCTTCGCGTTGATGTTGCTTTGCATTCAACACGTTGTGCGGTACACCGGCACGCTTGAGCATCCTCGACAACGTCTCGGAGACGTCGACCGTGACCGTTCCGACCAGCACCGGCTGACCCTCGTTGTAACGCTCGACTATTTCCTCTATGATGGCGTTGTATTTCTCGCGACGGGTCCGATAGATCTGGTCTTCCTGGTCATCGCGGACGACCGGCATATTGGTCGGGATGACCATGACATCGAGTTTGTAAATATCGAAAAACTCCTGAGCTTCGGTCTCGGCGGTACCGGTCATGCCGGCCAGCTTGTCGTACATCCTGAAGTAATTCTGGAGCGTGATGGTCGCCAGTGTCTGCGATTCCGCCTCTATACTCACACCTTCCTTGGCTTCTATTGCCTGGTGCAAACCGTCGGAGTAGCGTCGTCCCGGAAGGATACGTCCGGTGAACTCATCGACAATCATCACCTTTTCGTTTTCGAGCACGTACTCGACATCCTTTTCGTAGAGAGAGTAGGCGCGAAGCAACTGATTGATGGCGTGAACTTTTTCCGAGACCTCTGAATGCACCCGATAGATCTCATCGGTCTTCTTCTGGCGCTCTTCAACCGAGAGAGACTCGTCACCTTCAACCTCGGAGAGCATCGTGGAAATATCGGGGATCTCGAACAGCTTCTGCTCATCGCGATCGAGCTGCGATGTCCCCAGATCGGTCAGGGCTATTGAGTGCTCGCGTTCGTCGATGAAGTAATACAGGCGCTCATCTACCTCATGCAGTTTCTTGTCCCGCATGTAGGCCGACTCGACATCGGTCATCAGCCGCTTCATTCCCGATTCTTTGAGGATCTTGAGCAGCCGATTGTTCTTCGGTGCGCCGCGATTCGCGGCCAGGAGAAGTGTCCCGGCCTCGAATTCGTTTTCGGATTTTCCTTCGGTGAGCATGCGTTCCGCTCTGGCGAGCATGTCATTGATCAGCATCGTCTGTTTGCGGACCAGCTTTTCAACAGTCGGCTTCATCTGGCGATACCGGTCGTGCACGGACGACTCGACCTGGCCGGATATAATCAACGGCGTACGGGCTTCATCGATCAGGATCGAGTCGACCTCGTCGATGATCGCGTAATGGTAGTTCCGATGCACTCGGTCTTCGGCCGTCTGGGCCATATTGTCGCGGAGATAGTCGAATCCGAATTCATTTGCGGTGCCGAACGTAATGTCGCAGAGATACATTTCGCGCCGTTCGGCGTTATTCATCTGATTCTGGATGACACCAACGGTGAGTCCGAGGTACTTATATATTTCGCCCATCCACTCGGAGTCACGACGAGCCAGATAGTCATTGACCGTGACCATGTGGACCCCTTCGCTCGTCAGGGCGTTGAGGTAGGTCGGCATGGTGGCTACGAGAGTTTTTCCTTCACCGGTCGCCATTTCGGCAATCTTTCCCTGGTGGAGGGCAATGCCGCCCATCAACTGGACATCGAACGGCACCATATTCCATTCGGTTTCCTGATCGACCACCATCCACCGTTTGCCGACATGCCGGCGGCAGGCTTCCTTGACCACGGCGAATGCTTCGGTCATGATATCTTCGACCGTTTCACCTTCGGCCAGCCGCTTGCGAAATTCGTCGGTTTTGGCCTGGAGCTCTTCTTCGGAGAGGCCGTGTAACTTGTCGTAGAAGTCATTTATCTCAGCGACGAGCGGAAGCATCCGCTTGGCGTCGCGTTCGTGCTTGGTCCCGAATATTTTCGTTATAACATTTGAAATCATTGGCATCCCAATTGGTTATACTGATTCACCAGTGAGAGGATACAAAATTCTCGACCAAAAGGCAACAGCCCGTTGCACCGAACGACATGACGTAAGACAGTCGGTTACATGCGATTAGTGCTCGACTTCGACCGGCGTCAATTCAATTGCGATTGATCCAGGCGGCCATATCCTCGATCACCTGCCTGGAAACGTGCCCGGGCTGATCGTACTCCGACGGAACCGATGGTCCGGTGCCCGAAATGAACAGATGATTCAGATCAGGATACAGTTTGAAAGTTGCATTCGATTCTGATCCGAGTGCCTTTTTCCAAAGATCGAAGTCCTTTATCGGGACTTGATAGTCTCGGCCACCCTGAAGTACCAGGAGCGGCTTCTTGATCTTCGTGGCTACCTCGGCAGGTTTATATCCGCGGAGGTCAAGCCAGTAGGCGGCATTGATTCCCATGGGAAGTTCCGATGCCGGTGTGCTCAAAGTCAACTTCGGTGACTCAGTCAGCTTGACCTGGGCTTTCAAACTATCGAGGTCTGCAAGCTCTTTATCGGTCAGGGGACCTTTGAGAGAGTCAATATACCTCACCTGTTCGACGACCACCTCTCCCAGCGGTCGCGCCGCGCCGGCCATCACTACATATCCGGCTGCTTTCGGCGTTACTTCCGCAATCCGTGGAATCAGCATGCCGCCGAGACTGTGACCCAGCACGAAGATCTGTTTGTGATCGATCCCATTTGTCGTGTCGAGAAGCTTCACAGCCGCCGCGGCATCGTCGATCGTCTCCTGCTTGACGGTGAACTTCTCCTTATTTTCGACAAATTGCTGCGGAAATGCACGGGTACGCTTTTCGTATCTGAGTACGGCGATACCCCGGGACGCCAGTCCCCAGGCGATATCTTTGAACGGTTTGTTCGGGCCAATCGTTTCGTCGCGATCGTTCGGGCCCGATCCGTGAACCAATATGATTCCGGGAAAAGGTCCCGATCCGTTCGGCATTGTGACGGTACCGGGAAGAGCGTACTCACCAGAGCCGACTTTAACTTCGAATTCGTGGAATTTTGAGCTGTCCGAATAGGCTGGCGGCGAGTAACCGACCCGCGGAGCCGCAGGAGCGAACCAGAGACCGGCGATCTTGCCTGATTTGTCGAAGACGACTTTCGTGTCTAATCGCATGTTCTCGAATTTTGTGGTGACAACGATGACATCGTAGCCGCCCTGAGTCGTCAAACTCGTGCTTTCGATCGAATCGAACGAACCGGCTTGTCCCAGGATTGATTCCCAGGTTTCCTTGAGTTTGTCGGCCGGCATGGCCGCCGACATCGTGCTGTCGAATGTGGACGCCGCCGAAGTATAGTCACCTTGGGCGAGCCGGTTGATGAACAGCGTGGCTTGCTGAATCAGGGGAGAATCACTTTCCGAAGCACTCATGGTCCCGGTCGCGAGGGCAAATGTAGCCATTATCAAAAGCCCGAAGCACCTTACTGATTTCATTTTCCCGTATCCCTTACACGTTGGTTTTTTGGGTGTTTATCTTCCGAAATTATATTCCTGATACTCAGGGGGAAATCTTTTATTCGCAGAAATTTATGAGAAACTAAGCCCGGCCGGAGGGCTACTAATAGCTTGTAAGGCCGAAGCTGTTGCCGTAGATTGTCGATGATGAGTCGACATAAACAGGGAATTGTTGTCGCCACCAGAGGACGGTTGTTCGAGGTCCGGTCGGAAGACGGAACCCGGATGAAGTGCGAGATCAGACAAAAAGTGAAAACCGAGAGCGACGCGGTGACGCCGGTTGCGGTGGGGGACAACGTCCTCTTCAGCCTCAGTGATGACAACCGGGGAACGATCGAGAAGGTTCTCCCGCGCCAGAGCCGGTTTGCCCGTCCCGCCAAGGGAATGGAAGGCCGCATTCAGGTTATTGCGGCCAATATCGACCGTCTCGCGATTGTCGTCTCGATAAGATCACCTGAACTGAAAACCGGACTGATCGATCGGTTCATCATCTCCGCGCTTTCCGGCAATATGGCCCCATTCGTCATTGTCAATAAAGTCGATCTCAAGCCGACCGGTGATCTTGAGCAGATTGTCGAGACGTATCGATCGCTTGACTACCAGGTCTTTCTGGTTTCGGCCAAGTCCGGTTCCGGCCTGGACGAACTTCGAAAGAATCTCAACGGTCATCGAACTATCTTCGTCGGCCACTCCGGCGTCGGGAAATCTTCGCTTCTCAACCAGCTGATACCGGGACTCGGTCTTAAGACCAAGGCGGTGTCGGCCTACAGCGACCGAGGCACGCACGCTACAACTTCGATCGAACTGTATGAACTCCCGACCGGCGGATTTATTGTGGATTCTCCCGGTCTCAAGGTCCTCGGACTCAACAAAGTACTTCCGGAGGACCTGCCCCACTACTACCCGGAATTCGAACCGTATCTGGCGGAGTGCCGTTTTTCTACCTGCACACATATTCACGAGCCGGATTGTGCTGTAAAAGAAGCAGTTAGCGAGGGTGTAATCGCGGCCTTTCGTTATGAAAACTATTGTGCGATTGCGGAAACCCTGTAAGTATTGTTTGTTGTTAATTTAAGAAATGGTAACAAGTTACCGATAAGTAACCCATATGGCAGCTAAGAACATCGAATTCCGAGTCGGGGTAGTTATTCTCCTCGGACTGGTGATTTTGGCCGGATCGCTCTTCTGGCTCCAGGGCTATCAGCTGGAGCAGAACTCGCAAAAGGTCTTCGTCCGCTTTGCCGATGTCGGCACGCTCGCGGTAGGAGACAGAGTTACTGTTCACGGTGTAAGGTCAGGGAAGGTGAACGATCTCGCCCTCAACGACCGGGGCGTGGTGGTGGAAATTCTCCTCGATCGCGGCGTGATCCTGAAGGACGATGCCACATTTCTCATCAAGAACCTCGGGCTGATGGGGGAAAGGTTCATCGCGATCAACCCCGGCACCGACTCAATCCCGTTCAATCATGCCGACACGGTAATCGGCAAGTACGATACCGGTCTGCCCGACGTTCTCGGGATCCTCGGAGATATGATTCAGGAGATTCGAAGTTTCGTCCATACGTTTAAGACCACTTTCGGGTCCGATTCAAATCTTGCCAGAATCGACAATACCCTTTCGAATATCGAAAAAGTATCGGTTCAGTTGTCGGGGTATTTGAGTCGGAATCAGTCGAAGATGGATCAGACAGCCGACAACTTCTATTATGCTTCCAGAGATATCAAGCGTCTCCTGAGCGACAACGCCTCGCGCGTGGACTCAGCTTCGGTGCGTATGGATCGGGTAACCTACAAGCTGGATCATTTCGTCAACCGGCTCGATAGTTTGGCCACGGCCTTCCGTCAGTTCGCTGACGACCTCAACAATCCGGAGGGTTCATTGCAGTTGATGATGGAAGATCGAAGGTTGTACGATGACCTTCGACGCACCGCCGACAACATCGACGCGCTGGTTTCGGATATTCGGGCTAACCCCAGAAAATACATAAACTTGAAGGTCGAGTTGTTCTGACCTTCCGGTCCAGATTTATTTTGTCTTTTCATCCTCCGGGTGATATCATACGCTCATGGATCAGGAAGGGCTCCGACATCTTGCCGAACAGATTCGACGTTCGGTGAACTGTGTCGTTTTGACGGGAGCCGGCATTTCAGCCGAGTCAGGCGTGCCTACCTTTCGTGGCGAGGAAGGGCTTTGGAGAAAATTCCGGGCTGAAGAACTGGCTACTATGGAAGCATTTGTTGCCAACTCCCGACTGGTCTGGGAATGGTATAACTGGCGACGTGACCTGATAAAGAACGTCAAGCCGAACGCGGGGCATTTCGCCCTGACCGAGCTTGAGAAACTCTGTGAGCATTTCGTGCTTATTACCCAGAATGTCGACGGTCTTCACCGTTCCGCCGAAACGGAAACGATCCTCGAGCTGCACGGCAACATCCATCATAACAAGTGCGTCGAGTGTGATCGCCCATACACCGGCACGGCTGAGATCGACCCGGATAATATCCCTGCCTGTATCCTTTGTGGCGGAAGAATCCGGCCGGACGTCGTCTGGTTCGGAGAGATGCTTAATCCGAAACTGATCGATCGGGCATTTCTGGAAAGTGAGCGAGCCGACGTGTTTCTTGTCGTAGGGACTTCGGCAGTAGTTCATCCGGCTGCCTCCCTGCCCCAGACCGCCAAGCGGCACGGAGCGACGGTCGTGGAGGTGAATATCGAGGAAACTCCGCTGTCACCGCTGGCCGATTACAGATTTGCCGCTTCAGCAGGTGAGTTCCTGCCCGAATTGGTCCGGCAAATCAAGGAGAATGGGTAACTTGTGGCGGTGCAACCGGTATCTCACGATGCAGTATAAGGTAAGGGAACCCTATATGACAGGTAGTAGACTTCGGTGAATCTCATTCGCAGTAAAACAGCCAGAATCTTCGGGCTTGTATTTGTAGCCTTCGCCCTGAGCGGCTGCGTCTACTACAATACCTTCTACAACGCCAAGAAGGCGTTCAATGACGCAGAGAAGAGCCGCAAAGCCAGTCAATACAGCAACGTCCGGGTCAACACTTCCCAATACAACGTGGCAATCGAGAAGTCACTAAAGGTCGTGGAGAATTACCCCAACTCGAAGTATTTCGACGATGCGCTCTTTGTCCTTGGTGTTTCCTACTACTATACGCAGAAATATTCCAAGGCGGAACGTCGGTTTCGCGAGATCCTGGCCAACTACCCCAAGTCAAAATACGTTCCTGAGTCAGAAGTGTACCTCGCAAAGACGAAATTGAAGCTGCTGGATGAATCGGGGGCGATGGAGCAGTTTCAGTCGGTCTTCAACAGCAAGACGCGTAAGGAATTCAAGTCCGAGGCAGCCATGGCGCTGGGGACTTATCATTTCGACAACAAAGACTACAAACTTGCCCTGCCGTACTTTCTCGCCGTTCGTGACTCGCTCGGGAACGATGAGGAAAAGAAAGTCGCGCAGAGGTTTATTGCCGACGGCGACTTCAACCTGTATCGATTCGCCGACGCCCAGAGTGCATATCTGCAGATTCTTGGTATGAAGCCGGACAAGGACGACAAATACCACGCCCTCTTTCAGGCGGCGAGTTCGGCTTTCCGCTTGATGAAGATTCGTCAGGGGATCGATTATCTCAACACGTTGATGAGCGACGAGCTGTATTTTGATTCATTGAGCGTGTTGAAATTGAAGGTTGCGGAGGGGGATGAATACAACGAAGATATCGATCAGGCCGAAAACATCTATCGGGATGTCGGCGAGACGGCGGTGAACAAGAAATACGCCTGCGAAGCTTACTACAAGCTCGGGTTGATCTATCAATTCGACTACGACAAACTCGACGAGGCCAAGCAGTACTACGACAAGGCGGTCGAAGCAAATCGATCGTCGGACTACGGCAAAGACGCGCTGCAAAGATCCTCGGATATCGGGAAACTGGCGACCTTTGCCCATACTTCCGTCATCGACTCCACCGCAACCCAGGACGTCATCAATCAGGCGGGGGAGACTCAATATCAACTTGCCGAACTATACTGGTTCAGTCTGAACAAGCCGGATACGGCGATGATAGAAATGCAGTATCTTATCGACTCATTTCCGAATGCGGAGATCGCACCCAAGGCGATGATTGCGTTGTCACAGATGTACAAAGACAACAAGGGGGACACCACGGCTGCAGATTCGATACTGCACCTTGACTATCAACGCTATCCGCACTCGGATTATGCCGAGCAGGTGATCGATCTGCTTGGATTGAAAGGGACGCCCGCCGACACCGGTTACGCAAAGGTCTATCTCGACAAGGCCGAGGATTATATCATCGCGGACACGCTGCCGGATTCAGCAAGGTACTATTATCAGTACGTGGTTGACCATTTTCCTGATTCAAAGTATTACCTGCAGGCGAGGTTCAGCCTGATCTGGCTGACCGAGAACTATCAGAGCCCGGGGGATTCCTCGGTGGTTCAGGCGTACACCGAGTTCATAGACTCTTTCCCGGGCACCCAATGGGCGGATGAGGCGCGAAGGCGGATGGGCAGTACCCCTCGGCGTCCCCAGGAGCAGCAACAACAGGACACCACTGGCAGCGGAGAACTTGCGCAGGCAGGGGAAGAAGGGGACCAGACCACTTCAGGAGGTGCGGCGGCAAACGCCGACACCACCACTTATATCGATCCGTTGAAGGCGGCGTACATATCGCCCAATGGCGACACGTGTATCCTCATGCCGCTCCAGCCGATCCAGACCCTGGACACCTTTGTGTATCCCACGGAAGCGTATCGATCCAAGTGGGAGGGGGACCTTTATTTTCAAATCTTCCTTGATTTTTCCGGGGAAGTTGTAGATCATGTTCTGAAAATAAGGTCCGAAAACGAAGCCATTAACGACGAAGCAGAAAAAGCCGTGGCGTCTATGACGTTCGACCCGCTTCGCCTGGATTCCAGGATGCAGGGCAAGTGGTTCGTGTATATATTTAAAGTGAGACTTCCGGATTTTCTTCGATGAAGAAGCCTACATGTGAAGACAGCTATCTACTAAAAAAACGTGATCTCAAAAATGATTACTTCTCGCTGACTTTTCAGAACTACCCCAGAGCCGGAGAATGCGCACCCGGCCATTTTGTTCACGTACAACTTCCCTCTACCGATATTTTCTTTCGTCGACCGATGTCGGTTGCCTCGGCGTCTGCCGAAGACGACCAGCTGGAGATAATCTTCAAGGTTTTCGGCCGAGGGACCCGGCTGATGGGCAAGCTGCGCGAAAACGACCGGGTGAATATCCTCGGGCCGTTGGGTGTACCGTTCGCATTCCCGGGCAAGGACGAACATCTGATCATGATAGCCGGCGGTGTCGGCTTCCCGCCGCTGCTCTACCTGGCGACTCAACTTGTGAATGCCGGTTACGATCCGAAAAAGATCGAGTTCTTCTACGGCGGCAAGTCATCGGGTGACATCATCGAGGTCCCCAGAATCCGCGACACCGGCGTAAACTTCCATCCCGTCACCGAGGACGGCTCCCTCGGGCAGACCGGTCTGGTCACAGCGCCGGCGGAGCAGTTTATAAACTCTCACCATGGGGACCAGTTGAGAATTTTTGGCTGCGGACCCGAAGGAATGCTCCGGGCCACGAACGATCTCGGCGTCAAGCTGGGAATTCCGGGACAGATTTCGCTGGAAGCTCCGATGCCGTGTGGAATCGGTATCTGTCTCGGATGCGTAGTCCCGTTGACCAAGGGAGGACATGCGCGGGTATGTTGCGAGGGTCCGGTGTTTGAGATCGGTGAGGTAGTGTTATGACTCCTGACATCAAAGTCAAGATCGCAGGTGTCGAGTTTGCCACCCCGATTATGACCGCTTCAGGCTGCTGTGGCTATGGCGAAGAGTTGGCGGAGATCTTTCCGCTGTCAAAACTCGGGGCGCTGGTGACGAAATCGATTACCCTCAACCCCCGGCTTGGACATCCGCCGCCGCGCACGGCCGAAGTATCCTCCGGGATGTTGAATGCCATCGGACTGGCGAATGTCGGCATCGACAAGTTCATCAAAGAGAAATTGCCGTTCCTGGAGAAGCAGGAAACAAAAGTGATCGTCAATGTCGCCGGCTCCAAACTCGAGGAATATGTCGAGGTTTGTTCGCGGTTGAACGATTGCGAACGGGTGGACATGATCGAGCTGAATATCAGCTGCCCGAATGTCAGCGAAGGCGGACTTGAGTTCGGAGCGCATCCGCAGATGACACAGAAGGCGATCGAAGCGGTCAAGAAAGTATTCTCACGTCCGCTGATCGCGAAGCTGTCGCCCAATGTTACCTCAATCGTTGAAATCGCCAAGGCTGCCGAACAGGGAGGAGCCGATGCGTTCTCACTGATAAATTCACTCATAGGAACTTCGATCGATATAGAAACCTGGCGCCCCCGCCTGACCAACAACAAAGGCGGGTTGACCGGACCGGCCGTCAAGCCGATCGCCCTGGCGATGGTGAACGCGGTCTATTCGGCCTGTAAACTCCCGATCATCGGCATCGGTGGTATCAGCAACGCGAATGATGTCGTAGAGTTCTTGCTGTCCGGCGCCACCGCGGTGCAGATCGGAACGGCCTTGTTCATTCAACCCGATGCCCCGGTGAAGATTGCCGAGGATCTCGGGCAGTACCTTGAACGAATGAAACTCGGCTCCGTGAACGATCTCATCGGAAAGGTAAGGAAATACTGATGGCTGCAGTCGAAAAACTCAGGAATAAACAGGAAAAGAGCAGATCTCTTATCTGCCTTGGACTTGATCTCGATCCGAAACGGATGCCGGCCGAATATGCCAAATCAATAAAAGGGATGTACGAGTTCGCCATGCGGATGGTCGACGCTACTTCGGATGTCGTTTGTGCTTACAAGCCGAACATGGCCTTCTTCGAAAACCGCGGACCGGAAGGACTCTCTCTGCTCCGGTCAATAATCGAGCGGATGCCCGAAGACATGCCGATCATTCTCGACGGCAAGCGGGGAGATATCGGCAACACGGCATCGTTCTACGCCGAGGCGCTTTACGAGAAACTGAAGGCCGACTGGGTAACGCTGAATCCCTATATGGGCTACGACTCCATGCGTCCGTTCCTCGAATACAAAGAAAAGGGGGTGTTTGTACTCTGCCTGACTTCAAACCCGGGCTCGAAAGACTTTCAACATCTCATGATCGAAGGCAAGCCGCTGTACAAAATCGTCGCGGAGAAAGTTGACTACTGGAATAAGGATGGTAACTGCGGACTCGTTGTCGGTGCCACCCAGCCGGAGGAGCTGAAGGAGATTCGTGAGGTTGCCGGGGCTATGCCGATTCTGATCCCGGGAGTAGGTGCTCAGGGCGGATCGCTCGAAAAAGCAGTGTTGTTCGGTACGGACAATTTCCAGAAGATCGCTCTTATCAATGTCTCGCGCTCCGTGCTCTACGCCTCGAAGGAGATGGACTTCGCCCAGCGGGCTCGCCAGGAGTTGCGCAAGCTCAACGAGACGGTCAATCGAGTCAGGAACGGGGAGATTCAGATTGATGCCGACACACCGGAGTCCGAAAATCACGATGAGCGTCCGGACAACGAATCGCATGAGTCTTACCGGGAAGAGCCGCCAAGGGAGGAAAACTCAAGCTTCCGGCTTCCTCCTATCCCGGACCTTCCGTTTACGAAGAAGCAGGAGACCCATGACGAGCCTCCCGCAACGCAGTCCAGTTCTGAGCCCGGGAATGGAGAACAGCCTGAGCAAGCAGCCGAAACGGCGAGCACCCGGACCGAAATGGAACCGCCGGCTCCATCGACTTCTGCCCCGGAATCGGTACCACCTGAGCCCGGTCGGGAAGGGGAACGGCCGTACTCGCAGCCTCAGACGACCGATCGGCCTGCAGCCTCAGCGCCCCCTCGTCAGCCTGATTCCAACGGCACTAACCAGCAGCCCGGGCAATCGGGCCCGCCGCCTCCGTCGCCCAATTCACAACCGTCTCAGAACGCAGCAGCCCCCGATCAGAACGATCGGCGGCAGGACCGACCGCAAGGGCATCACGATCGCAACGGACAACGCCGGTTCGATCGACGAAGCCGCCGCGACCGCAGACATCGAAACGATCGCAATCGGCACAACCGCGACAATAGGCCGTCCGGCCAGGACCAGCCGAAACCATGGGAAAGAAGTAGCTGAGAATTCAAATTTCTGCAGGATAACAAAAAGGCACAGCGCTCGCTGTGCCTTTACTATTTGATATAGTGCGATATCGATCACAGATCAGATTCGAATAGTAACAACGAATAAACCAGCTTGTCGTGAAACTGTCCGTTGTAGAAGTAGTGTTGCCTGAGGACGCCATCCTGCTTGAAATTAAGTGACTCAAGAAGTTTCCGGGTCGGATGATTGTGAGCGGCGGTCTCGGCGTAAACTTTATTCAATCCCCGGTACTTGAACAGAAATCGAATGAGAATTCTCAATGCTTCAGCGGCATAGCCGTTCTTGCGCTCCTCGGGATCGATAAGCACACCCAGCTCGGCGGAACGGTTCAGCGAATTGTAGTTGAAGAAAGTGACGCGTCCAACGAGAACGTTGTCTTCGGTACGTACAATGGCGAGACGCTGCCGGTCGACTGACTGCTCCGCTTTCTTCGCGAGTTCGGCCGCCTCGGCGGGGGATCTAAGAGGCAGCGGGAGCGACGCCATGCTCTGGGGTTCGGAGAGATTGAACCAGTGTTGAGCCGACATGGCATCGTCCGGGGCCAGCGGGCGAAGGTACACTTTCTTTCCTACGAAAGAGGGCTGGGTCGGCGGAAACTTCTTTTTCTCAGACATAGGTCACCTCTTCGGCTACGAACACTGCACTTCGCTCACTTCTTCAGCTGGTCGACGTTGTCGCTATACATCTTCAACGCCGCCTTGATACTATTCACGGCGTCGAAACGTCCGCGCAGTTCGTCGATAATCACTTCCTTATGCTCCAGAACTTTGTAGTCTTCGAAAAACCGTTTCAACTCTTTGATGAGGTGCGGCGGTAGCGCTGAAATATCCTGATATGAGTTGTAAGCGGGATCATGGGCGTGCACTGAAATAATCTTGTCATCCTGGCCCTTCTCATCTCTCATCGTCATCAAACCGATTGCCCGGCATTCTACCAGGCAGAGCGGCGTAATCTGTTCCTGGCACAGGACCAGGACATCGAGCGGGTCGCCGTCATCGCAATAACTTTGAGGAATGAATCCGTAATTCGCCGGATAGTGAACGGAGCTGTACAGCACGCGATCGGCCTTCAGCAGTCCGGTCGTTTTGTCCAGTTCGTATTTGTTTTTGGAGCCTTTGGGAATTTCAATTACACTCAGGAACGTTTCATCGACGTTGGTTCCCGGGCTGACATCGTGCCAGCAATGAGTCATAAGTCCTCCAGGTATAGATTCGCTGTAGTATATATTTGCTGATTGCGGATGGCAAACTCAATTTTGTCCGCCTTCATCAGGACCGGAACGGAGTAAAGGATTGACATCGTTCTCAGATTGCTGTTCCATGTTTCTATGAAGCGCACAGTATTGTTCTTGGTTGCGGTAATTCTGCTTTATCTTATTCCCTCGGTCATTCTGCAGGCGGTGTACGGTCCCTCTTACGGCTTTCTTTCGGGCGAGAATTCGTGGATCCCGGACGGTCAGGGAGGCTGGACAGCCCACGGCACGCCTTCGGGCGAAGCACCGACAACACCGAGTGTTAACGTCCCGATTGCCCTTCGCTATCTTCCGATATTCCTTCCGGCTGTCCTGTTGATTCTGTTCTATCTCACTCCGCTGTCAAAGCTGCTGCAGGAGAAGAAACCGCCAATCGAGGAATCCTCGGAATCCCAGGAGCAGCATGACCCGGAACAGGACTGAGCCTGCTCTATCATCCCTTAGATACTTCTCTACTTGTGTTCAGATGACTTTCTTGAGGGCGTCAATCGCCTTGTCGTAGTCCGGCTCCTGCGTCACTTCCGGAACTAACTGCATATAGCTGACCTTATTGTTCTTATCGACGACAATT
This sequence comes from uncultured Ignavibacteriales bacterium, assembly GCA_964520865.1. Lineage (GTDB taxonomy): Bacteria > Zixibacteria > MSB-5A5 > GN15 > FEB-12 > CAVQCT01. The sequence continues at coordinate 32,242 of CAZFOY010000003.1, read as the reverse complement.
ACCGCGCGCGCAAGCAGGCGGAGTTCTTTGATCAGCAGACCATAGTCGCGCCCAAACGAGACATCCTTGTAGTCGGACAGCGTGGTCATGTTGGAGATGCTGTGTTCCTGGTCGAACCTGTTCTGGGCGAAAGGAAGGTCAACGGAGATCGTATAGGCCACGGCTTTGTCCTTAAGCTCTCCCAGCTTCTTGTTGAAGCTCTGAGTCTGGATGCTGCAGACGCTGGTGTCAAGTGACGGTACGATCGACAGGAGGCGGGCTTTGCCGGAAGAATCGGCCAGGGATACGGGGGAGAGCTCGCCGTTCACAAGCGTAAACTGGGGGGCTGTGTCGCCGACTTTCAGTTCCTGACCCTCCAGGGTCAACGGGTTTCCCTTCATTGTAATCGCATTTGGTCGTTCCATCGTTCGGTCAGTCCTTTCTCCTTGCGGAAGTTGATGTTGATCTCTCTTTCGAGGTTGAAAACAGCGACCGGATCGAAAAGTTCACGGGAAACCGGGGCGCAATCTCGGTTACCACCTCATGAAAATGTTTAGAGAAGAGAACTACTTGACGAACCGGGTCGGATCGGTGACCACGCCGTTGAGGGCTGATGCCGCGGCTGTGGCCGGCGAACAAAGGAAGATTTCGCAGGATGATTTCGGCGTGCTTGATACCCGGGAGTGATTGGTAGTGGCCAGGGCGCGTTCGCCGGATGCCAGCATCGAGTTGATATCGAGCAGGCCGCCATAGCCGGGATACATGACCACCGCCCCCGCTTCGACGAGCACGCGAATAAGCCCTTTTTTCAAAGCTTCGAGATACACGGTGCGCGAACTCGGATAGATCAAAAGGCGGCAGTCCTCGTGAACCTGCTTTCCTTTGAGTATTTCGGCCGCGACCCGAAGGTCATCGAATCGACCGTTGTTCGAGGTTCCGAGAACGACAAGGTTGACCGCGAGCCCTTCGTGCTCCGATACGGGAGTAACTTCCATCGGGTCATTGGGCGTTGCAAGCATCGGGGTCAGTTGATCGATGTTTATCTGATAGATGTCTTCGTACTCGGCGTTCTTATCGGCGATTACCGGATTGTAAGTTCCCACCGCGCGGCCGTTGAGGAACCTTCGGGTAGTCGAGTCAAAGCCACAGACGGCGGTTTCCGCTCCTGTATCGATCGTCAGATTGGCGAGCGTGAATCGCTCCGACATACTCATACTCGCAACGACATGTCCGTAGTACTCGATCGCCTTGCCTTTCGTTTCGACCGCCCCAAGTAGCTTGACCACGGAAAGCGCGATATCTTTACCGTAAACGCCGCGCGAACGCCGGCCGTTGATATCGATGCGGATGGTCGATGGCACCGTGATTTCCGCCTTACCGCTCGACCAGATCTCCGCGATCTTCTCCGGAGCCGCGACCGTGCCGATCGAAGAGAGGCAACCGTAGGAGACGGCATATTGATCCACGCCCACTACGAGCTGTCCTGGCAAGACGAGCCCGCTCTCGACCGCCACCTGGTGGCAACAGCCTTCCGAAGCATCGTAAAGACTCCGTACTCCCTGCCGCTTGAGAAACTCGCGGATCTGGCGGACCGTTTCCGCCGGACTCTCCTGTTTATCGTACGGGCAGGTGGCCAGGGAGACGAGCAGCTTGTTGGGATTCCAGATGAGTTCGGTCTCGCTCTTCTTGAACGCTTTGATGACATGAATCACCTGTGAGTCGGCGGTGATCAGATCGGGTTCGACCTGCACTGTCTGACCGACCTCCACTCGTGAAAGCTGCGCGGCTCGACCGTACACCTTCTGCGCCAGCGTCTGCTTGCCATAGAGCGAGGTTGATGCTGTAGTCGACTTCGCACCGGGAAAATCGAGCTCAAGCTGTTCAAGTTTCAGGAAGGCCGGTTTCTCTCTGATACCGTAGCGCCGTCGCCAGTTGTAGAAGGCGGCCTTGGAGATCCCCAGTTCAAGTCCGCATTTGTCGTCATCGCCGTAACGCTCCCAGAGATTCTTGATCTCCTTCTCGGAGAATTTCGGCTGAGAGTGCTTGGGGACATTTTTCTTCCGTCGCCAGTATGCTACCAGGTAGGGCGGTACGCCACCGAGCCGTTCACCGATCTTCTCATCGGTCTTATAGAGCTTCTGAAGCTGCAGCAGCTCCCCTTTGGTGGGAATGCGTTTACGCGCGCTCATGAACGGGCGAATTCCTTCTTCAGCAATTCATAGATAGGTTCGAGCGGGACTGATATGACACTCGTCTTGCCGATCACCGGCATGAAGTTGGTGTCGCCCTGCCAGCGGGGGACGACGTGCATATGTAGATGTCCCGGAACACCGGCGCCGGATGCACGACCGAGATTCATCCCGAGATTCATCGATGCCGGTTTCAGTGCTTTCTTGATCACCGTCACTGTGCGCCGGGTGAGTTCAAAGAATTCGGCCGATTCCTCATCGGTAAGCTTCTCAATCTGACCGACATGTCGATTCGGAACGATCAGCGTGTGGCCCGAGTTGTACGGATACTTGTTCAAAATCACGAAAACCTTCTCGCCTCGATAGACGATCAGGTTTTTTACCGTATCCTTCATTCTGAGACGTTTACAGAATACGCAACCCTTTTCCTTCTTGCTCAGGATGAAGCCGGCACGCCACGGCGCCCATATCATTTTATCAGTCATATTGTTGTAAATAATGGAATTTCAGCGGATTATCAAATTAATATTGGGTCGAAACGTAGAATTGCCCATAAGACAATGAATGGTAACGCGTTACGAAATAGCGAATTAATCCGCTCTTTCTCAAGGACGAGATAGTCCAATATCAGGTCGTTTTCCGGCTTCTTTGACGGTCTACCTTGAATCTTGTCACGCTGCCCGTTCATGTCACTTCGTTCCGGGCATCACGTTTTCTAAGTGCATGGATAAATGTATCTGCGATAGCCTCCGGCTCTTTTTGTCCGTCTAATTTCACGCCGGGACATGCCAATCGGAAGAGCATAGATCCGAATGAATACGTATTCGATGACTGTAGCGAGGAATGCAGACAGAACACGTCCGGCAAAAAGGGTTGCGAATATCCCCGATACTGATTAGTTTTCAGTGATAGTTGCATCACGATACTTCTGCAAGGGAGGTAATACGAAGAAGGTTCTTCTGTTTACGGCAGCTGCAATCGTCATGTGCGCGACATCGTGGGCGTTTGACGGTACCCGTAAAGGTTTTGTCCTTGGGGGCGGCCTCGGATTCTCTCCGGTAACCAAGTGGTCGGGCGATGGATTCTACAAACTACAGAATGTGAATACCGATGAAACCAAGGCCGGGGTGGGTGTGCAGATTATCGCCGGCTACGCCTGGGACGAACACAACATGATCGTTTACGAACTGAACGGCACCGGCTACCGGTCGGGTTATCTGCACTCCGATCTGTACGGGGATAAGCGTGATCTGGCACAGCTGTTCGACGGAGCCTCGTGGTATCATTATTTCGGCCCGGCTGGACGGTCTGCCTTCACGACGGTGGGAGTAGGACTGTTTCATTTCCAGGTGGGGGACGATGATTCAGGCGATCCCGGCGGCGCTATCCAGATCGGTGGAGGTTACGAATTCGCCCGACACTTTCAATTCGGGCTGTACATTTCTTCGGGGAAATCGAGCCTTGGCGACGCCGATTTTACGCACAGCCAGATCAGCTTCCTGGTATCCGGAATGGCGTTCTGAATCGTGGCTGATCTCGTCCGGGAAACGTGCTCCGGCCTGATGTCAATGCTCAATATGTGGTGTGGATTAGTCACTTGGGCGATCCGGTTCGTCTGTTTCTTTGGCGCAGGGTAGATTCTGAGAGAGACCTGTCATGAAAAGAACTCTTATTCTAATGCTGCTGTTACTGGCTTCCACAGCAAGTGCAAGGATTTTCGACGGCAAGCGAAAAGGATTCGTCCTTGGCGGCGGACTTGGGTTTGCTCCGGTCATCAAGTGGACCGAGACGACCTATGAAGCGTTCGGCCGCGGTTTCGAAGCCAGCGACAAAGAGGCGGGTATGGGGGTCAATCTTGCGATCGGCTACGCCTGGAGCAAGAGCAACATGATCGTCTACGAAATCAACGCCGCCGGCTACAAAACCAAGATAGAGTACTACAATTCCGACAGCACGGCGTCACAGGGTATGGACGGCTTCCTATGGTATCATTATTTTGGCACCCCGGGGAGATCGCTGTATACGATCACGGGAATTGGATTTTATCAATTGAAGGTCGACGGTCACCCTTCGGACGTGGTCGGACAGGCCTTACTGCTCGGAGGAGGATTTGAACTCGCGCGACACTGCCAGATCGGTGTCTACTGGGCAAGCCAACTTAAGGCCCGTGGTCCCGATCCGGACAAGAGTCATTTGAACGTTCTGTTCACCGTCTTCGCGTATTGACTTCGCCACGGTGAATCAAGGGTTCGTCAGAAAGAGAGGGCAGCATGAAGGACGACTTGAGAGCAGACAACGGACAAGGGTTGGCAGACAGGGGAAGACACATGAAGTACACAATTACTATCGCATTGATCGTATTGCTGGGAGCGGCATCCGCATCGGCGTTCGACGGCAAGCGCAAGGGTTTCGTGCTGGGCGGTGGCCTGGGGCTTGCGCTCGAGGCGGGATGGTCGATTGACGGAACGTACAACGGACTCACCGATGCCAGCGAAACAAAGATCGGATTTGCGGGGCAGGTGTTGATCGGATACGCCTGGAATGAGCACAACATGATCGTATACGAGGGAAATTACATTGGCTACGAATCAGATCTGCTCAGCTCCGATCCGTACTACATCAATCGTGACATCTTTCAGGGGATCACAGGAGTTTCCTGGTATCATTATTTCGGGAGCGTCGGGAGATCTGCGTTTGCCACCGTCGGCGCCGGAATGTTCGTTTTCGTGATAGGTAACGATGGTGGCAACGAGCGAAAAGGTGGAATTCAGGTAGGTGGAGGAAGCGAGTTTGCCCGGCATTTTCAGATCGGGCTGTACATCGCGGTCGGGAGAACCGAGCGATACATCGACTTCAGCCACAGCCAGATCAATTTACTTGTCAGTGAGGTAGGGTTTTGAGCGGGAACGAAGCGAGAACAAATGCTGGAGGAGGTAATACCTTTCATCAGGGTTAGACAGGAGGAGTGATGAAAAGAACGCTCATCATGTTAGTTGTCATCATTGCCGCCGTTCAAACGGTGAAGGCGTTCGATGGCAAGCGGGACCAGTGGGTAATCGGCGGTGGTATCGGCTATGCGCCGGCCGCGAAGTACGAAGTAGGAACGCTGGCAGAGACGAAAAGAGGGCCGGCCTTTCAGTTTCTCTTGGGACCAGCGCTCACCGAGCGCGATCTACTGGTTCTTGATATTAACATCTGCTTCATTCCCTCAGACAGATACATCAGGTATTTCTACCTGGAGAAGACCGCGTCGAAACGCCAGGGCTACATCGGGCTTGACTGGTTTCACTATTACGGTACATATGCGAGTTCGGTCTTTACCACTTTCGGATTTGGCGGATCCTATTTCAAGATCGCTGGTGAGAAACACAACAAGCCGGAAGTTGCGTTTCAGTTCGGCACGGGATACGCGTTTGGGCGAGGTCACGCTCATATCGGAGCATACATCGCTGTTGGTTCCAGCAGCAAGGACAACATTGGTTTTGATCATACTCAGTTAACGGCGCTGTTGACGCTTATCGGGTTCTGAAGACATGTGACGGCAGGGTTGAAATCATTAAGGAGGGTTACATGAAGAAAGTAATAATCATTGTGCTTCTGCTGTTCGCCGCGAACTGCGCCGCGAAGGTATTTGACAACCAGCGCAAAGGTGTCGTGTTCGGCGCCGGTATCGCATTCACGCCATACTCAACTGTCTCGCCATACTACCTTAAGGATAGGACGGGGATGGGACTCGGAGGACATGTGCTGCTCGGATATGGTTTCAGTTCCCGCGACTTCATTGTTGCTGAAGTCAACGGAAGTTACTGCCAATCCAGTGAAGGGCTTGGACCCGAAAAGCATCATGCGTCACAAGGTTTCTACGGTATATCATGGTATCACTATTACGGTCGGGTGGAGAAATCGTTGTTTACGGTATTCGGAGTCGGATACTACGCCTTCAAAGTCCAGTACCTAGAGAGAGACAAGAAGGGGAACGCCCTTCTTCTTGGAATCGGCTATGAATTCGGTCGCCACGTTCAGTGCGGCGTGTACTATGCCGCCGGGGAGACCGGTGAGAGGAGTCCATATGTTTCTCATCGCCAGTTGAACTTGATGGTGTCGTCAATTGCGTTTTGAGCGCGCAGGAGGATTTGCCGAGTGTCCCGGGTAGGGGCAAATAGAGCCGACGAAGATCGGTTAACTACAGAGGAGATTGCATCATGAGAAGAGCAGTACTGGTGGTGATCGTGCTGACACTGAGTTGCTCGGCGTCGGCGTTCGACGGTCATCGCAAAGGGTTGGTGTTCGGCGGCGGGATCGGCATTTCGCCACTGACAATCAGGCACTACTACTCAACCGAATATAATTTTGGGCTTGCCGACCAGATCTTGGTTGGCTATGCCCCGGACGACCGAAACCTTATCGCGTATGAGATCAACGGAGTTGAGTATCTGTCTACAAATCATAGAGGAGGTCAGTCATTCACGGACAACTTCAGGCTGCAGGGCTTTACCGGTTTTACCTGGTATCACTTTAATGCCCACCCGCATTCCTCGATGTTTGTCATGTTTGGGCTGGGGACGTACACGATCACAGCCAAGGGACGTGAGGCGGGAAGCTGGTCGAGGCTCGCCGGTGAGGCGGGAATCGGTCACAGCCTGAGCAGTCACGCTCTCATAGGCGGCTATCTCGCGGCAGGCAACTCGCCCGACGGAGGCGGGAGCATCGATTACCTTCATGTCAGCGTGCTCCTCACCTATATGGTCTTCTGATTCGGCCGGCCAGCTCTGTCGCGACTTTCCGGTTTTTTGTTGATAGGCCGGGTCTCCGGGCACAACTTGATTGCATGCTCAAGGCCCCGTTACCACGACTTGACAAGAACGCCGAAGACATAAGACAGGAACTGCGTCAGTATTGCCGTTTGAATCCGGGCGAGATCTGGCGCGATCCCCGGGGGAGTCACGCTGTAGCATGCGGCGATGCCTGCGATTCCACCCTCATAGGCAGACTCTGCAAGGGCAAAGAGGCTGCGCTTGCCATTCAGGATCCGCCCTACAACCTCGTCATGTTCGAGAAACAGTCGGTCGCATCGTTTGTGGACTGGTGTCGAGTGTGGGTCGACAACACCTGGAATGTTCTCGCTGACGATGGAGCCCTGTATGTCTGGCTCGGTGCGGACCAAACCGATCATTTCCAGCCCCTTCCGCAGTTTATGGCGATGATGGCGGAGACCCGGTTCGCTTCTCGCTCGTTCATAACGATGCGCAATCAGCGCGGTTATGGTACGCAGAAGAACTGGATGGCGGTGCGTCAGGAGTTGTTGTACTACACCAAAGGGGAACCGGTGTTCGAGGTGCAATACACCGAGATACCCAAGACCGTGCGGGGGTACTACAAAGAAATCGATGGCGAGCTGACCGAGAACGGTGAAAGAGGGAAGTCTCCGACAATTCGTCCGGGCAACGTCTGGATCGACATTCAGCAGGTATTCTACCGGATGGAAGAGAATGTCAGCGGATGTTACGGCCAAAAGCCGCTGAAAGCGGTTGAGCGGATTATTGCGGCATCATCCCGTGAAGGGGAGACGGTTACCGATTTTTTCAGTCACTCCGGATCGACTCTGCTTGCCTGCGAACGTACCGGTCGCAAATGCATCACCTTCGATATCGATCCGATCTTCGCCGAAATCAGTATCCGTCGTCTTGAGAGATTTCGCAGCACTGGCAAAACCGGTTGGCAGGCGGGAAATCCGTTTCAGGAAGAACTCAAGCGACATCCGAAGTTGCTCGTCAAGAGCTGAACGCTGAACGTCCGGTGAGCACCGGTCCAGTCATTCCCCGCGAATCAGTTGGGTCGGTTCATCGAACGCACCCTTAATCCCGGATATGTGAATCAGGAATTTCTGCAAGTCGCCGGTCTGTCCGGTCAGAACAAGTTCACCTTCGATCTCCTGACTGGCGATCTCCTGCGGATGCGTCTGCAGATATTTGTTCAGCCATTCGTCGTCGATCGTCGCCAGGTCGAGGGTAGGCGAGGTGCTGATCACTCGAACGAAGCTGTGTACCGGGAGGAAGTGCATTTCGTAGAACTCGTTTCCGCCGAGATCCGGTTCGTCCGGGAAGACGTCGAAAAACCGCAGGCTGTCGAGCCGGACCATTCTCAGGGTGAAATCGGCCGGCACACCGTTGTCATCGGTATAGACAAGGTGATACTGGTCTTCGCCCGACTGAGAAAATGAGTACTTCTCCGGGGAGTCTGGGTCGTGCCATTCGCCGAGGATCGATGTATCGAAGACGATGTCCTTATCCGTGTATATCGGATTGAGCGATGTGACACAGCCTGAAAATACCGCGCAACAGAGTACAATGAGGGCCGAGGCATACTTCGTCATGGTGCACTCCTTCTTGCCGGGACGATTGAGTCGCTCCGGATTCGTTTTATCGAAGGAAGCTATATTGAGCGGGATGACAAGGTCAAGCGTTAAACTCAGTTTCTATTGACGCTTCTGAATCGGTCGAGGCGGGACTTGAGTTCGCCGATGAAACTCTCGAAATCCCCAATGGAGACCTTTTCCCTGGGGATAATCAGGGCGATAAACGGACCGGTGTAAACAAAGGTATGGGAATCTGTAGTGTCGACATGCTCGATCTCCTGCCAGGTTATCTCTCCCTGATGCTCCCCGGCGTGGACCGCAAGCCCATCCTCGTGAATGGTCAGATCGATCGCGTCGCTCGTGTTCAGCAGGATTCCTTCGTGGTACATCTTCGTGAGCCTCTTCAAATAGTTCCGTTTGTGGTAGAGTCTCGTGAAAACGAGAAAAGCGAGGGCAAGGAATATCCAGAAAAAGACAGTCGGTTTCTGTCCTCCGAAGAGGTACAGGCCTATGAAGTAAAGCAGCAGCACCGCCGGAATCCCCTGGGTGATATAGCGGGAGCGGCGAATTGCCGACGAATTGTGGTAATGATACTCTCCGAAAGCAAGGTAGTCTTCCAGAGAATTTGTAAAGGCTATATGCACGATTCGCGCCTTGCGGGAGGAGTCGGACAACTCCCCGACCGGGTTATTCCTTGATTAACAGCACGTTTACGGCTTTGACGAGGACGCGGACCTTGTCCCCTTCCTTGATCCCCAGTTCATTGAGTGAGTCGACTGTCATCACCGACTGCATGGTGGCCGGCATTTCCATCTCCAGTTTCACCTGCGACATAACATCGCCGCGCTTCACGGACGTGACTTTCCCGGTCAGTTGATTTCTGGCTCCAGTTTTCATACCAAACCTCCGAATTAATAAGTACCCTCTAATATAGACTTCAGGCCGAACGAAAGGCAAGATTCAAACCTTGTCCCCGGGCCGATGTCTGAATAGCTTACGAAGAATATGAACAGTGTTTACCTGAAAAAAGGTCGTGATAAATCGGCCCGGCAGTATCACCCCTGGATTTTCTCCGGGGCGGTCGGGAAGGTTGAAGGAAGTCCGGCTCCGGGCGAAATAGTTCGCGTGCTTGACAACGATAAGCGCTTTGTTGCATACGGCTATTTTAACAGCCATTCTCAGATTCAGGTGCGGCTGTTGGAATGGAACGAAGCGAACACGGTCAACGATGAATGGTGGTACGACAGGGTCTCTCAGGCAGTTCGGAGGCGAGGGACGCTTGCAAGCGATGACTCCACCAACGCCTATCGGCTCGTGTTCGGCGAAGCTGATTTTCTGCCGGGCCTTATAGTCGACAAATACGAAAACCACGTTGTTCTTCAGAGTCTAACGGCCGGGATCGAAGCGGCCAAGCCGATAATCGTACAGGCGCTCAACTCACTGCTGAATCCATCGGGGATTTACGAACGGAGCGATGTCGACGTTCGCGATCTCGAAGGGCTCCCTCAGCAGAAGGGTGTGTTGGTCGGCAACGAGCCGGAAGACGAGATCTGCATTCGCGAGAACAACCTCAAATTCACCGTTGATATCAAGAACGGTCAGAAGACAGGCTACTATCTCGATCAACGTGAGAACCGGCGTATCACGGCCGCGTATGCGGATGGTCTCCAGGTGCTCGACTGTTTCAGCTATGCCGGGACATTTGCGATCTACGCGCTGAAGCACGGTGCGAAATCGGCGATGCTGGTCGATTCATCGGCCTCGAGCCTTGCCCGGGTAAAAGAGAATGCGATGCTCAACCGGATAGAGTCCTCGCGGGTCGAATACGTCAAGGGGGATGCCTTCCAGGTCCTTCGCCAGTTCAGCCAGTCGAAACAGAAGTTCGATATGGTAATTCTCGATCCGCCGAAGTTTGCGTCGACGAAATCGCAGACCGAGCGGGCGCTGGCCGGATACAAAGACATCAACATGTTGGCGATGAATCTGCTGACCGAAGGGGGGATTCTGGCGACCTATTCCTGTTCCGGGGCGGTGAACCTTGCCAGTTTCAAAGTCGCTCTGTTCTGGGCGTCGCTCGACGCCCGAAAGCAGGTACAGTATATTCACACCCTGTCGCAGGGAATCGACCACCCTCGGCTTATCTCGTTTCCCGAGTCGGAGTACCTCAAGGGAGTTATCTGCCGGGTCTATTAGTCCTCGTCCGAGGAGTCTTCTTTCGCGAATTTCTTTCCGATCTGATACGCCGCACCGATATCCTGTCCTATTCCAAAATAGCCGCCATTCGGGGCGTAGACTAATGGCTTTACTTTCAGAATATCCGGAAGGCCGTTCTCTCCGAGCATTTCTTCGTCCGCTTTGACGTCGAGAATTTCTCCCACGAACTGCGTGTGCAATCCGATCTCAACGGTGTGCGACAGCCGGCACTCGAGGACGAGGGGAAATTCTTTGATATAGGGAGCATCGACCAGCTTGCTCTTCACCGGCGTGAGTCCGGTGTCGGCGAATTTGTCGGTCTTGCGACCCGAAGCCGTACCGAAATAGTCGGACTGCTCGACAAGCCATTCCGGAGCTACGTTTACCGTGAAGGCCTTTCGAAGGACTATAGCGGCATACGAATAGGTCGCTTTTCTCAGTGAAATGGCTACCGACGGCGGTTTGGAGCAGCACACTCCGCCCCAGGCTACAGCCATCGCATTCGGGCGGTCTTTCTGGTCATAAGTTGCGATTATCCAGACCGGTGTGGGGAACACCATCGTTTTGGCCCCGAGGGATTTCTTCATAGCTTGTCTCCTCACTTTCGATCAATTGAATGCAAGGATGGCCGGATGTCAAGCGGTATGACAGTCTTGTAGGTCGGGTTCCGGATGAGATCCCGACAGGGATCGAAGAAGAAACCCGACACCACGCGGCTCCGTAGTCCACGTCAGTGAGGAGGGCAATAGCCCAAACGACCGCCACGTGGGTCTTAATGTAAAGACAAGATCGTGACGGCTTCACACCTCACCGGCGCGATGGACGCCTCGCGATGACGAGTTCTAAAGCAGAGCCAAAGAATGGTTACGGGATGTAAAGGGAGGACGATGATGAATCATGCTATAATTCTGCCGAAATACCACATCCCTGTCATTGCGAGGAGCAAGGGCTGAGCGGCAGCGAAGAGAGAGCGACGTGGCAATCTGGGCTTCGTCTTGTGTTCGCAAAGACAAGATCGCGACGGCTTCACGCCTAACCGGCGTGATGGACGCCTCGCGATGACGATATTTCAGCTCACTTGAAATAACGGTTGTAGGTCCGACCATTCTTATGGCCGGACGTACCAAACATGCCCTTGGGCATGTTATTCCTGCGTAGTCAGGACTCTATCTTCAATCGTGAAAGACTGGACCCCTGCCTTCGCAGGGGTGACAGATGCGCG
>CAZFOY010000003.1:18718-20204 GCA_964520865.1 uncultured Ignavibacteriales bacterium | reverse complement strand
AAGAAAGGGACCGACTTGCGTCGGTCCCTGAATTGTTCGAAAAAAGGTGTGACCGGTTTACCAGTTGTTACGACGTCCGCCGCCGCCACCGAAGCCACGACGTTCGCGATCGCCACCACGGCCACCGCCACCGCCACCTTCGGTTTTCGGACGAGCTTCGTTAACTTTGAGGCTCCGACCACGAATGTCCTTGCCATTCAGCCCGGCCATGGCTGCCATACCTTCTTCTTTGGACGCCATTTCGACAAACCCGAAACCACGGGACTCGCCGCTGTACTTGTCCTTAATAATGTTGACACTCGTCACCTGGCCGTAGCTCTCAAAAGCCTGACGAAGATCATCCTCTGTCGCATCGTACGACAGGTTTCCGACGTAGATATTCATTCTACACTCCAGATTTGTTTACCCACAGTGATACCCGACTGGGTAAACCGCACTTGCAGATAAACCGGTTCTTGCGCACCATTGCGCCCTTGTCTCCAGATTAACATTTTTCCTTGAATTATTCTGAAAAAGATACAGACCTTGAAAAAAAGATTAATGAGGGACAACTATCATACATGCCCAATATATCGGCACCAATATTGGTTGTCAATAGTTATTTTGATAATCGGCAGCTTGCCGCCGGCCGTTAGTTAGTGTCTCGTAACGAGATAGGTGGCGAGGGCGGAGGTCACGTCAGGTACTCCAGCACGACCTTTTCGCCGTCCAGTTTGGCGTAACTAAAGTGGTGGATGAAGTCCCCGGTGTTTATGTAGATGCCGCCGTTGAGCTCGGCATAGACCGGGATATGAAGATGTCCGATGACAACAATGTCGTAGCCGTCGGCCAGCCTGTCCGAAGCATACTGTCGGTAGTCGGGAGCGAAGTCGTGATCGCGGCGGGAAGTGTACTCGCGCGATGATCCGGACACAGCCTTCGCCAGAGGGATAGCCCAGTCGACCGGCAGCTTTCGATACAGCCAGATGTTAAAGCGATTCCGCAGCACCCGTTTCAGGAAGCGGTAGCCCCGGTCTTTCTTCGCCAGACCATCGCCGTGAATCAGATGAAGCTTCTTGCCTTCGTACTCGATATCGAACGCATCCCGATGAACCTGCAAGCCGAGTTGCTTTTCGAAAAAGTCATCCATCCAGAAGTCATGATTGCCGCTGACGTAGTCGATGGCGATTCCCTTGTCTCGGAGGTCGCCGATCATCCGGAGCACTCTGAAGTGGTCTTTCGGAATGGCGTTTTTGTATTCGAACCAGAAGTCGAACAGATCGCCGAGGATGACCAGTCGATCACCGTCCTCCGACACCATGCGAAAGAGGCGCTCGATATTCGCAACTTTGCGGGATTCGTTGACGGAGTTCGAAGATCCCAGGTGGGCGTCGGAGAAAATGTACAGCGCCATTCCGATTTCCGAAATTCGGCCGGTGAGGCAGGCTCAGCCGACTCGTTCCATCATGTGGGTCATCGCCCCGAAGTAGGCTTCGCTCAATCGGGA
>CAZFOY010000003.1:0-18618 GCA_964520865.1 uncultured Ignavibacteriales bacterium | reverse complement strand
CGCCAGTCCGCCTTCGGAACAGTCGTGCGCCGAATTCACATAGCCGCTTCGAATCGCGTTGAGCAACGTCTCCTGAAGCATTTTCTCGAACTCAAGATCAAGTTCCGGTACCGCACCGACCGTCTTTTCGAACATGGTGTGAAGATACTCCGAGGCACCCAGTTCATCGGTGTTCTTCCCGAGCAGGAGGATGACGTCTTTTTCGTGCTTGAACCACTGGGTAGTAATATGGGAGATATCTTCGATAAGTCCGATCATGCCGATTACGGGAGTAGGGAAGACGGCCCGCTCGGGATCCTCGTTATAGAAAGAGACATTTCCACCCGTCACCGGTGTCGCGAACACAGTGCACGCCTCGCCCATGCCGCCGACCGCTTCGCTGAAGCCGTAGTACACTTCCGGTTTGTACGGATTCCCGAAATTCAGACAGTTGGTCACTGCGAGCGGTTTCCCGCCCGAGCAGACGATATTGCGGGCCGCTTCGGCAACGGCAGAACGCGCCCCGAGCCTCGGATTGATGTAGCAGTAGCGTCCATTGCAGTCGGTCGTCATCGCCAGAGCTTTGTTCGTTTTCCGGATGCGAAGAACGGCCGAGTCAGAGCCGGGTCCGACCGCCGTGTTGGTGCGGACCATTGAATCGTACTGATCGTACACCCAGGCTTTGTTGCAGATGTTCGGCGAGGCAAGCATCGAGAGGAGCGATTCATTCCAGTCACGATCGAGCGGAATTGTCGTCAGGTCGAGCTTGACAATCTCCTCCATATACTTTGGTTTGCGTGTTTCTCTCCTGTAGACCGGTGCGCCGCCTCCGAGGACGAGGGTATCCGACGGGACGCGGGAGACAATTTCGCCGTTCAGCTTTACCGTCATCATGCCATCTTCGGTGACAAATCCGATAATCGTTGAATCCAGTCCCCACTTGTCGAAGACCGCTTTGACTTCGGCCTCCATCCCTTTCTTCACGCAGACGAGCATCCGTTCCTGAGATTCGGAGAGGAGGATCTCGTAAGGGATCATGCCGGACTCACGCACGGGGACTTTGTCGATATCGATCTCGACACCGACTTTGCCCTTAGCGGACATCTCCGAACACGAGCAGGTGATTCCGGCGGCGCCCATATCCTGAATGCCGACGATCAGATCTTTGTCGATTATCTCAAGGGTCGCTTCGACCAGGAGCTTTTCGGTGAACGGATCGCCGATCTGCACCGACGGCCGCTTTTCCTGTGATTTCTCGGAGAGTTCTTCGGATGCGAACGTGGCGCCGTGAATTCCATCGCGACCGGTCTTGGATCCGACTATCATGACCGGATTACCGGTCCCTTTCATCACGGCCGAGGCAATCTGATCGGCTTTGACAATTCCTACCGCCATCGCGTTGACCAGCGGGTTGCCGGTGTAGGATTCATCGAAATAGACTTCACCGGCCACCGTGGGGACGCCGAACGAATTACCGTAATCGCCGATCCCGCGCACGACGCCATCGACCAGATACCGCACTCGTCCGTTCTTGGGGGAGCCAAATCTAAGAGAATTCAGTGAAGCAACCGGGCGGGCACCCATTGTGAAAATGTCGCGGAGAATTCCGCCAACACCGGTGGCTGCGCCCTGGTACGGTTCGACCGCCGACGGGTGGTTGTGCGATTCGATTTTGAAGACGACCGCGAGACCATCGCCAATGTCAACCGCGCCGGCGTTTTCTTCGCCCGCTTTCGCCAGCAGGTTTTCTCCTTCGCGCGGGAGCGTCTTGAGCAGGGCGATAGAATTCTTGTATGAGCAGTGCTCCGACCACATGACGGAGAAGACGCCGAGTTCGGTGTAGTTCGGTTCGCGGCCGAGGATCTTCTTGATCTGTCCGTATTCGCCTTCCGTAAGCCCGTGGCTTTTAACCATTTCTGGCGTGACGGTCGGCTGCGTGTATAGCTGGGTCATATAATCTCCTTAGGATGTAAAGGGAGAATATACCGCCCGACCACAGCCCCGTCAACAGACGGTTTTAGGGGGGATTCCGGTCGATGAAGCAAAAGGGCGGATGTTAATCCGCCCTTGAAAGTAGATTCTCTACGGCCATGGATTGACAGGCGGCGGACCGTCGCCGAACATGTAATCAACCAAATAGATCAAATCGCTGATATCGAGGGTACCGTCGCCGTTGACGTCGGCAAGCTCGATTACTTGTGGCGGTTCACCATCTCCGAACATGTATTCTGACAGAAAAATGAGGTCGCCGATATCCGACGCACCGTTAATGTTCAGGTCACCAAGTACGTAGGCAAAGACCACATACGTGCAGTGCTGGACGTTGCAGCGCGTGCACCTGGTCTCCCATGCGCCTATATCCAGGTCGATCGGTATTCCCACCTGATCGCTGGTCAGCGTCGCAGACCAGAGCCCGCTCGCGGAGTCAATAGTGCCTGGACCCGCAAACAGCTCATATACGACTTCGCTTGGCGGTGGCTGAAATGGGTTGGCGTGAAATTCATGGACTATCGGGTCTGAAAGGACAGTCCTGACGGTATCATGGCAAATGTCAAAAGTGGGATAGCCGCAGGAGAGGATTGTGGAAGGATAGCAGTACGGTCCTCCCCATGAAGGCTTCTCGCTCGGATTCCCGCTTCCCGGAGCCCACACCCACGCGTGGTTGGGCTTGCACCAGGATGAGTCAAGACACAGGATGTCACCGACGTCAAGAAGGCCAGTAGTGATTGTGACTGCCGGGTAGTCAAACCCGATCGGGAGTCCTATTCCGGTGCCTTTCGCACCGCCAACGCCAACTGTGTCGGCACCGGCGCCGTCGTTGGTACCGTAGCCACTCGTGAAGCTGAAGATAAGACCGAAGTGATCCTCAGTCGTCCAACCGCCACCGTCCGGACCCGGCCACGGGAGGGTATCAATCTCCGGAATAAGGAACGGCGCGCCGCCCAGAGTATAGATTCTGAATCCGTTGTCGATCCCACCAATTGGGTAATCCCGATCATTCGTGTAGCGGAGATAGTAGGTGATCGGACCGCAAGTAATAGAATCGTTAATATATAAACCCACCACGTGATCGATCGTGACCGAGGTCGCTCCAAGATTGCCGACAACAAAAAGGCCTGCGATCACTGTCAGGAGAATCAGTGCCATTTTCTTCATTTCAGCCTCCCCCGAGCCTCAGCCCGGTTTGTAGTTCTATTCAAGTCCTTAACCCACATTTATCTTTTTCACGCCCAGGGATTAACCGGTGGCGGACCGTCGCCGAACATGTAATCCACCAGATAAATCAGATCACTGATATCGAGGGTACCGTCGCCATTCACATCGGCAAGCTCGATTACTTGTGGCGGTTCACCATCGCCGAACATATTATCCGCCAGGAAAATGAGGTCGCCGATATCCGATGTTCCGTCGATGTTGATGTCGCCGAGCACGTAGACAAGCATGGTCGGTGAGCACCGAGCAATGTTGCACGGTGTACACCAAGTCTCCCAAGCACCTATCGTGAGAGGAATCGGGCTCCCTATCTCTCCGAAGGGGATATATGTTTCCCAGTGTCCCGTAAGTGAGTCGATTGAGCCGGGCCCATAGAGCAGTTCGTATATCACCTTAGAAGGTGGCGTCTGGAACGGATCAGCGTGGAAGTCGTAGCTAACCGGGACAGTCAGGTCCGACAATGCGGCACGGATAGTGTCAGGGCAGTTGCTCAGGAATGGGTAGCCGCAAGAGAGGATGGTAGAATGGAAGCAATACGGTCCACCCCAAGCCGGTCGCTCCGATGGATTTCCGCTACCGGGAGCCCATACCCAAGCATGGTTAGGCGCACACCACGAGGAATCAATACAAAGAGTCTCATCAGCGGAGAAGAACCTCACATCTATCTTCGCGACAGCCTGATTGAACCCCGCCGGCAATCCTTGACTCGTACCTCTGACCCCACCAAAGCCGAGTGTGCAGGCTGACGGGGACGATCTTCTCTCGTAGATATCGAATATGTAATCAAAGGCGTCAGTCCATCCCGCCCCGCCGCCGAAGTCGACCGACAAGGTGTCGAGGTTTGCGACGTCAAGTGGAGTTCCGTTGACCGTCCAAATCCTGTACGCATTGTCGATTCCGCCAATAGCATAATCCCTGTCGTTGGTATACCTCAGGAACATTGTCCCCTGGCAAGCGATGGTATCACCGAGGAATAGGCCGTTGACATAGTCAATTGTGACTGAGGATCCATTCAGTCTGTCCGACAGACATACCACGGCCATCAGCACCAGCAAAGAGACAAAAGCCTTCTTCATCTCAGCCTCCCCCGAGCTTCAGCCCGGTTTGTAGTTCTATTCAAGTCCTTAACCCACATTTATCTTTTTCACGCCCAGGGATTAACCGGTGGCGGTCCGTCGCCGAACATGTAATCGACCAGATAGATTAAATCGCTGATATCGAGGGTACCATCGCCGTTGACGTCCGCAAGCTCGATTACTTGTGGCGGTTCACCATCGCCGAACATGTTGTCTGCGAGGAAAATCAGGTCGCTGATATCAGACGCACCATCCATATTCATATCGCCGAGCATGTAGACGTGCATCGTCGTAACGCACTCGGCAACATTGCACGAACTGCACCACTCCTCCCAGGCGGCCACTCTGACGGTGAATGGATGACCGATCTGCTCCTGCGGAATCGAGGCGGTCCAGAGTCCGGTCACCGTGTCGATCTGTCCGGGACCTTCGTTGATATCGTAAAAGACATCGCTCCCCTGGAAGGTGTCGGCGTGAAAGTCATGAGTTACCGGCTCCGACCAGGCGACATTGATCTCGTTATGACAATCGGTAAACTGCGGATAGCCGCAGGGGATGATCTCGGCGAGGAAGCAATACGGACCGCCCCATTCAGGGCGTTCGCCCGGATCGCCTCCGGTCGGGGACCAGAGCCAGCTGTGATTCGGCGGATACCAGGTGGAATCGACACACAATGTGTCCTGATATTCGATAACGTAGAACCAGACATAGAGTGACACCGCGATCTCATCGAACCCGACCGGTAGTCCTTGTCCGGTGCCACTTGATCCGCCAACACCGAGAGTGCAGGCTGGCAGGTCAGCCTCGCTCGAGTAGAAGCCGAAAGTTTGGTCGAAAGCGTCCCGCCAGCCGGTACCAGCGCCGAAGTCAATCGGCAGTGTGTCGAGATGGATCAGGTTCAGAGGCGAGCCGCCCTTGTTCCAGACCCGGAAACCGTTGTCAATCAGTCCGATAGGGTAGGGTTGGTCGTTGATGTAGCGGAAGTATAATGTAGCGCGGCAACCCACATTGATAATCTTGTCCGGGCTGTATTTCATCGGTCGTCCGAGACCGTCGATGTGATCGAGAGTCACTGAGGTTGCGTCAAGACTGGCAGAAAGAGAAAGCAGCGATGATACTGCAATACAAAACGCCAAGAACTGCTTCACGAAAGCCTCCCCCGGGGTGCGCGGCCCGGACTGCGTGAATTCTTAGATTGAAGAAGAGAGTTATCTATCCATAATCTAAAGGGATAAGCATATCGTGTCAAGCTGTAATTGGAGAGCAGAGAATGCGCCGGTCAGGGCTTCCCGGCCAATTGCTTTTGGCCGAACGGACAGAGTCGATTGAGGATACACGAAGCACAGTCCGGCTTTCGAGCCTTGCAGACGGCCCGGCCGTGGAAAATCAATAAATGCGAGTGAATTATCCAATCCTCCTGCGGGATGATCTTCATGAGATCCTGTTCAACTTTCACCGGGTCCTTCGCCGAAGTAAATCCGAGAAGACGACTGATGCGGCCGACGTGTGTGTCGACAACGATACCTTCGGCCAGACCGTATCCGGCGCCGAGCACGACCGACGCCGTCTTGCGTCCCACCCCCTGTAACTTCACCAGCTCATCGAGCGTCTTCGGAACCTTGCCGCCGTGATGTTCCAGAATCTGTCGAGCCGACTCCTTGATTGCCTTCGCCTTTGAGTTGAAGAAACCCGTTGTGAAAATATCTTGGGCCAGTTCTTTGAGATCGGCTTCCGCGAATGCTTTGATCGAAGGATATTTCTTGAACAATCCCGGCGTTACGATATTAACCCGCTCGTCTGTGCATTGCGCAGACAAAATCGTCGCAACGAGGAGTTGGTAGACGGATCGATGGGTCAGGGAAGTTGCCGCTTTCGGGTACTCCTTCTTCAGGAGCTTCACGCACTCGGTCGCGCGGTTGATTTTGTTTTTGAGGCTCTCTTTCGGCATAGTTTTATAGATAGCATTTCTTCGTAGGGTGGACCCGCTTCGAGCCCGCCGGACGAACCATGCCTTTAGGCATGTCATTGGCATCGTAGGTCAGGAGCCCCGCGCTCCTGACATTGTCCGGTTGTAAACATGCCACCAAGCATGTCATTCCTGCGCAGGCAGGAATCTATCTTCAATCTGGACCCCTGCGTTCGCAGGGGTGACAGGCCAGCGCCTGTCGTTATGTATGATGGCAGGCTCGAAGACGAGGCTGCCCTACAAGGCTGCTTTCGCAGCGGTGACAGGCCAGTGCCTGTCGTTATGTATGCTGGCAGGCTCGAAGACGAGGCTGCCCTACGAGAGTTCGACCGCAAGGTGAAGCGGTCACAATATTGTCTTTCATCAATCGCACGAGAGAATGACCACCCGGTCAATGTCGTTCAGATCCTTCAAAATTACGATCGATTTGTATCTGTCGTCGGTCGAAGTCATCTTGGCGACTTTGTCTGCCTGATTGTACCCGATCTCGAACATGATCCTGCCGCCCGGTGCGAGGAAACTCGGAGCATGACAAAGGATTGTCCCCACAGCATCCAGCCCTTCGACTCCGGAGGTCAAGGCGACCTTCGGATCGGCAAGTACTTCCGGTGGAAGCGACTTATACTCGTCATCCGATATATACGGCGGATTGGCAAGGATCAGGTCAAACTTGCGCTCAGCGGGGACGTGTTCAAAATAGTCGCTCTGCAGAAATTCAATCTTCGATTCAGCTTTGAGATCCTTGGCGTTCTTTCGGGCGACCTCCAGTGCATCTCCGGATATATCCAGCCCTGTGATTTCGCCGTCCGCGAGTTCAAGAGCGAGCGTGACACTGATGACGCCGGAGCCGACACCGAGATCGGCAATTCGGGGTCGCTTGTATTTTCGCTCTTTCGTGAATCTGATCGCGGCGTCGCACAGAAGTTCTGTCTCCGGCGTGGGTATCATGACGGCGGGGGAGACGAAGAACCGTCGACCGTAGAACCACGACTCACCAAGGATATACTGCAACGGGTAGCGCGTTGCCCGCTTCGCGATCACATCGTCGAATCTTGCCAGGACACTATCCGTAAGTAGCTTCTCGCCGTGAAGGTACAGCTGCAGCCGTTCCAGATCGAGGAGGTGACAGAGAATCGATTCAACTTCAGCCTTGCCGCGATCGATACCGGCCGATTCAAGGATCTTTCCTTTTTCGGCGATGAATCGGGTGAGATGTTCAATCACGAGCTGCTGCGCTCCCGTAATCTTCCCGACGAGGATTTGCTTCTCACGAATCCAATAATCCAGAGCAAAGCAAACAGTCCGATAAACGAATAACACACACTATAAGTCAGTGCCGCTGAAAATTGAATCGAGTGCGGGATGAGGTATATGGCGAGCATAATCACGAATGCGCCGAGACCGATCAAACCGAGCGTACGGTTGGAGTAAATGTCCCGGAATTTTGAATTACCGGTGAGTGAATATAATCCGGAGAACACCACGAACAGCAGATATACGAACAGCAGTTGTGTCTTGTTGTCGGTGGCATCGGTGCCGAAGGGGACTCCTTCCCAGAAACCGGCGAACGCGTACCAATTCATTGCGAACCCGAATGGATATCCTCCGACAAAGGCGCAGGCCGCTGCCTGGAAGAACCGTTTCATCATGATCCGGGCATCGGTACGTCCGGCGATCACGAGCAATGAATCAAGCGAGGCAAGTACGACAAAATAGAAGGTCGCAAAGATCAATAGGATATGTCCGATGAGCACCAATAGGGGGACGTGACCGATATATTTGAACACAAACGCCTGGCCAGGTTTCTCCGTGAAGGTCGCGATCGGGTGGCCCAGACTATCGGCAATCTCAAAATAGTAGTAGAATCGTCCGCCGCGTTTTCCGGCGGTGACGTTCGTGTAGTAGATGTCGTAAGCCGAGTCACTCTGGATCATCGGGGAGGAGGCATAGCCGGACAGATCGGAGTGATCCTGACCGGTCAGAGAAATACGGAAGATTGGCCGGGCGTTTTCGTCAAGTTTGCCTTCGATCGAGACAGGAAGTGCGACCGTGGAATCTTCCAGTGCCTTGGGGACCGACAGATAATCGAACGAATATCCGTTCACCGTCCGTACGTACTCTTCGGGTTCTCCCCGCGAGCTGGTCCTCGCGATATAGAGCATCGCCACGGTCAGTATGAAAGCAGCGACAAACTTGAGCCACTTCATGAACTGTGGGCCGCCTCCGAGGCTTGCAGTTTGAGTTTCTGCTGTTGTTCGAATTCGCGCAATGCTTCGATGATTTCGTCCAGATCACCGTTCATGATTTCTTCAAGACGATACAGGGTCAGGTTTATCCGATGATCGGTCACGCGTCCCTGCGGGTAGTTATAGGTCCGGATCTTGGCGGATCGGTCGCCCGTGGAGACCATGGAGCGGCGTTCGGCCGACTGTTTGGCCATTTGCTCTTCCATCATCCGATCGTACAGCCGGGCTCGGAGCACCTTCATCGCTTTCACTTTGTTCTTGAGCTGCGATTTCTCGTCCTGACAGGTGACTACCAGTCCGGTGGGATGATGGGTGATGCGTACGGCCGAATCGGTCGTGTTTACCGATTGGCCGCCCGGACCGCTGGAGCGGTAAACGTCCACCTTAATCTCGTTTTCCTTGATCTCGATATCGACCTCTTCAGCTTCGGGGAAGACCGCCACGGTGATTGCCGAAGTATGGATTCTTCCCTGAGTCTCGGTCGCCGGGACCCGCTGGACCCGGTGCACTCCGGATTCGTATTTGAGCATCCCGTACGGCGTCTCACCGTCGACGGAAAAGATGATTTCCTTGAACCCGCCGGACGTGGACGGGTTCGAGTTCATAATTTCGATTTTGAGCTTATGCAGATCGGCAAATCGCTGATACATGCGGAACATATCGCCTACGAATATACCGGCCTCATCTCCGCCCGTCCCGGCGCGCATTTCGACAATAGCGGCCTTGTCATCGTTGGGATCGCGTGGAATAAGCTTCTTCTTGAACTCCTCTTCGATCTGTTCAATCTGCGCTTCGTACTGAGCCAGCTCCTCTCGAGCCATCGCCACGAGTTCTTCGTCCTCACCCGCCTCGATAATCTCACGGGCATCGTTGATCCCGATTTGGGTGGATCGATAGACCCTGCCGACCGAGAGGATGTCTTCGAGATGGCGTCTTTCCCGGTTCAGTTCGATCATCAATTTCTGATTGGACAGAACAGCCGGATCGATCATCTGTTGATCGATATCGCTGAGCCGGGCTTCCAGTTTTTCTACTATATCGAGCATATCACTTTCTCTTGAAGAATGTTACGTGCAATGGTAAAAGATTCCCCGGTAGGGGGCAAGTGGAATAAGGGGGAGTAGCTACGAGACGGCGGCGCGATCGGGTGCGATATTCGCTTCGATCTCGCCAAGGGAGGCCCGAAGGGCGACGATCGCAACTTCGAGCTGGTCGATTGAAGGCTCCTTGGTGGTGATCTTCTGGAGCCAGAGGCCGGGCTGAATGAGGATCTGGGTAAGCTTATTGTCGCGGGTCTTGCCGGACAGTTTGAGAAGTTCATACGATCCGCCGGCTACGATCGGCAACAGGCAGAAATGAACGGCGAACCGGGTGACAAGTATCGGAGGATGTCCGGTGTACAGCGTAAAGATCGTGTCGGAAATGGCATAGATCAGAATTGCGATCAGCGCTACGATAAGTATAAACGAAGTCCCGCAACGAGGGTGGAATCGGGTGTGGCAGGCGGCCCGCTCAGGAAGAAGGTCGTCGCCGCTTTCATAGGCAAAGATCGACTTATGCTCGGCGCCGTGGTACTGGAATATCCGTTTGAACTCGCCGAACAGGGAAATTCCCCAGACATAGAGTACGAACATCGTCAGGCGGATACCGCCGGCGATCAGATTGAAGCCGACTGCATTCTTATCGAGATGCAGCCAGGTGGTAATCGCAATAGGGATGAAGAAGAAAACAAACACGCCGAAAGCAATCGCGAACAGGGCGCTGAAGACGAGCATGATGCTGTTCGATCCGCGTCGCTTCTCTTTGACCGGTTCGCCCTTCTTGGCCGCTTCTTCTTTCGCCACCTCTTTCATCGCCACGTCGGCGGAGAAATTCAGCGTCTTGATGCCGAGTATGAGCATCTCAACGAAGGCAACTGCGCCGCGAAGGATCGGGACGTTGAGCAGTTTGTACCGGGAAGCCAGCGACTTGTATTCATCGGTGCGGACCACGATCTCACCGTTCGGGATGCGCACGGCCGTGGAGATACGATCCTTGGAGCGCATCATGACGCCTTCGATTACAGCCTGTCCGCCAATGTTCAAATCGGGCATGGAATGTTTCCTCGGTAACTACTGTTCTGCTCTGGGTCGCAATAGTGAGTGGGCACCAAACACCAGTGAGCGGTGCCGTATTTAAAATACGCACCGCCCTGGCAAAAGATTGAATAGAATCTTCTTATTTTCCCTTGTCGGCCAGTTTGTATTTGCGACGGAAGCGCTCCACGCGGCCGGCCGTGTCGATCAGCTTCTGCTTGCCCGTGAAGAACGGGTGGCAGTTCGAGCAGATTTCAACGTTGATGCTCTTGCGGGTGGACCGGGTCGGATAGGTCGCGCCGCAGGCACACGTAATCACAATCTCGTTGTATTCGGGATGAATTCCTGATTTCACTCTACATTTCCTTTATCTACTATTTCTAATAACTTCCAAGTATTATAACACACGGAGGTTCCGCAAGTGCGAAACCCCAAGCGCAATAATATACTACGTTTTTCCGACTTGGCAAGGCCGGACTGGCAGCTTTTCCGGCGCCTACCCTAATTTATTGTCCAGCAAATAGTTATTGAGTATACGCCGTTTTCGGAGTCAGGACCACCGACCAATAATAGGAACCGAAATTCAGCCGGTCAATCGTGAATTCGTCCGCGAAGATCGACCTGAGGAGTTCGGGCGAAAAGTAGTTCTTGATGATAACGAACTCCTTGCCGTTGCTCAGCTGGCGCTTCTTGAGGTTATTGCCCCCTTCATCGGTCCCGACCGAGTCGGTATTCGCTCCTTCGGCCGGAGGATTGTTGTCAATCATCCAGATCCGGCCGCCGACGCGAACGAGTGATGCCAGCGTGCTGAACAGCCTGTTGTAGCCGCTCTTCGGTTCGTGCGAAAACCAGAAGCCGAGGATAATCAAATCAAAGCTATGTTTGGGGAAGGGGAGATGGTTCAGGTCGGCAAGCACGAATTCGACCGGACAATGATACTCTTTCTTACGAGCTTCGGCGATCATCTCAGCGGAAATATCCGAAGCAAGGATCGACTTCGCGTTTCCCGAGGCAATTTGTGTCCAGTACCCGGTGCCACACGCCAGTTCCAGAATCGTCTTATCTTTGGTCAATTCACGGACCCGCTCAGCCTCCTCATCGATTTGTCTCCGGCGATCCGGGATCTCCCGGAAGTAAATCTGTTCGTATTCGGGAGCCCGCTGGCCATAATAGGCCGTGATCGACTTATCATCTTCCATTGATCTACTCCTTTGCCGCAATTAGCTGCGTTGCCAACTTTCTTCCCAGATCGTCGGCTTCTTGCAGCTTTGAGCTGTCTTCAGCTACCGTGCCGATCTTTCTGTCATCAGTTGAGCTGTACGTAACCAGCCCTTCATTGGTTACTTCCACCCATTTGAAAAATCCTGCTACTACCCGCCTCGCACCTTCCATCCACTGTCTTTCGCCTCCAATCAGGACCATGGCGCCGGGACGCTTCCGCTTGAGCAGCTTGACGAAATCGTGATCCGGATCGATGTTGTTGAAGTCGTACGGGCGAAAACAATTGCATCGGTCGATAAACATCTTGGCCTGTCCCGAAACCGAATCGAAATAGACGGGCGAACCGAAGATCAGGCAATCGCATTTTTCCAGAGATTCATACACGCGGGTCAGATCGTCGTCGTAGAAGCAATACTGCGGGGTCGGCGCCCGTCCACACGCCTGACACGGGATAAACTTGAGATCGTTGAGTCTAATGCGTTCAACCGTTGTTTCCTCATCCACTGTACTTGCTAACGAATCTGCGACTCGCTTCAGGAGAATGTCGGTCGAAGATCCCTCGACCGGTGAACCGGATATGCTCAGCAGCTTAATCAAGCTCAATCCCTTCCAGTTCTTCGAGATTGTGGTACAACTCCAGCAGTTCTTCTTCCATCCTTGTTTTCTTATCGGTAGCCTCCTGAAGTTTCTCCCAATCGCTTTTCGGAATTCGTTCGGTCAGGTCTTCGGTAATCTCTTCCAGTTGGCGCTCAAGCTTTTCAATTCGACTCCGGGTCTTGTCAATATCCTTCTTAAGCCGCGAGCGCTGGCGCGACTTCTCTTTGAATTCGAAATAAGCCTGCTTGGATTCCGACGGCTTCTTCTCGGTGCGCACTACGGGTGGTAGAGCCGAAGTCTTCTCCTTGAAGAAAGAGTAGTTGCCTTCGTAGGTCTGAAGCCGGCCGTCGACAATATGAAACACCCGGGTCGCCACGCGGTCAAGGAAATAGCGGTCGTGGCTGACCACAAGCAGGCTTCCATCGTAGTTGCACAACGCTTCTTCGAGCGCCTCACGCGAGCCGATATCGAGATGATTGGTTGGTTCATCGAATATGATGAAGTTCGCCGGGTGATACAGCAGCTTGGCGAGGGAGAGCTTTGTCTTCTCGCCGCCGGAGAGCGTCATGACCGGTTTGAAGGCATCCTCACCGGTGAAACCAAAACGACCGAGAAACGACCGTATGACACCAACTTCGACCGAGGGATCTTCTTCCCACAGGTTTTCCAATACCGTTTTGCTGTCGTCCAGGTCGGACAGCTCCTGATCGAAATAGGCGACATCGACATTGTTACCGAGTCGGATATCACCCGTCATCGGTTCGATTTCGCCGATTATCGACTTGATAAGCGTCGACTTGCCCGAACCGTTAGCCCCTATGACGCCTATCCTGTCGCCACGGTAGATATCGAACTTGATGTCGTCGACAACCGTCCGATCGCCGTAACCGATCGTGAGAGCATCGACCGCCAGGACGTGTGCGAACGATCGGCCCGAGGAAGTCAGGCGAATAGTCGGACCGGACCCATCCGTCTCCGGCGGAGGGATCCGTTTTATCCGGGCAAGATATTTCAGCTTGGACTGTGCCTGCTTGGTCTTTTGTCCCGCCATATTGCGGCGGACGTAGTCTTCGAGCCGAAGAATCTCCTCGCGCTGATGACGGTAGTGGTGCTCGTGAAGCCTCCTGCGCTCGGATCGCTGCTCGAGAAATTTGCTGAATGTCCCGACATAGGAATCGATTCGCCCATTCAAAATCTCCCAGACTGTTCCAACCGTGTTGCTCAGAAATGTCCGGTCGTGCGAAACCACAACGAAACTCTTTGTCGTCTTCTGAAGATATTCCTCCAGCCAGGTGGTCGATTCGATATCGAGGTGATTGGTCGGCTCGTCGAGCAGGAGTAAATTGCCGTTGCCCGCGAGGATCCGTGCCAATCCGGCCCGGTTCTTCTCCCCGCCGGAAAAATTCCGTATTCGGTCCCGAAACCGATCTTCGACAAATCCAAGTCCGGCCAGGATTACTTTAATTTCGTTTTCGAAAGTAAACCCCTGCTGATGTTCATATCGATTCTGAAGCTGACCGAGCCGGTCGAGCATAGAAGCGTCGTCGGGATGCCGGGCCAAATTTTCTTCCAGCTTTGCGATCTCCCGGCGCATATCGAGCAGATCCTGACGGGCCGAGGAGACGAAATCAAAGAGCGTCAGTTCAAGGAAATCGGTCTTTTCCTGCTCGGCATAATCGATCTTGCACGCCTTGGCGCGGGTGATACTGCCCGAATCGAGCTCCTGTACACCGGCCAGTATTTCGAACAGCGTCGTCTTGCCGGAGCCGTTCTTGCCCACCAGACCAATCCGTTCGCTGTCGCCGATCGTGAACGAAACGTCCTGAAAGATGATCTGGTCGTTGAATCGTTTGGAAATTCTTTCAGCGGCCAGCAAAGTCATTACGATTCCTCGGGAGCGGAGCCTCTTGAGAGCAATATCTCAATTGCGAGTAGAATGAGTGCGATCCAGACAAAGAGCTGCCAGAGTTCTTTTCCGTAGCGGAACTGTGCGATGACGCTGCCAAGATTCGCCTGACCGCCCAGCACGTTCATTTTCGCAGCGCCAATCGCCGTAGCGAATTGATCGGTGTCGACCGAGGTCAAATCACATTCGGAGGGGGTGAGATTGACGGCCACGCGATCGATCTCGCGTCCCTGGTTGACCACGTGATAAATGCCGGGATGATTGATCGGACTGATATGAATGACCATTGATCCCTGCGACTCCTCCGGAACCAGACTGTAGCTGGAGCTGTCAGGAGTAATCAAACTCAGGGCGCTGCTCACGGAGACGCGATCGGAGAGCGGTCGGGCCAGGCTGCCGCCACAGAAGACGCGAAGGTCGTAGCTTGAAAGGTCGGATGACAGATACTCGGCGATTCGTGAGACGAGCGGTACAAAGAAGGCATGCCCGGTCAGGTCGGAGTATTGCGGAGCGATCGGCCCATTGAAACTGAGCACCTTGCCGCGACCGTAAGCATTTTCGACCAGGGCCGGACGGTCGCCGGTGAAAAGCATCAGCGAGCGGGCCGTTCCCTGAAGATGCACGGTCGGCAGTGTATAGAACTTCACTTCCGGTGGTTTCTTGTTCGCCGACGCAAACACCGAGAAGATCGGGTGATTGACATCATAAGAAAGCAACGAATAGTAACCGGCACGGGTGAAGTTCGGGTCAATAGGTTTGTCGTACACGACTCCGGTCAACGGCGCCCAGTTCTCGTTGTAGTATTTGATATCGGTGCCGCCGCCATAGAGCACGAAGATCGAATTGCCGTTTATTGTGAAAGACTTGAGTCGATCGATGTACGTCTTAGGCAACGAAGGTGCCCCCGTTACTATAATAGCGTCATACTGATTCAGATCCACTCCGGTCAGGTCATTCGGGTCGACACTCTTGACCGACCAGTACTGCGTTAGCGTGGGCGACGGTGCCAGAGCGAGGGAGATGAGCTTGCCGGTGTTGTCACCATCGATCACGAGCAGATTGAACCGATCGGGGATGCGGAAGCTGAAGTAGTACCGGTTGTCGTCCATGAATTTGTCGTCGGAGATCTCCACATACCCGGAATGAAACCCGGTTGTCGTCACGCTCCGAGTGAACTTGACCTGCGTCTGGTCGTGTGCCTTTACCGAGAAATCGGTTTGGGCGGTGCGGGTGCCATCGAGAAAGAGCGACGCGATCATATCGCTTCGATCGGCGTCGCCGTAATTCTTGACACTCGCCGACAGTGTGAAATCGTGACCCGGTGCGATGAGTTGACCGCCGAAATCAACCGAGACAATTCCGGCGTTGTCCGGTGCCTCGAGCGGAAGGTCAAGATAATATACGTGAGCGTCGGTACCGGCAAGGACACTCGAGTCGGGCAGGGAAACCCGCTGCCGGTCTGATACTATGTAAACTTCTTTGTTCAGGTTCTTTGCCGCGTTGAGAAGGGTGACGGTCTTCTCCAGCGCCCCCTGAAGGTCCGCCTCTTCGAACCTTGCCTGCAGGCTGCTCAGCTGTTCTTTTGCCACAGCAGCGGAAGAGAATCCGACCTCCTGAGTCGAAGCATCTGTGGCAACCATCGGAAGCAGCGATATCTGATCGCCTTCGCCAAAAGTATTCAGGAGCTGCTCCGTTCGCTTTCGGGCGAGATCGAACAAGTTGCCGTCGGTGACGTATCGGTCCATCGAAGCTGAGTTGTCGAACAGGACCACCGCCGATACGGCCGCGTGCGATCCGACATTTCCGCCCTTGGTGGTCGGCCGGGCGAACGCCAGTACTACCAGCAGGATGATGAGCATGCGAAGGATGAGCAGGAGAAGCTGACGGATCTTGAGTCGTCGGACCTGTCGGCGCTGCATCGCTTTCAGATGCTTCAGCGACGAGAAATCGATGATCTTGACCTTCCGCTTCGAAAACAGGTGAATGATCAGCGGGATGACAGCCGCAACCGCCGCGAAGAGGACGCCTGTATTTAGAAAATTGAACATAGTCCGTTAACTTAATCCTTCTGGAGCAGTGCTTTTGCCTCGCGCTGATGATAGGCGGCCGAAGAAACCGACATGACCTGAGCCAGATACGTGTCGGCAGAATCCTTTTTGTTCGATGCCAGGTACGCTTTGCCAAGCCAGAGATCGATCATCCCCTGATAGAAGGGACGGGTCTCGAGAAACTCCGCAGTGTGCAGGAAGGAGAGGGCGTTGTCGAGGTCCCCAAGTCCCAGATACGAGATCCCTATCCACATGTACAGGGAAGCATCGGCGCCGTTTATCTGAAGTGACTTACTGAAATTGCTTATCGTCTCCTGATACATTTTGGCAGCTTTCGCATGTTCCGACTTGTCTTTCGAAGTCATCAACAGATTTGCCAGGGTCACCCGACTTTCACCCTGCGCCTGGGCACCTTTGGCGATACTCAGATTGTTAACAAGGATCTGTCTCGCTTTGGCCGAATCGTTGCGTAACAGGTAGTACAGAGCGATATTGAAATTGACCAGCTGATTTGTCGAGTCGATTTTTTTCGCTTTGTTGAACGATGCAAATGCGCTGTCGTAGTAACCGTTCATCATCTGGTAAGAACCGAGGGCCATCCAGTCGAGGACATTTGTGCTGTCAACTTTGAGCAGAACCCTTTCGATGTTGGTCGCTTTGTAGTAATCACCGTTGAAGAAGTACGCTCTTTTGAGCTGACCGTAGGCCCCGATGCTGTCAGTCGAGGTCTTGGCCGACCTCAGCATCCCTTCGGCGTACTCAAGCATCTGCTTATAGTTCAGCATCTCTTCGGCCATCCCGGAATGAAGAGCAAACTCGGCCGACGAGATCGTGCTGGTGTCCACAAAGGTTTTCCATTCCGCTTCGAGCTGCTGAAGCGACTTGCCGTAGGTGCTTTCGATAGCGGACTGGAGATTCAGGTCATCGGCGGCAGCGTACAGCTTAAGGAACCTGTCGATCTTATATTGATCGATGAGAAACTTTACGAAACTCGCCACCGTCCGATCTGCTATGCCTGCATTCGCCGTGTAGTAGTCGTGAGTAGCCATGAGCTTCCGCAACGGGATCTGTTTCTTCTCCTTGAAGATCTGCCTCATATCGTAGACGGAGAAGGAGTAGTAGCCGGCGAATCCTTCGGACAGGAACGGAGCGGAGTAGCCGAAGTTGCGCAGAATCTGGGTCTGCTGTACGATGAACGGATCTGCGGTATTCACATCGCGATTGAACACTGCAAAGGCGCTGTTTCGGGTCGGGTCAACCGACATACCGAAACGCTTGTCCCAGATGACCGAATAGAGGGGACAGGGACAGAGATAGACGAGGGTCTTTCCCGGTATCGTGAGATTAGCCATCGCCATTAGCTGCCGGTACTGACCGTCGAGCAGATCACGCACACTGTCGAAATGAAAATCCCCGAGCGAACCCTGAACATAGTAGATATCCATGTAAGCGGCAGGCGTGAAAGTGAAACTGCCCTCCTTGCGATGGTTGTAGGGGCAGATCGAAGTATCGATTGACTTCCTGGCGTTGGGGATCACCGTGAATGTGTATCGAGAATTCTGCTTGCCCGCGATGTCCCTGATTGTTGCCGGCAGACCGTACTCAACAGCAAACGTCTTGGAGTAGGTATTCGCTACCGGGCCGAGCGTGACCAGCTGGACGGTGAAGTTCGTTCGTGCAGAATCGGCCGAGACAATTTCGATCTCGGCAGAAAATGGTCCGAAGAATCCGCTCGCCGGCATTCCTTTTACGAAGTCGGTCGTGTCGGACCAGAGCAGGACGTCCGAGTGTGAAGTAGTGTCATGTTCGTAAATCGAGAGCTGACACTCCACCCCATCGGCGGCCCCGCAAGTTCCGGATATGGGGAGAATCAACAACGCAAGCAATAGAATACGCTTTATCATTTGTACTTATACCGCCTTCCTCCGGAAAAGATTAGGGTAAATGCAGTACGAACAGGCTTCAGGACTCGAGAATCAAGCGACCGTCCTTGAGCACCGGAAGGACCGGCATTGAATCGGGAAGGGCGGCAATCGCCAGGTCCCCGCCGAATCCGATCGAGTCGAGAAAACGGCCGTGCTCACCCTGCTCGATTGTCTCGCGAAGGCGCGAGCGGTTGGTCTGGTACAGAAGCAAGGCGAGCGAAGCGGCGTCGTTCGCTTCGATATCCAGGTGATGATTCTCGATCAACAGGTGAATCAACATCCCGCCGCACAACGTGTCTTCGATCGAAAAATGGCCTTCGCGTCCGGAACAAACGATCACAAGATCCTTGCCTTCCCGCGCTACCC
>CAZFOY010000002.1:82044-124490 GCA_964520865.1 uncultured Ignavibacteriales bacterium | reverse complement strand
CGAACGAGTCCGGCTATTTCGATTGGACCTCCGGCGTTGTCATGCCGTGAAAAGCCCGGTGAAGAAATGCCACCGTGTTCGTCGGCGGCCATTTCCAGTTCGATCGCAGCCTGCGCCTCAAATGTAACTTCCGTTCTGATTCCAAGGATCGCCGCGACCGCATCGAACAACCGCCCGCAGCTTGAAGTCAACGGCGCGTTTACCTGCTTCTCGATCATACTTGCCACAACTCGCAGAGACTCCTCGGGCAGATCCCTAATAAGTGGAAGATCGAGATTCCCAGGATTCCCGTCATATGCCGAGTGAAGGTAGCTCACGGCCATTCTCCACGGCTGCTTGACGGCGGCCGAGCCTCCCGGCATCGGTACCGGCTTCAGCCAGGCAAATCGCTCGAATCCGCTCAAATCGCCGACAAGCACCTCGCCGCCCCAAATTGTGCCGTCGGGGCCATATCCGGTACCGTCAAGAATGATGCCAATTGTCCTGTCTTCTCGCCCATTCTCCGCCATCACCGAAGCGAGGTGGGCGTGGTGATGCTGCACGGCAATCGTTGGAAGCGGTTGCGCATTTGCCCATTTTGTACTCAGGTACTCCGGGTGGAGATCATGCGAGATCACGTCAGGCTTGATTTCCAGGAGGTTGGAAAAGTGCGCTATCGAATTTTCAAAGAAGGCTAATGCCTGCGGGTTGTCCAGATCGCCGATGTGCTGGCTGAAGAACACCTGATCCCCCCGCGACAAGGCAATCGTGTTCTTCAGTTCTCCACCGCAAGCGAGTATGGTCGGCTTGATCTTCCTGCCAATAAACACTGGAGTCGGCACATATCCCCGGGAACGCCGAATCATTCGAGGCCGGCCCTCTCGAACATAGGCGACTGAATCGTCGCATCGCTGCCGGATCTCTCGATCATGAACCAGGAAGGCATCAACGAGCCCGGAAATCCGTTCAAACGCTTCCTGATTGCCTATCGCTATCGGTTCCTCCGAGTAATTCGCGCTTGTCATTACAAGGGCATCGAAATTCCGGTGAAGCAGAAGATGATGAAGCGGCGTGTAAGCCAACATGAACCCGAGATATTTGTTATTCGGGGCAAGTACGTTCGGCAGAGTGCAGTCTCTTGTCTTATGAAGCAGCACGATCGGACGAGCATAACTCCTGAGAAGGTCCGCCTCGGGCGAAGAGACCCGGCAATATCTTTTGACGATGTCGATACTCTCGGACATCAGTGCGAACGGCTTCTCCGCTCTTCCTTTTCGAGTTCTCAACTGCTCAATGGCCCGCTCGTTGGTCGCGTCGACGGCAAGATGAAACCCTCCAACGCCGCGCACGGCCACGACCTGGCCCTTCTTGAGCAGATCAACGGCGCCCTGAATTGGATCTTCGACTGAAATCGGTTTCCGTCCGTCGTGAAGTACCACTCTCGGGCCACACTCGGGGCATGCATTCGGCTGTGCGTGGAATCGGCGGTTGCCCGGGTTCTTGTACTCACTCGCACACTCCGGACACATGGGGAAGAGTTTCATCGACGTGTTCGGACGGTCGTACGGGATTCCCTCGACTATCGTATATCGCGGTCCGCAATTGGTGCAGTTGATGAAAGGATAGCGGTAGCGCCGATCACCTGGATCGAATAGTTCGGCGAGGCAATCCGGACATGTTGCGATGTCCGGAGAGATCAAAGTCGAAGCCCTGCCGGCGCGACGACTCCCCTCGATTCGGAAACTTTCCTCATCACGCGGAGGGATATCCCTGCTTTCGAGGCTGACGATTTTTCCAAGAACCGGCAAATCGGCCTGCAGTCTGGTGAAGAACGCATTTAGACTCGCCTCCGGTCCTTCGACTTCGATCACCACTCCATCGGAATCATTGATAACGAATCCGACCAGGTTCAAATCATTCGCAAGTCTGTAGACGAAAGGCCGGAAGCCTATCCCCTGAACAAGGCCATTGACATTGAGACGGCGGCGAAGCGTGCCGGATGCCTTTCCAGCGCCTGTGCGGCTCTCACGAGTCATGATTCTGTTGGTTAGCCTGACGCTTCTCTTCGACCCTGGCGATCAACCAATCACACCACAGCGTTATCCCGTCGCCGGTCCGACAGGAAGTCTCGAAGATCTCAAGTTCTCCGTTAATCTGCAGGGCGTTCTGCCTGACTTTCCCGAGGTCGAATTCCGAGGTCCCCAGCAGGTCTGTTTTGTTGACTACCATCACCGAGGATCTCCGAAACATGCCCGGATACTTGAGCGGCTTGTCATCCCCTTCGGTCGTCGAAAGCAGAACTACCTTCATGTCTTCTCCCAGATCGTAACTGGAGGGACAGACCAGGTTGCCGACGTTTTCGATAACCAGCAGTTCAACCTCGTTCAGGGAAAACTCGCCGAGCGCCCTGGTAATCATCTGTGCATCGAGGTGACAGGCTCCGCCGGTCACTATCGGCCGAACTATCTTCCCGCCTGCCTTGAGGAGTCTGTCGGCATCGTTCTCAGTTTGAACGTCGCCGGCGATTAATGCGATACTCAGCCGCCGATTAAGTTCCTTAAGTGTCCGTTCAAGCAGCGAGGTCTTGCCGCTTCCGGGCGAGCTGACAAGATTTATGCAGAAGATCCCTCGGCCTGACAAATCCTCGCGAATCGCGGCGGCGAGACGATCGTTTTCGGACAACACTTTCTTTTCGATTGGAATAGTCTTGGTCATGGTAATTCCCCTAATTCCTGTGGCTCGTCGATTTCAAGATAGGCGATATCAAGCTCCGTCCCCTGCGATACCTTCACTTCGACTGCGCCGCATTCCGGACAGATAAAGACGAACCTCTCGACTTCGAAATCTACATGGCATTTGTTGCAGTGACCGCGGACCGGGATCCGCTCAATCTCGAGGCGGGCATCGGCGAGAATCGTATCGGTCGTCAGCGCGTGGAATCCGAATTCCAGAGCTTCCGGAACGATATCTGAAAGAGCGCCGATCCGAAGACCAACCGCCTCAATTCGGCTCAGCTTGCGCCGGGTCATCTCCCCAAGCACCGTCTTCACAATCGAGTCGGCGATGGCTAATTCATGCACTTCTCACCTCATCCCACTTACCGCAAATACCGTCTGATTACCGTCTCAATATAGCG
Organism: uncultured Ignavibacteriales bacterium; assembly: GCA_964520865.1. Classification (GTDB taxonomy): domain Bacteria; phylum Zixibacteria; class MSB-5A5; order GN15; family FEB-12; genus CAVQCT01. The sequence goes on along the minus strand of CAZFOY010000002.1, from coordinate 121,375 downwards.
ATTTTCGTCTAAAAGCGGTCGATTTATCGATAGCCAACGGAGGTTGCAAGACAAACTTCAATGGGATTAATTAGCCGCCCTGAATAGCCGGTTCGCAAAAAAAGAGGCCCGATGAAGCGAGCACAATCTCCACCGAGCCGGAATTAAGAGGATTGAAGTTGTGTTTCAATCCTCCCTCCCTCTCCTCTCTGTAATCCTCTCATTCGGTCAACTCCTGAAACCGCCCCGCGCAATTCCCCACACAGTTGACCGGCCTGCCAGTGTTCTCACCAGCGAGCATGATCTATCTACAGTAGCTAAAATACCTATCAATCTTCTACCAAATAGATATCAAATTGTGTGCCAACGACTTCGCTATGACGCCAAAAAGTTATCACGTTGCACAATAAGCAGTTACACGGACAACCGAATCAATAAATCAGCACGTAAGGTATAAAATACCGAATCGGCGGTAGTAGGATCGGGGTAAAATCAACCGCGACTTATGTTGAGTTCGCGGATTAGCTTACGGAGATTGGATGGGTCAAGAGAGAGATCGCGAGCAGTCGCACTGACATTGCCGTTATTCTTGTCAAGTTGCTTGAGAATGACGATTCGCTTGAATTCCTTCACCTGCTCGGTTAGTCCCCCTTCGCCGTTCGCGACACTGTAGGTACCGGCGAGATATTCAACAACTTCCTGAAGTGTGATATAGTAAGACGGAGACAGGTCGATCAGGGACTGGACCGTGTCCATAAGTTGTCTTACATTACCGGGCCAATTATACTCGATCAAGTAGTCCCGGGCCGCCTGCTCGAACAACTTCAGACCGGTGCCACCTTTTTGACAATATCGCTCGCTGAAGAAATCGATCAGCAGCGGTATGTCTTCGCGACGGTCCCTCAGAGCGGGAAGCTCAATCGTAACCCCCTTGAGCCGATAGTAAAGGTCTTCCCTGAAACGTTTCTCTGCGACCAGACGGACAAGATCGTGGTGGGTGGCACAGATCAGGCGAACATCGACCCGCTTAACTTCCGAGGTTCCAATTCTGACAATCTCCCCGGTTTCCAGCACCCTGAGAATCTTAGCCTGCGTAGTTATGTCCAGGTCGCCGATTTCGTCCAGGAACACCGTACCGTGGTCGGCATATTCGAAAGTTCCGACACGATCGGCCACCGCGCCGGTGAAAGAACCGCGCAGATGACCGAACAGTTCAGCCTCAACGAGGTCCGGAGCTTTGTGGTTGCAGTTGAAGATGGCGAGCGGCTTTTCGGCGCGAAGGCTCTTGCGGTGGATTGCCCGAGCGATCAACTCTTTGCCGGTGCCGGTCGGACCAAGTATCATTACTTTGTTGTCGGTAGGACCTATTTTTTCAATCTTGCTGTAGACTTCGAGCATCCCGGACGACTTACCCACGAGGCCGTACTCGCGGCGGGCGAGATCGACAAGGGTCGATTGCGATGTTCTGAGTTTGTGGAAGCTGACCGCGTTTTTTACCGCGCGCTGAAGGCGGGCCGGTCGTTCATTCTTCCCTACATAATCGAAAGGATGGTACCCTTTTTCGATTTCCTGCTCCGAGTACGCACCCGGATAGCCTGTATGGAAGATGATCGGAATCTCCGAGTTGATTTCTTTGATATGGGAGGCGGTCTCGAGACCGTCCATTCGCGCCATCTTGATATCGAGAACGATCGCATCGATATCATCGTTCTCCCGTATTCGGTCCAGCGCCTCGGGACCAGACGAGGCCGCCAAAATGTCGTATTCGTCGATGAAGGTTTCCCGAAGTGCATCGAGCACAAGAGGATCATCGTCAACAATGAGAAGTCTGCCCAGAATGTTCTTCATACTCTAAGATTTTCCGCAACAAAGATAAGCACGATCAGCATGCCGGTAATAATATACTGAATCTGGTTCCTTTGTCAATAATGGACTCGACGGCGATCTTTCCTCCGTAGAGATCCGTCACTTTCTTGCAGATGGCCAGCCCCAGCCCGGTTCCGGTACGCGGCTTCGTACTGAAAAACGGATTAAAAACTTTGTGAAGCGCTTCCTCCGGTATGCCGGGACCATCGTCGATGATATCTATCATAGCAAAGGTGCCGCTCCGTGACACTACTATATCGATATTGCCGGAACCGCGTTCCTCCAGGGCGTCGAGCGCGTTGTTGATGATATTGCTGAACAGGCTGAAGGCATGTCCGCGATTCATTCGTACCGACATCGAAGATCGAATATCAAGCCGGTAGGAAATATGGTTGTGCAGTCTCGGTTTGGATTGCACGAGGTCCTCGAAGAATGACTCCAACTCGATATCCTCGACTTCTCTTTGCGATTCGATCCGGCTGAACTGCGTAACTGTTTCGGTCATTTTGATGGCACGTTCAAGCGACGATTCGGCCATACCGATCAGCCTCAGATCGTGCGCGATCTCCGAATCCTCGGCATGCTCCTTTCCGTTTCCGTCACCGCTTCCGAGTCGACGTCTCAGCTTATCGAGCATGCTCGTCGCCGGGAACAAAGCATTGTATATCTCATGCGCTATGCCTCCGGCAATTTCCTTCACCTGATTATATCGTTCCTGGTTGGCAACGAGAAGCTCCGCTTCTGCCTGCTTGCGATCGGTGATATCAAACGCCGTTCCCAATACTGCCGGTCGACCGTTATAGTCGATGACGTCGCCGGTGTACAGCATCCACTTCTTTCTGCCATCTTTCGTCAGTAAGGGGACTTCGTAGCTTTTCGGTACGTTCTCGCCGAGCTGGCGTCCGAGGCCACGCTGGCGAACTGTCTCGCGAACGTCGGGATGGATGATGTCCCAGAAATTGAAACTGAGGATTTCCTCGCGCGTGTACCCGGTGATCGTCACCGCCATCGGATTGGCATAAATCATGCGGTCATCCTGGAACATGAGGATCGCCGCCGATGTACTTTCGGCCAGCGACCGGAATTTCGTTTCACTTTCCACCAGGGCTTTTTCAGCCTCTTTTCTATCGGTGATATCGGTGGTATGAACGAGCACGATATCGTTCGGCACGAATGAAAGATTCACCGCCAGATTACGCTGTTTCCGGGTAGATTTGAACGTATAGACCATCTCCCACTGCATCGATGTCTTCTGTTCGAAAGTCTCGTGGATTTTTTCAATCATATACTGATCGCTGGCGAAAAGCTCGGTAAGGAGGACGCCGCGATAGTTGTCGATCTGGCCGTTCGTGATTTCACGTGCCTTCTGATTAAAGTCTATCAGCACGAAGTCGTCCCCCTGCTTCTGCCACGTATAGGTCGGAACCGGTATCGCATTGTACTGGGCGGCCAGCATCTCCTCTCGCTGCTTAAGCATCGTCTCGGACCGGCGCCTTTCGGTAACATCTCTTGAGACGACACACAGGACCTGACTTCCGCCGTATCTGATCAGGTTCGCGCTGACCTCGACATCGACCAGTGTTCCGTTTTTTCGACGGTACTGCCGATTGGTCATGAAGACCGAACCATCGGCTCTCGCCGCACGAATCTTGGCGTCGATAGCCTCCGACCCTTCGGCGGCGATCTGGTCGGCGCTCAAGGTCCGGAATTCTTCGGCCGAGTAACCCAGCAGCGACTGCATCGCCGGATTCGCCTGAAGGATGGCTTTTGTCTCCGGATTTATCAGGTAGATGCATTCCGAGCTTTGTTCAAGCACGGCGCGGTACTTTTCTTCTGACTCTCGAAGCGACTCTTCGGCCAGCTTCTGGTTGGTGATATCAATGTCGATACCGTCGTAGTAGAGGGGCTCGCCGGACTCGTCCCTGATGGCCCGAATACTGGAGCTTATCCAGAAAGTCGACCCATCCTTTCGTCGCATGCGGGATTCGAAGTCGGTCACGGAATCGGATTCCTCGAGCAGCGCTTTGAGCGCCATGCCATCCTCGATATCGCAGTAGACGTCACTCACGGTCTTGGTGAGCATCTCCTCCTCCGAATATCCGTACATCCTGGCCATCGCCGGATTGACGGAATAGAAGCCCAGGCCGCCCGGTATCGACCGAAAGACGCCGATAGGTATATTTTCGAGGAGCGTGCGATACTTTTCTTCCGACTGTCGCAGCGCCATCTGGGCGCGCCTTCGCTCGGTCACGTCGAGCATCGTGCCTAAGACAGCGGGCCTTCCGTGAAACGACATACTGGAACCGAATACTTCGACGTATTTATCCAGTTTGCCGGGAATGACGATTCGGAATTCGTAGTGCACGAACTCCGTCTCGCCGCTCAAGCGTTGCCTGATGAATTCGTCGACTTTCGGTCGATCCTCATCGTGCACATAATCGAGTGGTTTGCGGAGGCCGATCACCTCCTCGACTGTCATCTCGAGCAATTCAGCAAGCTTCGGATTTACGTATATGAATACACCATCCTGGAAGATATAGATACCGACCAGCGAACACTCCGCGAGTGCGCGGAATCGCTCTTCGGATTCACGAAGCGCGTTCTCGGCCCGTTTTCGAGCCGAAACATCTTCATACATAAACACGAAATACTCTATGGCCCCCGCCGGATCGGTTATCGGGAACATGACAATGTTCAGCAGCAAGGGGTTGTCCGGATATTTAGGATCTATCTCGTGGATATTGTAGGCCAGCTCCGTGATGGTCTGCTGACGACCGGCCAGGAGATTGTTCTGGATCGCATCGGCATAACCCAGACGATTGGCGATCGGATCATCGAAAAAGCTGTAGTCCGGCTCGGGCATGGATTTGAAGAGCGAATGGAAAGACTCGTTTGCACGCAGGAAATGACCAGTCTTGTCGAATATACCGATCGGGTAAGGATTCAGCTCGATGATGTTGTTCAGAGTGTGCGACTCTTTTTCAAGCAGCAGGCGTGAGCGCTGGCGTTCGGTAATGTCCAGATAGGTGCTGATGACAGCAGGTTTCCCCAGATGAGAAATCCTCGTATTGTGAACCTCGAAGTAGTGAAGCTCTCCCCCCTTCGTGAACATGCGTGATTCATACCGCGAGTTCTGCTTCTTCCCGGACGACAGGTCGTCCAGATCCTCGTAAATTCGATCGCGGTCTTCGGGATGAATGATTTGCAGACTGATATTCTGGTTCATCAGCTCACTGCTGCCATAACCGAGAATTTCTGTCAGTTTCCGGTTTACGTACTTGACCCTGCCCTCCTGAAACAGAGCTACCCCGGCAGGAGTCTCGTCGAGAAGAGCGCTCAACTGGAGTTCGGATTCGGCGAGCGCGTGGCTCTTTTTGAGGCGATAATAGTTGACTGCAAGCAGACTCAGAAGAAGCCCGAAAAGAACCAGAAGGATGTACGACTGGTAGTCAATGAAGATCACCCGCAAATATGCGAGCAGATCTCGGCGTCGAAAGGTGGTGACGACTCCGCCGCCGCCCCGTCCTCCGATATAGGCAGTCGGCTGACCTTCCCTGTCGAATACGATCGGCTCCCAGTACGAGTAACTGCCTCCAATGGCGGCACGTTTGGAGAAATCGGCCGAGTATAATTCCTGTGTGCCGTCGATGCAGCTGAATAGAAGCCCGGGCCGACCGCCTCCCGGCAACTGCATTTTGCAGATGAACCGGCGAAGCCTGGTGGGCGAGGACTCCGCTATTCTGTTCAAGTCCAGATCGTAAGCCGTCACGACGCCAACTGTGTTGACAGCAAGGATCTTTTTCTCACCGGTTCGACTGAAATCGTCCAGAAACAGACTTCCGGTGATGGAACCGGTCACCACGCTATCCACTTTTCTGCCGTCGCGAGTTATCTTGTAGATGCGATACTTGCTGGGCGGCATTTCGATCGTATCTGCGGCGTCAGTCAGCGGCTGAGAACAAGCAACATAGAAGACGGAATCATTCTCACCCCGGGTCAATCTTACCGTGCCGTGTTCCACCGAACCGATATAGTTGAACAAAATCCGCCCGGTCGAACTGACCTTGGTGATGTAGGCATAATTATCCGAGAAGTTGGAGTCGGATACTCCCTGCTTCATGTTGTAGGCGGAGAACAGTATGGCCGGGTTGGCCGAATCGCGAGCGCTGAACACCTCGCCGCGGTTCACTCCTGCCGCGACCGGCAGTTCCCATTCTTCCCTGAGCGATTCGGCGTGGATGCAAAACAGGACCCGCGGTTCCAGATCCCGGCCCGGATGCACACTTACGAAGATTTCGTCTTTACCGTCGTAATCGTAGTCGTTCACCGCCACGATTTCGACCGATGGTTCCCAGAGTCCGTTGCCCGAGTGATCGACGCCACGGCAGAGGAATTTCCATTCGAACTTCTCGCTTCCCGGAAGTGTCTTGACGACGAAAGCCGAGTCGTGGCGGAACCCGCCCGCCACAAGCCACCGCTGTCCGCTTCCCGGCTCGACATACCCGTCGACGTCGCAAATGGTGAGTCGAATCGGGTCGTCGTCTATCGTTTGATTGGTTGCAAAGTTCTTGTAGCTGAAAATGGCCGGATCATCGGTGTAAGCGCTCGAATTGTAGACCCAGACATAGATGCCGCTGTCGGCATCGGACCGTTTGGGGCGGACCACGTGAAGCGGCCGGGAAACCGGGTGATTTTCTGCCGGAGATTGGAACTCGGAGAGTTCAATCGCCTCGAATCGAGTGAGCCGTGGGTCGCGCGAGTCGTTGACGTCGAGCCTTTTTACATCCGCCCCGGAGGAGCTGCCGATAACCGCGAGCAGAAGAAATGACACCGTCAGAACTGACGTTCTAAAAATAGAGCACATAGTAAGTTTTGTATCCGAACTTGATCCAATTTACCGCAATTGACCGAAAAAGCAATCGAAAAGCCTCTTGAGGAGAGCGCACAGGACGGGCGGTCCGTTCTCTGCGAGTAACCGGCGGACAACGCGTGATTCGAAGCCTCGGACCCGTCCCGGCTCAAACCGATCGCGTGCGACGCGACCTTTCGATCCGCCGGGAATAATGGACTGCATCAGGCTAATAACTCCAGTTTTTCGGTTTAAATCGTTGCGCCTGACCGGGGGCTTGCTTATACTTTCCCGACAACCCCCGCTACTTTTTGCGGACCCATTTGGCCAATATGCTGTTATAGGAATACCGTACATTCAATCTCATGAGGAGGAATAAATGACAGATGTCTTAGGCATTAGAGGATACGATTACGTTGAGTTCTACGTCGGTTCGGCTAAAATGGTCGCGTATTGGTACGCCAAAGCGTTGAGCATGGAGATTACCGCCTACCTCGGCCCCGAAACGGGCGTGCGCGATCGCGCTTCGTATTATCTTACCAAAAACGATTTCAAGTTAGTAATAACCTCGCCCCTGCAACCGGACTGTTACGACGTGTTCAGCTTCCTGAATCGTCATGGCGACGGGGTGAAGCGCTGGTCGGTCGAGGTGGACGACGTCACCAAAGCCTTCCGGTATGCCACTCAGCACGGCGCGGTGATGGTCCGCCGGCCGGAGAAGGTCGAGGACAAACACGGATATATCGAAGAAGCCGCGATCAGGCTCTATGATGACACGGAGCTTGTATACACCAACCGCGACCATTACGACTACCTGTTCAAGCCGAAGTTCTGCGCCCCCCTTCAGCAGATACAACTCGACACCATCGATACCGGCATCCAGGGAATCGATCACATTGTCGGTAACGTCCGCGAGAACGAGATGAACATCTGGGCGGAGTACTTCAACAGAACGATGGGATTCGAGACGTTCGTCGACTTCAAAGCGGGAGATATCGGAACCAAGTATTCGGCCCTGCTCTCGAAAGTGGTGAGATCCTCGGACAGTGTTATCAAGAACCCGATCAACGAGCCGTTCGAAGGACTCAAGAAGTCACAGATCGAGGAGTACATCGAGCAGTACTACGGCTCCGGCGTACAGCATATCGCCATCCGCACGGATGATATTGTGAGTACGATCGACGCTCTCCGCCGCAACGGGGTCGAGTTTCTTTCCGCCCCGGATACTTACTATGATATGCTCCGCAAGCGTGAGGACGTCAAGATTGACGAGAACATCGACGATCTGCAGAAGCATGGAATCCTCTGCGACATTGAAGGAACGGGATACCTGCTGCAGCTCTTCACCAAGCCGATCGGTGACCGGCCGACCTTCTTCTTCGAGTTCATTCAGCGCAAAGGCGCCGAGGGATTCGGGAAAGGAAATTTCCAGTCACTCTTCGAGTCTATCGAACTCGATCAGAAGCTCCGAGGAAATCTCGAGAAGACTCCCGAAGAGCTGATGCCTCCGTGTTGACAAATTGAATCAGGCCGCCGGGAGACGCAAGACGGTATCTTCGTCCTCCCGGCCTTCTTTCTGAAAGGATCCAAAGATGCCGTTTTATCATAGACTGGGCGAGCTTCCCCCGGTGAAGCATACGACCTTTTACAAGCCGGACGGTAAGTCACTGTATCGTGAAGAGCTGTTTTCGAGCAAGGGGTTTTCCGGCGTGTATTCGACCAAGTATCACTTTCATCCACCCACCGAGGTATTGCGGATGAACGATCTCTCGTGGAATGAAGACGTCGACTGGCCGGAAGCTCCCGTTCTCTACTACCACTTCTTCACCGACAAGAAGAAATCCTCCGGCACGTTTATCACTGCCCGCAAGCTGTATCTCCGCAATCCGCACTGCCATATCTACACGGCCCACGTCACAAGCGATACCGATGAATTCTATCGGAATGCGTACGGCGCCGAATACGTGTTCGTTCACCACGGCACCGGAGTGATGCTCAGTGAATTCGGCAAAATCCCGTTTAAAGAAGGGGACCAGTTCATCATCCCGCGCGCGGTTACCTATCAGATCAAATTCGACAATTTCGAGAATAACAAGCTGATGATAGTCGAATCCGATACCGCCTACGAAATCCCGAATCACTATCGCAATGATTACGGCCAGCTCCTGGAGCATGCCCCTTACTCGGAACGGGACTTCAAATTGCCCGAGTACATGGAACCGAACGACGAATCGGGTGAATTCCATGTGATCATCAAGGCAGGCACACGGTATTTCGAGCATATCCTTCCGCATCATCCGTTCGGCGTAGTCGGTTGGGACGGCTATCTGTATCCGTTTGCCTTCAACATCAAGGATTATCATGCCAAGGTCGGGCGAATTCACCTGCCGCCGCCGGTGCATCTGGCCTTCCGAACCGGTCACTTCATTCTCTGTAATTTCGTCCCCCGTCCTTTCGATTTTCATGAAAAGGCGATCCCGGCTCCTTATTTCCACTCGAATATCGACAGTGACGAAGTCCTGTATTATGTCGAGGGGGATTTCATGTCCCGCAAGGGGGTGGTCGAGGGCTCGATCACGCTGCATCCGGGGGGAATGCCTCACGGACCGCAACCGGGCAAGACCGAAGCCTCAATCGGCAAGAAGGGAACGGACGAATACGCCGTTATGATCGACACTTATGCGCCGCTGCGCCCAACGCTGCACGTAAAGGACGTCATCGACGAGAATTATGCCAAGTCGTGGCTGGAAAACGGTGCCCGGTAGGAGATTTTGTGCGAGCGGCTTGACTAACCGGTCAAATGCTGTAGCTTAGTGGCGACAGGACAGCAACACTATTGCAAGCAGGATAGCAGAATGATAAAGATACCGGAATTCGTAAAGAACCTTCGCCCATATCGGGCGGGAAAACCTATTGGCGAACTGGCCCGCGAGAAGAACCTCAATCGGATAGTCAAACTCGCCTCCAACGAAAACCCGCTCGGTCCTTCGCCCAAGGCGACCGAAGCGATAAAGGCAGCTCTTCCGCAGCTGCATCGCTACACCGATCCTCTCTCTCATGATCTCGTGCATGCGATCGCGGCTAAGTACGAGGTACAACCTGAGCATGTTGTGTGCGGCCACGGAACCGACTCGCTTATCGCCTATATCGTCAATGCCTTTACCGAAGAGGAAGACGAGATTCTGACCAGTGAGGGGACGTTTATCGGCCTGTATGTCAACGCTCAGAAGTTCGGCCGAACGGTGAAACGGATTCCCCTGAAGAACTACGGGTATGATCTGGAGTCGATCCGGCATGGCATCAGCGACAAGACCCGAATGATCTATCTGGCTAATCCAAACAACCCGACCGGAACGATGTTCGGCCGGGCGGAATTCGAGTCGTTCATGGCTGCGGTTCCGGACGATATCATGGTGATACTCGATGAGGCTTACACCACTTACGCGGCGGAGAATCCCGATTACCCCAATGGGGTACGGTACGACTATGAGAATATGGTTGTGACCAGGACCCTGTCCAAGGCGTACGGACTTGGCGGTCTGCGGGTAGGATTTGCCGTCGGCCCGGATGAGGTCATCAACGCCTTGTACAAGGTCAAGCTCCCGTTCGAGCCGAACCTGCTCGCTCAGGTCGGGGCGATCGCCGCCCTGGACGACGATGAGTTCCTGGCCCGCACGGTGAAATTGAACAAGGAGTCACTCAAGATCATGGCCGACCGGTTCGACAGCCTCGGCATTGCCCGGGTACCGACCTCCGCTAACTTCATCATGCTCGTTATGCCGGACGAGAATTTCACCGACGACTTCTATCTCGAGTGTCTGAATCGCGGGCTGATCATTCGACCGCTCGGCGCTTTCGGCATTCCGAACGGCATCCGCGTCAACTCGGGGACGATCGACGAAACCGAGTTCGCCCTCAGGATAATCGAAGAAGTGTACGTCCTGTTGCTCAAGAAATATCCCAATGCTGCGAAAATGGAAAAAGGAAAGGTAGATGAAGCTCGTATCGTATAGAAACGCCCGATATCCGGAAAGACTCGGACTGTATATCGATAACCAGATTTTCGACCTGTCAGTCAACGCCCACAACATTTCAATAGACCTTCCGGCAACCATGGCCGAATTCCTCCAGGGCGAAGAAAAGGCGATGGACCTTGCCCGCAAAACGCAGGATGCGATTACCTCCGGCAAGACGAACGAAGCAATAGGAACCGATTTTACGCTCTTAGCTCCGGTCCCCCGCCCTACTTCGTGCCGCGATGCCTACGCGTTCAGACAGCACGTCGCCACCGCCCGAAGGAATAGAGGCGTGGATATGATCCCTGAATTCGATCAGTATCCGATCTTTTACTTCACCAATCACAACGGCGTGATTGGCGAGGGTGATGTTGCAGTCGAAGACGACCATCTTCAGAAGTTGGATTTTGAATTGGAGGCCGCGGTCGTAATCGGCAAACGTGGACGGAATGTTGCCTCAAAGGATGCTGACAAATATATAGCCGGCTACACGATCATGAACGACCTGTCCGCCCGCGTCCTGCAGATGGAAGAGATGAAGCTGAATCTCGGACCGGCTAAAGGCAAAGACTTCGCGACTTCGATAGGTCCCTGGTTGGTCACTCCGGACGAACTCTCACCGAAACGAATCAGCACCGAATTCGGCGACAAATACAATCTCCGCATGACCGCATCGCATAATGGAAAACAGATCTCCGACGGCAACCTCAAAGATATGAACTGGACGTTTGCGGAGATCATTGAGCGCTGCGCCTACGGCGTCGATATCTTCCCCGGGGACGTGATCGGATCTGGTACGGTCGGAACCGGCTGCTACCTGGAGCTAAACGGGACCTGGACGCTGGAAGCCAGGGCTCGGGGAGAAGAGTTCACGCCGATCTGGCTGAATGACGGAGATATTATTGAACTTGAGATCGAAGGACTTGGCAGACTGACCAATCGAATTGTCAAAGACGAGGCGAGCTATTCGATCCTCGCGAAAAAGAAGAACATATGAGCAAGATGCGTCACATTGATCCGAAAAGCACACCGATTCCCGAAGTGCATCGCGCACTGCTCGGCGGAGTTGCTCCTCGGCCTATCGCGCTGGTCTCGACCCTCTCAAAGGAGGGAATTCGGAATCTGGCCCCCTTTTCATTCTTCAACGCTTTCGGCGCCAACCCGCCGACAATCGCCTTCTCCCCCGCCCGGCGCGGACGCGACGCCACCCTTAAAGACACCTACCAGAATCTGGTCGATACGAAAGAATGTGTGGTGCAGGCAGTCACTTACGACATCGTCCACCAGGTGAATCTTGCATCGGCGGAATTTGAAACTGGTGTCGATGAATTCGTCAGAAGCGGACTCACTCCCGTTGCATCCGACTTGATCAAGCCGTTCCGGGTTAAGGAATCACCGTTCCAAATGGAGTGCGCGGTCAAACAAATTATCAACCTCGGTGAAACGAATGCCTCGGGGAATCTGATTGTTTGCGAAGTCCTCAGGTTTCATGTCGAGGAGGCGCTCTTCCGCGACGGCCAGATTCAACCGGACCTGATCGATCTAGTCGGCCGCAACAGCGGTGAGTTCTACACCCGCGCCCGTGGCGATGCTATCTTTCGTATGGCGAGACCCGACACGGCAAACCCGATCGGCTATGACAAACTCCCTGACTTTATAAAGCACTCTTCAGTTCTCACCGGCAACGACCTGGGCAATCTCGCTACGGCCGAGTCGATCCCGACCCGTGAGGAAGTGCTGCAGTTTGTCGAGGGATTCAAGATTGCCGATGCTTCCGAACATCTGTTTGAGGAGTATGCCGAATCGGGAGACTACAACAGGATGTTGATGGTGGCGATCTCGTTCGCCCGGGCTGAGAGCCCGGAGACGGTCAATCACCTTGAATTGACGGCCAAGACCGCCCTCACACAGCGCGACCGCGATATTGCCTGGAAAGCTCTCGTTTACGCCGGTATTGTGGCCGGTCACCCCTAAAACTCTCTCCTATCAAAAGGACTGCACTTTGCCGGATCAGAAGGTCATCGACAAACCAATCTGGACGCCGTCGGCAGAACGAGTTGCCGACTCGAATATGCAGAAGTTTATCTCATTCGTTACCAGGCGGTGCGGACTGGACTTTTCGGATTACAAATCACTCTACGAATGGTCAATCGACAGGCCGGTAGATTTCTGGGCGGCTATTTGGGAATTTACCGACATCAAATGCTCCAAGAGCTTTGAGAAGGTACTTGCCGGCAAAGACATCCGGACAGCAAGCTGGTTTGAAGGGGCTCAGCTCAATTTTGCCGAAAATTTACTTCGATTTCGTGACGATCGGATAGCAATCTCGTACTGGTGCGAAGACTCTTCGCCGCGTTATCTCACTTACGAACAGCTCTATCGACAGGTAGCCCGATGCGCCCAGGGGCTGAAGAAGCTCGGCGTCGGTCAGGGTGACCGCGTGGCCGCGTTCATAGCCAACATGCCCGAAGCCATAATCGGCATGCTTGCCACCACCAGTCTTGGGGCGATCTGGTCCTCTTGCTCCCCGGATTTCGGGTTTCAGGGAGTGCTCGATCGGTTCGGTCAAATCGAACCGAAGGTGCTCATCACGGCCAACGGATACCAATATCACGGCAAGCGAATAAGCTCCCTGAACACTGTCGAGCAGATCGCTAAGACTCTCCCCTCTCTTGAGAAGATTGTCCTGATTCCGAAAATCCCGGAGTTCGAGAAGTCGATTGGAGAACGATCGATCCTCTGGGAAGAGCTTCTCGACAATGAGGCTGGAGAAATTAAATTCGCCCAACTTCCATTCGATCACCCGGTGTATATCATGTACTCGTCGGGCACGACCGGAGTGCCGAAATGCATCGTGCACGGAGCAGGAGGCACGCTCCTTCAGCATTTCAAGGAACTGGTCCTCCACAGCAATTTGAATCGCGAAGATACGATCACTTATTTCACGACCTGTGGCTGGATGATGTGGAACTGGCTGATCAGCTCGCTCGGAGTCGGCTCGACCGTGTTTCTCTACGATGGGTCCCCTTCTTATCCCAATCTTGAGACACTATTCAAGGCAATTGAGAAGGAGAAGATCAATATTTTCGGTACCAGTCCGAAATTCATTTCTTCGTGCGAAAACGCGGGGCTCCACCCCAAAGACTCGTTCGACCTGTCGAGCCTCAAAGCGGTTCTCTCCACAGGCGCACCGCTCTCGGTTGCGAATTTCGAATACGTGTACCGGGAGGTCAAACCGGACGTTCAGTTGTCGTCCATCTCCGGCGGAACCGATATCATTTCCTGCTTCATGCTGGGCAATCCGATGCTTCCGGTTTATCCGGGCGAGCTGCAGTGCCGCGGCCTGGGGATGAAGGTCGAAACCTACAATGACAAAGGGGAATCGGTGATTAACGAGGTGGGCGAACTTGTCTGCACTGCGCCGTTTCCGTCCCGACCGGTGCACTTTTGGAATGACCCCGACGGGGGAAAATACAAACGTGCCTACTTCGACTATTTCCCCGGCGTCTGGCGCCACGGCGATTACATTCTGATCAATGAACGCGGCGGCACCGTCGTGTACGGGCGCTCCGACGCTACGCTCAATCCGGGCGGCGTGAGAATCGGCACGGCAGAAATCTACGGTCCGGTCGAGTCGATGCCTGAAATCGAGGAAAGCGTTGTAATCGGACAGAGGTTCGACAATGACACCCGCATTGTTCTATTCGTCGTTCCCAAAGCAGGAGTATCGCTGGATGATAAACTTAAACAGAAGATTCGAGAGCGCATCCGCAGCGAACGAACGCCACGTCACGTCCCGAAACTTATTCTCCCCATTAAAGAAGTACCGCGCACGATTAACGGCAAGAAGGTCGAGATCGCCGTTACCCGCGTCGTTCACGGTCAGGACGTACCCAATCGGGATGCCCTCGCCAATCCTGACTCCCTGTCGCAATTTGTTGATATCCCGGAACTTAAGCCGACCTCATCCCGTTAAACAAATTACCGGCCACAAACAGTTGTTGCCCGGATGGGTATAAGATATATATTGATTGTGGATTTGATAGAGACATTAAGTCACTTATCCTGAGAATATATTCGGTACCGGGAGGAGAATATGCACGACCCTAAACTATCGCCGACGGTGGCCTCACCGCCTCAGCAAACCGCTGAACCTGCCGTCTCCGATTCCTATCGTCGGCTGCTTGAGAATGACATTGTCAAGAAACTGCCGCAGCATCTCAAGCAGTTCATTGTAGATCAGAACTATATTGCATATACGGCCCAGGATCACTCGGTCTGGCGGTACGTACTCAGGCAGAATCGCCGCTTTCTGATCGAATACGCACACAAGATTTATTTCGAAGGACTGGAGAAGACCGGTCTCAAGATCGAGGCGATTCCCAGCATCATCGAGATGAATGATATTCTCTCGAAAATCGGCTGGGCGGCCGTAACAGTCGACGGCTTCATCCCCCCCGCGGCCTTTATGGAATTCCAGGCACATCGGGTTCTCGTTATTGCTTCGGACATGCGCCAGATCCATCATATCGAGTACACCCCCAGCCCGGATATCATCCATGAAGCAGCCGGACATGCGCCGGTGATTGCGGATTCGACCTACGCCGAGTATTTGCGGAGAATCGGTTATGTCGGTTCAAAGGCTATGTCATCGAAGAAAGATTTCGAGCTCTACGAAGCGATCAGGAGACTGTCGCTGCTCAAAGAACAGCGGGATGCCGATCCGCAAGAGGTGAAGAAAGCTGAAGATGATGTCATCTACCGACAGTCGCATCTCGGGAAACCTTCGGAGATGGCACTCCTGAGTCGGTTGCACTGGTGGACGGTGGAATACGGACTGATCGGCACGCTGGACAATCCCAAAATCTATGGCGCCGGCCTGCTCTCTTCGATCGGCGAAGCAGCTCACTGTTTTACCGACGAGGTCAAGAAGCTTCCGTACAAACTCGAAACGACCGGCTATGCGTTCGACATCACGACCATGCAGCCGCAGCTATTCGTTACTCCCGATTTTGACCACCTTATCGAAGTCCTCGAGAAGTTTGCCGACACTATGGCTTTCAGAACGGGTGGAATCGAGGGTATCCGAAAGGCGATTGAATGCGAAAACACCGCAACCTGTGAGTACAGCTCGGGCCTGCAAGTTTCCGGCACGTTTACCGAAGTGTTCACAGATGACAACGATGCACCGATCTATATCAAAACTACCGGACTATCCAATCTCGCCTTCAACTACAAAGAGCTTCCCGGACATGACACGAGCTACCATCACGAAGGATTCGGATCTCCGATCGGCAAGCTCAAGGGGGAATCGACTCCTCTCGAAGAACTCACCGATGACCAGCTTGGCAAGCTTCATATTGAAGCGGGCAAGACGACGAAGCTGGAATTTGAGTCCGGCGTGTTAGTCGACGGCACTCTCAAGAGTATCGAAAGAAAAGACGGAAAGATCATTCTGATGACGTTTGGCGACTGCAAGGTGAGCCTTCGAGACAAGACTCTGTTTGATCCGTCGTGGGGCATCTACGATATGGCTGTCGGTGACAAAATCGTCTCGGTCTTCGCCGGTGCCGCCGACAAGGATGCTTATCAGCAGCCTTCCGCCGTCTCCAAACGGAGAACGGTGAAATTTGAGTACTCCCCGGAACAGCGGGACCTCTTCGCTTTGTATCAGAAAGTTCGCAACTGCCGTGACAAGAAGGCGGACAGCGCCGTGCTTCCCCTTGTCTGGGAAGAACTGAAAACCAAGTATCGCTATGACTGGCTGCTTCCGGTAGAGATTCTCGAAATTCTCTCTGCGAATAATCTGTTTCCCGAGGTTCGCAAGGAGATCCTGGCGTTTTTGGAACAGAAGGCGGCTGAAGAACAGGAATACACCAAACTGATCAACGACGGGTTGTATCTGATCGATCACCCCGAAACAATTGCGTAATTCAAGGACCGAACATAATGGAAGATTTAAAGACAAAACACTGCGTTCCCTGCGAAGGGGGCGTTGACCCTCTCACGAGGCCGGAGTTCAGCGGATATCTGGAGCAAATTACCGACTGGAAAGTTATCGAAGATGACAAGAAGATCCAGCGGGATTTTCAATTCACGGACTTTCCCGAAGCCCTGAAATTCGTTAACGCAGTCGGAGAGATCGCCGAGGACGAAGGCCATCACCCTGATATTAATCTGCACAGCTGGAACAAGGTCCGAATCACTCTTTACACGCATGCAATCGGCGGACTCTCAATTAATGACTTCGTGGTAGCTTCGCGTATTGACAGGATTAAACTGTAAAACCGTCGAATTCTGATTGCAGGCGTCTTCCCTATCAGCCTCTGAATCGACGACTCGTCTATAGCTTGCCGGCAATATTCCCGAGTGAGATATTTTCGACCAGCACCGATGACGGTCGTTCGGCGGCAAACAGCACTGCTTCGGCTATCTCTTCCGGCGACAGCATCTTCTCGGTCGGCCAGTTCCCTTTGATATGATCCCACATTCCGGTGCCGGTGGCCGAGGGATATATATTGATTACGCGGACTCCCCGTTCACGAAGTTCTTCACGGATGCTTTGCATGAAGCCATCGAGCGCGAACTTGCTCATGCAGTAGCTCGACCATTCGGGGATTCCTGCTTTGGCGGCGATCGAGAGAATGTTGACGATCGAAGCACCGTGCGACATCACCGGCAGTAACTTCTTCACCAGTAGAAACGGCGCGGTGATATTAACGGCGATAGTCTCCTGCCATTCTTCGAGGGTCAGCTCCTCGAACGGCTTGACGAACGCCACACCGGCGTTGTTGACCAGGAGATGCGGCGGAACGAACTCCACGCCGTTGACCAGTTCGTCAACTCCGGCTGGATCGCTCAGGTCGGCCACGACCGGAATCGCCTTTCCTTTCGCCTTCTGGACCAGTCGACAGCTCTCGGCCAGATCTTCGACATGCCGCCCCTGAAGTACCAGATTGTATCCGGCCGCCCCTAACCGAAGAGCAATCGCCCGTCCGATTCCCCGGCTCGCCCCAGTGACAATTCCGTTCTTCACTTTGCTGTTACTCCTTACCTTTGGCATCCTTACACTTCCCGCCTGAGCGTAAAGCGGTTGTTCGGCGTCTCCCACAAGCGGACCCGACTGAGCTTCTCGCCCGTCTTGCTTTCAAGTTTTCTCCAGAGAGCTTGAACTATATTCTCGCCGGTTGCCGGTTTGTTTTTGAAATCATCGGTCTCATAGTTTAGATGTTTGTAGTCCCATTCGTCGAGCACCGAGCGCAGGTCAGATCGAGCCGCCATCAGAGGTAGCATTGTGCCGGTGCGTTCATCGACCTCGCCGGTCACCGTGCTTTCAACTTTATACAGATGACCGTGTCCCTTCGGATTATTGCACTTACCGTAGACTTCGAGATTCTCACTATTTGAAAGTTGCTCTGAATGAAGGCGATGAGCGGCGTGGAACCAGTCGGTCAGCCCGACCGCCGACTTGCCCTCTGAATTGTACTCGCAGAAGAACCAGTCGTTTTCGTGCAGACGGACCCTGCTTACCGGAAGGTCCTCCTGAAGCTTCTCATGGAAATAGTTCGCCAAAATTTCAGTTGTCATCGGCATCCCGTGAAATTCCGGCAATTCGATCAGATTGCGGTGGTCATAGTGCTCGCTCACGCGCTGCACAGCCTCACGGAGTCTTGTTTCCGGCACTATCATGCCATACTCCGGGTCCACCTCCCCCTGAATCGTCACGTGGAGCTTGTAGCTGTGACCGTGACCGGAGGGTGAGGCGGAGATTCCGAACAACTCCTTGTTCTCCTGTTCGCTCAGATGAGGCGAAAAGGTCCGCCGGGCGGCCGAAAAATCGGTCTGCATATGACGCTCCACCCGACCGTCCGCGTACGCCGTAGCCGCACTCCAGGGAGACTCCTCAAGATGGCAGACAACCGGTTCGGCCGACTCGCCTTCGAATAGCTTACGCGACTCCTTGAGAAGCTCCGAAGCAATGTTCTCCGGGGTGGGAATCAATTGATCAAATGGAGGGGTGTCCTCGTTGAGGTATCGGTGGTCGTATCGCGGGTAAAGCGCTCGCTTGACGCGCTCCTTAATGATACTGACGTTTATCATCATGCCGTTGTCGTCGACAACCGGTCCGTGGAAGACGAAGTAAGCGACAAAATTATGCCCGTGCCCGTACTGGCCCTGCGCTTCCCTGCCAAAATACGACCGGTTGCGTTCGTCCGGCCAGGCGGCGACCCGGATTCGATGCGAGGTTGACAATTCGAATCGTTTGCTAAGCGAAAGATACACGGCGGTTACCTGATCAGGCTGAAGAACTCGTTTCTGGTCGAAGGATCTTCGTGGAATTCACCCAGCACATAAGAAGTCGTCATAACCGAATTCTGCTTCTGGACTCCCCGCATCATCATACACAGGTGCTGAGCTTCGATCACAACTGCCACCCCGAGCGCATTCGTGTACTTCTGGATCGTCTCGGCGATCTGCTTGGTCAGCGATTCCTGAATCTGTAGGCGGCGGGCAAAGACGTCGACAATTCTCGCCACCTTGGACAGGCCAAGTACCTTGCCATCAGGAATGTACGCAACATGGCATTTGCCTATAAACGGCAGCAGATGATGTTCGCAGAGGGAGTAAAGCTCGATGTTCTTTACCAAAATGATTTCGCTGCTATCGGAGTCGAACAGCGCGTTATTCACTACTTCGTCGATATCCTCGTTGTACCCTTTAGTCAGGTATTGAATTGCCTTGGCCGCTCTCATCGGGGTGTCTTTGAGGCCCTGCCGACTCGGGTCTTCCCCTATCTTCTCAAGAATCTCTTTATAAAGCTGGTCTAATTCCATGATAACACCTTCTGTATTTCATGCGTTCTTCTCGGCAGTGTCTCCACCGCTCTTCTGAAATAACAGCAGAATGGCCGTTAAGTTTAGTCAGGATAGGCATAAATTCGGGGTGTCACAAGGGAAAAGCCGAACCAGGCTTGCCCAAAAGAAAAGGGCCCCGGAAAGGGGCCCTTAGGAATCCTTGATCTCACAGCTACCTGAGATAGCACGGCTTGGGCAACCCCTTGCTGCGAGCTATGAGACCTTTCATCACTTCAAGATCGACAGCATTGACCACACCGTCGCAATTCAAATCCGCTACCCGGAGCGATACCACCGGGGGTGGACCGCCATCCAGGATATACTCGGCCAGACCGACGAGATCGGACATGTCAACCCAGCCACTATTGTCGATATCACCGCAAGCGAGACCGAGCAGCGCTTCATACGCATCGAGACAACCGGAGCCGTAGTAAATGGCATCGCCGGGCGTAACTACACCCCAGGCAAGCTCGGTCCGGGCCGATCGTATCAGATCTTCACCAGCCTGCTGCGGCGTTAACGACGTCCGATAGCCGAGTTCGAGGGCACACGCACCAGAGACGAGAGCTGCCGAGAAGGAAGTTCCGCTCCAGGTTCCCCACTCATAGTCACCGGCCAGGGCGCTATAGAGATTTACTCCCGGCGCGCACAGATCAACATACTCTCCGTAGTTCGAGAACCAGGCGGCCTGCTCCGATTCGTCGATCGATGACACGGCGATCACCTCAGGGAAACCGGCAGGATAGGTGGTGTCACTGGTATGATCGTTGCCAGCAGAGGCTATCATGACAATGCCGGCGTGGCGCGCATCTTTTACCGCCGCTCGGAGGGCCGTCGATGCCGTGTACATACTGAAGCTCATGTTGATCACCTCCGCACCTTCATCGATTGCCGCGTAAATGGCACGGGTGATACCGAATGTGGTTCCCAATCCCAGAGTATCGAACGCCCGAAGAGGAAGAATCTTGCAGCCGGGGGCCGTCAGCGAGATCAGGCCCGAAACGAAGGTGCCGTGTCCGTACATCGGGCCGGGCTCGTCCGAAGGATCGCTGTCATTGTCCACGAAATCGTAGCCACCCGAAGCCAGTGCCGCGGCGAAAAGAGGATGGCTGGCGTATATGCCGTTGTCGATGACGGCCACGACCACACCTTTGCCGGTGGAGATTAACTGGGCAGAATCGAGGCCTATGTTATAGGCGGAAGGTTGAGCGTAGAATGAGTTCGGTTCCACACCCTGCAGGTACACCGGCCTGCTTTGATCCGGAAACGACTGACTGATCTGATTTATCTCAGGAAGACCAATGTACGTGTTCGGCTCGGCCGACATAACGCCCTGCCGTTTTTCAAGCTTGCTCACGGCGTCCGATACCGACATCTCAGGGGAGATTTCCAGCAGGTAGAGGTTCCGACTGACCAAGCTATCCGTCACCTGACCATCTACAGCCCGGGCGACGTCGGACTTGCTGGTTCCGGGAGTCATCTTGACGATGACCTGTCCGACCAGAGTGTCGTCGGGTTCGGCGGCACGCGAGCCGGAAAGCCCGACAGCGAGGAATATCACTAATATCAGCAGTGGTTTGAGGTAACTCTTCTTGCACATACTACACTCTCCTGATTTAAATCCCCAGTAAGATGAAAGCTCCCCAATAGGCCGGATTATCGGTAATGCCGCGGACCTTCGAGACAGCTTGCCGATAGGCGGCAAAAATATCCGAATCCTTTTGAAGAGTAGCGTAGAACTCAGTCATATAAATCCTGCTAAACTTATCGGAAACCGGCCACAAGGAGGCGAGTACAAACTTGCTGCCGGCGAGGTAAAAGGCCCGCGCCAGACTAAATGAATTACCATAATATAACCCTGGAGCGGCCGTTTGACAACCTGAAAGTGTTACCAGCGCCGATCTTACACCCCTGCCGAACAAATCAAACGGAAAGAAGGGACCGTTGGACATGAGAATCCGTGAGAAAAGAGGATTTTCCGAGGACCGGGAGGCGTGGGCCGCAATATGCACGAATCCATCCGCCTCACTCAATTCATCGGCAAGCTGCTCCACCGATGCCTTGCCATCCTTATAAGACCCGGCCGATTTGAATCGCCTGCATATCTCCTTCGTCTCGGCCTCGATCTGAGGCAGCAACTCCGATGAGACGCCGAAAACCGCGTTTCTCTTGCGACTGAAGTCCGTCCGGCGCGAGTCACGGTTGACAATAGAATCGGGCGTCAGGGTAAGTTTGATCGACCGGGAAAGCTCGGACAAGCCGGGTAAAGCAATGAAAGGAACTTGAGCGAACATGTCCTGTACCATCACAATCAGGGAGCTTTCCGACTCGGTCAGGTGCAACGGCTCGATCAATTCCTCCGAAAGCCTGCTCAGATAAAAGTCCACTGATTTGTCAGTCAGTTTGTCCGAGCGGTAGTTGAACACAGATCTCTCGAGCAGAAAGTGCACCTTGCGGAGCAGCACGGCGAGGCTCGCTCGGGAGATTGAATACTGGATATATTCATTTCCGGTTCGGGTCGTTTTGAACGCGCCCAGCGAATCCGGTCCAACAAACGGCGTGAGCAATACTTCGTTTGTCTTCAGCGATGCCTGTATGTCGGAAAGTCTGGGTGGACGCGAGCTTCGGCGTCTGCCGGATCCGTACTGGAGGGCACGGATTCGCTTTTCATTTGCCCAGATCTTCTCCTCGACCGACAGGGATGATTCAAAACCACGAGTCGATCCCGACTCTCCCGGACTCACGAATGTCCGGTTCATGGCGGCTCTCAACTGCTCTCTGGTCTCCAGCAACCTCTCCGGAATCTCCTTCTTCAGACGGGCATCTGCGACTTTCCTGCTGTTGACCGTCCTCAACCCTGTCAACGTGGTCATCAAAGCGCTGTCTACCTCGCCGAGACGGAGCTGGCAATCGACCATCAGATTGTATGCTTCGAGTTTGTCGAGAACGAAGAAGAACTGGACTTCGTCCGGATACAGACCGGTCAGCATTTGTTCGACCTGCCCGACCGCTTCACGGAACATCTCCAGCGCCTTGCTGAATTCACCGAGTGCGTAGTATCCCTTTCCCGCCAGGGTCGCTGCTTCGTATCTCTGATAACTTACCAGCTTTCCTTTGAGGATACGTTGCGCAAGATTCACTCCCTTTCGGAAGTCTCCGGATAGAATGACCGCTTCCGTCAGCGCCGTCTCGGCGTCGATCTGCCTGCGTTCATCTCCACTCAACCGGAAAAGCCTGATCGCCGAGCGCGCTTTGCTTGCGGCAAGAACGAGCCGCCGCTCGCCCAGATACATTTTGCTGAAGGCAGCTTCGACCACACCGAGCCAGAGCTTATTTCCTTCCTTCTGGAAAAGAGCTTTGGCCGCTTTCAACGCCCGGGCGGCCGGTTTGAAGTCGCCCATGCTGATATGCGCCCAGGCCGTGAAGTAGTTGATCTTGGCTTCCTCGTACCTCATCCCCAACCTGCGGAACAGACCCGAGAGCTGACTTCCCAGCAAAACGGCCGATCCATACTGGTTCAGATGGAGGTCTATCTCGACAAGATCAAGATTCGCCACCGCCGCTGATTTAGCATCGCCGAATGACTCGAATTCATCATGCACTTGTTCGAGTACGGTCGAGGCCTCCGTGAATTTGCTTTCGAGAAAATAGAGGTAAGCAAGTGAGTATCGCGCCTGGGCTTCAGCCAGCCCCATCCCCACCTGATGATAGAGCCGAGCGGCATACTGATAGAGCTTCCGCGCGTCTTCGAGCCGGTTGAGATTGGCGTAGACATTCGCTCGATTGTACTCGACAAGGGCAAGGGGCATGCCGCCGTTCGGTGCAAAGATGTTCCGGGCCTGATCATAGTAACGAAGCGCCTGTCGATTGTTGTCCATGCGATGATATATATTGCCAATATTGGTCATCGTCTGAGCAGCATCGGTCATCATTTCTTTCCGACGAAAATATGCGAGCGCCTGTTTTCCCTCGAACAGGGCGTTCTCGTACTTGCCGAGATACATGTAGACATCCATCAAGCCTCTTCGAGTTCGGGCCACGTTCAAGCCATCCCGTTCCTTTCGATAAGCTCTCAAAGCCCGGTTATAATGGGCAAGCGCATTCTTGTGGTCTCCCGACCAGTGAGCGCACCGGCCCCTGGCGGCATAGACACGAGGTTGATAGCGGGAAGGAAGGTATTTCGCCAGACGTTCGAATATTTTGACAAGTCGGCCTGTGTCCTGCAGACTGACTCTGAGCAGGCGACTGATCTCGCGGTCAACGGCGCCGACAAATTGCTCGGCATCGCCGCCGTACTCGCGGTCAATTAGATTTTGCAGCTGAACCCTGCCGCGAATTCGCGACAGCTGTGACATTGACGTCATAATTCGAGTTCGACAATGGCGATCGTTTCCCTGCCTCGTCGGACAGAAAGGCGATATTTGCCTGAGAAAACCCGCTCAAAGCGGAAGAGATGAAACTGATCGGTATCGGTCGAATACTTGTCCTTCTTAGCCTTGAGGATGACCTGGAATCGGTCTTCCTCGGCGCATCCGACAATCTGGCCGATCAGCTCGTAAGAATCCGGAGAAACCGGATACAGAGCGATATCGAGCGTGCAGTCGCCAATTCGATACTTCAGCTTCCGCGTGTCGACAACAGCCGGGCGGACCCCTTCGGGAAGCGGCAGCAATTTAGAGTCGAAAACGGTAACGCCGTAAGGTTCACCCTTATGACGCTTGCCGGTCTGGAAATCGCGGACCAGACGGTCGGCCAGACGCTCAACTGCCGCCAACATCGCCTTCTCCGGCGAGAGATCGAATTGCGAAGCAACCTTTTTCAGAAGAGCATAGTCTTTAGCAAGTTGCGCGTCTTCTTTCAACTTCTTCTTGAATTCGGCCGCTTCTTTACGACTGGTTTTCCCTTTGAGGTACCGGATAATTTCGCCTAAAGTCTCTCCATTCCGTTTCATAGCTTCACCCTATATCTTAGAGGGAACAGTCTATCCAAAAATACTATAATTTATAGCCGAGACGTTTTAGTATCTTCTTGAGCCGCTGGAGACTCCGGGCCCTGGTCGGACCTATCGACGCCACCGGCATCTTGAGCTTCTTTGATGTTTCTTCGTAGCTGCTTACTTCTTCATCGAAGAAAAGTGTCTTGAGCAATTCAAAGTCTCTCTTGGGCAACTGGACCATCGCCTTGGCGATCAACTCACTCTCCTGCACTTCTTCATATTGCTTGTCCGGACTTACGTGTGTAGCCAGCCTGAGATCGGTATCCTGCTGATCCTCGATATGCTCGTGCATCCCTGCCCGCCGGGTCAGGGCGTATACTTCGCGTCTCGCGGTCGTGCCCACGTAGGAGAGTACTTTCTCCGGTGACCGCAGGCTGTCCAGATGTGTAAGCAGCAGATAGCTGACTTGTCCGAAGATATCGAAACTCTCTTCCCGAGTGAGCTTCATCGATCGGCAGACGGAAAAGACAACCGGGGAGATCCTCCGGATAAGTTCTTTCCAGGCCGCAGGATCGCCTTTTCGGCAGCTTTCGACCAGTTCGGTCAGCTCGTTCTTTGATCCGTCCGTACTCATAGGTCAGCGGGCAATATAGACAAGTTCGGCGCTTGGCGATAAGAAAAAGGAAATGAATAGCTTACGCAACAAAAACCGGACATCGCACCTATTCCTCCAATCTGCACTTGATTAAACTTCGGGAATTTTCGATTGTTATGCCAGGAGTAGGCATATTGCCGGAACCGGTAGGTGCACATTGTCAACACAAGCGAAGCAGTTGAACTACACTCTGATCACCGTGATTCTGTTCGCCGTCGCCTTCGGATATCTTGAGGCTGCGGTTGTAACATACCTGAGGGACCTCTACTACCCCGAAGGATTCCAGTTTCCGGTAAAGGCACTTCCTACAAGTCGCATCGCGATCGAACTGGTGCGGGAATTTGCCACCCTCGTCATGGTGACAACAGTCGGGATTCTTGCCGGTCGCACGAGATGGGAAAAGTTCGGTTACTTTCTGATCATCTTTGGCATCTGGGATATCTTCTTCTACATCTCTCTCAAGCTGACAATCAACTGGCCTTCTTCGTTCCTTGAGTGGGATCTTCTTTTCCTGCTGCCCATCCCCTGGATCGGGCCGGTGATTGCACCTATTCTGGTATCTCTACTGATGATCGTGTGCGGATACCTGATCGTCCGCCTTTATCATTCAGATCTCTCATTTCATCCGGGCGGAGTATCCTGGATTCTCGCATCCCTGGCCACGTGCGCGATCCTTTGGTCGTTCATGAGAGATTCGAGTGTGGTCATAACCGAGCAGATGCCGCAGCCCTACAGCTTCTTGCTGCTTTATGTGGGACTCGTGCTCTACATCGTGGCATTCCTGCTGCCATATCGCGCAGCCCATCATGCGGACAGCGCAACGGCCGAAGAAACTTAACCTTTTGCCACTCCCAGTGGGGTCATTCGGGCGATCTTGCGCGCTATGCCGGCCCGGTCCGAAATATCCACCACCCTGTTGATGTCCTTGTAGGCGTCCGGAGCTTCCTCTGATATTACCCGCTGGCTCTTTG
This sequence comes from uncultured Ignavibacteriales bacterium, assembly GCA_964520865.1. Lineage (GTDB taxonomy): Bacteria > Zixibacteria > MSB-5A5 > GN15 > FEB-12 > CAVQCT01. Next base: position 95,248 of record CAZFOY010000002.1, on the reverse strand, counting down.
CCTGCAGGTAAATACCTTTCGAGCGAAGATCCGCCATGACTTCGTCGGCAGGATGCTGCTTTCGGGCAGCCGTGCGAGACATCGCTCTCCCTGCCCCGTGGCAAGAGGATCCAAAGGTCTCGCGCATCGCGTAATCGGTGCCGGCAAGAAGGTACGACGAGGTACCCATGTCTCCGGGAATAAGCACCGGTTGTCCGAACGGACGGTACTGTTCCGGAATGGCCGGATGTCCGGGGCCAAAGGCACGAGTCGCTCCCTTGCGATGGACGTAAAGCCAACGCCGCTTGCCGTCGACCTCGTGCTCCTCCAGCTTAGCCATGTTGTGGGCAATGTCGTAAACTTGATGCATCCTCATATCTCGAGCGGAGCGTTTCATCACCCCCGCGAACGATTCTCTTATCCAATGCAAGATCATCTGACGATTCGCCCAGGCGAAATTGGCGCCCGCTTTCATGGCTCCAAAGTACTGTTGACCCTCTGGACTCGAAGCCGGAGCGCAGGCCAGTTCCTGATCCACAAGAGGAATGCAGAATTTCTGGTTCGCCTTGCGCATAAGTTCCAGATAGTCGGTGCAGATCTGATGTCCGCATCCGCGCGATCCGGTGTGAATCATGACTGTGACCTGACCGATCTCGCGAATTCCGTAAGCTTCGGCCGTCTCTCGGTCGAAAATCTCGTCTACCCGCTGGACTTCCAAAAAGTGATTGCCTGCGCCAAGGGTACCGAGCTGACCCGAACCCCGCTTCTTCGCAGACGGACTCACGTTTCTCGCCTCCGCACCATCGATACACCCTTGCTCCTCGGTCACGAGCAGATCCTCGGGCCAGCCGTACCCGTTCTGCACCGCCCACGAAGCACCTTCGGATAGTACCTCGTCGATCTGCCCGCCGGTCAGCCTGATTCGCCCTTCCGATCCGACCCCGCAGGGAACATTGTGAAAGATCGTATCAATCAGCTTGCCGATTTTCGGCTTCACCTCGTCCGCTCTCAGGTCGGTACGAATGAGTCGGACACCGCAGTTGATGTCGTAACCGACCCCGCCGGGTGAGATAACGCCGCTCGCGGAATCAAAGGCGGCGACTCCGCCTATGGCAAACCCGTAGCCGTGGTGGATATCCGGCATTGCGATCGACCGACCGACAATTCCGGGAAGGGTCGCGACGTTGGCTACCTGGTCGGGGGAATCATCGGCGATTATGGCAGCGAACGAACTGTCGTCGGCGAAGATCAAACCGGGCACGAGCATCCGCACTCCCTTGCCTTGCATCAGCCCGCTTCGATAATCAGTCGGAATCTCGAATCGATTATCATCGAGCTGTTTGTACGGTCCCTTCCAGCTCATGCTAACATCACCTCACTTTCGGATGGGCCTTTCACCGAAGCTGCCGCAGCTTATACATCGAACAGCACCTGCACGAAGCTCTCGCTCTCGAGTCCGCCGTCGTGTATCTCGAGCATGTGGTACGACACGCCCTTGACATGCTGGCCCTGAGCGTGACGGTCGGAATCAAACGGCTCTCCCCGGCCAGTAGCCTCAAGCGAAAATTCTCCCGTCAGCTTAACATCGAAGTCCGTAAGAACGACTCTGTCGACTTCGTGAACGACGATTAGTTCCGACAGAAATCGCACCAGTAAACTCTCACGAGTGTCTGATTGAACTTGAACTCGGAACTCGTCTCTATGCTGAATCGGCGCGCCGTCCGTGATGATCTCGAACATGGCGTCCGCTGAAGCGGCGTATGCTTCGGCAAGATTGTTTCCATATGCCTTGATAGCAATGTCGGCGGTGTGCTCAACGAACTCGAATCTCTTCACACTATCAAGATATACAATCCCCGATTCAGGATTCAAGTCCTTTAAGATAGGCCGCGATGCAATCACCGAGCCGGTCGGCATAACCGCCCTCGAGGATCGAAAAAGTCGGCTCGTTTAATTTGTGAATTTCTTCGCCGATCCTTTCGAATGTACCTATATCGAGACCCATATCGGTGATCGGGTCATCTTTGAAAGCATCGAACCCGGCCGACACCGCGATCATTGACGGATTGAATTGAATCAGTTCTGTAAGAGCCGACCGAAATACTTTCATATACTCGTTCTCACCGGTGCCTGCCGGAATCGGGTAGTTGAGACAATTCTCTTTCCGTGTAAGTCCTGTCCCGGGATAGAGCGGACTCTGGTGCAAAGAAACGTACAGGACCCGGCTGTCTCCGAGAAAGATGCTCTGGGTGCCGTTGCCGTGGTGACAGTCGAAATCTATGATGGCAATTCGCTCAATGTCCTGAAGCACTTTTCGCACCGCGATGGCGATATTGTTGAAATAACAAAATCCGGAAACCGAATCCCTTCCGGCGTGATGTCCGGGCGGTCGCATCAGCGAAAAAGCCGGATCGCCTCCGAGGGCCAGCTCCGCCGCTTGCACGGCCGCTCCGACCGAAAGCCGGGCGTAGTCATAAATCCCTTCATACGCCGGGGTATCCCAGTCGACAAAGCTCCGAGATTTTACGCGGATGAGATGTTCGGTGGGATGAACCAGCCCGATTGTCTCTTCGCTGGCAACCGTAGGCTCAACAAATTCATACCGACCGCGAAGCAGATCAGCCGAAGATTTCACTCGGGCGGCCGATTCGGGATGTCCAGCCTGCGAATATTCAAGGCATTTTCGGGTAAATACGATCTTCATAGACGGGTACTCGTCGTTATCCGAATAAACGCCCGCTCTCCTGCTCTGTCAATCCATTCGGACCAGCTTCGGGAAGATTTGTAGTATGAATTGCACGGGAAAAGCATATATTATTCTCAATCGCCCAAATTCGCAGGTGGAGGTGAAGCAAACATGCCAAAGTGCTTTTTTGTAAGCGACCTGCACGGCTCGCCGGAAAAATACCGACAGTTGTTCCTGGCTATCGAAGGTGAACAGCCCGACGCGGTCTTTCTGGGCGGTGATTTGCTTCCTCACGCCATGTCGGCACATTCAGGCATCAATCCGGGACACCGCGACTTTATCAATGATTTCCTCGTGCGACGGCTTTCCGAGCTGCGAGACAAGGCGCCGCGGTTCTATCCACGCATCTTCCTGATATTCGGCAACGATGACGCCCGGTTCGAGGAAGCAGCCGTACTTGACGCTGCAGCAAACGAAATCTGGGAGTACGTTTCCGAGCGAAGGGTGTCCTACGGGAAGTACGAGGTGTTCGGCTATCCGTTCTCTCCCCCCTCTCCGTTCCAGCTCAAGGACTGGGAGCGTTACGATGTTTCCCGATTCGTCGACCCCGGAAGCGTGTCGCCCGAAGAAGGTGTGCGTACGAAGACGGTGTCCGATTATCAGAAGAAATTCACTACCATTCGTCAGGATCTTTCCGAGCTGATCAACGGCGATGATCTGAGCAATGCCATCATGCTTTTTCATGCCCCCCCGTACAAAACCAATCTTGATCGCGCCGCCCTGGACGGTAAATCCGTTGAGTACGCCCCGCTCGATGTTCATGTCGGGAGTGTCGCTATCCGAGAACTCATTGAGGAGCGCCAGCCGCTCCTGACTTTGCACGGACACATCCACGAGTCAGCCCGTCTGACCGGATCGTGGCGACAGCGGATTGGCCGAACCCTTTGCTTCACGGCCGCCCATGACGGACCGGAGCTTGCCCTGATTCGTTTCAATCCTGATCGTCCTGAAGATGCCGTCCGGGAGCTATTGCTTTGACGAGGGTTTCCGCATCATTGACAGCGGGCGAGCCGAATCGGTGATCGCGTTGATCTTGGCAGCATAGCTCGTCTTACGGCGAATATCCTCATCGGTAATGATATGTACATCGAGAAGTCGTTCGGTATCATACCCTGTCCTCAGATAGTTGATCCGCCCCAACGCAAGGCTCCAGCCCTCAAGCCAGTGATCCAGCAGCGACAACTGGTGGGTATTCCCCGCGAAGTGCACGAGAATATCGATATCGCTGGCTGCCGCCGCGGTGGCGTTCTTCGTACTGCCGAAGACATAAAACCCCTTCACCCCGAACCTGACCGGATCGAGACATGAGGCAATATGCTCGGCCATCTGGTAACGCCAGCGCCAACTGCTGTCACCCGTTTTTTCCTCAAAGAACTGGCTGAAGTCCGAGTCGTCGATCTCTGAAGATCGCTGTCCCAGCATGGCAACCGCCTCATCGAGATCGGCATTCATCAAGACGCGAAGAACCTGCCCGTTGGCGGCCGACGGTATATCGATCAGTCTGATCGTATCGACCAGCGACTCGCAGTCCGGAATGAGCTGACAGAGGATATTCGGAGATCCCCGGAGGAACCGTTCGTTGAAGACGATTCCGTCGTCATCCGGATACAATGGGAGGTATCGAATACGTGCTTCGACAAGGTCCTGGAAGAAGTGGGTGCCGAACGATAGATCGGGCGTATAATTCCCTTTCTTCCGGGCTACCTCGATTAGCATGGCGGTGTTGTTGATATCCGAATATGTGACCGCCACACCGAGCTTGATATCTCCCCTGCTCCCCCATCTCCCCGGTCCGATGAGAATGAACTGTCGTTTAGGAAGGAGTTTGTTCAGCCTGCCGACCGCACGCGCCACCGCAAGCAGTTCTTCCCGGCTCGACAGCTCACTGTACTTGTCCGGATCTACATAGACAACGTGCGTAATATCCGGCACCCGCCCGTTGGAAACGTACCGTTTCGCGCTGAAAATGATTTTCTCGTCCGGAATGTCCTTCGGAATCGGAGCCGCTTTGCTGCTGTCGGCATGACTCTGGGGCCGGCACTGAAGCAAATAGAGATCCTTGCCATCGTGGGCGAACTCCATATCGACCGGCACACCCATCGTTTTCTCAAGCAATTGTAGCACCGAATGGATCTGGCTGATGAAGGGAGATTCGGTGAGAAGACCGTCGAAGGTCACCACCAGATCGTCGTTGTCGAAATCTATCTGCATCCCGATCGGCTTTCGGATGTGACCGGAATCGTGAATCGAGACGATTCTTTTTACATTGGGGAATTCGTATCCGAACCGCTTGAGCAGGTCGGCCGTTTCGACCGTCTCGAACATGTTGCGCTTGAGATTGATGACGTCGATATACCTTGGCGAGTACCGGAGGACGTCGTCGACCGACACATTGACTCTCAAGCCGGGCTGGCCGGGCGCGAACATTACCGGATAATCGTCGCTTAGCCGATCGACGGCCCTGGTGCCCAAACCGGGAACCATCCGTACCAGGCCGTCTTCCCTCTTAATGCGAGGAGACCAGCGAAATTCGTTATGGCTGAACGCAACACCGGCGAAAGCCGGCATGAAATAGTCGCCCACCCGGGTACCGACCACTTCCTGAATCATTACGCCCATCTCTTCGCCGAAATCAATAAGTCCCTTCTCCGTCCGATACTCGATCGGGTCCGGACCGAACGTAGAGGCGTAGACTTCGGAAATCGCGTCCAGCAGAGCCTCAAGGCGTTTCTGCTTGCTCCCCTGGTTAGCGATGAACACACTTTTGTATTTTCCCGAGAAGGCTGCGCCCATCCTGTCTTCGAGGAGACTGGAACTTCGTACGATCAGCGGCTTGTCCCCGAATTCGTCCAGCGCTACCGAAAGCCCTTTTACCATCTCCGGCGGGAAGTGCGAGTTCTTGAATGTATGGACGATATGCGGATACTCGAATCTGACCTGGTCGATTTCCTTGTACTTCTGCTCGACGATCTCGTCAAGGTTATTGTAATGCATGAAATGCAGGAGCATATCGGAAGTTATATACCAGGTTTTCGGAATCTTCATGGTCATCTGACCGTTGCCGTTCTCGTTGTGGCTTTCGATAATCTGCGCCGCAAGATACATACCGGCGCTCTTGCCACCCAGCTTGCCGTGACTCTCTGTCGTGAAGATGATGTTGTTGAGGAGTTCGTAGAAGTCGTTAATGTTGATGAAGTTCTTCGCGATATTCAGAAACGTCAGGTGGTCGGAGAGAAAGCGCCTGATGAGCGAGACGACAATACCTTTCTTGCTGGGTGACAGCAAGTCATCCCCTTTCGAGGAGGCGGTGTGGTAGAACCTCCGGACCGCATCGGCAACCTCCGAAAGCGAAAGATTCCGGTTGACCACCTGAACAAGGAAGCTCAGCTTGTCTTCCTGGATCCATTTCTGGATCAGCGTAAGCAGTTCGTCATCGGGGATGTTCTCGTCGGCGATTCGGAAAATCTCCCCGCTCAGAAGAATGGGAAAAGTAACATTGGCGATTTGGTGGGGGCTGTTGGTTCCTTCGACGACATCGTCATGTTCCTCACGCGGCCCAACGCTCGTTTCTTTGAGCAGTTTTTCCGCTTCTTCGATTCCACTCCAGCAGAGATGATTGAGCATCTTGTGGGAAATGTTCATGAAGAGTGCCTGGTCGGTCTGCCTCAGCAGATCAAGCACTACCTGCCATTCGCCGCGTCGGTGCTCCGAGATATCTTTTCTGGCCGAGTGCCACTCCGCATAGATCTGCTTCATCTGACTGTGAAGGATGAAATGTCCGAGACGGTCGGCGATCGTCCGGACGAGTTTGAGCTCCTCCTTCAGGAACGGGCCGTCATCGGCAACAGGCATTTCTTCTGTGTAGTAGATGCTGATGGTGCCGATGATTCGTTCGTGCACCCGGATATCGGCACTGATCACCCAGGGAGATTCCACGAAATCGGCGACAGTGTAGACGTCGTTATCGATCAGAATTTTCGCGCGGCAGATGTCCGGGTACTGCCAGCCCGGCGGTATTGCTTCGATTATTTCTCGACAGACCTCGTTGATCCCGGCGTCGGGACGATTCAGCAGCTCCTCGATCCGGTACAGGCAATTGAGTTCCTTGGCCCGTTCCTGAAGCGATTCAAGGAGCTTGTCGATCGATTTCTTACTGTCATCCATGCAGGATCACTCCACGTCTGCTCTTTCCGTCGACTCTGATTTGCAGCGGATTCGCGGGGCGAACGTGCCTCACGAATTCGGTCTCATGCACCACCGGCTGACGATTCAGCCAGGACCAGTCGATCTGGTACCTCCCGGCATGATGAACCGAGAGGTAACATACTCCAAAGCTACTCAAATTATGAAAGAAATGCGAGCCTTGACTCAATTCTACATCCATATCCGGCAAAGTTGCTTCCACGAGTACGCCGGTAGCGGAAATCTGACCCCAGTTTACCGGGATCCCCAACCAGGGATCGGAGCTTCCCCATCGGCCGAACCCGATCAGCAGATATTTGAAATCTGATGCAAGGGCATTCCTGTTAATTTCGTCTAGCTCAGCTGCAATCTGCCTCGTGTCTTTGGCCTGAAACCGCTCCGGCTTCACATAAACTATATCCTGAATATCGGCAATCGCGGCGTTGCCCATGATAGTTTCCGATGCGAGCAAAACCTCTTCCCCTGCCAACTCTTCCTCGCCGACTTCAACCTTCTCGTGAGAGACCACCATCGGGCGAACCTGGAGAAATCCGAAACGGACTTCGGGACTGGACGAAGGATCTATCGTCACGGCGAACTCTATCTCCACCTCGACACCGGTGTCCCGTTTCGACACCTCAAGCATCTTTTGAATCACTTCTGTGAACGGGATTTCATCGAGCCTCAACAACGGAGCAAAATCGAGGACCCTGGGACCGTCGGCGCCGATTCCCATGACGATTCGGTCATTCCGAGATTGGTAGGTGGAGGCTATCTGCTTCAGCGTACCATCCAACTCGGCATCGGCAAGGTTTCCCCTGAACAGGTACTCGGTTTCCCTGAGCGGGTCGTGCTCGGGCGGCTTTCCCATGTTGACCGCCCAGAACTCGGTTTGAGTCCGCTTGAGCAGATCCGACGTCGAATTGAACGGAGGTACGGCCGACGGATACGCGGGCGAATAGTTCCAGCTGATGCCGTCGTCTACAATCGTCCTCCCGAGTCCGAGGGCGAGCGAAACTACTCCGTCCTCCGGTTCCGGATGTCCGAACGGATAGAAATTGTACGATCGGGCAACCCCGGAAATATCGGGGTAAAACCTCTCGCCGTGCCTTCGACCGATAACCTCCTGCACAATGACCGCCATCTTCTCGGTCCCCGGCTCTTGCCCGGCCGCGAGGAGATAGTCCTTGGCACTCTTTGAGAAGGTCGACGCATAGACAAGTTTGATTGCATCGACCAGCAAATGGAACCGACTGTCCGCATCAGGCTGGTTGTTCGGGATCATCTTGGTGGCATAAACGCCGGCGAACGGACGGTACATGGCGTCCTCGAGAAGGCTCGATGATCTGACCGCGAGCGGCGTGTGTACCTTTTCGATCAGTCCGCGAAGATCGCCGATTATCTCGCTGGGGAAATCGGCACGATGAAAGGCGTGGGCGATTCGGTCGGTAGAACTCTCCGACAGGGCGATATCATCCAGATGATTCATGCGCATGAACGCATCGAAAACATCGGTCCCGATAACTGTCATGGTGGGTATGCAGAGCAGTACATCGCCGAATTCGGGACCCCTCACCCGGGATAAAAGGCTCTCCCTGATATGGGCGAGTCCGCTTGCCTTGCCGCCGATCGGTCCTGAACCGATCCCGGAAAGGGTCACCGCGGATCCGAACAGATCCCGGTTGAAGTACGGGAGGTCTTCAACCGTCAGGAGTTTTCGCGTTTCATCAATGGGTACGTTCACCTATTACTCCGCGCTTCGTGCCTGCACTCGAAATCAAGATATGACGTATACCGTCAAAACGAAACAGTTATCGGACTCGCAAAAAAGCTGTGCGGACAATTATCTGCCCGCACAGCCTTGCATCAACTCTCACCGGGTGAGAGGCACACGGTCATTTACACCCAGCCGCGGTCACGGCAGGCCTGCGCAACCCTGCTTACGGCAATCACGTAGGCTGCGTCGCGCATGTATATTTTGCGCTTGCGCGCCAGGTCGCTGACGGCGATAAAGGCCGCCGTCATCTTCACATCCAGCTTGCCGAGCACCTCGTCCTTCTCCCAGAAGTAGTTCATATTGCTCTGGACCTGTTCGAAATAGCTGCAGGTCACGCCGCCGGCATTCGCGAGGAAGTCGGGAATCATGAAAATGCCGCGCTGCTCGATGACTCGATCAGCTTCGGGCGTAGTCGGACCGTTGGCACCTTCGGCGATGATCCTGACGCGCTTGGCTATCTTGTTGACATTGTCACCGGTGATCTGGTTTTCGATCGCTGCGGGAATCAGGATATCGACATCCTGCTCCAGCCAGGCTTCGCCCGGAAGGACTTCGTAACCGAGGTCCTTGGCCTTGGCCTTATTGATGCCGCCGAAGCGGTCGGTAATCGAAAGAAGTTCGTCGGGATCGATTCCGGACATTCTCCGGAACGAGTACGAGGTCTGATCCTCCTGATCCCAACTCGAGACACAGATGACCTTTCCGCCGATCTGTTGATACAGCTTGATCGCGAACTGCGCGACATTGCCGAATCCCTGTACGGATGCTACGGTATCCTGCGGTTTCATGTTGAGTTCTTTAAGAGCCTCGCGAATCGTGTAGACGACGCCGAAGCCGGTCGCCTCGGTCCGACCGAGAGAGCCGCCCATGCCGACCGGCTTGCCGGTGATGAAACCGGGATGCTTGCCGCCGTGGATATGCTCGTATTCGTCGAGCATCCAGAGCATGTGTTGCGACGAGGTCATGACGTCAGGAGCCGGGACATCGGACACAGGTCCGACATTCTTCGCCAGCTGACGGACCCAACCGCGGCAAATCAGCTCCTGCTCGCGCATGCTTAGATTGTGCGGGTCGCAAATGACTCCGCCCTTACCGCCGCCCAGCGGGATGTCAACAACCGAGCACTTCCATGTCATCCACATCGAAAGCGCCCTGACAGTGTCGATCGTTTCCTGCGGGTGGAACCGGATTCCTCCCTTTGACGGTCCGCGTGCATCGTTGTGCTGGGATCGAAAGCCACGAAATACTTTGACGGTTCCGTCATCCATGCGCACCGGAATGCTGAAATGGTATTCCCTCATCGGGTTTCTCAGCAATTCCCGCGTTCCGGAGTCGAGCTCCAGGAAATCGGCTACTTTATCGAATTGAGCCTGAGCCATCGTAAACGGATTAAATGCCTCGCTACTCATCTTACTTCACCTTTCAATTGGTCGATCTTTCTACCGTCCCGGCATACTAACTAAACGTTGATGCCGAATCGGGTCGGATCTGACCTCAATTCGGCTTCTTTCTTTCCGGTATACCGGATATCGGTAGTTATCTACTACTTCCAAATCCGATTATGTTACAAAATTCACAAAGTAGCATATATTGCCGATTTCAAATTGTCAAGAGGATTTCTTTGTCTTTGTTAACAATATTTCACGTTTCCGCCGTAACTTACCAACTGACGGTGAGATTGCCCGTCCGTCCCTAAGTACGCCTAAATTTACACATTTAGGCGATTTTGATCATAGCTTGTGATTTTATTCACTAATCTCCTCTGCTTCTCCTCCCTGTTGGGAACCGGATTGCGATCAGTGAAAAAGGCGATCCGCCGGATCGCCTTTTCAATTTTGCAGGGAATCAGGTATGCCGGATTCCGACCGCTTACCGCTTATGGCACTGAATACATAAGTCCATCTTCGGATTCAGCGGCAGATATTTGGGGAAATCAGCCCCGTGCAATTTGTGACAGCTCAGACAGGTGAGTTGTTCACCGGTGCGCGGATCGACGATATCTCCTCCCACCGGATGAGATCCCTTGTGAGCATCGGCATGACACTCCATACAGAGATCCATCGGAGCTTCATTTAACATGTGTTCCCGGTTGGATCCGTGCGGTGAGTGGCAATTCGAGCAATCAAGATCCGGGTGAGTGATCATCTGATCAACCGTCTTGTCCGGATTGTCACGGAAATGGCACTTCGTACACAGGAGCTTCTGATTGTTTGACAGGAGTACGTCGTTGTTCGAAGCGTGCGGATTGTGACAGTTGAGACAGGATTTCTCCGTCCCGAGAATGTGCATATTGCTCAGGGTGGTATCAACGACACTCTTGTGACACTTCAGACAGAGCTCTTCCGGCTTGGCCTGCAGGGCAAACTCGATCGTGTTACCGGCCGACTTATGGCACGATTTGCACGCACCTGCCTCAAACGGCTTATGCTGATTGGCCATCAGCAGATGCTTCATATTGGAGGAGTGCGGCTCATGACAGGTTATGCAGTTGGCCTTGCTCATATCCATACCGTTGTGCGCGGAAATGAAAGCCTGGTCCTGCTTGTGACATCCGAAGCAGTTGTCCGGGACTTTTTTCTTGAGCAGGAATGCCTCGTTCGAACCGTGCATCTCATGGCAGGCTTCGCACTTCTTGTTCGCCACCGGCTTATGAATGTCAGTCCGCTTGAACCAGGCGGCAATGCCTTTGTGGCAATCTTCGCACAGCGATACCGTCTCCTTTTTCAATTGATAGGAAAACTGTGAGGCGTGCGGATCATGGCAACTCAGACACTTGCCGTTCTTGACCGGCTGGTGCACGGTGGGCATGCCAAGCGTTTCCTTGATATCGTCGTGGCACTTCAGGCAGAGCGTCTTCACATCGCTGCTGAGCAGCGACATATGCGTCGCCGCGTGCGGGTTGTGACAGTCGGTGCACGTGCCTCCGGCAAAGGCGGTGTGCACGTGCTTCTCGTTCTGCTGATCCTGAATATCGGAGTGGCAGTTGTAACAGACCGCCGGCTCGTCGACTTTCACGACCGAGGCCCTACTACCGGTCGAAAGAACTGCCAGAACCATCAATGAAAGTAAGATCGGTTTCATTTGTTCTTCCCTCCGGTTTCCGTTGGCGTTTCGGTGTGACAGGCGTCGCAACTGTTCGAAATGAACGGTTCGTGTCCGAACTGATTGATCATCTCGGGCGATTCCGAAACATGCGGGTCGTGACACTGGCGGCAGTCTATCTGCGAGCCGCTCAGACCAAGATGCTTCGCCTTGAAGTCCTTGTCATCGCCGTCATGGCAATCAAGGCAGAGTGTTGGCGAGGCCTGCAGGAGAAGCTTGTCCTGCGGGCTGTTGTGCGGCGCGTGACAGCCGAGGCAATCTCCCTCCTCGACAGGAGCATGTACATTTCCTTTGTCTATCCGCGCCTTCAAGTCGGTATGACAGGTGAAGCAGAGCTGATCCGCCTTGTCCAACAGCAGGTTTGCGATTTTCGCCGAGTGCGGTTGGTGGCAAGCGGTGCATTGTCCCTGAGCGACAGGGGCATGAACACTCTGAGTTTTCGTCGAATCTCCCTCAAGGTCGTGACAGGAAGCGCAGAGATCGCTGAGTTTGTCCACCAACATGCCGTCATACTTCGAAGCGTGTGTGGCGTGACAGACATCGCAGGTCTTCTCTCCGAACGGCGGATGCACTACGGTGTTCAGTTTATCGTTCATGATGCCGCCGTGACACTGCTCGCACAGACTGTCGCGAGCGACCTTCAGGAGCGAGGCGTTATTCGAGGCGTGCGGATCGTGACAGTTGTTGCACTCTCCGATCTTCACCGGTTGGTGTACAGCCTTTTCGGCCCGCCAATCGGCCACATCGCCATGACACTCTCCACAGAGATCGATTCGATTGGTCCGGGTGAGTTTCGGTTCCTGAGATCCGTGCGGTACGTGGCAGTCAATACAGGTACCGTCGACAAACGGCGGATGAACGTCGCTGTCGGACATCTCTTTCTTTTGGTCAGTATGGCAACTCAAACAAAGGGTGTTGAGGTCTTTGCTGATCAGGTTCTGGTCCATCTTGCCGTGAGCATCGTGGCAGGTCAGGCAGTCCTGCGTGACAGGCGGATGCGAAGACGCCATCTTCACTTCCTTGAGAATATTGTCATGACAGCTGGTACATAGCTGGACCGATGGTTGTGAAAGCAACGCCTGCTGCGCCGATCCATGAGGATTGTGGCAGTCGATACACTGGCCGTCGGCAACCGGGAAGTGGGTTCCTTCGGGCGCGACGTCTGAAAGATCATGGCAATTCAAGCACAGATTGTTGGCTTGATCGACCAGCCCGAACGGTTCGGGGCTGTTGGGGGCGTTGTGACAGCTCTCGCACTCTCCCCCTTCGACCGGAGCGTGGAAGGAATTCGTGAGCAGATGTTCACTTTCGGAAGAGTGGACGGCGTGACAGGTAGTGCAGTTCTTGTCGCCGACCGGATACTTGAAGTGCGCCTCCACGAACGAGCTCTTGCTCTCATCGTGACAGGACTTGCACAA
>CAZFOY010000002.1:0-81944 GCA_964520865.1 uncultured Ignavibacteriales bacterium | reverse complement strand
TGAAGTGCGCCTCCACGAACGAGCTCTTGCTCTCATCGTGACAGGACTTGCACAAAGACTGTTCGTCCATCTTCAGCAGGTGGGCGTTGTCGCTGCCGTGGGCATCGTGACAGGAGAAACAGCCGTCGGCGAGCGGCTCGTGCTGGTATTTCTTTTTGAACTGCGTGGTGTCGTGACAGGTGAAGCAAAGCTGTTCCGAAGACTGAGGCAGCAGCATGTCGAAATCGCTCGCGTGCGGATTATGACATGTCGTGCAGTCGCCTTCGGCAGCCGGCTTGTGGACAAATGCCTTCTCGAGGCCAAGGTCCGCTTTCTGATGACACAGGAAGCAGAGTTGGGCCCCGTCTTCTTTCAGTCGGAGGGCGCCTACAAGGCCGTGGGGCTTGTGACAGGAGAGACAGTCTTTGGAGCCGAACGGTTCGTGCTGTACCTTCCCTTTGAAATCCGACATCTTATGACAGTCCAGGCAATTGCTCTTTTTGGAGAACCGTTTCCCCGACTCGATCTGCGCCTGCGCCAGGCCGCTCAGACCGAGCACGAGCACAATCGTAATCAAAAAGCGCAACCGCCGGAGCAATCCGAAGTTGTTGTCGTATGTTCGTATTCTCATTTCCGTATGCCTTACATACTTAGTCGTTACCGAAATACCGATCCACATTCTTGTCTTCGTAGACAATTTTCGAATGCGCTTTGAGCGTGTTTAGGTTGGCATCGAGCAGATCGTTGAATTTCTTCTGAAACATGATCTGCCGAATAGCCATATCAGCTTCCTGAATAGTTTTCAATCTCCCTTTACGTTTCCCCCGCATCTGAAAGATCAGCCAGCCTGAGACTGTCTGATAAGGTCTGCCGTACTCACCGATCTTCATCTTCTCGATTTCGTCCTTGATCGATTTCGGGAATTGCGTCAGCGTGATCCAATCGATCGGTTTGCGGAGCATCTCGTTGTCGGAGTCATAGGTCTTCATCAGATAGTCGAAATTGGCCCCTTCCTGAAGGCGTGAGTAGATCTCATCGGCCGAGTCCTTGGTCATCACCTGGATCTGTGCCAGCTGGACCTGCGGTTCCTCCCTGAAGTCATCCTGGTGAGAATCGTAGTAATCCTGAAATTCTTTGTGGTTGAAGGCGATCTTGCTCACGACCATTTCCTTGATGTACCCTTCTATCAGAGAACTGTCGAGGCTCTCATGATAAGACTTGGCTACTTCGGGATTGTCAAGATACCCCGCTTTCTCCGCAGCGTATCCGAGCACCATCTTGGCCGTAAGATTCGACACGCCAAGACTGAACAGCGTGTCGAAGGGCTGCTCACCGTTCGTCATGGCCGTGTGAGATATCTCTTTGCGAAGGGCGTCGTCAGTGACCATGTGCTGATCATCGATCTTGTAGGCGTACTCCTCCGAACCGGTCATAAAGGCGTTCGTGAATAGCTTGGGGCCGTCTTCCTTGATGGCGGCGAGGACTTTGTCGTTCGCCTGATACGGATACACCTCTTTGAGGCTGTCGAGGAACTTCTTCCAGGCTTTGTCCCGCATTCCGTTCTTTAGAATGTCCTCTATCCGCTGGCCGTACTTAGCCAGATCCGCCGTATCCGGCTCCGCCCGTTTTTCCACTCTGAGAAACGCATAAGCTTTGTGAAAGACGAACGGCGAAGACAGCTCGTTGATTTTGAGTGTGTCGGCAATTCCCCGCAGAGGTTCTACGATATCGGCCCAATAGGAGAAATTGTGAAGTCCTCCCTTTTCCTTGCGCGTATCGAGCGAAACCGCTCGTGCGATGCTGTCCATGCTGGCGCCGTTCTTGATCTGCTTGATAAGCGCCAACGCCTGATCTTTCGAATGAACCGCGACTGTCCGAAGTTGTTCGCGTCCGTAGTTCTTGTTGAAAATGCGCATGACTTCATCGTGCGGCACGGTCAGATCCGGGTGGAAGCTCTCCTTGATGAATAGCCGCATGGCCGCCTCGAGGCGAACCTCGGCGAGCTCACTGGTCACCGACTTCTCGTCCTGCATGTCAAGCGCCCGCGCTTCCTGAATAATCAGCCGATCATCGACCATCTTGCCGAGAAGCTTCCGAAAATCGAATGACTTCATAGTCGAATCGGTCATGCTAGCATGACGGCGCATAATCTCCTGATCCATATCGGAGGTGCGGATCGTATCCTCGTTCACGATCGCCAGAATACTCGTGTCGGCAGCATCGGCCGCAGCTGCCCGTGGTGCCGCGAACAAGCCGACGCCGAGTGACGCCACTACCAGCATGATCAGCAACCCAAACCCTCTCTTCACCCTGCCGTCTCGGTTAATGTTAGTTCTTATCAGCAATTCGTTTTCCTTCTCGTGTCGTGAATGAATGTATCAATTCGCCGAGCAAACCGGCGGTGAGTTTCTCAAGTGAATGGCAGCCACCGAGCCCGAAAAGAGTCTCGCTGTCGGAGCCGGTACTCTCCTTGTCGTAGGCCGCAACAATTTTGTGTGAGCTTGTCTGAATGACCCGAATGCCTAACGCTACTTCGGGGCTCGACTGCTCAAAATTCCCTCGCGCCGCCCGGAACAGATCGACGCTTCCGGTCAGTACTAAGCTGACCGAGTCCTGCTCGCGCAGCATATCCATGATCGTATAGTCCACGCCCCCGCGTGATTGAGAGCGCCCTCTTATCATAATCTCGTTAACGACGCCCGGCTCGACCACGTCGTATCCAGCCTCGAAGAGCACCGATGCGAGTAAACTGGTTGCGATCTCTCCTGCTCTTGGATACTTGGAGTAGTCTTCAAACGGTACGACCGCGCACTTAATTCGCTGAGAGTCGTCCGAGCGGTTGGCTTTAAGGATTGCCGGAGAGAGTAATTTCAGTTGTTCTCGAATGGCTCGCCGGGCGACAGAATCGACGCTGTCGACACGGCCGACCCCGAACAACCCTACATGATCCGCACCGGTTGCTCCGATGATCGCCGTCCAGATAATCCGCATCCTGCTCAGGTCCAGTATCCGGATAGAGATTCCGACTTCAGGTGCGGAAGCCTCCTCGAAAATGTCAACCGATCCTACCAGTAGATAGTCAAGCCCCGTGGCCTGGCGAATCTTCTCTCCGTCGGCTGCGTTGATCATTCCGTTGGTCCTGATCCGATTCTCGCGGAGGACGCCCCGAAGACTGTCACTCGGGAGTATTTTGAAACCAAGGTCTATAAGTTCCGTGTCGAGCATCGGTGAGATCGTCCGGACCGTTCTGATTGACCCGGAGTAATTCGCAAACGGCAGCACGGCGATCTCCGTTCGCTCTACCGGACGAGCAGGCGCATCCGCCTGGGCTTGAACAGCCGTCGCAAACAAAATCAACCCGAGAACTATTGCCGTCGTATTTTTCACCTATTCTATCTCCGTACTACTTCACCAGCGTGCCGATTGCCCGGTGCATCGCCTTTCGCATCACTTCGCTTCGTGACTTCTCTCCGGTTCCGAGAATCGAGGCCCAGAAGCCGCGGCCGCCCTCGGTGACGGTTGAGGACCATACGGTCACTCCCTTTTCCGTTTCGACAAGCCTCAGGACCAGCGTAACGGTGTTCGAGTTAGCCGAACCGCTTCGAATCGTCTCCGATTCGCCGACCGACCCGAGCAAGAGTCCCTGTACTTTCAGTTCGGTCCCAATTGCGATGATCTGATCTTTGGTCAGTTCGGCGGTGCGAATGACCGAGTATTTTTCGAGAGCTTTGCCCACTTCTCCCGGCTCGACGACATCAAACGCGTTTCGTGCCAGCAGATCGGTCACGCAGAAGCGGGTCGCGCGCGCGCCTGCGCCCTGATCGTTGGACAGGTTCTCGAACGGAACGACCGCCACTCGCTCTATGTAGTTGAAATTGAACTCAGGATTGTAGAAGACCGTCGGGCTTACCCCTCCACAACCGGCCAGCACGAAGCTGAGCAAAAGTCCCGTCAGTAATACCTTATACCTCATCATATCATCTTCTCCACATCGTTTATCGGTCAGAAACCGGTCTTGAATCCTAATTGAAGTGTCGTCAGCTTGGAATTTCCGTTGGCGTCAGAAACTTTGTTGTAGATGTAGCTGAAATACAAGCTGGCCCGCATCCGAATCTTCAGGTTCGCGTAGACATTGTATTGATCGGAACTAATATCACTTCCGCTGTCAATCAACCTGATGAGCGATCCGACCGCCAGCTTTGGAAACATATTCCAGCCTATGTTGTAAGTCTGCGTACGATACGTCGCCACATCTTTCTGCAAATCAAGATTTCCCCGGACGAAAATCGTTCTGGTCATCCGAAATGTCACGCTGGTGCCGAGCTGATCTTTGCGGTAGCGCTGATCACCGTCGCGCTGCACCGTATTCTGATACAGGTAGGAGATCAGGAAATCGATCCGTCGAATGGGCGATCCATCGAACGACAGTCGCCCGGTGTAGGTATCGAATGCCGTTTCTGTTGCATACTGGTGGTTGCGGCTGATTCCTCCCTCGAGCGACGCGTTCAGGGTATTCAATACATTGCCGTACGTCTGTATGATTAAATTCGTATTCTCCTGACCGGACCTTCCGCCCACATAGTCCCGATAGTTCAAAGCCGAAACGGTGAACCGTAGGGTCTGTAGCGGCTGATACAGCAGACTGTAGCTCAACGAACGATTTCGAAGATTCTCTGCGCCGGGCTGTTCGTAGTTTTGAAATCCGATCTGTGCCCGCGCTACGTGTGTCAGTATATCGTTCGGACGATACCTTCCCGAAAGATTAACATACAACTCGTCATTTCCGAAATTGTCACCGCTCCCCGGTTCATTCTGGTAGGAGAGGTCAAGCGTCCCCTGTAATTTCTGAGTAAATGTGTACGTGCTCACGACATCAAGCAAATGTGACTGCTGATCGTTCTTGCGCTTGCTCGAACCGGTCTGGCCTTCGTACACCTGAATCTCGGTGACGTCCACTGTGCTGAAGTTGTTCGTACCTGAATTGACTGCTTTGATGTATCGAGTGGTCACGCTCGGAAATTCGATCTCGTACCGATTGTAGATGAGACTGAACTTCGTAGCAGGCGCAACCGACACCAGATTCCAGGTCAGGTTGTCATCGGAAGAATAGACCGTCCAATTCAGCTGCGCGCCGGAAGGACGGTCGGTATAGATGTAGATGGCGGCAACTTTTCGGGAGAGGCCGAGATCGGCTCCGATGTTCCGGTCAACCTGGGCCGTGCCTATGTCAATCAGCGGCAAAGACGGATCTACCGTGTTGCCGTCGGTGAGACCGCTCACCACCGTGAGTGAATCGAATTCTGGCGAAGCATCGATCGAATACAATCCGGAGCGCACCGGGAGCAGCCGGTAGGTAACGGCGGTGTCGGGGGTCTCCTGAGTTTGCGTCTTGTACGTAAACGTGTAATCGGAGTTGATGCGAAGCTTCTTGTTGGCAGTCAGGGCCATCTGGTTCCACCGGAACTGGTGATCGTATTCGGTCAGCGTCTGTTCACGCGGTTTGTTGTCAAAAGACAAGCGTACCAGGTTATAATATAACTGGCTGCCTTTGTAGGTATAGTCGAAGTTTGCCAGCCAGCGGCGGTCGTACTGATTACTCACCCTAAGATCATCGGGAGCGTAAGTCCGATTCCAGTCGTACCGAAGGACCATCCCCGGATAAGTGACCCATTTCGATCGATAGTAGACCGACCAGTTGTCCCGGTTGAGGTCGTTGGCATCAAACGATGATTTCGAAATACGCCGATTGACGGTCGACCCGAGTGAAAATAACGGCGTGTTGTAGAGCAGTTCCGCGGACGGCTGCAGCTCGCGCCGCCAGGTGTTCTCGGCCAACCGCTCATCCACGCCGAGATTGTAGTATCTGAAATTTGCACGTAAGCTTATATAAGGGGTAAATGTCCGCTGCCAACCGACGTTGTACTGCTGGCGAAAACTGTTGGATCGGGCGGAGTCACGATCCACCCGGTAGGCGCTAATGTCAATGTTGCCGTTCAGATTGTCGGGCAGAATAGCCGACGCGCTTCCGGCAAACAACACGATCGCAAGGCCGGTCAATACTGCAGCTCCGGTAACGGGTCTGCCGAGAATCCTTCTGTGCTTCGCAGGTCTCTTCATGGCAACACGATCATCGAAGGGTTCTTGCCTACGCTTACGGATGCAAGGCGGCTACGGCTGTTGGTGCTGAAAAAGTCGATCCTGTCTCTCGATGGGAGACAGACCATAAGCTGTTTGTACTGTCCGTCGAGCGAGACTCTTCCCGGCTCAGCGTCAAGCGCGATCGTTCCGGTCTCCAAACCCTGATCAGGCGCTACCAGGGAGACTTCGTTGCAGCTCCTGATCCCGGCGTAAAGCACCTGCACGTATCTGTTGAAAGCCAGCCCTGAAACCGTTCCGCAAAGATTAACCGATGATAGCACCCGCCCCGAGGCCAAATCGACTACCGAGATATCCCGCAAGGTCGAGTGTGAAACGTACAAAACTTTATCGGTGCTGTTGAGTGATATCTCCCCTCCTTGTGAGCCGGCGCTGACTGAAGCGACCTGCGAGAAATCTGTGGGATCAAACACTTCGATGCTGCTTGAAAATTTGCTGGAGACATAGAGTAGTCCGGTAAACGCATCGACCGCCAGTGCCACCGGTCCGTTGCCCACATTGAGGCGCACGATCTCCTGAAAGGCGATTATATCCACGACCGACACGGTGTTTGATCCCGCGTTAAGCACATAGAGGTACCGGCCATCGGGTGAGAGGGCCAGTCTGCAGGGGGCGTCGCCAAAATTCAGGTGGAGTTTCTTTATGATCTGACGGGAAGGTTCATCTATAACCGTCACGACATCTTCTTGACTCCCCGCGACGTAGAGTTGCTGGGACAAATCAGAAAAGGCGATATCCTTCGGTCCCCTGGCCACCGCGATGACATCGACTACCCGATAAGTGGATCGGTCGATCACGGTTACGTTGTTCGAGCCTTCATTCACAGCATACGCAAGCGATCCGGGCGGCAGATCCGGAGATTTCAGCACGCTTATCTGCGGAGCATACACGCCCTCCTTATATGCCGACTGACCGGGTGTCCAGAGCAGAAATAGCGGCGTGGCGTCGCCTTGCCGGGCATCTATCGACACGGGGATCGAGATACCGTCTTTCGGAAGCTGTGGATGGACTTCGGCAACACCGGCATAGCTGCTCACATCACCGAAGACGAGTTTGATAGTGCTATAGCGCCCGACAGGCATCTCTGCTTCAACCAGAAGCAGCTGGTGCCCTGAGAGTTTCTCCGAGCTGACTGTTTGGGGACCGACAGCAATAGCACTGTGGCCTTCAGGGCTGGAGAGAATCAATGAGTCGATCCTCAGGAGGACCCGGTCCTGAAGATTCGGGGGGCATTCGAGGTATACAACAAGCTGTGCCGACTGACTCGACATCATCGTCTGACCGGACGATTGCGCGGCAAGGCACAACCAGACGCAGAAGACCGCTGTAATACCTCGAAACATACTTACTTCCCTCAAGCCATTTAACCAAAACGCCCGAACACTATCGCCCGGGCGTTTTGAATTTAAAAGAATCCGACTATACAGTCAACTGATCTTAGTCAGGATTCGGACCGTCGTTGATATCCTTCACGTGGCACTTGTTACACAGCGAGCGCTGGTTGTGACCATACGGGTTAGGAATAGCATACGAACCGGACTCCACACCGTCCTCATCCAGGAATGCAATCTGGAAGTCCCAGCGGCCGGCATCAGCGGCACTGGAAGCGTGGGCACGGTGACAGGACATGCACATCACACGGCTGCTGGCGGTCGGGCCGGCAGTCGAAGTGGTGGTCACGGAAGCATCTTCAAACGGAACTGCAGCCAGATACGCCGTGGCAGCGTTGCCACCGGTGATATTATCGGTACCGGCATACAGGTTGTAGTTCTGGGCGATCGTGCCGCCGAGAACGTGATCCGACGGGTGAATCAGCTTCGTGCCGTTGTTGTGGAAATCACCATGGCAGTTGCCGCACCAGGCGCTCCATCCGGCCTGATAAGCCGTGTGGTTGGCGTTGGTTTCAGTGGCGCTGCCGCTGGTCGGCGAAATGCCTTCGGCGGTCGGGGCCGGATTCGTGAACGTATAAGCGCCGTCCTGAATCTGACCGATGCCGTAGAGCATACGGAAGTTGGTGTTACCGTGCGGGTCGTGGCAGCTCGAGCAACCCAGAATGCTGGAATTGTAGTTGCCACCCGGAGCCTGCGTCAGAACAGGATCGGCATCCAGACCGAAGCCCGGAGCTACGATGCTGTGACCACCGGCATAACCCGGAATCGGGTTGGTCAGGTTACCGAGGGAGTCTACGGCGCCACCGGCATGACCGTCGTTCAAATTGTCTTCAAGCAGGAAGATGAAGTTGCCCGCGCCCTTCTGCGGAGCAGGAGTCAGCGGGGTGCTTGAAAATACTGAGCCCAACCGGGTAGCATGGCAACCCAGACAGACATCGGACGGAGTGGCGTCCTTCAGCAGATACTGGTTCCCATTCGGGCTGTCCGGATCTACCAAAGCGCCATTCTCGCTGTTGTGCATAGTGTGGCAACCCTGACAGTCGGCCACACCGTGATCATGGAACGCCAATGTCGTTCCCGCAAAGGCAAACACGATGCCCAATGCGATCAATAATACCTTACGCATTCTGCAAAACCTCCATTGAATAGTAGGTGGTATTTAAAGGAATCAAAAAGTGTTGAAAACAACGAATCGTCGAAGTTACTAACTCTGTGCCGGGTATCACCTCCTCGAAACAAAAAACCTGCGCGTTCACGGATGAACTGAACTTATGTGAATGAGATGGAAGTTGCGAAATCAACCGACTCGCCTTCGTCCGAATGAACTCCGGTATAGTGCACAGCTGAATACGGTTCCGGAAAATTTGTCCTACGTATACCTCATCCGTCCCGATCGCCGCCAGAAGCGT
Source organism: uncultured Ignavibacteriales bacterium (assembly GCA_964520865.1). Taxonomy (GTDB): domain Bacteria; phylum Zixibacteria; class MSB-5A5; order GN15; family FEB-12; genus CAVQCT01. Next base: position 73,009 of record CAZFOY010000002.1, on the reverse strand, counting down.
CGGGTGATAGAACCAGCCCGGGCTCAATCCTTTGCCGCCGAACTCCCCGAGAAACTTGCCGTCGGGTGTATAACAGATCACATTGAAGCGGAGCTTGTCAAGGATCATGACAATCCCGGTCTTATTGACAGCCACCGAAACCGGAAACGCCATCTCTCCCGGGTTGCTCCCTTTGTGACCGATCATTCTGACGAGTTTCCCCGCCAGGTCATATACATAAATCATTCCGACGTTCGACACCGGAATATAGAGTCGACCTCCTGAAATACAGGTCTCGCCGGTTACGATCTCCCCGCGTCCTTTGTCGGTCATGTCCGAAAAGACCGGAAAGCGATCGACCCGGTTCCCGTCACCATCGAACACTACAACCTGACACCCCTTCTCGTCCATCGCGAAAATCCGGTCGCTGTCATCGATAGCGATACTCCGGATGTCGAATTGGCCCGATTCGTCCGGGGAAACACTCGTGAGGGTCTTTATGTAAGAACCGTCGAAATCGAATTTCATCAGCTCCCGCCCCTTCGCCGTAGCCGCCAGAATATAGATATACCCTTTCGAGTCCACAGCGAGATCCAGGGGCATACTGAAATGACCGCGTCCACTGAACTCATAACGGAAGAAATTCAGACTGTCGAAAATGAGGACGCGGTTGTTGCCCGGATCGGTTACATAGATCTCGTTGAAATGGTGATCCACGAATATCTTGGAAGGGCGCTGGATGATATTGGTCTCTCCCGGAAGGGTCAGGTATTGGACAAATTGTGCCGGCACAGAGAGATCCTCAGCTTTCGTCGTCGGAGCCATAATTGTGAAAATAATCACAAGACCCATGAAAATCAAGACGAAAATTGAGCTGTTTACATTAAGGTATAATGAGGCTTCCGAGCGGTGAGTAGTCATAACATCAGTGTCTTCAGGTATTTGATCGCGCAGTCTTGTGACTTTGTTCACATGGAGTAGTAAGAATCTTTTTCCTATGCGCCTATATAACCCGTTGCCTAAGCTGTTGTTTATCCTTGTTTGTGAAAAAAGTTACTAAATTGTCACAGAAATGTCAAGAGGAATTTCATCATATTTGCCTCTTTTGACCGCATTCAACAAACAAGTGCAAAACAAGATACAAGCTATTGATTATTAGGTGATTACCACGACTTGAAAAGACCGGAAATTGCGGAAATCGATGGGCTATTGAAGTAGACTGGATCCGGCGGCCCGAGAATCACCGGACATAGTGCTCATGGCAGCCGGTGCACATCTCTTTTTCGGAAGAGAATCCGGCCTGAACCAACGCGTTCTTCTGGGTAAGAGAATGGCAGGTCTGGCACTCTATCTTCCCCCCTATCAACTTGATCCGGGGATCAAGCTCAGTCCGGATGCCGTTTCGACCGTTGTTCTTGCCGAGCGGTACGGTGATTCCAAGCGGATGGGTGGCATGCTTACTGAACCTCGGGACATCGAGCTGGTCGATCGATTTGTTATTCAGCCAGCCTGAGCCCCGGGCATGACAGAGCAGACAGCTTTCCGAGGGTGAGAGTCCGGTCAGAAGGCGTGAGTCGCTGTGGTAGACATCGGCAGCCGCCCGATGCCCTTCGGAAAGCGATTCCAGCTTTGATCCGGGTGAGTGACAGGTTGCGCAGAGGGTCCGGATTGTCTGATTCTCGAAGCTGAATTCAAACGCCTTCCCCTTGGCCAGCAAATACCGGTTGCTGTGGTACGAGTGGCAATCCAGACAGTTTCGGTTGCCATTGCGGTGAAACGAGAGCGGGATCGACGAAGCGGGCTCGAGCAGAGAGGTATGACACCGGGTGCAGTTCTGGTTGGTAATGAAATCACCCACGTAGTCGCCGTTGATATTGGCAACGAGAGTGTGGCAGCCGGCGCAGGCGACATCCTTGTGCCCAGGGGTAAAACGTTCCCCTCCGCTTCCCCCTTTGAATTCGAGCAGGATGACGACCACCGCGAGATAAGCGAGTGCGACAGCGGAGAATTTTATGGAGTCACGAGTCGTCATATCTCATCTATCGGCAACTTCACCTCAAAACTTCTCCGGCAACGCCTGATTCGGTCCGGCTGACGCCGGGATAAAAGCCTTGTCGGCCGATGCGTCCTGTACTTAATTGGGATCATCCGAACGGACTGTCAGTCGCCGGACGTCCTCAAGAGCAGGCTCACCCCGGACCGCAAGGGAGTATTATCCGAATGACCAGACGGCAGAAGAAGGTATCAGGAAAGGCCGGCATGATGCCGGGGAGTCTTGTTTATATAGGTGAACGACGGACTCAGCCGGTGAAAATGCAACTGATCGACTTCACTGGAACCGAGCTCGCGGAGAAATTACTCGATCGACCCGAAGACTGCCTTGCCTTCAAAGATTCCGGAAGCGTCTCCTGGATTAATGTCACGGGAATTCATGATATCGAGGTGGTCAAAAAGCTCGGCGAGCTGTTCGGAATTCATGCCCTGATTCTCGAAGATATCCTCAACTCCGGCCAAAGACCGAAGCTGGAGGAAGCTGAGGACTACCTCTTCCTCGTCATAAAGATGCTTTACGTCAAACCGGGAGAATCGAAGATTACGTCGGAGCAGGTGAGCGTAATTGTTGGACAGAACTATGTCCTGTCGTTTCAGGAACAGGAGATGGACGTTCTCGATCCGGTCCGCGAACGGATTCGTAAGACCGTTCCGCGGGTGCGTTTTTCGAACACGGACTATCTCGCTTATGCTCTCATCGACGCGGTAGTGGACCACTATTTCGCAATCGTCGAACATCTTGGCGATCGAGTTGAAGAGATGGAAGAACGGCTGGTCATTCGGCCATCCACTGAGGATCTGCAGTCGATTCATGAGCTCAAGCGAGAGCTGATCTTCATGCGCAAAGCGGTCTTTCCGCTCCGCGAAGTGATCGGCAACCTTGAGCGGACGGAATCGAACCTGGTGCACCGCTCCACGCGGATCTATCTCCGTGATCTGTACGAGCACACCATCCAGGTGATCGACACCGTGGAGACTCTTCGCGACACCGTTTCCGGCCTGCTTGATATCTACCTGTCGAGCGTGAGCAACCGCATGAACGAAGTGATGAAAGTGCTGACGATTATCGCGACAATTTTCATCCCGCTCAGTTTTCTGGCCGGGGTCTACGGAATGAATTTCGATACGTCGGCAAGTCCGCTGAACATGCCGGAGCTGCACTTCCCCTACGGTTATATCATGTTCTGGGCAATCGCGCTGATCGTCGGATTCGGCCTGCTCTGGTCGTTTAAGAGAAAGCGCTGGCTTTGATAATCTGAACGGAACTGTCATTGCTTCCGACCGGTTTCATCCGACAGGGACTTGAGTCCGCTCGAAGCGAGAGAAAGATCTAATCGGAAAGGACACTGATATGGAGTTGCAAACTTTCAACCTGCACGAAATCTGGAATCGTACTCTTGACTGGGCTGTTATCAGCGGTCCGAAAATCATTCTCATTCTCATACTTTCGATCGTTGCCTACAAGATTGCACGCACCCTTACCAACCGGCTGCTCCGACGAGTGGCGTCCGGCGGGACGCCCTCCGAGGCCCAGAAGCGGATCGACACGCTCAGCGCCGTTTTCCGGTACCTGCTGCTCATCTCAACGTTCGCTGTCGCGGCCATCATGATTCTCCAGGAATTCGGCATTCAAATCGGTCCAATGCTCGCAGCCGCCGGTATTGTCGGCGTAGCCGTCGGTTTCGGCGCACAGCATCTCGTGAAAGACATCATCAGCGGGTTCTTCATTATTTTCGAGGATCAGATTCGGGTCGGCGATGTCGTCCAGATAGCGGGCAAAGGCGGGCTGGTCGAAAGCGTGTCACTGCGCATGATCATTCTTCGCGACCTCTCGGGAAACGTCCACTACATACCGAACGGAACAATTGATGTGGTCACCAATATGACAAAAGATTACTCCATGTACGTATTCGACATCGGCGTTGCCTACCGGGAGAATGTCGACGAGGTCATTGAGGTAATCAAAGCGGTCGACGAGGACCTTCGCAAGGACAATGCCTTCACCAACGATATTCTGGCGCCGATCGAAATTCTCGGATTGGATCAGTTTGCCGATTCGGCGGTAATAATAAAAGCACGGACCAAGACCAAACCGATCAAACAATGGGCGATCGGACGGGAGTTCAACCGCCGATTGAAAATTGCGTTCGATGCGAAGAATATCGAGATTCCGTTCCCGCACGTGACATTGTATATGGGCGAGGATAAGCAGCATCAGTCGCCGCCGATGAACGTGAATATCGTCGAACGGAAGCAAAGCTGACGAAAATGATGTCAGCGCGAATAGTTGCATGATTAAGGACAGGTAGTGGAAGTCTCACGCTGGCAAAAATGGGTGTTCGGCTTATGGCCCAAAGCGAAAGAGTTCCTCTGGTACTATACGGGCGGTCTCGTCAAGCGGCTCGAGGAGAACCACGCTTTCCTGTTCGCCGGCGGTCTCGCTTTTTCCATGTTCATCAGCACGATACCCCTCGTGCTGATAGTCTTCTCCGTTCTTGGAACAACCCTGCAGCGGCCGGTCGTATCCGATGAACTTCGACGGATTATCGACCAGATAATTCCCTACAAGGACTACGCCGACTTTGTCAAGGATCTTATCTTCAATCGAGTCCGAGCATTTCAGCAATTCAAGAATCTCGCCGGTATTGTCGGTATCGTCGGCCTGCTCTTCGCGGCCAGCAGTCTTTTCAGTTCGATGCGAACGATTCTCAATACGGTCTATAAAGTAAGAAAGAACGTCTCGGTCCTGCTCGCCAAGTTGCGGGACTTTGCACTGGTAGTCGTGGTGATCGTCTACTTTCTGTTCTCGGCGATTTTCCTCTCCGTCTGGCAGGTGTCAAAGGAGCTTGCCGCCAAGCTCGCCTTCTTATCGGTGCTCGATGTTGCCCTCGTGCAGAGACTTCTTCTTTCTCTTGCGTCGTTCTGTGTCATGTTCATCGCATTTTTCGTGCTTTATATCTCGATCCCCTATCGACGCCCCCCGAGGAGTGTTGTTATTGTGAGTGCGATTGCCGCCACCGTACTGTGGGAGGTGGCCAAACAGGCGTTCGGATTCTATATCTCGAATTTCATAACCCTGCAGCGAATCTACGGGACCTACGTCCTCACGGTTGTCGTAGCCTTCTGGATCTACTACACGTCATTGGTCTTCATTATTGGAGCGGAAATCGGCCAGTTGTATCGGGAACGCAAAGTGGTGAAGCATAAGGCAACGGAGATGTCCTCCGTTGCCTCTCCCCGTTAGCGCTTCGTAAGAGTGAGTTTGGCGTACTGCTTGTCGATCTGCTCCGCTGCGTCTTCGAACTTGAGAAATGCGTCGAATTCTTCAGGCGGAATACTGTAGACTGTTCTTGCATCGTGAACGACAACCATCAGCGAATCATTGTAGACGATACAATGCGTTGAGATGAGGCTGTACGATTCGTCCAACACCGTGTCGGGCGGCGCGATCACACTGTCGACCGCCAGTGAGCTGTCCCAGAAAAAGGTGACACTGTCGATCGTCTCCATCGGAAATCGGAAACTCAGCGGACGCTCAAGGTCTTCGATATCCTGAGAATTGGTTCTCCTCCCCTGGTAAAAGGGGGATGCTTTGAGGTAGGCGGTCGATTGAAGCAGGCTGAGTGGCTTCTTTCCGAAGGCTCTGAAACGAACGGTGACCGATGAATCGGTATCGCCCGAATCCTCAACCTCGACATCCTTCACGATCAGCGGTGTACGAACGTCGCCGAGCCGGTCGTCAACGAACCGATTCAATTCCTCCTGCTTCTTCGAGGACAGCTCGGCCCAAAGTCCGTGAGCATAGTTCCCGGTATACGTCAATGATCCCATGAGTGAGAGGTTCAGCTTCGAGTCCAGGCTGACACGGGCCGTCCTGACTACCTGATTGTCCCGGTAGTCGCTGCCGGGTGTACGGACCAGATGTCCTCCCGTTTCGTCGATAAGCAATACGTCGATGTCTTCATCCATCGAGGGCAAATCGCCAAAGGTACATCCGCTGCAGGTGGGATCCAGCCAGAAGGTATCCGCCCCGGCCGGAACCGCGGTAATGACATGGTTGAATTCGTCGTTCGGGAAAGTTGTATCGATTACCCCCGCGTCCCGGGTGAGCACAAGTACCGGCTGAGCATGGACTCCTTGTTTCCGAAGATCAGAGATTAGCAGTGTGGAAAGATCTTTACAGTCACCGTAGCCGCACTTCCGCGTCTTTTCGGCCTCGTGCGGTCGTAGTCCCCCGATCCCTATCTCAACCGCCACATAACGAGTCGACTTACGCACCTTGTCGTAGGTGTTTCGAATAATTTCCGGCAAGGAGTCCGTCCTGTAGACGCCGTCCTTCGGCCAGCCGTCGCGATCATACTGGTCCTCCGCCATTTCATTGTAAAGAGCGCCTATGTTTTGCCAACTCATGCCCGATATCCTGTACTTTTCCAGCTCGCAATTGTCGGCACAGATCTCGACCATCCCGGCCCGGCTGACCGCGAACCTTGACAGACTCTCTTTCTTTGGCGGCAACTGGTTGGTAACCTCCCACCGCCAGATATTCCGATCTCCTCGGGATTCATCAATTCGTGGAATATCTGTTCCGTATTGCTTGCAGTGGAGCTGCATCGAGGCCGGAAAAACAACGGTATAGGATCCATTTTCTACCGGAATATCGCCTACTAAGAGCGGTCCGCGAAGATAAAACAGGGATTTGTACTCCCGAGTGTAGTTGAGGTCGACAACGTAGGGAAAGGTCGCAACCGCGGCATCGGTAAAGTAATGACAGATATCTTCGTAAAGAGCATACGAAGCACCGTAGCCGCAGGCCTTCCGGAGATCCTTCTTGCCATAGCGGTTGATCACCTTGCCGGTCGTATCCGAGATAGTGATATTGGCATCCTTCAACTGGCTATACCGGGTATCGGTAAGATGGATATAGCCGTAATCGTCACCTCTCCTGTTTTTCACCGTAATTCGATTGTGCACCTTTACCACGGCTTTGTTGCCGTCAATCTCGCACTTCCAATCGCGGATGTTGTAGACGGCATCGTATTCGTCGATACTCTTCTTCTCTTTCGACCACGCCGCACCCGATAAAAGGATCAATCCGGCGACGATCAATGAAGCTGTCGCCAACGACTTCATTGAGCGGCCTTTGTAAAGACGACTTTCTGGTTGTCAGCATCCTCGATTCCGGTGAAGAACTGACGAAGCCCGAAGTACTGGCTCGGGAGGAAGTTGGCGGTCTCCACCACCAGTTTACTTTCGACTGTCACGTCTCCGCCGTTGACCATGGTGTGTCGCTCGAAGGTGGCGCCGTCAATCTGGAGAGTCGTGTCGTTTGGCAGCTGGCCCGGCGTATAGCCACCGTCACACTTAATATTCACGATGTTTTGATATGTGAAGGGGAAGCCGAAATCGACCGGGAAATCCCGTTGCTTGAGCGTGAACGGGTTAGTTTTCAGATAGTAGACCGCGGGGGTTACCAGCAAATTCTGGTCGAGGCTCTCGGTCAGGTCGTTCGTGGTATACGCGACATTGAGTTTACACTGATTGCTTGTCGTGTCGAAATCGAAAGAATACTCTCCGAGTTGATAATCTTTGGATATCCTGTCAACAAATCGCTTCTTGACAAAATCCTCAGGTTCTTCCGATTCATAGCGGCTGCCGTAGGTTGAGGTGAAATATCCCGTCAGACCGACCGTGGTCTGACAATGTGCCTCGCCCGCCGAGTCGATCTCGATATTGGTTGCATCGATCCGGTAACATTTCGGCAGAACGGCAAAGATCCGTACCAACTCAGAATTCTCGCCATCGAGCAACAGGCCGGCGTTGCTCATGGAGTTTGCCGGTAGAGAACCGTAAGGACAGAAACGGCTGGAGGCATCCATATAGATGCCGGTGGAATCCACCACCGCGTAGGTGATTACCTTGTTCAACTGCGTTAGCTGGTAGAGTTCCGGCTTGAAAGTACCGTGGCTCCGAGTACTGATCATGACCGGCCAGGCGTCGATTCCCGCCTCGCGCAACATCTTGGTCAGGAGTACGTTCTTCTCGTCCGAAGTACCGAATTTGTCAACGAGCATCTCCTTGAGATTGTCGTGAGTCCACCAATCACCGGTGCTCTTCGTCTTGATCTCCTGGGTCACGTACCGGTAGATTGCGCGCGCGTTTGATTCGGATTTCGAGGCATTCGGGTCTATAATGGCGGCTACTGCTTCTTTGACTCCGTTGTCCTTATGAGCGTAGTCATCGACGAACTTGCTGAAAAAATCGCCAAGATCTGCCCAACCGGTAATGAACGTCTGTTTGAAATAGGGAGATTCGTAGGAGACAAGTTGACAATACAGTGACGACAAATAGTCGCGTACCGCACTCATATACGGTTCGTCAGTTACCGGGGGAAGGTCAGTCCGTGTCCAGGTAAAGAGCTTATCCTGCGTAGACATGGCATCTTCGACTTTCGGATCCTTCTCGAAACTCGGAATGTTTTTTACCAGCGATGAATAGGTAAACCCCGGGGCAAGCACGAGCGTGAAACTCGACTTGAGCGTGAAGAGATCGGTTTGAAAATACCAGGGATCGAGCGCCCTGAACCGTTGATTCACATTTTCATACTTGTATTCAAGTATCGATCCGGGGACCACGGCAGGAAAGGCGAATGTCTTTTCTCTTTGGCTGCCGAATTCTCGGGAGTGAATATCTCCGCCTTTTACTTCATGTTTCTTGCCGTCCGGCGTGATCGTCTGGGCCTTCAGCCCTTTCAACTTGTCATCTTTGTAGTACTGAATGGCGATATCACCGACATCCTCGGCCCCTTTGTCGGTAAACACCTTGATGCGGACGTGCCGAGTGAAGTCTATAGCATCAAGCGTCACTTTCATTTCGCCAACGTCATAGATCACCTCGGCATTCGCTTCGGGATAGTTCTTCGGCGGCTGCATGTTCCATTCTTCATCGGTGACGTCTCCCCATTTTTCTGCCGAAACCGATCCGATCGAGCAACAGACTAACAGAAATATTCCAACTGCAAAGAAACCGTGCTTCAACATCAGAAACTCCTCCTCTCGTTATCCCCTGAGCTTGACTCGCACAATGCGATACACCGGGAACGGATCGGAATGGTTGGACGCGTTACCCACATATGGGCAGAATGAGTCGTTCTTTAACGCCATCCTGAATAATAAAATGACTGGGGAAACGGCGAAACTGACCGCTGCATGAGAGCGGGCCCCGGGATGCATAACCCTATCCAACCCTCCGATATGATATATTGTAACCCAAACTAAGCTAACAGAGATAATGTCATCAACATCAACGAATATGTCAAGTATGAAGATGGAAGTGTGGGGGCAGCGATGCCTCGCCTGACGCATTTCGCATCGGAAGGACGTGCGGTGAAAATCGATTTCAACTACAAACGGTGGAGTTTCCTATCGACGCTTCGGTCGGTAGTAATGCGTCGAAGTACCGTAGAACAAGTCGGCCGCCTCCATAATCGTTTCCGAAAGTGTCGGATGCGGGTGGATCGAGAGTCCGATATCGCTGGCCAGGGCACCCATTTCTATGGCCACGACACCTTCGGCTATCAGCTCACCGGCACCCGGACCGACCAGCCCCAGGCCGAGGACACGTTCCGTTTCCGGATCGATAATGAGTTTCGTGAGGCCGTCACTCCGGCCCAGGGTCGCGGCTCGCCCCGAGGCACCCCAGGGAAATTTAGCGACACTGACCTGCTGCCCCTTGCTCTTTGCTTCGCTTTCAGTCGTGCCGCACCATGCGATTTCCGGATCGGTGAATACGACGGCCGGTATCGCATGCGGTTCAAACGCTACTTTCTGACCGGCAATCGCTTCTACCGCGGTCCGTCCCTCGTGTGACGCCTTGTGCGCCAGCATCGGTTCGCCGACCACATCGCCGATTGCGAATATGCTCGGTTCATCAGTTCGAAGCTGCTCGTCGACTTTCACGAACCCGCGCTGAGTCAGCTGTATTTTTGTATTCTCGAGTCCGAGGTTCGCCGAAAGTGGCCGTCGACCGACCGAAACAAGGACCTTTTCGAACAGTCCGGATTGCTTATCGGCACCCTTTCCTTCGAATGACGCCTTCAACCCGTTCTTCTGATCCTTGAGTTCGCTCACTTTGGTGTTCAGAAGAACTGTATCGAACAGCGAGGTTATCCTTTTCTGAACCACGTTGACAAGATCACGATCAACGCCGGGCAGCAGCCCCGAAGTCATCTCGACCAGAGTCACTTTCGATCCCAGCGTAGCATAAACCGTCCCCAATTCCAGTCCGATATACCCTCCTCCAATCACGAGAAGCGTCTTCGGGATACTTTCCAGATCCAGCGCCGTGGTTGAATCCAGAATGTTTGGAGATTTCGGAAAGCCGGGTATTCTGGCAGGCTCCGAGCCGGATGCGAGGATCGCGTGCTCGAAGGTAAGCGACTCGCTGCCGCCGCCGACTTTGTCGATTGAAATCGTGTTGGCATCAATAAACTTCGCCATCCCCCGAATGTGGGTGATCTTTCGTTGTTTGGTAAGTTGCCCCACTCCTCCGGTGAGTTTGTCGACAACCTCGTCTTTCCATGCCCGGATTCTATCCAAATCGAAGCTGGGTTTCTCGAAATGCACGCCCCAGGCTTCAGCTTCCGAAGCTTCGTGAATCAGTTTCGCCACGTGCAGGAGTGCCTTCGAAGGGATACATCCCCGATACAAACAGACGCCGCCCGGATTTTTGTCCGGATCGACCAGGGTTACTTGCATGCCCATGTCGGCGGCCAGAAATGCGGCCGCATATCCGCCCGGTCCCCCGCCTACCACTACCAGCTGCGTTGCCATTTTCTTATCTACCATAACCTGATTCCCTATATCTGATCGGAGGTCAGTTTCCCGGCTCCAAGTTTCGTCCCTCAAATATGAGCATGAGCGGATTTTCCAGTGCCTCGACGACCCATCGCAGAAATCTCGCGGCATCCGCCCCGTCGATAATACGATGGTCGTAAGAAAGTGACAGCGGGAGGACCTGCCGTGACTGCCACTCACCATCGACAAGTAGCGGCTGAGGGCTGTTGCGACTTATGCCGAGTATGGCAACCTGCGGCCAAAAGATTATCGGCGTGAAGTTCGTTCCGCCTATTCCTCCCTGATTCGAGATGGAGAAACTGCCGCCTTCCATATCTTCCGGAGAGAGCCGTCTGCTTCTTGCCCGGTCAGCCAGCTGCTTGATTTCAATAGCAAGTTCTACGATGGACTTTTTGTCTGCATCCCGCACGACCGGCATCAACAGGCCGCGCTCGGTGTCGACGGCCATTCCGATGTGATAGTATTTCTTGTAGACGATCTCATCGCGCAAGGTATCGATCGAAGCATTGAATTTCGGAAACTGTTTGAGTGCTTCGACTATAATCTTCATCACTATCGGCGTGATGGTCAGCCTTCCCCCCTGCTCGCGAACCTTCTCGCCGTGCCTGGCGCGGAATCTTTCCAGCTCAGTGATATCTGCCTGGTCAAACTGAGTAACATGGGGAATAGCACTCCATGCAAAGGCTGTATTCTCCGCAATCACACCCCGGACGCTTGAAATCGTTTCGCGCTCGATCGTTCCCCAATTGCCGAAGTCGGGCAACTGACGCGTCGTGCTCGGCCCGACCGATACCCCTTTTCCTCCTGATACTACTTGCTTTATGTACTCTTTGACATCGTCAGCGGTGATTCGATCGCCCGGTCCGCTACCGCGAATGGCGTTGATATCGGCGCCAAGTTCGCGGGCGAGACGACGGACAGTCGGTGAGGCGGCGGCAGGTATACGAGGGATCTCTACCGGCCCCTGCATAAGAATTACGGTATCTTCCGTCTGGCCGGCGCTCGGCGGAGGGGCAGACGCCGGTTCCCGACTCGGTGTCGGCGGCGAAGACTGCCGGACCTCAGTGACCTCGGTCTCGTCCTGAGGTGCGGGCTTTTCCGGCTGAATTTCGTGACGCGGTGGAGCCGCAGCTTCAGGTTCCGGTCGTTCCAAGGCAGCATCGGTGTCGATCCGGGCGATCACGTCGCCGATCTTGAGCGTGTCTCCTTCCTTTACCAGCACTTCAATGATCTTTCCATGCTCGGGGGAGGGGATCTCAACGACCGCTTTTTCCGTTTCGAACTCGATAATCGCCTGATCCAGTTCGACCGCGTCCCCCTTGGCGACAAGAACGGAGACGACACTTCCTTTTTCTACCTTTTCACCTATGTCAGGGATCTTGATATCTTTAGTCATAAAGTTGTCCTCTCTTACGAAAAGAGCGGGTTAGATTTCTTCGGGTCAATGGCAAGATCCTTCTGCGCTTTTTTTACGACCGAAGCTTCGACTTTTCCTTCCCGGTGCATTGCCACCAGGGCTGCGAAGGCAATGTTGTTCGCATCTACTTCAAAGAAGTCCCGCAGGGCATCCCTTGTATCGCTCCGCCCGTATCCGTCGGTTCCCAGCACCGTCAACGGTCCGGGGATCCATTTGGCAATCGAGGCGGGCAGCGCCTTGACATAGTCCGAGGCGGCCACGAATACTCCCTTCTCATCGGCAAGTAACGCACTCACGTACGGCGCCTTCGGCTTCTTGTCGAAATTGCGCCAGTTCCATCTTTCCGTTTCTATACCGTCGAAGTAGAGCTCTTTGTAGCTCGTTACACTCCACACTTCCGCAGCTATGTCGAAATTCTCCTCGAGAATCTGTTGCGCTTTGATTACTTCGTTCAGGATAGTCCCGCTGCCGAACAGATGGGCCCGGAATTCAGACTGCTGGTTCGAACTCTTCTTGAATCGGTACATCCCCTTGATAATTCCGTCGGTGACGCCTTTGGGCATTGGTGGCATCTTGTAGAACTCGTTCATCACCGTCAGGTAATAGAATACACTCTCCTGCTTTTCGAGCATACGATGAATACCGTCCCTGATAATGACGGCCAGTTCGTAGGCGAATGCCGGATCGTATGCCTTGACCGACGGATGCGCGAAAGCGAGTAGATGACTGTGTCCATCCTGATGCTGCAGCCCTTCTCCCGCGAGCGTAGTGCGTCCGGAGGTCCCGCCAAGGAGGAAACCTCTGGCCCGCACATCGCCGGCCGCCCAAATCAGGTCGCCGATCCGCTGGAATCCGAACATCGAATAGAAAATAAAGAACGGTATCATATTCAGGCCGTGAGTAGCATAAGCGGTTGCCGCCGCAATGAACGATGACATCGCACCTGCTTCGGTGATACCTTCTTCGAGAATCTGTCCGTCGGTTGCTTCCTTATAATAGAGGAGACTTTCTTTGTCCACCGGTTCGTATATCTGGCCCTGGTGTGAGTAAATGCCCACCTTGCGGAAAAGCGACTCCATACCGAACGTCCTGGCTTCGTCCGGGACAATCGGTACGATGTATTTACCGAGCTTTTCATCGGCCAGAAGTTTCGACAGGAGGTGAACGAACGCCATCGTAGTGGCAACTTCACGTTCGCCGGAACCGAGATAGAAATCTTCGAATATATCGGCCGGCGGCGGATCTATCGGCTTGACAGTCACCATCCGGCGCGGAACATATCCCCCCAGTTCCAGCCGACGTTCCCGCATATATTGCATTTCTTCGCTCTCTTCCGAAGGTCGATAGAACGGCGTCTCGGCTATTTCGTCATCGGAAATAGGGATGCCGAACCGGCTTCGGAATTCACGGAGTTCCTGCTCGTTAAGCTTCTTCTGTTGGTGCGTGACGTTCCTGCCCTCGCCTGCTTCGCCGAGGCCGTAACCCTTAATGGTTTTGGCCAGAATCACTGTGGGGGAACCGCGGTGATCCACCGCCGCTTTGTAGGCAGCGTATACTTTTTCCGGATCATGACCGCCACGGCGGAGTTTCTGGAGCTGTTCATCGGAATAGTGCTGCACTAACTCCAGCAGACGCGGATCGGCGCCGAAGAAATCTTTGCGGATATAGTCGCCACCGGTCACCGAGTATTTCTGATACTGGCCGTCGGGAGTCTCTTCCATCCGTTTCGCCAGCAGGCCGTATCTATCGTTAGCCAGGAGTGGATCCCAGTCCGCCCCCCAGATAACCTTTATTACATTCCATCCGGCGCCGCGGAACGCTGCTTCCAGTTCCTGAATGACTTTTCCATTGCCCCTGACGGGGCCGTCCAGTCTCTGTAGATTGCAGTTGATGACAAATATGAGATTGTCGAGCTGCTCCCGCGATGCCAGAGTAATCGCGCCGAGCGACTCCGGTTCATCCAGCTCACCGTCGCCAAGGAACGCCCAGACTTTCTGTCCGCTTGTTTTGCGAAGCGACCGGTCTTTCAAATAGCGGCTGAATCTCGCCTGATAAATCGCCATGATCGGCGAGAGACCCATCGACACCGTCGGAAACTCCCAGAAATCCGGCATCAGATAAGGATGCGGATACGACGACAATCCACCACCCGGCTTGAGCTCCCGACGGAAGTTCTCAAGATGCTTCTCCGAAATACGTCCTTCGAGGAACGCCCGGGCATAAACGCCCGGGGCAGCATGTCCCTGAAAATAGATGATATCTCCTTCGGTGGAGTCTTCCCTCTTGGCGTGGAAAAAATGATTGAATCCGACTTCGAACAAGGTGGCAGTCGAGGCATAGGTGGAGATATGTCCACCAATCCCGCTGGCAGTCCGATTCGCCCGCACCACCATGGCCATCGCGTTCCATCGAAGGATGCTCTTGATTCTTCGCTCGATTTCCCGGCTGCCCGGATAGACCGGCTGACGATCGGCAGGGATGGTATTAATGTACGGGGTGTTGGCCGTGAAGTGAATGTGAACGCCGTGCTGTTGGGCACGAAGCTGCAGTTTACGCAGTAATTCCCGGACTCGATTCGGGCCTTCGTTCTGATAGACGTAATCAAGAGAATCAAGCCATTCCCGGTTCTCGTACTCGATTTCTCTTTGTATTTCTGATCGCTCGCCTGGAGTCATAGTGTGCCTTTCCGTAAGTAACGTCCGAACCTCCCCGAATCAGTTTGTGCTTGTCTGCGAAGTTAAGCCTCGGGGCCACGCTCGTCCAACTAAAATCGGCCGCCAGGCCTCAAAGTAGACCCTCATTAACCATTGTCCGCGAGGTCAGTACATAGTAACAGCCGTGCGGTGAGAGTGTTCCTGCGAGCGGAATGCCGCGCTCGGAGCCGAATCCGGCCCCGATCAGACGGCGGAGGCCCGACCGAATATGTGTGTTACCTGTTTGAGCTTATCAATGACTGAATCGGACAACATTTCTTCGGTGCATCGCCAGGACCAGTTACCGTTGGCGACCGATGGCTTGTTCATTCTCGCCTCGCCCCCGAGACCGACGATATCCTGTAAAGGAGCAATCGCCAGATCCGCAACCGACATCATCGCCGCGCGGACCATTGTCCACGGTATCTCCTCGGCCGTCTGTTTGAATCCAAAGTATTGCGCCAGGCGCTGCTTGCACTCGTCGTCGGCTTCGTTCTCAAACCAGCCGCGGACGGTATTATTGTCGTGTGTTCCGGTGTATACGACACAATTACGATCATAATTGTGTGGCAAGTACGGATGGTCCGGCATATCTGCCCCAAAGGCGAACTGGAGAATCTTCATGCCGGGCAGTCCAAGTGATCGCACAACTTCGCGCACTTCGGCGGTGATATATCCGAGGTCTTCGGCAATCAGCGGCAGATTGAAGAAGTGTGAACTGAGAGTCGAGAAGAAGTCATCGGTCGGGACCTTTACCCAATAGCCGTTGATAGCTGTTTCTTCGCGGGCCGGAACCTCCCAGAAGGCTACCAGTCCGCGGAAGTGATCTATGCGGGCCAGATCATACAGCCCGAGGGTGCGCTCCATCCGTTTGACCCACCAGGCATATCTCCGATCCCTTAGAGCGTCCCAGTCATAGACCGGATTTCCCCAGAGCTGGCCGGTTTCGCTGAAATAATCGGGTGGAACGCCTGCAACGACGGTTGGTTTCTTCTCCTGGTTTAATTTGAAGATATACGGGTGACTCCATACGTCGGCGCTATCGTAGTTCACATAGATCGGTATATCGCCAATGAGCTGAATCCCCCGGTCGGAGCAGTACTGCTGAAGTTCCGACCACTGTCGGGCAGATACAAACTGAAGAAATTTTTCGTATTCAATCGCATCACTGAGCTGTCTTGACGCCTCCTCCAGCGCTTGCGGCTGGCGATCGCGGATATCTTCCGGCCAGTCGCTCCAGACCTGTCCGTGGAATTTGTGTTTCAATGACTGAAACAGCGCGAAGTCGTTCAGCCAATAGCCGTTGTGCTCACAGAAAAGGCGATACTCCGCCATTGCTCCGGCAGAACGAAAGGCGACGAATGCCTGTTCAAGAAGCCTTCGCTTGTAGGGAAGTACTTTGGCAAAATCTACCTTTTCTTCGGGGAAATGCGGAAACGAACTAAGCTCGGCGTTTTCGAGAAGATGCTCCCTGGCAAGTAACTCCGGACTGATGAACAAAGGGTTGAGAGCAAATGCTGACGGGCTGCTGTAGGGAGAACTGCCTAATGCGGCATCGGTGGGATTCAGGGGAAGTACCTGCCAAAAGCTCTGGCCGGCGAGAGACAGAAAGTCGGCGAAACGATTTGCCGCCGGCCCAAAGTCGCCGACTCCAAAGGCGGATGGCAACGAAGAAATGTGTAAGAGGATTCCGCTCCCGCGTCGGTTCATACTACTTCCCTGTTTATTCCATTCGGTCGATCGAACTTACCCTGAGTATTTCCATTATCGACACGTCCCTGTGTCATCTTAGGCGGTTTGCAGAGAGATCGTCACCGAATAACCGGCCCGCCCCTTAAGCTTCTCGCTTGAAAACAACGACGCTAAGCGGTGGCAGCAGAAGGGTCAGCGAGTTATCGAAGCCGTGAAGCGGTGTCGGCTCGGCCGTCACGCCTCCCATATTCCCCAGCCCGCTTCCTTCATACTCGCCGGCATCACTGTTCAGCACTTCCTTCCAATGACCATCGAGCGGCACGCCAACACGGTAACCAAGCCTTGGAACCGGCGTCATATTACAAACTGCCAGGAGGACATCGTCGGTGGATGATCCGCGCCTGATGTAGCTGATAACGCTGTTGTCAGCGTCATTGCAGTCAACCCATTGGAATCCATCCATCTCGAAATCACGTTCAAAGAGGGTCGGCTCGGAACGATAAAACGCGTTGAGATCCTGCACCCATTTTTTCAAACCGCTCTGGAGCGGATACTGCAGAAGATGCCAGTCAAGACTCTTCTCGTGATACCATTCGTCCCCCTGTCCGAATTCTCCCCCCATAAACAGCAGTTTCTTGCCAGGGTGTGTCCACATATACCCGAGGAGCAGTCGAAGATTGGCAAACCGCTCGCCGCCTTCACCCGGCATGCTGTTCAGCAGCGAACCTTTACCGTGCACCACTTCGTCATGCGACAGCGGCAGTACGAAATTCTCATAGAAGGCGTACCAGATGCTGAAGGTCAGCTGGTTATGATGAAACTTCCGATGGATGGGATCTTTGGAAAAGTAGTCGAGGGAATCGTGCATCCAGCCCATGTTCCATTTGAATCCGAACCCGAGCCCTCCCAGATAGGTCGGTCGCGAGACCATCGGCCAGGCGGTGGACTCCTCCGCGATTGTCTGGGCGCCCGGAAATTCGCTGTAGATCGCCTGGTTGAAGCGACGCAGTAAATCTATCGCCTCGATATTCTCACGCCCCCCGTACATATTCGGGATCCAATCTCCGTTCTGCCGCGAGTAATCGAGATAGAGCATCGAAGCTACCGCGTCTACCCGGAGTCCGTCGATATGGTAGCGGTCGAGCCAAAAGATGGCGCTGCTGAGCAAGAAACTACGGACCTCGTTGCGCCCGTAATTGAATATGTAGCTCTTCCAGTCAGGATGGAAACCCTTTCGCGGATCTTCATGCTCGTACAGATGCGTACCATCGAAGTACGCAAGGCCGTGCAAATCCGACGGGAAATGAGACGGAACCCAGTCAAGAACCACGGCGATTCCGTTCTGATGAAGCTGATCGACAAGATACATGAAATCCTGTGGCGTGCCGTATCGACTCGTAGGAGCAAAATACCCGGACGTCTGATAACCCCAGGATCCGTAGAACGGATGCTCCATGACCGGCAGGAACTCCACATGCGTGAAGCCCATCTCCCTGACGTATGCAGGAAGTTGATCAGCCAATTCTCTATAAGTCAAAAACCGGTTGTCATCGTCGGGGACACGTCGCCATGAACCCAGATGGACTTCGTATACCGACATCGGTTCCCGTAACGCATCGCTTTCCCGCCGTTCTTTCATCCAGCTATCATCGTTCCAGTCATATTGCAGTTCGTGCACGATCGATGCCGTGTGCGGGGCTTTCTCCCAGAGGAAGGCATAGGGATCTCCCTTATCGGCTCGATAACTCTTGTTAAGGGAATCGATATGATATTTGTACCTCACCCCTGCGCTCAACCCGGGTACGAAACCCTCCCAGATACCGGACCCGTCCCAACGCGGGGCGAGTTCGTGCGATTCCGGGTTCCACCCGTTGAAGTCCCCCATAACGGTGACAAGGTAGGCATTGGGCGCCCATACTGCGAAAAGTACCCCCTCCACACCATCCACAATCATTTTGTGTGCACCGAGTTTTTCGTAAACCCGGAGATGATTGCCCTCCCGGAACAGGTGAACATCGTAATCCGAAAGCAGCGTCGGACCATGAATCACGGTGTCGGGAAACCCACTCGATCGGGCATAGGTGGTTGCTTGGGAATTTTGGGAATTCTTTTCGTGGTCTATCACCATGGACTCCTTGTCATTGCTGCTTTCCTATCTCTGCTGTTCTT
Organism: uncultured Ignavibacteriales bacterium; assembly: GCA_964520865.1. Classification (GTDB taxonomy): domain Bacteria; phylum Zixibacteria; class MSB-5A5; order GN15; family FEB-12; genus CAVQCT01. Next base: position 54,155 of record CAZFOY010000002.1, on the reverse strand, counting down.
ACAATTTCGGCAAAATCGGCCGACAATTAACATCCACACTTTCGCATTCGCCAATCGGTGGCGTGTGAAGTTACATCACCATAGCTGAAAGCCCTGGCGAAGTAAAGGAGCAACTGTCGTCATCTTCCGTTAGCGGACAACGAGAGCAGTCAAACCCGGCCCGTCAACTTGTACCTATGTCTATCGAAACAGTGTTGTCGCGGCGGTGTTCCGACTGTCGCGAGCGAGTTCGCAGCGTCGCGCAACACCACGCCCACCCTAAGACCTTGTCTTACATGTCCGTACAGCATCCTTACGGCAACCAAGCTCTATCCTGTGACGCGAACACTTCCTGATCGGGATAGGGACCGGCTCTGCTAAGGGCGTCCTTTCCGATCAGCCTGGTTACTTCCAGTGCTATTTCCCACGTACATATCTTGACAAGCGAGTCGATTTCTCGAATGGAACGACAGGCTGATTTGTGATCGCACATAACCAATTGATTAACAGAACTCAATTGACTATACTATGCGGATAACGATCCGAAGCAGTGGTTCCGGCTCTCGCAATTGATAAACTGAAGAGGCAATATCGCAAATAGGTAATGTGGCGGCTACCATGTCAGACCCTGTCAGCACCAAATACCACTTCGTCCATCTTCTTTCAACCAACGATTTGAGTCAATCCTGGATCGCCGAGTCGACAGCCAGCGGGTATCCCTGTTTTGTTAAGACGGTCAATCCGGAAAGCACTATTCCGACCGATGAAAAGCGAAATGTTCTACTCAACTCTTACTCCTGCCAGCGCGGCATAAGAAATCCACGGGTCCTGACCGCCCGGGCTAAGTGTGTCGAGAACGGGGTATTGTTCATCGAGTATCCGAAGTTCGACGAGGATCGATGGCAGGTTCTCACCGGATCGTTGTTACTGGAGCGCCTTGATCTCCTGCTACCGGAACTCTTTCTCACAATTGACTATCTCCACTTCCTTCAGTTTGTCCACTGTGACCTGAAACTGAGCAATTTCATAGTTGGCCCCTCAGATTCGAAAGGTGTTCCACGGATTCGCCTTATCGACCTCGACTTCATGTGTGAAGCCGGCTCCTACCCGAAGGCTCGAATTGTCGGCAGCCCGGATCACATCGCGCCGGAGATTCTCAACAATGAGACGATTCTGATTCAATCGGACAATTTTTCCATCGGCATGATGCTCAAAAAAGTGATCGAGGAGTCGCTTGATCGGACCGCTCACGATGTCGAAGCTGATGTCTCGAGGCTCAGGGAACTTGCGGACGAACTGACGAGCGCGGATCCGCTGCATCGGCCAAGGGTGCTCATAGACACGCTACTCAAGTACAAGTTCGTCGACCAAAAGCGACATGCCGAATTAGAGCGTAAGCTCGCGGGGATCATACTTCTCAATCGGTACCGTGAGACCGGTGTGCGTCAGATCGAGAACGCCGGCATCAAGAAGTCGTTGCTGGACGCCTGCAAGATTTTGGGACTCCGAACCGAATTGGTCGACAGCCTTCAGGATATCCTGCGCAATTCGAAGCGCCAGGCCTTTGCTTTGTTCAGGCGAATCGCCCTGGAGAGCGCAATCAAGAGGCTCGGGGAGTACTGGTACCTGGCTCCACCCGGCAATCTGCTCATCGAAGTGTACAATGCCGCTTCAGAGATAAGCGCGGGGCATGCCTTGATCCCCGCTCAATGCACGCTTACATCGCAGGAAATCGTGAGTGAAGCCGCTCGAACCGCGAATGACCTCTCAGATCGCGACATCCCGGAGCCTGCCCTGCTGATTTATCAGGCGATCCGGGAGGCTCATATCGAAAAGCAGCTCGAGCTGAGCACGGAATTGCTTGAAAGAGTTCTGAAAGAATCGGCTGATCTCGCATTACAAATGGGCCTACGGCGTGAGTGCGTCTCGTTGATGGATGAAGCGGTCCGGCTGCAGCAGTCCAGAAACGCGGTCGACCTGGATCTCGTCTATCGTCTCATACCGAGGTCGTTCGGAATCAGGCCGAATCAGTATGGTGCTGATCTCGCTGAGCTCGGCATGGCCGAGGCGAGAAAGGCACACTCCCTCGAAATGGAGCTGGTATTCGAGTCTCTTGGTGCCCTGGTGCTCTGCCTGGAAGGTAAATTCGCCGAGGTTGAGGAGTCCATGCGGACGATCCTGGAACGTTCCTCGGAACTCGACTCGCCCTTGCTCGATTCGACCAACCATTATGTGCTTGGCTATGCCGCTTTCACCCAGGGGAGGACGGCCGACGCCGAGATGCAGTTTCGCAAGAGTTATGAGGTTGCCCGCGATGTTCGTCTCGAAAGCGAAGCGCTTCGGGGGGCAGCCGGCCTGGTCTCATGCCTTCGCACCATGTACCGGCCGGGTGATACCATCAAAACGGCAAGAGCCGTGCTGACGATGGACGCGATAAAGGGATCGGAGCGCTGGCGGGAGCGTGAAATGTGGAGACACCTCGGCTTCTGCTATCTGAGGCTCGGTGAATATCGAAAGGCGGAATACTGGCTCAGCAGAGTCTGGAGCAACTATGCCTCGGAAATGGATCACCGCGAATTTGCAACGTACTACTACAGCCTTTTGGTTTTGGAGAAAACACGCAGCTCCCTGGAACAAGCGAAATCAGCAGCAATGATAGCATTGGACCTGGTAAGAAACGATATGGTCGCTCTGACAGAGGGACACATCTATATGGCTCTTGCCGAAATCGCCTGCTTTGAAGGGAATACTCAACAAGTTTCGGAATACGCCGAGTCCGCCCGCCATATTTTCGAAAGGATCGATAACCAGAGATGCCAGCAGGAATTGGAGTTGGTAGTCTCGACCAACCGAAAATTCAATACCACTGAACCTCCGCCTGATCTGCTGCCGCTCATGCAGAGTCTGATAGAGTACGACGCAGTGTGGGACGCTGGCTACTGCCTCTTCTACATGCTGATGGATGAAAACGAAACTCGATTCGATGACCTGAAGCAAACGACAGCCACGCTCGAGCCGTTGATCGAAACCGCCGAGATTCCGATATTCGCCGTACTTAAAGAATTGAAGCCACTCATGAACGGTGAGGTCAATTCTGAGCAACTGCTCTTGATGCTAAAATCCTGTTATCGCATTCTGTCCGGCGCGGGCAGAACGTTCGCCGCTATGATCGTTTGTCGGAGAATTGCCCTGGAGTACGGCAAGTCCGGTCGAGGGAAACTAAGGACTAAGTTCCTCATTCAGTCGCTGAGACATGCCACTCAATTGAAGAACAAACCTATGATGGCCGGTCTGCAATCAGAAATCGACACGGTTGAAAACCCTGAGGAAAATATCGGGCGAATCGTTGCCTCACTGCTGGGCATATCCGAGATTCTGAAGCATATTGACGACTATGGTCGTTCACTGGAACAGATTGTCCGTTTTGCCGTCGATCAGACCGGCGCGGAGCGAGGGGTAATTCTTGAAAAGGCGAGTCAGTCCGACGAGCTACGGGTGAAGGCGTTTGTCAATTGCGACGACGAAAGCCTTCGGGACATCGCCGACATCAGCATGAGAGTTCCGTCACAGGTGGCCCATCAGCACGAACCGCTCATTCTCGACAATGCCGTAACCGACAAGCGGACTAAAGACTACCGTAGCATCGTGGCGCACAACATCCTCTCGGTCATCTGCCTGCCTATCATGCACGGAGATAAACTGCTGGGCGTGCTCTATCTGGATCACCACACGATTCCGGCCTTGTTCGAGCAGGACGATGTAACGTACATCAGATCAATCGCCAATTTCATCGGCCTGATGCTTTCGGCAATCGAAAGCTATCGCGACATGAGCGTCATTAACCGCCAGCTGGTTGAAGATATCAACAAGCAGATCGGGGCGCACCGGTTCATCACGCAGGATCGTGCCGTTCAGAAAATGTTCGACCGGCTTCCGGAGATCGCCCGGTTCTCCCTGCCAGTGCTGATACTTGGAGAAAGTGGCACCGGCAAGGAAATCGTAGCCGAGTATCTTCACCGGTTGAGCGATCGCAAGGATCGTCCTCTGGTGAAACTCAACTGCTCGGCGCTTCCTGAGAGCATGCTCGAAAGTGAACTTTTCGGTGTCGCGAGCAACGCGGCAACCGGTGTCGCGGCACGCGACGGAAAATTTTCAGCCGCCGATGGAGGGACGCTGTTCCTTGACGAGATTGGCGACATGCCGCTCGCAGCCCAAGCCAAGATCCTCCGTGCTGTCGAGTACCAGGAGTTCGAGCGTGTCGGCAGCAACAAAGTGCTCAAGACAGATATCCGGTTCATCTACGCGACCAATAAGGATCTGTTGAAAATGATCGATGAAGGGACCTTCCGCAGCGACCTTTACCATCGTATCAGCGGATATGTGTTCGAAATCCCGCCGCTCCGAGAACGCATCGACGATATCAGGTTACTCCTAGAGCACTTCGTCAAGCTTTTCTCGACCGGTCACCGTCCACCTGTGTTCGAGCATGATGTGCGGATGGCCTTCCTCAGCTACGACTGGCCCGGCAACGTGCGCGAACTCCGTAACGTCGTAGAAAGATTCTGTGTTGTCCAGGCCGGCGAGAAGGTCAAGCTTACCGATCTTCCTTCCCCAATGCAACGGGCCTTCAACGACCCGCAGCAAAAGAAAAAGCTCAAAGAACAGATTGAGAAAGAGACGATACGCGCGACATTAATCAAGAACAAAGGGAATGTGAAGCGGACCGCCGAGGCTCTTGGTATGCCCTACGCCACGCTACAGTATAAAATTCAGAAATATCACCTCAAAGATTAGCCTTTTTCCCCTTCAGATTACCGAATTACCCAACTTTGCACCCATCTTCCGGCATTGTCGTCGGCATGTCTATCAACAAGTTACCCGTTTGACGAATCAACCGCCTGAATAGAATTGGTTAATCCGCTATTAGTCAGCAGCGGGCAATTTCTCGTAATCCACTGTCATCGAATGTCATAGCACGAGCGATGTGAGCGCGTCCGCGTTGGCAGCCGTTTTGATATACCCCCACTTGTAGAACGCACCAACTTCAAGAGGAGGTAGAAATGAGAAGAGATCAGTTACTGAAACACAGCATCATCATCGGACTGGTAATTCTTGTAATTCAATTCTGCGCAGCCGGGCTGCTTCCCGGTATCGCTCTCGCCGGTGACGGCGGCGATCCGCCGTGTCCGACGCCCGACACAACCGGGACTTCAAACGGTGTGGTTACCGATACGACGGGCACCGGAGGTACCTACTCGATCGCACCCGAAGGAATCAGCTATCTGGATGTATTCAATGTACTCGTTAATATAGTCTTGTAGACTGAGCGAAGGAAGGGGGGCGCACAAAACGCGCCTCCCGCAATCGAATATGAACAAACTAAGTAGAATCCTCACTCTTATTAATCTGTTCACGAATCGACCGATGGTCACCCTGAAGACGATCGAGCGAGTTTGTGGAGTCCCGGAACGAACCGCCTACCGATACATCAACGACATCTCCGAGGCGAACTTCCCGGTCGTATACGACAAGCGGCTCAAGGCGTACCGGCTGTATCAGCGGAACAAAAGCCAGGGGGTTGCACTCGGACCGGATGAAGCGGTCATGCTCGTCTCCGGCCTGCGTTTGCTCGCGGCCGGCCTTGGCGACAGGTATCAGGGCAATATCGAGATGTTGATCTCCAAATTGATTTCAAGTCAGGAGCATCCGCTGGAGGAGATTCTCGATGCCTACGAGGAGCAGCTTGCCGGCGTGGCAAAGGTAAGCGACTGTTCGGAGATTCTGTCTTCGATGCTCATCAACGCGGCGATCAGGGGCAGACAACGTCTCAAACTCGAGCGAATGAACGCACAGGGAAAGAAACAAACCACCGTGCTCGATCAACCTACGCTAAGTTTCAAGAACGAGTGGCGACTCGTGGGTAGCAACAACGGCGGCAAAGTTGAAGTACCGCTGGATGACATCGAACAGGTTTCGATAATCCGTTGAGTCCGTTCTCCGGTTTTCTGATTGCGCCTCGGAGCGATGACTACAGGTTCCGGTTCGATCACAGGATTTGCGTTGCCGGGGATTACTCCCCGTATCTGTTCCAGCTTTGCACCCGGAGCGATTCGACCGGAACGCGGCAAAGGGACTCAGCGAGGCGTTGTGCCAACTGAAGGTTGGTGATAAGCGGGACTTTGAAATCGACCGCCGTGCGACGAATGAGATAATCGTTGGTCAGTTCTTCCTTGCGATAGTCTTTCGGAATATTAATCACAAGGTCTATTTTCCCCTGCTTGATATGATCGGTGGCGCGCGGTTCTCCATCTTCGAGCGGCCATTTGAGCACGGTCACATCGAAACCGTGCTGGCGCATGAAATCGGCTGTACCCTGAGTTGCGTAGAATTCTACACCAAGTGTCTTGAGGCCGTGCGCGCTTTCGAGAAACGCCGCTTTGCTTTCAATCGGTCCCGAAGAGAGAAGTACAGACTTAAGGGGAAATTTGAAGCCGACGGCAATCAGTGCTTTGAGAAACGCTTCGTCGAAATCCCAGCCCAAACAAGCGACCTCGCCCGTCGATGCCATTTCGACACCGAGTGTCGGGTCTGCACCCTCGAGCCGCGAAAATGAGAATTCCGGAGCCTTCACTCCCACGTAATCAAGTTCGAGGAATGATTTGCCGGTCTCCTGAACCGGCCGGCCCATGATAACGCGCGTTGCGGCCTCGATGAAATTCGTCTTGAGCACCTTCGAAACGAACGGAAAACTGCGCGACGCCCGGAGATTGCACTCGATTACCATCACCTGATTATGACGGGCCAGGAACTGGATATTAAACGGACCGTTTATCGACAACGAGCTGGCCACCTGTGTGCAGATCTTCCTGATCCGGCGCATTGTCTCCAGATAGGTGCGTTGAGGCGGCAGGACGAGCGTAGCATCCCCCGAATGCACACCGGCGTTTTCTACGTGTTCTGATACCGCCCACACTACCAGCTCACCGTCACGCGCCACGGCGTCAACATCAATCTCCTTCGCATTTTCGATGAATTTGCTGATTACGACCGGGTGTTCCGGCGAGACTTTCACTGCCTTATTGAGATACTCGGTTAGCTCCTCGCTGTTTCCCGCTACAGCCATCGCGGCACCTGAGAGCACGTACGAAGGCCTGATGATGACCGGATAGCCGACGGACTCGGCAAAATGATGCGTCTCCTCCAGTGAACTGACTTCGCGCCATTCCGGCTGCGGGAGTTCAAGTTTCTCGAGCAGGCTCGAAAATTTGTGTCTGTCCTCGGCGCGGTCGATGTTCCGAGCCGACGTACCCAGCACCCGCATTCCGGCTTCGGTGCATCGAAGTGCAAGGCTGTTCGGGATCTGTCCGCCCATCGACAGGATCAGCCCTATCGGCTGCTCAAGGTGATAGATATCCGACACCGTCTCGAACGACAGCTCGTCGAAATAGAGTCGGTCACATTCGTCATAATCAGTGCTTACCGTTTCCGGATTATAGTTGACCATTAAGGTTCTATAGCCCAGCTGGCGCAAAGTCCTGACCGCGTTCACGCAACACCAGTCGAATTCTACCGAGCTGCCGATACGATAGGCTCCCGGTCCGAGGATCATGACTCCGCCCTCCTGCCCGAAACTTATATCATCTTCTGTCCCGTTGTAGGTCAGGTAGAGATAGTTGGTCACGGCCGGATATTCGGCCGCCAGGGTGTCGATCTGCTTGATGCGGGGCCGGAGTTCCCAGGATCGTCGCATCCCGGTAATCTTATCTTCGTTCGTCCCGGTTGCGCGGGCAATCTGCAGATCGGCGAACCCATGCTGCTTGGCCCTGAGCATAAGCCTTCTGTCCAGACCGTGAACACCGGAGCTCTTCAATTCGGTATCGATTTCCACGATATTCGCAATTTTGTCGATAAACCAGCGGTCGATATGGGTGATATTGTGGATTTCGCAAGCCGACATACCGGCCCTGATCGCATCGGCCACCGCGAAAATACGCCGCTCTGTCGGCTCTCTGAGCGACTTACTGAGATCGTCGAAAGTAATCGTCGGGTTTTCGACAAGCCCGGCGGCGCCGGTCTGGATCATGCGCAACGCCTTCTGCAGCGCCTCTTCGAACTTTCTCCCGATCGCCATGACTTCGCCGACTGACTTCATCGCCGATCCGATCCGGGTCGAGACACCGTGGAATTTGTTAAGATCCCACCGCGGTGCCTTCACCACCACATAGTCGAGCGCAGGTTCGAAACAGGCCATTGTGACCTGGGTCACCGAATTTCTTACTTCGGCGAGAGATTTTCCGAGTGCCAGCTTGGCCGCCACAAAGGCCAGTGGATAACCGGTCGCCTTGGAGGCAAGCGCAGAGCTTCGCGACAACCGTGCATTTACTTCAATCACCCGATAGTCCCGGCTGTCCGGCGACAGAGCGTATTGTATGTTGCACTCTCCAATGATTCCAAGATGCCGAATGACTCGAATGGCAATATCCCGGAGCATCTGATATTCATCGTTGTTCAGCGTCTGGCTGGGTGCGACCACAATACTCTCCCCCGTGTGAATCCCCATCGGATCGAGATTTTCCATATTACAGACGGTCACGCAGGTGTCGAAGCGGTCGCGTACCACTTCGTACTCGATCTCTTTCCATCCCTCGAGGTACTCCTCTACGAGCAGTTGCGTGGTGTGAGCGAAAGCACGCTGGGCAAGATCACGGAGTTGTCCTTCATCGCGGCAAATGCCAGACCCAAGACCGCCCAGCGCGAATGCTACTCTTGCCATGCAGGGAAAACCGATCTTTCCGGCGGCTTCGACAGCCTCCTCGACCGACACGGTAGATATGCTTCGGGGAGACTTCACCTCGATCTCGTTGAGGCGACTGACGAATCGCTCCCGGTCTTCGGTGTCTATTACCGACTCGATCGGAGCGCCGAGTATTTTGACTTCGTATTTTTGCAGCACGCCGGAGCGATACAGCTCCACTCCGCAGTTGAGCGCCGTCTGACCGCCGAAACCCAGCATGATCGCATCGGGCCGTTCATCGGCGATCACCTGTTCGACAAACCGGGGCGTTATCGGAGCAAAATAGATTTCGTCGGCAAGATGTTCGGAAGTTTGTATCGTTGCGACATTGGGATTGATTAGTACGGTACGGATCCCTTCTTCCTGAAGGGCCTTGATCGCCTGGCTTCCGGAATAATCGAACTCCCCTGCTTCTCCGATCTTGAGCGCCGAACTACCCAACACCAGAACCGTCTCGGGAAGGTGCCGGTCGGCAAACTCCGGTCTACTCACGGAGCATCCTCTCGACAAACTCGTCGAATATCCACCCGGTATCTTCCGGGCCGGGGTTGGCTTCGGGATGGAACTGTACGCTGAAGAACGGTTTACTGATGTGGTGAATTCCCTCGACCGTCCCGTCGTTCACATTCGTAAACCAGACCGTCCAGTCGTGCGGAAGACTGTCTTTGCGAACGACGTAGCCATGATTCTGCGAAGTAATGAAACACCGCCCCGGCTTCGATCTGGAATTCGACCCGTTACCGTTGTGTTCGATGCACGGCTGGTTGTGGCTTCGATGACCGAACTTGAGTTTGTACGTATCCGCGCCGGCCGCCAGAGCCAGGAGCTGATGACCGAGACAGATACCAAGTATTGGTTTGCCTACGGCCAGCGAGCGCTCGATGTTCTTCACGGTCGTACCGTACATGCGGGGATCCCCCGGACCGTTCGTTATCAACAAACCATCGTAATCGAGATTCAGGAAGTAATGGTCGTAAGGCACGCGGACAATATCGACGCCGCGACGAAGAAGACTGCGGGGAATACTCACCTTCGCACCGCAGTCGAGCATCACGACGGTAAGGCGCTTCGAAGATGAATCAGGCTTGCCGCCGAGACGGGTAACTTCCGATGGAGTAACTGAGGCCGCAAGATCGGCGGCATTCGGATCAAAGAACTCGGTCGGCATGCCGGGGAATTCTATCTTCCCGAGCATCGAACCCCGTTCGCGGAGTATCTTGGTAAGTGCCCTGGTGTCGATTCCGGCAAGGCCGGGGATTTGCTCGTTTTCGAGCCATTGATCGAGCGACCGGGCGGCCGAGTGATGGCTGTGTCTCGAGGCGTACTCCGACACGATCAAGCCTGAGGCCTGAATCTTTTCCGATTCGAATCCAAGCGGCAGTCCGGATTCATCTCTGGTAAACTCCGGGACTCCGTAGTTGCCGACAAGCGGGTAGGTAAGTGTGAGGATCTGTCCTTTGTATGAAGGATCGGTCAATGATTCCGGATATCCGACCATCCCGGTGCTGAAAACAACTTCGCCCGCCGATGCGCCCTGAAATCCGAATCCTTCCCCCTCAAATATTGTGCCGTCTTCGAGAACAAGCCGTGCCGTGCCCAGCGCAGCCATCAGTGCAGCCACCCCGCGCTGCCCGTTGCGACGCAAGTCGAGTTGTGTGTTCCGAGTCCTTTGAACACTTTCGAGACCTTCCTGTCGGTTATCTTGTGATACGGCCTGTCCGCAACGTGGACGACGAATCTCCGGTCGAAGGTACCGTGCGGACCTGGGTGAGATTGAACCATAATACGCATCCTTCGGAGCGTGTCAACAGGTTTTTTGGAGAGAATCTGTCGTAATTCACCGGCCGTCGGTGAATTTATCGCCACCTTAAAGATGAAGTTCATATGTCTCGATTAACGAATTGAATTTCAACAGGATTCCGGGTGAATCGAACGAATCACGCTACACTCGTCCGACTCTGGGCAGTGGTGCAATCATCTTGCGTTTTCTGAGCGGCCACAGCGCGAGGGCTAATGCCATCAGGGCATCGCATTCTGAATTGTCATCCCACTGCGCCTTGCGAAGTTCATCTTCGAGCGACCAGATCCGCCCCGGTCCATCCGGCAATTCCCAGCGGTGGTATGACAGCAGATTACGGGCATGGTAAAGCTCGACATTGGTGAGCAGTTCTGCCTTGGTCGATGGCGAGAAGATTACGGCGGTCGGTCGGTAATCCCGGAGTTGCTCAACGACGACATCACCCAGCCCGGTAGCATCTACGACCAGTTCTCCGGGGTACTCTTCCTGGCGCTGGCGGATCTTCTCAATGACCACGTTCCAGTCGAACATTCGAAATCGCTCCAGGCAGACGACATGTGCGTGTCCGTTTTCAACCGAGACTGTCACACCAACCGTGGCAGTTCTCTTGCGAGCAAGATCCCATCCCGAGACAAAATAGCGGGTCGAATCAGCTCCCTGCCCGATGCGCTTTGCGTTCTCCAACGCGCGATCGACATATTCACCTTTGAGAATCTCGCCGCCGCTGTCGACGAACTTCCCCATGATGTTTTGCTGAACTCTGCGGTCGGAGAACGACTCGATTCGTGCCCGAACTGCGCTTTCTGAAATGAATTTGTTGTCCCGGGTATCCCCGGACTGAAAGTACCCGGGCCGTTTTCGTTCGATTATTTCGCGTGCGCGGAGGTAGAACCAGTTTCGACCATTCGGCGTGGAGACGAGATCAAGCATCCCCTCACGGTCGGCAAGGCGCATTTTGATGACCTCTTCGACGACATAGTCGGGATCGCTCTCGAACGCGACTTCATCGAAGATGAAGTAATCATAGTCGTTACCAAGAAGATACTCTCCCCGATTCTGCGTCGAACGCGCCTCGAGCACCGCGCCGTTCGAAAGTACCAATCGCGGATAGGGGGATCTCGTCAGTGTGAGAATGAAAGGATGGAGCAGCTCGGATTCACGAAGCAGCCGGACGGCTCGGTCAAAAACGATATTCGCCTGGTCTTGCGTGATCGAGGCGGTAACAATGCGGTATTTGCGGGAAGTATCATATTTGATATCGCGTAATCGAAAGACCGCCCGATGAAGCGCCTTGACCGCGCAGATAAACGATTTTCCCCACCGATTCCCTGTAACGAGCAGGTTCTCGTGTGATATTGATTCACGAAGCCAATTCTTCTGACCCGGGTGCAGGCTGATTCCGAGCACTGCTTCCGCGAAGTGAACCGGATCGGCCAGGGCCAGGCGCCAGTCGACCTGTTCGGCAATCGTCACGAAAGCAGCTGCTGGGCTTTCTGGCGGGCGGTGGCTTCGTCGATCAGACCTGACTCGAACAGTCTGAGCAGGCCATCGACCTCTCGCGCCCGAATCGCCGAGGCATCGGTTGCTTGATATGCGTAGGTGTTGTCAAAGTGAAAGCTGCAAGTTGCGGGAATGCCGGCGAGAGTCAATTCAATGTTTCCGATCCACTCAAGGAAAGTAGCGGCCTCGGCTTGCACCGAACGCACCTGTCTCATCGCCAGATCGAACTTGAACGACGACCATGTCGAAGTGGCACCGTACGAATAACCAAGCATGAATGGAGCGAGGTTGGTTCCGGCGCAGATTTCTTCGACCATCGCCCGATGATTCATGAACCAGCTGTTGGTAACGGCCCGTACGTTCTCCGGACCGATATGATCGATGGCAACATTGTCCCAGGTCACCGGGTTCTCATCGATCCGGCATGACTTGATCATCGAGACAGTGGAGTCGAAGTAGCTGTTGATCCGATCGATGTAGGCTTTGTCCGACTCGCCGGAGATTCGTTCGGGAGGGGTTACCTTGACATGCAGCCGATGATAGCCCGCGTTATGACTTGTCCTCCGCATATCATCGACAAGCTGCTGCTGAATGTACGCTACGAACGGAATGGTTTGCAGGATCGATCGACCGAGCGGACGGGTTTCATCGGAATTGAATGACAGCATGTAGAAATCAGGGCTGTCGAGCGATAGCAACTGATCTTTTCCTTCGAACAGAAGCCGACGTTGACCGTTCGTGGAGTCCAGTATGACCGACGAAGTGTCTACAGGTTGAAATCGGTCGATAGCAATCCCATCTTCTCTCACCCTGAGGAACCCACCGAATGCTCCGTCACGGTACAGCCCTTGAAACAGCTCGGCGAGAAACGTGACCAGGCTTCCTTGCCTTCGTTGCTCGTGCGAATTGAGTCGGTCGGCAAGCTCGTTCAGCTTCCCGTCGGCCCGCTTCCGGACCGCGGCTGAGACATCGGGATTAATCACATACTTTCCGGGAGCGGTGCTCATCCTCACCCAGGTAGCCACGCACGCCTGCACAACCGGGATCTCGTCCGCGAGGAAGCGGTAGAGCATTATTTTGTTCCTCCGGGATAAGCCGCTATCCACAGGCAGTCCCGGCAAATACCGACCGATGCTTTTCCGTCCGACCGCTGGTTGGTTCCCCATTAATACTGTTGCCGGATTCTTCATCGCGGCGGTAGCAGGCGGAATCGGCAGTTTCTTGCGACCAAATATTCTCACGGTAGTTCCTTTTTTTGTGACAGCCCAACCGTGAGATGACACCACAATTGCTGTAGTTTACCTGCTTTCAGCAGCTTCAAGATGAAGAAACGGGAGGTCTATCGCCTTAAATTCCACCGAGCTACAACTGATGCAACGCACCCGTATGGAATCGTGATTTTCGCAAACATTGTGCAACGGCTTGCCACTATCGTCTCTTGAAAACCGGATTGGGTAGCGTAAGTCTCTGTATTCAAAAGAGATACATATCGTCTCGTGAGCACCGATAGGCGGCATATCAATTGCTATAGGTAGGACTGGACGAATATAATCAATTGCAGTACAGGAGATATTATGAAGAAACTTGTAATTCTGGTCGCGGCCCTCATGCTGGTGTCAGTTCAGGCTTTCGGCTTCAGCTACACCTACTACGACTTTGGACAGGACCACATCTTCGACCACAACAACAACTGGGCTCCCATCAGCTATCCTTACGGGATAGGCCACCAGCCTTCCCCCGGTTCATACAATCCGGGCGGTGAGGCATTCGATCTTGAAGGTCTGAATGTGGCGGTAGACCAGGATTTCGTTTACGTATCGCTGACGAACTCATTTGGCTATTCCCAGGAAGGGTTCAGACTCGGCGATCTGTTTATCGGTGTCGACGGCGGCAACAAATATCAGTATGCCGTCGATCTCACTGCAGGCGGCAACAATACCGGCCTGTATCAGGTAAACAGCTGGAACTACATTCAGCAGGATCCCCACAGCTACTACAGCAATTCGACCATCAGAAACGCCGCCGGCGCTCATGAAATGGCCCAAGGGAATCTTCTGGGTTCGGTCAATTCGATGATGACTTTCGCCCCGGATCTCGAGACGAACTACATGTCTCCCGGAAACGGCGACACGTACGTTTGGGAATTGAAGTTTGACCGTTCGCTGCTCGGAAACTTCAACAGTTTGTCCTTCCACGTCAATGTCGGCTGTGGCAATGACCTGATGGAAGAGAACTTCACGACTGCCGTACCTGAACCGGGGACAATGCTCCTGTTCGGTCTTGGCCTGCTGGGTACCGGAATCGTTCGCAGACGTAAAAAATAGACAATTCGTCCTGAATTTCCTGTACAAAACCCGCCTTCAAGGCGGGTTTTTTTATTGGCCGGGGCGCGACCGACAGTGCAGAAAACCGGAAAATTGCCTTGTACCCCGTTTTGGATTCTTCTATATTCGCCTAAGTGTATACAAGACATCATCAATTTCCGATACAACTATCATGAGAAAAACGTCCGGCTTCAAAATTGTATTAGGTCTCCTTATCCTTGCGGCTCTGTCGTCCTGCTCGGACAATCCGGCGCTTCGCTCACGTTACGAAGCAGAGAAGCGGTTTGATCGGGCCGAGCGGGCGCTGAAGAATGTACTGGCCCTAAACCCGAATCTCACACCATCGACGTTAGCGCAAGTATCCGGCGAATACCGCAACCTGCTCGCGTTCTGCATCAGTTCGCTCAAGTCGACGGACAGCATGCGGTATCCGGTCGAGTACAATGAACTGACATACCTCGCATACCAGACCTCGAATCGCCTTGGCCAGTTGTACTACTCGAGTGGTCAGGCGGACAGTTGCATTCTGTTGTTTAACCGAATGCTCAACACGCTGAGTCTTTCCGGAGCACAACTTGCCAACGCATACATTAACCTTGGCCAGACACTGCAGTCGTCCAATATGTGGGACTCTGCCCTGGCCGTTTATGACAACGCTATCGAGAGATTCTATCCGCCGCTTGACAAGGCCGGTGAAATTATCTTCCCGGTCTTCAACTTACCGACACATATCTACCGCGTGCTCAGCTATCTCAGGGACACGTCGGCGGCCCAGAATCGATTCAACCAGGCTGAGAACTATTATCGCAATCTGGTAACCGATTATCCGGGGACTAAAGTGGCAATTGCCAGCCATTCGAATCTCGCCAGCATGTATGATGATTCAAGGCAATGGCGGAAGGAGATTGCCGAACTGAACGCGATTGCAGATCCTTCCAAGCCGAGCTATCTGACGATACTCATCCGTAAGGCCGATATCTACGGTGGACAACTGGGCAAGTTCGACACCGCCATGGCGCTCTACAACGAAACGCTCGACCGGCTCAAACCGGAAGACTCGGCAATGAAGCCGGAAGTTCAGTTCAAAATAGCGATCCTCAACATGGATCAGAAGAAGTATGCCGAAGCCCGGGCTCAGATCGACATGATCAAGAAGATGTTCCCTGACTACTACGCCGCCACACCGGCAGTACAATATACATATGCGAGGGCGTATGAACTGGATGGCAAGTGGAACCTGGCTCAAAACGAGTACGACCTGCTGATAGAGAAATACCGCTATTCTGAAGAGGCGATGCAGACCTACCTGTACCTCGTAAAGTACTTCCGAGATCACGGCCGGACGGCCGAAGCGGACAAGTGGCACAAAGATGCCGAGCAGTATTTCAGCGCCCTGGAATCAAGTGGAGCGGGTCGACAGGACGAGGCTCGCGCCCTGCTATATAAAGCAGACCTATACCGTCTCGATAAGAACTGGACCAAAACGGCCCAGACACTTCAGACCGTGTTCAACAAATTTCCACGGACCAGTCAGGGGAGCAGTGCCCTGGCCGAAGCTTCCGAAATATATCGTACACAATTGAATAACCCTCAGAAGGCAGATTCTCTTAGAGCCATTCTTCAATCTTCCCTGACGACAATCGGCGAAGACACAACCGGCGAGGATCTTTTTGACAAATAGAGGGTACAAGACAAGGCGCTTGTATTTAACGAGGATGGAGGAAAAATGAAACGCTTACGGACGATCTCTCTCTTGATGCTTGTAGCATCGGTGGTAATCCTGCCTGCCCTGGCGGCCGCCCAGGTCGACAACTTCGGGAAGATTGACACCGTGTATGCCGATGTCGCGAAAATCAACGATAACAACTGGACGATTACTATCAGCTGCACCAACGACGAATCGGTCGTGGGTCTGTCAGTGCCGCTAAGGATGACGGCAGGCATGACCCGGGTAGTAGCCGACTCAGCCATCTATACGGGTGGCCGGGTAGAGACTTTCGACTACAAGGGGATGCGGGCTGATACCGCGATTCAATGTGTCACGCTTGGCATGATCGCCAATCTCGGACCGACCCATAAGATACTCGATGCAGGCAGTGGACGACTGGTAACCGTATTTGTATCGTCGCTGGACAAGAAGCCGATCGAGAAACTCGATGTTGACACCACTACGACCAACCCCAACAACTCTCTGCTGGTCATAGCCTCGACTGTGCAGGGAGGGGCCACTCCGGACACCATTCCGATAGCCAACCGGGAGATCATCGAGATTCGCCCTGCCTTCGTAGCGAAACAGGTCGACTAATATCGTTCCTTCATATTAGAAATGAAGAAAGCCCGACCTTCGGTCGGGCTTTTCCTTTTCACTTCCCACGTCCTTTGACTTTTCAGACGATATCTTCGTCCTTGTCCGATTGATGGGTGCGCTTGATAGTCACCCGAGGCTCGTCCTTACGCATGACGAACCGCGAGAGCTTGTCGAGCTGATCTTGGGGCAGCATCTTCTTGAGGTACACGTCTTTGAGAAGGCTGGTGGAGTCGACCACAAAGTAATCATCGAGTCTGAGTTCCCGGGCTGTCGCATTCAGGTCGGCGAACGCCTGTTCATCTTCAGACTTGGTTACGAACTTCTCACGGGTGTTGACCTTCACCGAAACCCGCCCGGTGTCCCCTTCGAAAACGGACATATCCTGCTCGCGGGCGATTTCCAGAAGTTCCGCCTTGAGAGAATCGAGCTCCGACTTTATCGTCTTGCTTTCCTGATTTTTCTCGATATAGCGATTCGCCAATTCCCTGAGCTTCTCCGCGTCGACACTTCCTCCGGATGCAGCTTCTTCATCGAGAAGCTTGCGATGCTTCTTGGCGGGGCACACGCTCACGTAATCACAATAATTGCAGTGGGTCCCCTCCTGAGCCGGAAACTCGCCTAACTTCGTGGCCTGAAGGCTGGCAAGAACGGCCTGCCGCAGCTGCTCGACCAGCTGAGCGATCTCCTCCGGCGACATGCGATAAGAAACTATCTCGTCTTTACGAAGGAAATACTGAGCGACCAAGATGTCCTGGTATTTAGGAAAGTTTTGTTGCACCGCCAGTTGATAGATCCCCATCTGGAAAAAGAATTTCGGATCCTGCGGTCGCGCCAGGGTCTGGCCGGTCTTGAAGTCGCAAATCTCGACTTCACCGGATTCCTTTTTCCACAGTCGGTCGATATAGCAGCGAAACTTGAACGGCGTGTCCGGTAAAGTGCAGACAAGATGCATCTCGGCCCCAAGCAAGGTCCCCTGATTGAACGGTTTATGCTTCTCGTAGTGTCTGGCCAACATCTCCTCGCCAATTCGAATATAATCGTCAACCGTGTAGAAATCCGAAGTGACGGAGATCAGTTCGCGGGACAGCTTATTCCATTCGGAGCGATAAAACTTTACAATGTCATCGAGCGGAATGAGCACGCCGTCGGCGCCGGCCGTATAGAGCTTGCGCAACGCGCGATGAACCGCGCTGCCCAGATATGTGTCAGCCGCGACTTTCTCCTCTACCGGAACTTTGTCAATATAAGTAAACTGAAACTTCTTGGGGCAGATGCGAAACGTTTCCAGAGAGCTATAACTGTACATCGACGGCATATCGCTGCCTCCCTGAGTCTAATTAGGATCTATTTTCGCTTGAACTGATCGACCATCTCTTTGAGAAAGCCGAAACCGAGTCCGAAGTGCACGGTGGGAAAGATCAACGGTCCGTAGAGCAGACACGCCAACTGCTTCTCCCTCAGGGCCAGGGCGAACGAGTAAAGAAGCACGACCAGGATGTACAGGGCAGTGACTGTCTTGAACACCTGAAAGATCGGAGCGAAAAGGAACGACAGGACAAGCATGAGTCCGAAGCCGAGCACGCCCATCGCCGCGAACCATTGCACCGGCGAAAATATCTTATACTTGCGTGAAAACCTGAATCTCCCTCGCCCGTACCTTCCCATCTGGCGCCAGAGACCACGGATAGTCGCCCGAGGGTAGTAATACACTTTGAGTTTCGGCGAAAGAAACGAACTCAAGCCGGCCAGCTTGACCCGGTAGTTAAAATCGACGTCTTCACAGGCGTCGAATGACTCATCGAAATACCCGATTTGATCGAAGACAGGGCGCACGTACATCGCCCCCGAAGATGTCGGGTCTACTTCCCCTTCGGCTTCTGAATAAATTTCCGAGCCCGGCTTGTGTCCGAGCGACGAACTCCGACAGAGTGCCACCGCCGTCTGAAATTCGTTGATGTCCGGCGGATTCAACGGTTGAGGACGACAAAGACACTGGGCCCCTGTCCGTTTGAATATTTCAAGAATATCCTTCAGAAAGCTCTTGTTCGGAATGTAGGTGTGTCCGTCAATGACGACGATATAAGGCGCAGTCGAGTTTTTGACCCCGACATTTCGCCCGCTCGACGGCAGACGTCGCGGATTATCGAGTATCTTAAGAGATCCGAATCTGCTCTTGTAGGATTCGGCAATTTCCCGGGTCCGGTCGGTCGAACCTCCTTCGGAAATCACGACCTCAAGTCGATCCATCGGAAAATCCTGCAAATAGAGCTGATCGAGGGTCTGTCCGAGGAACTTCTCTTCGTTGCGGACCGGCATTACTACCGCCAGGTCGTACTTCGATTCGATTTCGGCCATCACAAGAGCATCCTTATGTTCAGTCTCTCAGCCCGATTGCGGCTGAACGAGTTCAATTTGCGGTTGTTTGTGTACGGAATATATGAAGCGACCGGAGGACAGCAAAACAAAAAAGCTGACTGATATCTCGGGCCTCGGTTAGGAAATGGCAACCTATTCGGTTATTTGGGAGAGCAGGGAGTGCCAGCCGGGACGTACTTTCTCCCAGCGGAAATTCTCGACGACACGTCCTGCGTGTCCGCAGAGCTTCTGCACCAGCTGAGGATTTTCGACCAGCTCTATGATCTTGTCCGACAAGGACACATGATCGTTGTGTCGGCCGAACAAAACGCTCTCCCCCTCACAAAATGACTCCAGGACACTCACCGATGGTGTCGAGATGATCGGAAGCCCGTGAGCCGCTGCCTCGATCATCGTGGCGGGAAGATAATCCAAATATGAGCAGTTCACGAACAGATCCGCTTCGCCGTAAAGTTCATTCAATTCGTCCAGTGTACGGAGTGAACGGAAAGTCACTCCGGGGATCTTCTCCCGATCTATGAGCGCCATCAGCGACCGTTTCCTTGTCCCATCGCCGGCTATGACCAGTTCGGTTCTCGGATATTTCTGCTTGACCAGACGATATGCCTTCAGCACGCAGATCAAATTGCTAATCTTCTCAATGGGACCGGCCACCAATATCCTTGGCTGCAGTGATTCGATCTTTTTCGGTTCTGAAGGTCCGGCGCGCAAATACTCCGGCAGGAAGCCGCTGCGAAGCCTGAATCTCTCGAGCCGGTGATGCTGGAAGTCGGAAAGCACCAAAACTCGGTCACACAGGCCAAACAGGCGATTTTGAATTGGGCCGCCGTCGTAGAGCCTTGCGAAGGCTGCGTAGTGACGGTAATTCAACACCACTTTCTTTCCAAAGAACTTGGCCAGCAGGATAGCCGGAAGCACCAGTCTCAGGAACGACATTCCCGTTGTGTACTCGATAAAGACAACATCAAATGAGCCGATCTTTCGGAGCAGCGAGCGGATAACCGAGAATTCACCACGCCTCCTCCACAGGGCTGAGACGGATGCGCTTACCTCATCTCTTGCCGAGGTCGATGGTGCGACCCGGATCACTTCGGCACAACTCCCCGATTCATTAATCAAGCTATTGATCCGCAACACTTTATCGATATCGAGAAAATCCTGGCCCGATTCGGGGGCAAGAATCAGCATGCGGGGCAGAGTTGCCCTGCCTTTTGAGCGCACCGCTTCAAGCAAGCCGTTCCGTGCCTGCAAAGAAAGGTCGTGTGATTTCGAGTGTTTGATTTCCGGCTCCTGTTTCTCGTACCAGTCTCTTTTCTCAACTGTTTTACAGCTTATCGGGCCATAGGTTTGACCTTTCCACCACCTTTTTTTGACTCACATCCTCGGTACCCGGTGTTGGAAGCACCGCAGATATCTTCAGCAACTGTTTAGAATCTGCACACTTCGGCCGATAAGAATAGGAAACAGTAGTAAACCTATTTGGATTGCGCAAGACAGGCGGAAGCTCAATAGTGCCAACGACGAAGGACAGAAAGCCGAGAGTTTCTCAAAAGATGCAGTTTACGAGAGGTCCGGAGTCAAGCCCGGCTCCAGCCTCCGACATCGCCCGGTGCGATGAGAACTGGCTCATTGACCTTACGAGCGCCCTGCTCGATCTGTCGAAACACCCGAATGGCGCACACATCGAAAACGTTCTGCGTGAATTGTGTACGCTGACCAGATCCGAAAAGTGCCTCATTTTTCAGCTCTCCGATGATGGGAGATTCTTCGACCGTACTTACGGCTGGTATCAGTCATCGGTCGAGAAACACGCCATCGGTATCGACCAGGTGCCCGCGGCCACGGTTCAATGGATAGTTGACCGATTGGAGGAGAGCAGGACGCTGGCTTTCGAATCATTGACCGAATTACCGAAAGAAGCGTTCGGGCTCAAGGCGATTTTGGAAACGAGGGGGACCAAAGCGGTGATCTGCGCCGGCATCTGCGACGGCGATAACCTGTCCGCTATCGTCGGTTGTGTCAGGACGACCGAAGGTGAGCCCTGGACCGACCTAGATCGTACGCTCGTCTCCTCGATCGCTGCTTCCCTTTCAAAACACCCGGACCTGCTTGGTCGATCTACTTCGTCAAGTGATCCTCAAGGCGAAGCTTCGGTCGATGCCCTCCGACAGGCTCCTGATCCGTATCTCATTACCGACCGGGACGGAAGCACCGTCTGGATGAACAATGCCTGCGTCCGGTTCTTCAATCTCAGTGAAAACGAGCGAAGCTTCAATATCCTGCTCGATCAGGCGATCCATGAGCTCGGATTCGACGAAACTGTCGAGCAGGTCTTTCACGAAGGCAGGAGTATTCGCCTGAACCTCGAAATCCATCGGCTTCAATCCCCGACCGGCCTGTTGGGAAGAACAACCGCCGGGACCCTTGAACTTGTCCTCTATCCTCTTCACGATGTTGCCTCCCACGTGACCGGCGTTGTAGCAGGCTTCAGGGATATTACCGGTACGGAGGAACAGCTCTCTCATCTGCGCACGGGCGAAGAGAGACTTCGGCTGATCTTCAATAATTCCCGGGAGATGATTGTGATGATCGATAGTCAAGGCAAGATCCTCATGGCCAACCCCTCCTGCCTCAGCTTCTTCGGGTTCTGTCCCTCGGATCTCGAGGCTCTCGTCAAACGGGTCCATCCCGGCGACCGAAGATCCGCCCGGGAAGCGCTCAACGCCGCCTCGGAATCACGCGACTGGGCAGGTGATTTCATCTGGCGGTGCGAGAATGCCAATGGAGAATTCGTTGATTTCGAATCATCGGTAACCTCCATCACGGTCCACCGGGAGCACTATTCGCTGCTTCAGTGCCGAGATATAACTTCACGCATGCAGATTGAAGAGGAACTCCAGGCTACCAACGAAAAGCTTGCGCGGGAAGAACAGGTGCTGGAGGAAAAGAACTCGGCTTTGAAGGAAATCCTGCTGCAGATCGGCGACGAGAAAGAACAGATCAAGCGTCAGATCCAGGCAAACGTCGACCGGCTTATCGTGCCCGTTCTGCAGACTCTCTACGAACGAGCCGATGACACCAACAAATCATACCTTCACTTTCTCGAATCGTGCCTCAATGACATCACTTCCCCTTTCATCAACCGGCTTGAAAAGCAGTACGCCAAGCTGTCCCCTCGCGAGGTTGAGATCTGCAAGATGATCAAGAGCGGCTTTTCTTCCAAGGATATTGCCAACACCCTCAATATCTCCCTTCTGACGGTACACAAATTCCGACAGCAGATCAGAAACAAGCTGGGCGTAAACAATAAGCAGGTCAATCTCGTCGGATTTCTGAATTCGATGTAGCCGAATCCCCTTACGGTCCATTTCATAGCATCTTCTGCTCCGTTTTGTCCTTATATCCACAGGGTTATGACTCTGCCGCGTATGCTTTCATGACGAGAGGGCGACGTGCACTAAGTAGATATCTTACTCCCCCGTGCCCACAAAAAGCCTCATTATCGAATCCGGGTATGTGACGATAAGATTTAGAGTCAAGCCGGGATCTACAATCACCGGAAGACAAGGAGATTTGATAGGCGGGCATGCAAACTTACCAAATCATTCTATTCCGATATTCGATCGGTACGTCCGACTCGCAACGCCGGTAGCGCGCCGATTCAGAGTCTGACATTTGAAAGCCAGCGTTGGAACGGAAACAGAATCCGGGCACTTTTCTCCACCACCGCAAATAGTGTAGGTACGACCCAGAGGTGGGCAGACATTCCTCGGTGGTTCCCAATCGGCAAAAACTGGGCACCTGAAGTCCGATCAACATCCTGCCGGGCCGGCCGCATGTTTTGAAATTCTGCAACAAGGAGACACCGTCATGAAAATGAAGATCGGTGGAAAAATCCTGGCCGGGTTCTGCTTCGTATTAGCAGTACTTGCAATCACGATTCTCGTCTCGGACTGGAAGATGGGGCTCATCGGCGACGCCGTGACCGAGATAGCTACATCTTACGTACCGCTAAACGAGAAAATCACCAACGCCGAGGCAGCGGCCCTCACCCAGGAAAGCAACTTGAGAGGATACCTGCTCGACCGGCAGCCGGAAGAACTCAACACTTACGAAGAAAAGGGAAAAGAACTCAAACAGGAATTGGATGAGGCCGAGTCGATGATCGCGAGCAGCAAGAATCTGACTTCGCTTGGACTGCTCGATGCCCTCAAGAAACTCGAAGCCGATTACACTACTTTTGACGACAGTGCCCAACGATTGATACAAATGGCGGAGAAGTCCAACGACAACTCCGAATTCAAAGACTTCTTCGAACGAGTTCTCAAGAACGCCGACAATTTCGATACGGAGGTGGAGAATGTCCTGGCCAAAGTATCGCACGGACTGGATAGCGTCACGGTCGGAGCCGAACATCACGAAGCAAGCGCTTTCCAGCTGATCATGACTCTCGGAATTGTAGCGCTCGTGGTCGGCACCCTCATCGGCTGGGTCATTGCCCGACGGATCTCGAAACCGATTCAAAAGGTAGTGGAACTGAGCAACCAGATGAACGCCGAGTTCCATGACTTCGTCGGAGTCGTCGATGCGGTAGCATCCAACGACCTCACTCATCAGGTCCGACAATCGGAAATCGTGAAGATAGGAAAGTACTCAAGTGACGAAGTGGGCACGCTGGTTAAGGCGGTCGAAGAAACAATCTCGGCGAAGGACCAGATCGCTATTTCTCTGAACAAGATGACGACGAATCTGAAACAGATGGTTCGCCAGCTGAATGACAATGCCACCCAGTTGGTTTCGGCGGCAAGTGAGATCTCCTCCTCCTCGGAACAGATGTCCAAGGGAGCCCAACAGCAGGCCGGTCAGATAGGACAGATCTCGAGCGCGGTCGAAGAGATGACCGTGACGATCGTCGAATCCTCACGGAATGCTTCCGAAGCTTCGGATGGCGCGAAGAACGCCTCGGATAACGCCACCCAGGGCGGACAGATTGTCGGGGATACGATTCACGGCATGCAGCGGATCGCCGAAGTTGTCCGCCTCTCCTCGGACTCGATCGGCAAACTTGCGAAATCGGCCGACCAGATCGGCGAGATAATCAGCGTCATCGATGACATTGCCGACCAGACAAATCTGCTGGCGTTGAATGCGGCGATCGAAGCCGCCCGAGCAGGCGAACAGGGCCGCGGATTCGCCGTCGTTGCCGACGAAGTGCGCAAGCTCGCCGAACGAACGGGCAAAGCGACCGGCGAGATCACCGACATGATCAAGGGGATCCAGAATGAAACGACCGATGCCGTTCACTCCATGGAAGCAGGAATTACCGAAGTGGACAATGGTCGTCAACTCGCCGACAAAGCCGGCGGCAGTCTGACCGAGATCGTTGCGATGTCGCAGCGGGTGATGGATATGGTTCAACAGATCGCGACGGCTACCGAAGAGCAGTCTTCTGCGGCCGAGCAGATCTCCCGGAATATCGAGCACATCTCCTCGGTTACAAAGGAGACTGCAACTGGAGCTGAACAGTCGGCGGCGGCGGCCGAAGAACTCAATCGACAGGCCGAAGGTATGAAGGAGATGGTTGCGCAGTTCAGGATCTGACCACCGTCAGATCAAGAGCCAATGCCGCAGCATCTATATCCTGATACGAATATGACGGGTGTTAATTTGAGAAGGCGACTCGCCGTGGGTCGCCTTTTCTGCAGCTCGACAAAAATCAGCTCAGGGGCAGGACGGGAGATCCGGTCCCTTTCCGAATGTGTAATCCACTAACGCGATCAAATCGCCGATGTCAATCGTGCCGTCCTCGGTCAGATCTGCTTCTTCAAGACAGGGTGGTGCCGCTGCGGGCGGATCGTTGAACATGTATTCAACAAAGTAAATCAGATCGGAGATGTCGGTCTGATCCAGTGGATCGTTGTTAATGTTTCCCCGCAACCCGACGCAGCAATCACCGGGTGCGAAGGCACTATCAGCCATACCGAACATCGGATAGTCCGAAAACGCCATCCAACTCAGACTCCCCGGCTGGTATCCGGGCGCAACAAACCTGACAACCGCGGAATGCGAAAACGCACCCGTTTGCCAACTTGTGGAGAGCTTCGACGGATAGATAGATCCCCACAAGCTGAGAGCCGGGATCGGGGTGATATCTGTTCCATCAATAGTACATCGGAGTGTGGTTACATCTGCCTCGGTGATGTCGGTGATGCTGCTGAACTGCACCGGGCTCGTTCCTGAATTGGTCAGCTGAACTGTGATGGTGTCACCTGAAGTTTGCCAGGAGAAGAGTATCCGCGCTGAATCCGGATAGACATAGCCGTCGGCTGCCAGAACGGCGCCGGCCAGAAGTACACAAGAGATCATAACTGTAGCAAGCCGAAGTGTCAAAATCAGCATGATTTGCGAATCCAGTCAGTTTAAGAGTCGGGTTAGATCCCGGAACAAATCGCGAGTACTAAAGGGTTGGTCTCTTTGTCTTTTCAAATATAGCATATCCCCTCTTATCCGCAACCCAAAACTGACACCGCCAGTCCCGACCCATCCTGATAGATGTTCCTAAACGCATATGTACCTGTCAATTAGGAGCGGCGCCCGGTGTCGATCTGATAACGACAATGTGGGCCATCGAGATCATCTCGATCACTGTCGACCGAATTCCGAGCCGCCGGTCCGATAGCAGTCAGGATAAATGTCATACAATACATCGTCGTTGGCGGCACAAGAACGGCACGTGTAACCGATTGTATATTAACGCTTTTAATTTGCCGAAGCATAATCATTTTGTGAAATATTTCTCATAATTTCCCTTGACAATACCGATAACATAGATAAGTTAATGTATGTTTTCGATCCTGTGGTGATTTGATAACCGAGGCCTTACAAAACGGAAGAGCAAATGAGTCCCCAAACTCGAAAAACCAAAGACAAGCTGATAATCGAACGTGATGACCTGCCAAAACTCTTGGCAGCTATCAAATCGGAAGGATATAGCGTGATCGGGCCGATCGTTCGGGAGCGCGCAATCGTGCTCGACGAGATCAACGCCCTGGAGTCGTTGCCATCGGGCTGGGCAGACAGCCAGGAGCCGGCCAGCTACAAGCTCGAACCATCCGGGAACAAGGCATCGTTCGACTTCACGGTGGGCGGCCAGTCCTGGAAGCGTTATCTCTTCCCCCCTCGTCAGCAGATCAATCGCCTGAAACGAACAAAGACCGGGTTCGAAGTGGAACGTCCCGAGGCAGCGTCAGCAAAGCTTGCCTTTTTCGGAGTTCGTCCCTGCGAACTCGCCGCGATCAAGATCCAGGATAAGATATTCATGCAGGGCGAATTCGTCGATCCGTTGTACAAGCGGACGCGCGACAATCTGCTGCTGATTGTCGTCAACTGCACGCGAGCGGGTGGGACCTGTTTCTGCGCATCGATGGGGACAGGACCTTCGGCCTCGGACGGATACGACCTTGCTCTCACGGAGATCTACAGCAAAACAACGCACTACTTTATCGCGTCTGCCGGATCGGACGCAGGGCGGAGGCTGCTGAACGTTCTGCCGGCGGTGAAAGCAACCGAGGAGCAGTTGAAAACGGAATCGCAGAAGCTGACCGAAACATCATCACAGATGGGTCGATCTCTCGACACTTCCGACATGAAGGAACTGCTCTATCGGAATGTCGACAACCGTCGTTGGGATCAAGTGGGAAGGCGATGTCTCACCTGCGCGAATTGTACCATGGTCTGCCCCACCTGCTTCTGTGCTACCGTCGAGGATCTGACAGACCTGTCCGGCTCCACGGCCGAGCGGATCAGAAGATGGGATTCCTGTTTTGCGATGGAATACTCGTACATCCACGGCGGCTCGGTCAGACCGTCGGCCAAAGCCCGCTACCGCCAGTGGATGACGCACAAGCTGGCGTCGTGGATAGATCAGTTCGGCACCCCCGGATGCGTAGGCTGCGGACGGTGCATTACCTGGTGCCCGGTCGGCATCGATATAACCGAAGAGTTGCGTGCGATCCGTGAAACGGACGCAGGACAGGCAAAAGGATCAGAGTCTATGGAGGTACCGAATGCAAACGCTTGAGCCGTATCTGGCCGAACACCCTTTCCTCAAAGGGATGGAAAGTCGACATATCGAGTTGCTGATGGGCTGTGCCT
This sequence comes from uncultured Ignavibacteriales bacterium, assembly GCA_964520865.1. Taxonomy (GTDB): domain Bacteria; phylum Zixibacteria; class MSB-5A5; order GN15; family FEB-12; genus CAVQCT01. The sequence continues at coordinate 26,922 of CAZFOY010000002.1, read as the reverse complement.
CAAACGTCCGTTTCGATGAAGGGGACTATGTATTTCACGAGGGGGATGAAGCAAATCAGTTCTATTTCATCCGTCACGGAAGACTTGCTCTGGAAGTCTTTCGCCCGCACAAGGGAGGCATTGTCGTTCAGACGCTGGGTGAAGGCAGCGTCCTTGGATGGTCCTGGCTGGTCGCCCCGCACCTTCGACACTTCGACTGCCGCGCGATGGAACTGACGCGTGCGATTGCACTCGACGGAGCCTGTCTGAGGCGTAAGTGCGAAGAAGACCATGAACTCGGCTACGAAATCATGAGACGCTTCGTTCACCTCATGGAGGACGAACTTCTGGCCCTGCGAATTCAGTTGTTGGATATTTATGGCGTACAACCCTAAAGCCCCAAGCAAATCGGGGACAAGCGCGCTCGACGCCATGTGCCCCAGCATGTATCGCATCCAGCGGGTCCGCAAGGAGACCGAGGATACGTTCACGATCGACCTGACGGCAATCGGAGGTTCTGACGGCCTCGAATTCAAACCGGGACAGTTTAATATGCTGTATATCTATGGTGTCGGTGAAGTCCCGATTTCGATAAGTGGTGATCCGACCCAGCCGAATCCCCTCGTTCATACCGTCAGAGCAGTCGGTGCTGTCACCAAAGCGCTCCGCCGCCTTGCCGTTGGCGATACGGTTGGAATTCGCGGACCGTTCGGTGCGGGATGGCCGACCGACAAGGCCCTTGGCAAAGATGTCGTGCTGATCACCGGTGGTATCGGCCTTGCACCTCTTCGTCCGGCCCTCTATCAAATTCTGGCCGACCGCGACAAATACGGGAAAGTGGTATTGCTGTACGGTACCCGAACACCTCAGGATATCCTGTTCCGCCAGGAGCTGGAGCAGTGGCGGGCACGGTTCGACCTGGACGTGGAGGTTACGGTTGACCGGGCTGATGAAGGCTGGCGCGGGAATGTCGGGGTTGTCACAACCTTGATTCCGAGAACAAGTTTCGACCCTTCAGGCTGCATCGCCATGATCTGCGGACCGGAGGTGATGATGCGCTATACCGTCCTGGCGCTCCAGAAACGAGGCGTCCCGGTTGAGAATATCTATGTTTCGATGGAACGTAATATGAAATGCGCAATCGGACTGTGCGGTCACTGTCAGTTCGGCCCCAAGTTTATCTGTAAAGACGGACCGGTGTTCAGTTTCGACGTCGTCCGCGACCTCTTCAACAAGAGGGAGGTGTAGCCTATGAATCGCGACAAGAAACCGAAACTGGCGGTCTGGAAGTTCGCCTCCTGCGATGGCTGTCAGCTCAGCCTGCTCGACTGCGAGGATGAATTACTGGCTGTCACCTCCCATATCGATATTGCCAATTTCCCCGAAGCGTCCCGGGCGGTTATGCGCGGACCATACGAAGTGTCACTGGTGGAGGGCTCGATCACGACGCCGCATGATGCCGAGCGGATTCATAAGATCCGACGGAGCTCCAAATTCCTCATCACTATTGGCGCCTGCGCGACGGCCGGTGGGATACAGGCATTGCGAAATTTCAAAGATGTCCGCGAGTTCACAAGTGCGGTCTACGCTCATCCTCAGTATATCGAGACGCTGAACAACTCTACCCCGATTGCCAACCATGTGGCGGTCGACTTTGAACTTCGCGGCTGCCCGATCAACAAATACCAGCTGCTTGAAGTGCTGAACGCGTTTCTGAATCGGCGCAAGCCGGTCACCCCCAAACACAGCGTTTGTATCGACTGCAAACTCCGGGGCAATACCTGTGTTATGGTGGCTCACCAGACATTGTGCATGGGACCGGTCACGCAGGCCGGTTGCGGCGCTATCTGTCCCTCGTATAACCGTGGGTGCTACAGTTGCTTCGGTCCCAAAGAGACGCCGAACACCGAAGCGCTCGCCGAACGGTTCAAACTTTGCGGAATGAGCCCCGATGATCTGGTGCGGACATTTCGGGGGTTCAACGCGGATGCCGACGCCTTTATGAAGGAAAGCACGATCCATGAAAGAAAGCAGTAAGACAATAAAAGTCGATTACCTCGCCCGCGTCGAAGGCGAAGGGGCGTTGCATATTCGAATCAAGGAGAACGAAGTCAAAGAGGTGAAGTTCAAGATATTTGAACCGCCTCGGTTCTTCGAAGCCTTTCTTCGCGACCGCAACTACTACGAAGCACCGGATATCACGGCCAGGATCTGCGGAATCTGCCCTGTCGCGTATCAGATGAGTTCTGTCCATGCTATGGAGCAGGCATTCGGCGCCAAAGTCGACGGACAACTTCGGGCCCTGCGTCGGCTCATCTATTGCGGTGAATGGATCGAGAGTCACGTTCTCCATGTGTACATGCTCCATGCTCCGGATTTTCTCGGATTCGAGGATGCCATTCAAATCGCCCAGGTACATCCGGAGATAGTTAAGAAAGCGCTCGAACTCAAGAAGATCGGCAACGAACTCATGATCCTGCTGGGCGGCCGCGAGATTCACCCGATCAACGTAAAGGTTGGCGGATTCTACAAGACCCCAACTCAGAAGGAACTTCGTGGCTTCCTTAAGAAGCTCAAATGGGCACAGGAAGCTGCGTACGAGATGATTCAATTCGCCGCGGGCCTTCCCTTCCCCGACATCGACCGTGACTACGAGTTCGTAGCCCTCCGCCATCCTGATGAATATCCGTTTAACGAAGGTCGGGTCGTTTCTAACAAGGGGCTGGATATCTCGATCGATGAATACGAAATCTACTTCGAAGAAGAGCACATCAAGCACGCCAACGCGCTTCATTCCAGATTGAAAGGGAAAGGAGCGTACTTCACAGGTCCGCTCGCCCGGTACAATCTCAATTTTGACCAGCTCTATCCCGACGTTCAGAAAGCGGCCCTCAAAGCGGGATTGAAGAAGACCTGCACGAACCCGTTCAAAGGGATAATCGTTCGCGCGGTTGAGACCGCTCAGGTTGTAGAGGATGCGATCAGGATTATCGAGAAGTACGAACAGCCGGCGCAGCCGAGTGTCGAGATCCAGCCACGATCCGGACGCGGATGCGGATGTTCGGAAGCTCCACGCGGGATTCTGTATCACAGATATACGTTGGACGATCGGGGTGTTATTCAAACCGCCAAGATCGTCCCCCCCACCGCTCAGAATCAGAAGATGATCGAAAGCGATCTTCGCGAGGTTGCTACGAGATTCATCGACCTGCCCCAGGAAGAACTCACCCTGAAGTGCGAACAAGCCGTCCGCAATTACGATCCTTGCATCTCCTGTGCAACGCACTTCCTGAAATTGACCGTGGAAAGGACTTAGTCATATGCCTCACACATCTTCGACCCTCATCATTGGAATAGGTAACGAATTTCGCGGGGACGACCGCGCCGGCCTTGCCATCGTCCGAAAGCTCAAAACCCGAAATCTCACCGGAGTCTGTCTCCGGGAAACGGCGCGCGATGGTACCGATATCATTCAGCTCTGGCAGGAATTCGATAATGTAATTGTGGTCGATGCCGTTCGATCGTCGATGCCGCCGGGGTTTATTCATCGGATTGATCTCGGCGAAACCGATTTGCCGGACAACTGGCATACTCAGTCCTCACACCTCTTCAGTCTGCTTGAGGCCGTCAAACTGAGCCGGGTGCTCAAGACGCTACCGACAAAATTGATACTTTTCGGAATCGAAGCGGCCACGTTCGAAACCGGAGTTGAAATGTCCGCCCCGGTGCGGCATGCCGTAGAGCGGGCGGTGACATTGATTGAAAAGGAGCTGGCTCGATCCGTACCTGTCGGCGGCAAAGTCAAGTCATCTCGTTAGTGAGAACTTAAGATCAGTGTAGAAATAGTCCGAGGGATATAGAATGAAACGAGCGAGGCTGAATTGTAGCATGGATTCAACCCCGCCCGTCCATTTACTTTTTACACATCTGCTCGGCTTGGTTTCCGATTAGAATTTCACCAACGTGTTAAAGTAGAAGGTCTTTGTCTTGACCGCATTGTCAGCCTGATAACTGGTGTTCCGGTAGCTGATCGAAGCTCTGACGCCGGGGGCGGGAACGCACTCAACGCCGCCTACCACCATCGTTTCGCCGTCTTTGTCGACGTCGGTATTAGGATCGTATTTGTCAACACGACCGAACAGGTTGATGTCCCGGAGCGGGGAGGCCTCGTCGACAAAATCCTGGAAGAAGAAAGTGCCGAAGAACGACAGCCCCTGAGACTTAACGTCCATATACGTGCCGGCTGTGTCAGCCATGCCTTTGGTCTCGAAATTGAGGTCGGCGCCGATATCGAAGCTGTTCCGATAGGCGAGCAGGCCGCCGAATTCAAACAGGTTCTGTTTCACATCGGAGGCGCTCATGCCGCTGTCGATCGCCACATTCTGCGAACCGACATACGCCTGGGCAAGAATCGTCGACTTCTTCCAGTCTTCATTGGTCGGAACCGGGTTCAAGTGGATGAAGGCGTTGAAGTTCTTGTTCTTGTTTTTGTCTTTCACGTGCGAGTAGGAACCGCCATTCCAAACGGTGGCCTGAACATAGCCGTACTTTTTGTCTTTGCTCAGGTCAACCAGGAGGCCGGCGCCGAGATCCGATGAGGTCAGCATTTCTTTGTTGTCGCTGATTACCTTCAGGGCATAGCGGCGATGCCAGAGGTCCTGCATGTTGTCGATATAGAGAGTCGGCTGAAGACCGAACCTGAAAGTTACCCAACCTTCACCGAATTTTGGCTTGAAATCGAGGTATCCGTACTTCAGAATCATCGTATAGCCGTCGTAGCCTTCCAGCTGCTTCAGGTCCATGGTCGCCCGCGCGGAAGTATACTCGGTCAGTTTCGACTTCACATCGATATAGGCGCGATCAAGACCAAAATTGTTGTAGTTGTCAGCTCCATCGGTCTTGTTAAGCATCCAGTAACCGTACATGCGGCCACCCACCTTGGTATCCGCAGCGTGTACTGAAACCGCCGACATCAAACCGATGACGATTGCGAAGATCGTGATCACTCTCTTCATGTGTTCTCTGCTCCTGGTTTTGGGATGAAAAGTTTGTGACTGTGAGGTTAATTCGTGTTTCAAAATCTGCCTCTTCCTTTAGTTTTCGTGTCTGACCAATCCTTTGTCCGGGTCGTTTGCCTGTGCGCAACATAACCGACGGGGATATTGTACTTGTCTACTTTCGATTTCGGGTCTGTTTTCGTTTTCAAGTTTTTCCGGCGCTTGCATGTTGGTAACGATTTCCCAACAGAACCCTTATTGTGTTAGGGAATAATTAAACGAGGGTAAGCATCAGATTAGTAATTTGGAGACATTGCACTCAGCTCAACATTGACTTTGGGAAATTTCTAACTATATGTGGAGAAAAAGGATCTGAGTACGCCCTTAAGGGCGCGTTGGGCTATTCATTGCGGAGCGCTTTCACCGGGTCGACTCCGGCGGCTCGCGATGCAGGATAATAGCCGGCCAGAATGCTGACGATGAAACCAAACGCGAAGGCTACGAGGATCAGCCACAGAGGCAGCCGGAAGAGCTCAATCGGCGTCACCCCTTCCCTGATCATGATGGTTTTGGCCACGAACGAAGCTCCTCGGGCGATAATCCAGCCGACGACAATGCCGGCAACAGCCCCGACCGCACCAATGACGCCTGATTCGACCAGAAACAGCAGACGAATATCGAACTCATCTGCCCCCAGTGACTTAAGCACCCCTATCTCGCGTGTCCGTTCAATGATCGACATCACCATCGTATTGACGATACCGAGCGACGCAGTCGTCATGGCGATCAGGCCGATCAGACCAAGGGCGAGATTGAAATACAGAAAGAACTTCTGAATCTCTTTGAACTGCTCCAGATAACTGAATGAGCTGAATCCGAGCGCCTTAACGCTGTCGCTGATCATCTGGTAGGGGACGTGAGGATCTATGTCGAGTGTCACTCGCGGATAAGTCCGGCCGCTTCCGCCGTTTGGCGTGAACAGCTCGCCGCTTCTTAATGATGCCAGCAGGGAGGCATTGTCGGTCGGCATTCCGCTGCTGCTAAAGTGCCTTGCCGTCTTGACCGGGATCAGTATCGGCTTCATGCGTGAGAACCGGCCGTAATCCCCGTGTTTGCCTTTCAATACGCCGGTCACCACCAGTGTATCACTGACAGCAGCCTGATTGTTGAAATACCCATCGACAAACCGGGAGATGGCGCTGCTCAATTCCTCACTTGCGAACTTTCGAAGAAATTCCGGCTTGAACAACGAATCTATTCTGATTTGCTCGAACCGCTTTCGTGTCGAACCGTCCGGATCGCGAACTACATTCGTCAGGGCACTGTCGATAGTCGATACTTTTACGGTGACGATGATCTTCTTCCCCACCAGCGAGTCCGGAGATTCGATCCCGGCCAGCTTGAGGAACTGCTCGGTGGCCATCGCCTCGTTGGCCGAATCGCTTGAAAGCGGCGCCCCGGCGGCCAACTGGGAGAAGAGCTTGGTACGAACGGCCGACGCCGGTAGCGCTTGCGCCTCGGTCTTGATGGCAGTATCCCCTACCAGGACGATCACCTGAAAGGCATCGAACGGGTAAGCGATCTTGACCCCCGGAATGGCGGCGAGTTGGGTGACGGCTTCGTCGGTCAGCTGACGAACGTCGGTCGTATCCGAATTGTCCCTCGTGCGTATCGGGTGGACCTGCATGGTGGCAAACAGCCCCAACTTGTCGAATTGTTCGGCAAGATAGGCCTGGTTGCCCGCGCCGAACGAAAGCATTGACACAAACGCTGCAATCGCGATTACAACTCCGGCGGTCGTGAGGAACGCCCGGAGCTTCATTCGCCAGAGATTGCCGATAGAAATGTCGAGCAGGTCACGAAGAGTCATTGGCCCCCCTCCCCTGCTTCAGAATCGTCGACAATTTTGCCGTAGTGCATCCTGACAATCCGATTCACGCACCTTTGGGCCATCTCGGCGTCGTGCGTCACCAGTACAATTGTCAATCCTTCTTCGTTAAGCTCTCTGAGAAGTTCCGCTATTTGCAGGCTGTTGGTCTGGTCGAGATTTCCGGTCGGTTCATCGGCAAACAAGATTTCCGGTTTCTTCACGAGCGCGCGGGCAATGGCGACTCTCTGCTGTTCTCCGCCGGAAAGATCGGCGGGACGGTGGTCGAGACGATCAGCCATACCGAGCCGGGCAAGCATTGTAATTGCTCGTTTCCGGCGCTCGTCTGGCGGCGTGTCATTGAAATACAAGGCTAACTCTACATTTCTCTGCGCCGTGAAATGGGGAATGAGATTGAACGACTGAAAGACCATGCCGACCTTGTGGGCCCGGTACGATGAGATCTCTCGTCGATCGAGCGAAGTCAGCGAGGTACCATCGAAATCTATCGTTCCCGAGGTCGGCGTATCGAGCCCCGCCATAAGATTCAGCAGGGTCGACTTGCCGGAACCGGAGGCACCTACAATTCCGATATTGTCGCCCCGATCGATTCCCAGCGAGACACCATCGACCGCCCGCACCTCGTGCGGTCCGCGTCGATAGTACTTACAGACCTCGACCGTTCTAAGCCATCTGTTTTCGGTCACGACTATATCCTCTGCACTCACATCTCAAAGTATCGCGATCGTAATATCAATAGCCAATACGATTTTCCCGACCTTCCGGGCGAAACTAAATCCGGGTTTCGGGACCTCCGCTCTATTAATTCAGGCGAAAGAAGTCAATGATACGGACTGAGCCCGATCTGCTCGAGCAGCTCCATGGAGATCTCTTCGATTGCCCTTCGGGTCACATCGATAGTCTTCCACTTCTTGCGCCCGAACAGTTCGCGGCAAAATCGAAGTTCTGCGCGAATATCGCGTAAATCATAGTACGTTTTCAGTTCCAGCTGGGAGCTGCTCGTACGGGCGAGATAGGCCAGCCGCTCTTCCCGGACATGCATCAGCACCTCAGGCTGCATCAGCAGGCCGAATATATGATCGTGCTTCGCCTTGACAAGCCGGGAGGATAGCACCTGCTCCATTGTGTTGCCGGGAAAAATCGGGATATTCGCCACCTTCAGGCCGTAGTTGCAGGCGAGGTACATGCTTATCGGTGTCTTGCACGTACGTGAAAGCCCGAGCAGGATGATGTCGGCGTCGCCCGTCAGGTGTCCCTGACCGTCGTCATGCTCTACCGTGAAACCGATCGCATCGACCTTCTTGTAATAGCGATCGTCGATGATCTGCAGAATGCCCGGCTGGTAATCGGGATGCACCCCGAGGAATTTTGACATCGTATTGAGCATCGGCTCGAGCACGTTCAAGTGCAGAACTGCCCGCCTCGACAGCTTCTCATGCATATATCGGGCGAGCGATTCAGAGATAATCGAAAAGACGACCAGGTAGTCGTCCTGAATCTCATTCAGCAGCTTGTCTATCTTCTTCCTATCCCGCACTTCCTGGTAAATATTGATCAGCGAGAACTCAACTTCATCGATGGAGTACTGCGCGAGCACCGAGTCCATGAGCCGCTTGGCCGTTTTCCCCGTACCGTCGGAGATTATCACTATTTTTTTCGATTCTTCCACACTAACCTCCTTACCGGATTCGAAGGTCATCTCATCATTTCATAATATGGATTTTTTACTACTCGCTAAAGAGATTTCGAACCTGCGCACCGGGGTCGATACAATTCACTTGCCGCTTTCCGGCGGTTGGTTTATGTTTAACGGATTAAAGACTTTCGGCCGGCTCCGCCGGTTGCCATTCGCAAAACTGCACACGAGGTAGGCCATGTTCAGAAAATTCATCATCGCAGGTTCAATCAGCAGTATCGTTTTGGCGGCAATGCTCCTGGCAGGATGCCACAAGAGCGAAACCGACAACGCTTCCGCAAAAGTGACCACCAAACAGCCTAAATTGACTATCGGTGTGTCGTTGCTCACGCGAACTCACCCCTTCTATCAGGAACTCGAGGCAGGGCTGAAAGACGCGGCCGATTCGGCCGGTTATCAACTGCTCGTTACGGCGGGCGAGTTTGACGTCGCAAAGCAGAAGGATCAGATTCAGGATTTCATCGTCCGAAAGGTAGACGCCATCATCGTCTCTCCCTGCGACTCCAAATCGATCGGCACGGCGATCAAGGCGGCCAACGACGCCGGTATTCCGGTCTTTACCGCCGATATCGCCTGCCTGGCTGAAGGAGTCAAAGTCGTGTCTCACGTGGCTTCGGACAACATCGCCGGCGGCGCACTCGCCGCGCAGGCGATCGCCAAGGCGTTGAATGGCACCGGTAAGGTTGCGATAATCGACCATCCGGAAGTTGAGTCGGTTATTCAGCGGGTGAAGGGATTCGAAGACGAACTGGCCAAGTATCCCGGTTTAAAGATTGTCGCCAAACTGTCCGGCCACGGGGTCAAAGATCAGGCGTTCCGAACGGCCGAGGACATTATCCAGGCCCATCCGGATTTGACCGCGATATTCGGCATTAACGACGACTCCGCCCTCGGCGCCCTCGCGGCGGTCGAGAAAGCCGGCAAGAGCGGGCAGATAACTATCGTCGGGTTCGATGCCGTGCCCGAAGCGCGGGCGGCAATTAAAGCAGGTAAGATATACGCCGATGTTATCCAGCAGCCACACGTGATCGGCGAGAGAACAATCGGAGCTGTCAAAGCATACGTTTCCGGCGAAGAAGTTCCTCCGACTATCTTGATTCCCTGCGCCCTCTACACTCAGCAGGATGCCAATTGATTCTTAGAGAATGACCGAACCCCGTTCAGACAAGGGCCGATCGGAAGTCACCGGCCGTCCGCTCGTGCGTATGACCGCACTCAGGAAGTCGTTTCCGGGCGTGCAGGCGGTCGGGAATGGGAATTTCGATCTACGGCCCGGGGAGATCCACGCACTTGTCGGCGAGAACGGTGCAGGTAAGAGCACGCTGATCAAAATACTCACCGGAGTGCACCGGCCGGACAGCGGGACGATTGAGATCGATGGTCAGCCGATTGAATTCCATTCACCTGTTGAGGCGCGACATGCCGGGATCGCGGCGATCCACCAGGAGTTTACACTAGTGCCTGCCATGACTGTTCGCGCCAACCTCTTTCTTGGACGTGAACGGACTCATCACGGGATAATCGACAACAATTTCGAGCGTACTCAATGCGAGCCGGTCCTCGAGCGCCTGGGCCTCAGCCTTGACTCAGATACCCTCGTTTCTGAATTGACGGTTGCGCAACAACAGCTGGTCGAGATCGCGCGAGCCCTGCTCTCGGAGTGTCGTGTTCTGGTGATGGATGAACCGACGGCGGCGCTGGCTCCCCGCGAAGTCGAAGCTCTATTCGATATTCTGAAGGAGATCACCGGTCGAGGAATCGGAGTCATCTTCATCAGCCACCGCCTCGACGAGATTTTTGAGATTGCCGACCGCATCACAGTCATGCGCGACGGATTGACAATCGACACCCGCACCTCTCAGAATTACACGCGACGACAGCTGATCGAACAGATGGTCGGACGGTCGCTTGAAGACGAATTTCCCAGACACAGACCTGCTCCGAAAGATATTTGTTTTGTAGTCCGAAATCTCGCGGGTCCAGGCCTCGGGCCGATTTCGTTCGCGGTGAAACGAGGCGAAGTACTCGGACTGGCCGGTCTCATGGGGGCCGGACGCACCGAGCTCGCCCGCCTTATATTCGGCGCCGATCCGGCGATCAGCGGAGAAGTCGAGCTCGATGGTCGCCGTCTTCATATCTCCTCTCCCCGTGATGCTATCCGATCCGGAATATGTCTGCTGACGGAGGATCGGAAACGACAGGGGCTGATATTGGGGGCATCGGTCGAGGAGAATTTCGCTCTCCCCAATCTCCGCAGCTGGTCCCGATTCGGATGGATCAATAAGAAGCAAGAACGCTCTCGCTTCGCGGGACGAGTGTCCGCCCTTAACATCCGAGTCACCGGACCGGAGCAGCCGGCCGAGCATCTGTCGGGTGGTAACCAGCAGAAGCTCCTCGTCGCCCGCTGGCTTGAGACCGATTCGAAAGTTATCATATTCGATGAACCGACGCGTGGGATCGATGTCGGCGCCAAGTATGAAACCTATCTGCTTATCAACGAACTCGCGGCACAGGGGAAAGTGATCATCGTCATTTCTTCGGAGCTTCCGGAGGTTCTCGGGATCAGCGACCGGATACTGGTGATGCGCGAAGGTGAAATTTCAGGCGAGATCACCAACCCTAAAACAGCCAGGCACGAAGATGTCATGGCTTTGGCGGTATCGTGACTGAAGAGACGAAGAAATCGGTACGGACGGAACGCCCTAAAGCGAGTCGGGGCCGATGGTCGAAGATTCTCGGTGACTATGGCATGCTGGGAGTTCTGCTTATCCTGTGTCTCCTCTTTTCCGTGCTCACATTGAGAGAGCAGTCGCCAACAGGGTCAAGCGCCGCAGAAAAGCTAATGACCTCTCTGAAGCAGAACCAATCTCTGAACAGCGGCGTGCTTATAGTCGCGCGAGTAAACGGCGAAGACTCCCTCTTCGCGAACACTTTAGAGAGAAAGCTCAAGGAATCCTCGATTCCATCGCGCATTATCTTCTCCAGCGAGCCGAGTGTTCTTCGCGATTCCCTCAGTCAGGTCGCGTTGCGGAAGGAAGTTCCTCAGATCATCGCCACCACTCAATCATTTTCGGCCGTGATCGGCGCGATCGTGTCACAGTTGAAGGACTATCAATCGAGTGAGATCGTGACGCCCCCGACTTACCGCTGGCCGACCTTTCTGCTTGCCGACAATCTGCGCAATGTAGCCAATCAAATAACGGTCATAGCAATTATCGCGATCGGTATGACCATTGTCATTATCACCGCCGGAATCGACTTGTCGGTCGGCAGTCTGATCGCACTTTCGGCAGTTGTGACTGCGTGGATCGTAGGTCATATGGGCGGAGCTTCGGCCTCGACCACGGCTGTCCTCATCGCCGGACTCGGCGGCATCCTCGTATGCGCGGCGACCGGCGCGTTCAGCGGCGTGATGATCACCGGATTCGGCATTCCTCCGTTTATCGCCACGCTGTCGATGATGCAGGTGGCGGCCGGGTTTGCCTATATCATATCGCAGGGAAAGCCGATATATCAGCTCCCCGACGGATTTATTTTGCTCGGTCGCGGCGCCGATCCGCTGTTCAATATCCCTTACGCCGTCATCCTGATGATCGTCTTGTACGTTCTCGCCCACATCGTAATGACTCGAACCACGATTGGACGATACATTTACGCCGTAGGCGGCAATCCTGAAGCTGCCCGTCTGTCCGGGATTCGCGTGAAGTTAATTCTGTTCTGGGCTTATGTCATCTGCGGACTCCTGGCCGGCCTCGGCGGAGTCATCATGGCCTCGCAGTTAAAAAGTGGCGCTCCGACCTACGGCCTGACGTATGAGTTATATGTTATTGCAGCCGTGGTTGTAGGGGGCACCAGCCTGATGGGTGGCGAAGGACGAATCTCCGGAACATTGATCGGAGCGTTCATTATCGCCGTCATCCAGAACGGCATGAATCTCACGAATGTGGAAAGTTACACCCAAAAAGTCGTCCTCGGCGGAGTGATCCTCGCCGCGGTCTTGCTCGATAGATTGAAACAACGAGGATTCAGATTCTCCGGATAGCGATCCTCGTTCAACATCACCGACCGCTTCTCGAAAAGCGCTGATTACACAGGAGGTGTGTATGCGAAACAGTATTATAGCAGTCTGCATCTTTACGGTAGGATTCTTCATGACAGGAAAGACTCAACCATCACCGGATACCTCCGGCATGCCGGCCAAACGCCTGTGGGCGGTCGGCACCTCGCACCTCGACACGCAGTGGCGCTGGACGATACAAAATACGATCAACGAATTCGTCCCCGCAACCTTCCACGACAATTTCAAACTCATGCGGGAATATCCCAGCTACACCTTTGGCTGGGAAGGCGCTTTCCATTATATGCTTCTTCAGGAATATTATCCCGAGGAGTTCGCACAACTGAAGAAATACATCGCCGAAGGACGCTGGCATGTCACAGGAAGCTGGGTTGATGCGATGGATGTAAACATTCCATCCTTCGAGTCGCTGGTACGCCAGACGCTGTACGGCAACGGCTATTTCAAACGTGAATTCGGCAAAACCAGCAACGACGTCTTTCTCCCCGACTGCTTTGGATTCGGCTATGCTCTCCCCTCAATTGCGGCACACTGCGGTCTCAAGAGCTTCTCCACACAGAAGCTTACCTGGGGATCGGCTGTCGGCGTACCGTTCGACATCGGCCTCTGGGAGGGTGTCGACGGTTCCCGGCTGGTGTCGGCAGTGAATCCGGGTTCTTACGGAACACAACTCAAGCACGACATGAGCCGTGACACCACCTGGCTGAGGAAAGTGAACAATCAGGGGGATTCCTCGGGTCTGTACGCCGGCGTTATGTATTTCGGGACCGGAGATACAGGCGGGGCGCCCGACTCTCTGTCGGTCGACTGGCTGACCAAATCGGAGAAGAGCGATGGACCGCTCAAAGTCGAGAACATCACTTCAGATCAGCTCTATGACTCGGTAACGGCCCAGAAAAACATTCATCTTCCGGTATACAACGGGGAACTCCTGATGACCCATCACGGCGTCGGGTGTTACAGCTCCGAGGCTGCCATGAAGCGATGGAACCGGAAGAACGAACAGCTCGGCGATGCCGCCGAACGTGCTTCCGTTATCGCCGAATCGATGGGCGGGTATCGCTACCCACGGGAATTCCTTCGCGATACCTGGATTCGGTTCATCTGGCACCAATTTCACGACGATGTCACCGGGACCAGCATTCCTGAAGCTTATGAATTCTCATGGAACGATGAGATCCTCTGCCTTAATAGATTCGCCGGTGTCCTTCAAAACGCGGTGGAGGCAACCTCACCGGTTCTCGATACCCGAGCCAAAGGAACTCCGGTGCTTATCTACAATCCGCTTGCCATTGACCGGCAGGATATCGCTGACGTCGATATCAATTTCGAGGGAAAGACCCCTGCCTCATTCAGAGTTTACGGCCCGGACAACAAAGAGGTCCCATCTCAGGTTCTTAGCATCAATAGCGGCAAGGCGCACGTGATCTTCCTTGCCCACGCCCCCTCGGTCGGTTATGCGGTCTACGACGTTCGGCCGTCAGACAAGCCTTGCGCAATTCAGACAGGGCTGTCCGCGACCTCAAGCCAACTGGACAACCAACAGTACACCGTCAAGTTGAATCAGTACGGCGATATTACTTCCGTGTTCGACAAAGCTCTGAATCGGGAACTGCTGTCTGCCCCTGCTTCGCTGCAGATGCTTCACGACAAACCGAAACAGTGGCCTGCCTGGGAAATTCAGTATGAAGACATTATCGACACTCCCAAAACGGTCTCAGACAAACCGGCTGAAATAAGAGTAATTGAAAACGGACCGGTACGGGTGAGTCTTGAAATCACCCGGCATACCCCTAACAGTGATTTCCACCAGGTCGTCAGCCTCGGCGCCGGCGCGAGCGGAAGTCGGGTCGAAGTGAACAATACGGTCGATTGGTACGAACGCGAAACGCTTCTCAAGGCAGCTTTCCCGCTGACATGCGCGAACGAAAAGGTCACCTACGATCTTGGGCTCGGCACGATCCAGCGCGGTATCGATCAGCCGAAGCTGTACGAGGTCCCGGCCCATCAGTGGGCCGATATGACTTCGCCCGATGGATCTTATGGAGTCGCTGTTCTCAACGACTGCAAGTACGGATGGGACCATCCGGATTCAGGAACACTTCGGCTGACCCTGATTCACACTCCGGGTGTGTATGAAAACTGGTCGTGGGTCGGCGATCAGAGATCCATGGACGAAGGGCATCATCGGTTCACCTTTGCGATCGTCGGACATGCAGGTGACTGGCGGAAGGGCGACATCGCGTGGGAAGGTGCGAGGCTTAATCAGCCGCTCTATGCTTTTCAGGTCCCTGAACACAAGGGAACAATGGGAAAGACTTTATCAATGTTGTCTCTGGTCAAGTCCGATGCCCCGAATCAACCGGCCCCGGTCATGATAACAGCGGTGAAGAAAGCTGAAGATACAAGTCAGATCGTAGTCAGGATGCGCGAATTGACCGGATCTCCGGTCGATGGCCTAAAGATGAGTTTTGACCGTCCGATTGCGTCGGCCAGGGAGCTTAACGGGTCCGAAGAGGAAATCGGTCCATTGACCGTGGACAACGGGTCGCTGGATTTGTCTTTCAAGAAGTACCAGCCGAGGACAATTGCCGTTACACTCTCGCCTGCCAAGGAGCGGCCGGTCGAGACACCGCTAAGTGCCGTTCTCGAAATGCCGTTCAACCACGACGGCATCAGCACCAACGAGAATCGGACCGATGGTGATTTCGATGGTCACGCCTACACGATAGCCGGAGACCTGCTGCCGGAGTTGCTCGTTTACAAGAATGTCGCGTTCAAGTTCGGACCAAAGAAAGACGGTGAGAACAATGTTGTGGTATGCGAAGGACAGGACTTGAATATCCCGGCCGGTACATTCAATCGCTGCTACATCCTCGCTGCCGCAGTCGACGGACCTGCTGAAGGCAAATTCTCCGTCGACGGCAAGGAGACGAACGTCTGGGTGCAGGATTATCATGAGAAGCTCGGCCAGTGGAACAATCGGCTTGTCGGGGGTAATTTTGTCGAAGAAAGGGGTCAGATTGCCCCGGCCTACATCAACCGAGAACCGGTTGCGTGGGTCGGAACGCATCGGCATACGCCGAAGGGCGAGAACGACGCTTACGAATATACCTACCTGTTCCTCGTAGAGCTTGATCTCCCCGAAGGAGCGAAGCACGTTACGTTGCCGAACGACAAGCGGATTAGAATCATGGCCGCGACGGCGGTGAATACGCCCTACGATAAAATAGTCCCGGCCCATCCGTTGTACGATGAAATCGACAACGCGATCGTGAACCTTGTCGCGAAACGCCACGATTTTCTCGATAATCTCGATGTTAGTCTCACGTCGCCGACTCCCGGCGCCACGATCAGGTACACGCTCGACGGTTCCGAGCCGACTATAACTTCGGCCGTTTACAAGGAACCGATCAAGCTGACCAAGACAACTACCTTAAAAGCGAGTGCTTTCAAGGATAACGGCGTCAGCCCTTATTCGATATCCTCGAAGTTTACGAAGGCTACGCTGATAGAAGCGGTCCAGCCGCCGGCTAATCCTGTAAACGGGCTTGCGTGCACTTACTATGAAGGATCCTGGGACAACTTGCCGGACTTTGATTCGCTTGCCCCGGTCAAACAGACAGTCATGGATTCAATCGTTATTCCGGATTTTGCCCGACCCGAAGACTTCGGCCTGCTATTCACCGGCTATATCAAGGTGTCTTCCGATGGATTGTATGACTTTGACCTGTCCTCGGATGACGGCAGCCGGTTGTGGGTCGCCGACTCACTCATAGTTGACAACGACGGACTCCATGGCGAAGGGGAAGTGCCCGGATCCATCGCCTTGAAAGCCGGTTATCACCCGATTACTATCAGGATGTTCCAGAAGAAAGGGGACGAAGCTCTGGCGGTGTTTGTCTCGGGAAAGAATCTCGAGAAACGGGAGATAAGTCCTCAGATGCTGTTTCACCTGCCCGTGACAGCAAAGAATAAGTAACAGAAGTCGATTTACCTGAAATGGACGAGCGGGAGAGCCACTCGCCTCCCGCTCTAATCGCGACGATGGTCTTGCCTCTGCCTCGCCGACAGAAGACCGTCGCTATGCTTGGAACAAATACTGTAGTTTCAGGAAGAACTGACGCGAACCCAGCCTCCATTGCGAATTGAACTGATCATTCATCGGAAAGAAGTCATACTGGTGAGTCGCTCCGGCGTACAACACGCTGAATGAACTGATTCGATACGTCAACAACGGATCGACCGCCCACGACTTGTTCAAAGCGTGATAATATGTCGGTCCCTGAGTATCTTCGCCCGTGTAAATGGCAGCGCGGGAATCATTGTACTGCAGCACCAGCCTCAACGACAACTGCCGATTGAGCTGCATACTCAACCGCGTATGGAAAATGAACTGGCGATAAAGCTCGTTTCCCTTGTCGGCGTGCGTGCTTCGGACATAATTGACGTCCGGTTCGATCAACAGACGGTCGACTGGCTTGATCCCCAGAGATACTTCCACCGAGTTTTGAAGTCCCTCCGCTTCGGCAAATCGGGCGACATCCTTGGATCTCTGCAGATTGAACTGATATCCGAGCGCATTGGAGAACTGACCATCGGCATTGAACCCGACGGAAACGAGTCCGTTGTACTCGATCAGATTCCCTGAGTAGCCGCTTGTCCAGGATTCGGATCCTCTCGACACGGAAATGCTTGCTTCGGTCTGCGCCCATCTTAACTGCGTGTACAAGTTTAGATACTGGTGTTCCCACCGCCGGGTCCCGTCGAACAACCATCTTCCATCGACATTGATCGACGGTTGGATTCGCTGGAACAACCCTTTGGTCGGATAGAAGGTATACTGGGTACCGACAAACGTGTTGCGATAATCTACCCACGGGTCATAACCGGTAAGCGTGCGATAGGACGGCTCAACCTGATCGTAATCAATCGTGAAGCTCCATTCGCGGGCCTGTCGGCGCAATTGCGTGATCAGCGCGTTGCCGTGAAACGACTCGCCGTCGAATATTGCCGTTCGCTTTCCCCGATCGATTTTGACGCCTTCGAGCCCCGCGCTCGGTCCTGCCTTGTCCGGTTCGCCGGTAAAACTCGATATGAACTGGCCCAGGACACTGTATTGCTGGGTCAGGCGAAAACGACCGTCAACTGAAGCAATTGTTCCGTACCCTCCCCCGTCGAGCCTTCGATCCGTAAGGATGAATCCCATTCGAGATTCTGCGCCGATCGCTCGACTCCCCCGAAGGACGTTGACATAGCTCTTGCCGCTGTTGAACAGCACTGAGCGTTCTTCGAGCGGAAGTAAATACGGTGTATTCTTGTCTTCGGCGGACATGAAGCCAATGCTGTAGTCGGAAGTCCTGGTAATGAATTTCGTGGCGTACTGCGGATCGTTGACCGTTCGGGTATAGAAGGAGTTGAACAGCGTACGGAAAATATCGGATCCTTCCTGAAAGAACGGCCTTCGCTCCGGGTAGAAAAGGGCGATTGTCGAGTTCACGTCGACCTGCGCCGCGTCGCTTTCGATCTGGCTGAAGTCCGGATTGTACGCACCTTCGAGCGTGGCATTCGAGGAGATCGAGTACTTTGCGCCCAGCGACAGCTCGCCGCTCACGTCTCCTTCGTGGAAACCGGAAGTGGGATCACCGCCGTCGTTGAGATAACCTGCCTGATGGGCAACATAGGTGGGCAGAATCTCCATCCCTTTCCCCGGGTTGACGTCGCCAATCCCGTTGACCTCTCCCCACTGGCACGGCCAGCATTGTTCGTTACGGTTGTACGCCGCCCAACTGTACTGGTGCGAGCTTTGTCGGGGCCGGTTTCTCCAGAAATCCATCTTCCACGATTGTGGTGATTGATTGGGGAACCTCATGCTCGAGAAGGGGACCGCAATCTCGACTTGATATCCTGAATCAGTTACTTTGGCCGCCGATGCCCAGACCATGTCGAAACCACTGTCTTCTCCTGCAACTTGCGTCCAGAGTCGGTCCTTCTGAACTCCGTACGGATTCACGAGAAGCTCGTAGGCCCAGGCCGCCTTCCCATAGGTATCGATTAGTACACAGACATCATCATCGCCGTTGAATTGGTCCCGCTGGCACATCGTAGCCCGAATACTCGCCGGATCATCGTGACAGACGAATGCCACATACAGGTTGTCCCGGTCGTAAGTAACGAAAGTTTGTGTAGCGACCGCGGGCTGAGTGTTTTCTCCGGGATAACGTTCAACGAAATTGGAGATCTCGGCAGCTCCGGCCCATTCGGCAGGACTGATATTTCCATCGACCTTGATCGCTTTTGCGGTCTTGGCTACCGTTAGTTCGGGATTAAAAACCGGGGCCGGCGTTTTCGTGGCCAGGACAACAGGTGCCGCGGACAGAATGAGGGTTAGTATGAATAAGAGAACAAATAATCTTGCCCGTATCAACTTCACGGTATTCATGGGCGTACTCCTGCATATTCGCTTTGGGGGCTCCAGTTAAGCGAGTCAGAATACTGCTGTTCATAAACACCGGTGTAAGGTGACAGTCACAGAGAGGGCAGATTCCCTCCGGATCCAAAATAGGAGCCAGTTGCTATTTCTGGATTAAGTATACGACGGTCGGGTGGAGTTGTTTCGCAGGTATGCCTGTCGCAATTTCTGCCCGACCGAACAGAAGCTGTAACCCTGTAGGGATCAAAGAGAAAGACTGTCCAATTTAGGTCGGACAGTCTTCAGAATTTTCCGCGGAAGCGCTCTATTCATGCCTGAGGGCGTCGATCGGATTCAACGCCGCCGCCTTCCGCGCCGGGTAGAAGCCGAAGAAAACGCCGACCGCTCCGGCAAACAACACCGAAATCGTGATGATCTGCGGCGAGATTATGGGGTGTAGCTGCGTGAACCGGCCGAGGCCGGCTACAACAAGGGCAGACAGAAGTATCCCGATCAGTCCTCCGGCCAGACTGAGAACAACCGCTTCGGTCAGAAATTGGAAGAGTATATCGCTCTCTCTTGCTCCAACCGAGAGTCTGATACCGATCTCGCGGGTTCGCTCGGTCACTGACACGAGCATGATATTCATGATGCCGATACCGCCAACCACCAGGCTTACTGCCGCGATCGATCCGAGGAGCAGAGTCATTGTACTCGTAGTCTCGGTAACAGCTTCGGTAATTTCAGCCTGACTTCGGATCGTGAAATCGTTGTCCTCACCTTCGGGAATACGGTGCGCGGCACGAAGGATCGTCGTCATCTGGGCCATCGCCGAGTCCATCTGATTGGTCGATACGGCGCTGGCGTTAATCATATCTATCCAGCGTCCACCCTTGAGGCGGTACAGCACCGTGGTTGCGGGAGCCAGGATGATGTCGTCCTGGTCGTGCCCCATCCCGCTCTGCCCTTTTGCCTTCAACACCCCGACCACGGTAAATGGTATATTTCTGATGCGGATACTCTGTCCGACCGGATCCTGTTCCGGGAAGAGCTGGTTTGCCACGGTTGCACCCAGTACGGCCACTTTCTTGTTGGTGGATACATCGCGCTCGGAGAAGAAATCACCTTTGTCAATTTCCCAATTGCGGATGCTGAAGTAGTCCGGCGTCACGCCATAGATCTCCGTTGCCCAGTTGGTTCCGCCGCCGATCACCTGGGCTCCGGTACGCACTACCGGAGATACGGCTTGCAGCAAGGTAGCTTCTTTACGCAGCTTGTCGACATCGCTGAAGGTGAACCGATTGAGGGTGCCCGCCCCGAAGTGAACGCCCCGGGAAGACCCGCTGCTCGGAAACGCAATCAGGAGGTTCGTGCCCAGGGCATTAATACTTTTTTCAATCTGCGCCTGCGACCCCTGCCCGACCGCGACCATAACGATCACTGCACTGACACCGATAATTATACCGAGCGACGTCAACAGGCTCCGCATGCGGTTCTTAAGCAGGCTTCTAAATGCCGCCTTCAACAAGTTTTTGAATTCTTTCATACGTCGGCCTCCTCCGGTTCCGTCTCCCTGGACGGAAGAGCGGCCATATCCTTGTGGGCGTCTCGCCGATCGGTCACGGCGACATCCCGAATCACCAGCCCATCCCTGATTTCCACTATGCGCTTGGCATACGCCGCTATATCGGCGTCGTGAGTCACCAGGACTATCGTGATGCCCCGATCGTTCAGTTCCTGAAACAGCGCCATCACCTCGGCAGAGGTCCGACTATCCAGGTTGCCGGTCGGTTCGTCGGCAAGGACAATCGCGGGTCGGTTGACGAGTGCTCGTGCAATCGCCACTCGTTGCTGCTGCCCGCCGGAGAGTTGATTCGGCTCATGGTCCATCCGTTCGCCGAGGCCCACCTGTTTGAGTACGTCGATAGCCTCCTGCCGTGGGTTTTCGATGCGTCTCCCCCGGTCATAGAATAACGGCAGTTCCACATTTTCAAGTGCCGAAGTGCGGGCCAGAAGATTGAAGCCCTGAAAAACGAATCCGATCCGCTCGTTGCGCACGGCGGCGAACTCGTTTTTGCTCAAACTGTCGACTTTCATTCCATCGAGCCAGTATTCACCGGACGAAGGTCGGTCAAGACAGCCGAGCAGATTCATGAGGGTGGACTTCCCCGATCCGGACGCACCCATGATCGCCACGAATTCTCCGGACTCTATTTTCAAATCAACACCGCGGAGGGCGTGGACCGGTACCGATCCCATCTGAAACGTCTTGGTCAGGCCGCGGGTCTCGATTACAGTTGTCATAGTTGTGTCCATCTCCGTTGAGTTATTCTCGCTTTATCGGAAAAGCCGAAATCCCATCGGCCGATGTTGCGAGTCGGAAGACTGGCCGCTGGAGCCGGTTCCGACGATTACTTCCATTCCGTCCTTCAAAGTCCTGCTCGAAACGACTTGCGTGTTGGTGCCATCGGTGGCTCCCAGGCGAAGCGGCGCCATCGCCAGTTGATTGTCCGAGTCAAGGTACCAAACGTGGCCGAAATTCTGCGATCGGTTCGCGCCACCCCCGCCGCCGGCCATCATACCGCCTCCGGCCATTCCGCCCCCCATGCCTCCGCCGCCACTCCTTCCCTGTCCCCCGCGGAATCTGGCCTTGACCGAATCCGGCATGTCGGCCAACTCTTTCTGACGTCGCTCACGAAACGCCGCCATCTCCTCTTCGGATGGTTGAAAACGCAACGCCTTGTTCGGAACTAAAGTGACATCCGTCAGCTTATCGACAATGAAATCCACTGTCGCCGTCATGCCGGGAAGCAACAGATTGTCCGGATTGGCAGCATCGATAACGACCGTGTAGGTAACGACATTTTGTAGCGTGGTTGGTTCAAGTCGCAGCTGATTCACCGTTCCGGAAAACTGCTTGTCCGGGTACGCCTGAACTTCGAACGTAACCTCTTGACCGTCCTTGATTTGACCAATATCCCCTTCATCCACGTCGGCCAGAATCTGCATATGGGAAAGGTCCTGAGCTATCTTGAACAGCGTCGGCGTAGAGAAGCTTGCCGCGACCGTTTGCCCCGATTCAACGTTCTTGCTGATCACAGTCCCCTTGATAGGCGATCTGATTACGGCATACTGGAGGTTTCGGTGAGCCCTGGTCACATCCGCCTGGGCCGACTTCACTGCCGCTTCCTGAGTCTTGATATTGACCTGCGCCGTAATGTAATCGGCGTCGGAAATCAGCTTTTTGTCATAGAGCTTTTTGGCCCGGTCGAAGTCCGCTTCCGCCTGGCTCAGCGCGGCGTTAGCCCGCTCCAGATTCGCTTCGGCGTCAATCACATTAGTCTTAAGCAGAACAGTATCCAGAACGGCCAGGACCTGCCCCTGTTTCACGTTGTCATTGTAATCGACATATACGGAGTCGATAGTCCCCGAGACCTGGGTCCCGATATCGACCGTAGTAACCGGGCTGAGCGTACCACTGGCCGAAATAGTGTTGAGCACATTGCCGCGCTCTATTTTGGCGAAATCGTAGGTCACGGTATCTGACTTCGACATCGCGTTCCTTACCAATATCCCTCCGACAACTATTACTATGAGGAGGATTAGAAGCCAGACTGTCTTCTTCTTCATATTCTTGGTCCTTTTACGCTAATTGCTCTTCACCACATTATAACATTCCAAAAATTAGACAGTGCCGGATCTGTTTTAGATTAATCCGGCCAGGATCGTTTCCCCCAATTCTTTTCGATCTTCCAAGCTGACTACCGCCCGTTTCGGTAAGACGGCCGGAACTGGAGATTACCGACCATACACCCCGGACCGGTTTAAGGGCCGGAAGGAATTATCGTCACTGGTGAGACAGGCGGACTTCCCCAAAGTCAGACCCAACGCAACCTTCGATCGTTTCAAAGAAAACGTACTTCTTTGTATTGTTTCATCAGCGCGACACGCAGCTTCTGATCACATCGTGCGAACGCGGACCACATTATCCTTGACACGTTACTCTACGAATAATATTATGCATGCAGGTTGTTTCAATTTCGAGTGGTAGTTCAAGACGAGTTCAACATTTCGACTCGACAACCAATAGACAACGTTTTGAGGGAGGCGCGTCGCGACGGCGGCCGTGGGTTCGGCCGGGTATGTAGTAAGTTCCACTCGATAAGTCCGCCGTATCGGCACATTCAAAGTCCGCGAACATTCGTAAGTTGAGGAGATGTACCAGGGTGTGGTGCATCCGCAGTTACACATAATATTTAACTGTTAGAGGAGGTGAACCGCATGATCTATTTGATCGATCCGCTGGACACCAAACTGGGCTTCTGCACAACGAAATGTTCCAGCTTCTGCCACATCAAACCGCTGTACGGAATCATCATATAAGGATGCGTCGACCGGATCCCGCCATACGGCTTCCGCGTTCGACGACACGGTTTATGTGACCTCACACGGCGCGCAGGGAGGCATCCCGGGCGACTTCTTCCCGCACGTCGAATAATGTCAGTCAATATTGACATGGGTTGCGCCAAAGACGCATCCCTGAAGAGCAACGGCAGGCGAGCAACTTCGAGTTGCTCCCTGCCAGGGATTTTCAAAACGAAAGGCGAGTCATGCCAAAGTTATCGCGCTTCAATCATTTTCAACCCTGGCGCGACGGTTACTATCTGGCCTTCAATGCCGCGAGTGGCGCTGTCGCCCTGATGACGTCGGAGAATTATGCCACGTATCAGCGTCTGGCCGGCAAACTGGGAAACGGTTCTCCGGAGAATCTCGACACCGCCGAGCAGGAATTGCTCGGACAGCTGCAATACGGCCATTTCGTCGTCGACAGTGACCTTCCCGAATTGGATTGGATGAAATTCCGCTATCGCAAAGTGCGCTTCGATCCAACCTCTCTCGGACTGATTATCGCCCCGACCATGGCATGTAACATGGCCTGCAACTATTGTTTCGAAGAAAACAAGAAGGGTCGGATGTCGCCGCGGGTGGCCGAAGCCTTAATCGCGTTCGTCGAAAAGCAGGGGGATACCTTGCACGATGTTCAGACCACCTGGTACGGCGGAGAACCGCTCCTGGCTATGGACATAATCACGGATCTCACCGAATCATTTCTGGACCTTGCCGAAGAATACAAATTTGACTACGCATGCAGCGGAGTGATCACGAACGGCTATCTTCTCGATCAGAAGGCGGCCGACAAGCTGGCCGAACTCAAGTTCGGACAGGTGCAGGTAACGATCGATGGCCCGGAGCGAATCCACAATAAGAAGCGACCGCTCAAAAACGGAAAGGACAGTTACCGTAGGATTATCGAGAATATCCAGTACGCAACTACTCGACTTCCGGTGGTGATTCGCGTCAACATCGACAAAAGTTTTACTACGGAGATAATTGAAGAGCTCCTGATCGAGCTGGAAGGGGCCGACCTGCGCAACAAAGTAGAAATCTACTTCGGGCAGCTCGAGCCGGCCACCGCCACCTGCTCCAATATCTCTGAAAGCTGCTTTGAAACGCGGGCCTATTCACAAGTAGAGCTGTCTTACTATCGTCTGCTTCTGGAACACGGATTCGGGATTCAGAAACTGCCCCAGCCGATCATGACCTTTTGTTTCGCGCAGCTTTCGAACTCATTCCTGATCGACCCGGAAGGCGACATGTACCGCTGTTTCAATTACGCGGGCGACAAGTCGCGTTCCATAGGAAACATCGCCGGCACGTTGAGCTATCAGCATCCGCAATTCAATCACCTGTTCACTTTCGATCCATTCGAAAACGAAACCTGCCGCTCCTGCAACATTCTCCCCATGTGCATGGGGAGTTGTCCTTCGCGACGGACCGACCGGGATGTCCCGTTCGAGGAGGTCTGCGACAGCTGGAAATATAACCTCGAACCTATGCTTGAACTGGTCGCCCTGTCCCGTCAACAGCAGGCGCAGCAACGAGCCGCTGAGGCTCAGGAGGAGACGTCAAAATGAGTACCAACGGCTTCAAATTCTTCCCGGAAACGGTAGTCTGGGAAATTACCTTTGCCTGTAATATGCGCTGTGTCCACTGCGGGACATCGGCGGGAAAACGTCGCGCCGATGAGTTGTCGACCGACGAAGCTTTGAATTTGATCGACGAACTGGCTGAACTCGGGTGCAAGAGCATCACCATATCGGGCGGCGAGCCGCTCATGCGGGATGACTGGCGAGTTCTTGCCCGGCGCGTCAAGGACAAGGGGATGACCAGCTATCTCATCACCAACGGTTTTGCCGTTACCGACGAAATCGCCGAAGACTTTCTGTCGCTCGGGTTCAAACGGATCGGTGTGAGTGTCGACGGTATGGAACCGGTTCACAACTATATCCGCCAGCGTTCCGACAGCTTCTCGAAATGCATGAACGCGATCGATATCATGGGAAGACACGGCGTCGACTACTGCGTGGTGAGCCAGGTCTCCAATATGAATCTTGATGAGCTCGATGCGATGCACGATATGCTGATTGAGCACGGATGCAAAGCGTGGCGCATCCAGATGTGCACGACTACCGGTCGGATGCAGGAACACGCCAACATGGTCCTCTCCCTTGACAACTACGAGAAACTGATCGACAAACTTCTGGAGCTGCGGAAAGCCGGAGATATATACATCGATGTCGGTGAGAATATCGGCTACTACGGCTGCAAAGGAACTGAACTGGTCGACGGCAATCCGTATTTCGGCTGTTACGCCGGGCTGAGAGTGGCCGGTATCGAATCGAACGGCAATGTGAAAGGTTGCCTGTCAATGCCGGAGCAGTTTGTCGAAGGGAATATCCGTGACAGCTCGTTTACCGAGGTGTGGAACCGTCCCGACGGATTCGCCTACAATCGCCAGTTTACAAAGGAAACGGCTTCGGGCGCGTGTCACGACTGTCGGTATCTGCCGCTGTGCCGTGGAGGCTGTGCCACGACCTCGGTCTCCCAGACTGGTTGCCGCGCCGACAATCCGTACTGTATTTACCAGATCGAAAAGAAGCGCGGTATCGAGCCGACCGACAGCGAGGATGTCGTCGCGTTGCTGAAGCGTTTCAATCCGGGCGCACTGCAAGAGGAAAACGCCGGTTAGGCCGGTAGTCCCTTCGTAACCGTAAGTCTGACCGGAGAACCTATGAAACCTTCGATCCTGCTTGCCTATCCGTCGAGCTTCAACTGCTCGACCGGCATCGATGATGTCGATGTCAAAACATCCCTGCTGGTGCTGGGTTCTTATATATCCGAGTACTACCCTCTTGAGTATATGGATTTCGAGATTGCAGTCGGACGGCCCAACTCCAGAATCCAGATCAAGAGATTCCAGCGAAAGGTCCGTGAGTATTTCGAGTCCCATTCGTTTGATATCCTCGGCCTCTCGTGCTGGACGAGTATGTCATACCTTGCTACTCTGACGGTGGCAGAAATTTTCAGAGAGCTGTATCCCGACAAACTTATTGTGGTCGGCGGATACCACCCGACGGCACGGCCCGACGAGTTCGTCTCAGAAGATCAGCTGTTCGATTACGTTGTCACCGGCGAAGGTGAGCGGGCATTTCATGACATTATCAACGAGTATGCGTCGAACGTGAAAAGACCCGATAAAACGACCGTCGTTCATGGCGCGACAACCAAAGCGGCCGAATTCGTGCCCTATAACTGGAATCTTGTCGACAGCTTCGTGCGACAACACTTCTCCAACGGACTTCCGAAACTGTACGTCTACCTCTCGCGGGGTTGTCCGTTTGACTGTTCGTTTTGTATGGAATCTCTTAAAGATCGTCGGTGGCGTTCGCTTACACCGACGCAGGCGGTTGATCTGATAGAAGATGTCGCAGGCAGATATAATCCGCAGATAGTAGGCATAGCCGATGCCTG
>CAZFOY010000001.1:49977-142010 GCA_964520865.1 uncultured Ignavibacteriales bacterium | reverse complement strand
GAATTGCCAATGCGTTGTGGCTTCTCGGTGCGGTGTGTGAAGGATTAAGGGGGGAGGATCGACCGCCTAGACCAAGACAGCGTCTACTTCGTACGAATCGAACTCGTCTTTCAACAGCCAGTTCGTACCATTCTCGTATCCGAACAGAAACAGGGTCCGATTTGCAAGCTCGACGGCGAATTGCTTGCCCTGCGAATAGACCTCATTCGGATCAAATACCGCGCTGTACTTGCTTTCGTTCTCGAGCGCGCAATATCTCGTACCGATCGTTCTGTCAAAATCGTTAGGGAGCTGTAGATTCAGGATATTGCTCACTCGCCCCTCTATGGCAGTTGAGCCTGAGAATCTCAGTTGTGAAAAATGCAATTGAGCCATCCTTGTAGCTATCGCAAGATAAAGAGCCATCCACTTTGGATCGAATATCTTCTCTGGCCGATCAGGATCAGGTCTTTCACCCTTGTGCAAAATAGAAAGATACAGCAAGCCGTGCGTCTCGAACGCCATGTCAATAGTTCGAATGGTGCCTCCACAGCGGAAAACTACGCCGTCACCAAATGTTTTTCCCTCATTTGCGTGCACCCACCTAATGTTTGGAACGGTCTTCTGCAAAAGCCCAACAACTGTCCTGACGTGGCCGGACAGAGATTTGTAATTGATCAGGTTATGTCTCGGGTGAACGGGTATAGCAACAAGCTCCATCAAAACTTCACCTGCCTTTGCCTGTGGTTGCAAGCTGATCTTTCTTCGGCACTTCTCCAAAAGAGTCTCGCGGAGTTCAATGCTGAGCCTACGCCGATCCATCAACCACTTTAACTCTTCAATCTTCGCCTTGTGATACAGCTTCCGCTTCTGGCTGCCAAATCTGATGTAAGCGGTTGTTCCATCGTCCACGGCGTGCGGAGTGATATCGCTTTCTGGGACGCTCACTACGAACAGCCGAGTACCGGAATCTTCATCATCAACATACTTTGATCGGCATCCGTGCACTTGCGGTGTAATGTGATCGAAACAGACCGCATCAATCGTGTCATCCAGCTTCATTTGCTCTACGTTTGCATATTCTCCTGTCGGCCTCCCCGTTTCCTTATCCGTGACCACGCCGTACACTATGATACCCCCGTACGTATTTGCCATTGACGAAATGACCTTAGCCGCCGTCTGTGTGTCAAACCTCTGCTTGTATTCAAGAGTCTGACTTTCCGGCACCTTGTCTCTTACCCAAGCAGAAATTCTTTCGAACGTTATAGAATCGATATCTGTAATTATCAAAATCAACCTCTCCTTTCCCCTGTGCGGAGTGCGAGTTCATGTAACCGAATTTAACATACAGGCTTTGACGTCAAAGTACAATCCGACCTACATCACATTCTGCGGGTGACAGGATTGTACTAGCCAATTATCAGGAATCTCTTTCTGCGGGAATCACGTAAGTTGCGGTACAATAATGCGTTACGCCCCCGCCCGCCGATCCCGGTTGACAAATCGCCCAACTTAGCCTACATTTATCCCGGTTTATCGCGGGCGTAATTCAGCGGTAGAATGCAAGCTTCCCAAGCTTGACGTCGTGGGTTCGACTCCCATCGCCCGCTGATTTTTATTACTGGATTGGAGCAATGAGAATTCTCGCAGTCGATCCCGATTCCCCGCTGTTCGGCTATGTCCGTCCGGGCTACCGGGTTAAAGCAGTCAATGGCGCGCCGGTGGCGGATTCGATCGATTTTCGGTTCAAGACGACCGAAGATCATGTCAAGATCGAGTTTACCGATGACGCCGGCAAGGAACTGGAATTTCAGTTCGACGATCTCTACGCCGGGGATCTCGGGCTGACGTTCGACGACCGCAAGATCCGTGTCTGCAAAAACGATTGTATCTTCTGTTTCATCTCCCAGCAGCCGCAGGGGATGAGACGGATGCTCTATTTGAAAGACGAAGACTTTCGGCTCTCGTTCACCCACGGCAATTTCATTACGCTGTCGAATACGACCGAAGAAGAGCTGGAGCGGATAATCGAACAACGACTCTCACCTCTCTATATCTCCGTTCACGCTACCGATGACAAACTTCGCCGCTGTATGCTCCGCAACGAGAAACTCGCTCCGATCATTCCGCGTCTCAAGTATCTTACCGACAACGGCATATCTGTGCATACGCAGGTAGTGCTCTGTCCGACCATCAACGACGGACCCTATCTCGAGAAGACGATCGATCAGTTGGTCGACCTGCACCCGGGAGTCGAGACACTCGCGGTCGTTCCGGTCGGTCTGACCAAATACCGCGAACATCTGCCCAGCTTGAGGAAGTACCGTCCGGAAGAAGCGGCTGAGATTATCGACTATATTGAAACGCGGCAGAAGGAGTTTCTCAAGGCGTTCGGAACTCGCTTTGTCTGGTCGGCGGATGAGTTTTACTGCGAAGCCAAGCGCCCGTTCCCGAAGCGCAGCGAATATGAAGAGATGTCGCAGTTCGAGAACGGAATCGGCATGGCCCGCGAATTCATAGCGATGTTCAACTACCGCCGCAGACATCTTAAGAACCTGAACGCGAAAAAGCGCGTGCTCTTTCTTACCGGAGCCTCGGCCTACCCGATATTCGAGCAACAGATACTTCCGTACGTCCGCGAGCAGCTCGGCCTGAAGCTCTCGCTGCACCTTGTCAAGAATGTGTTCTGGGGGGAGATGGTGACAGTCTCCGGGCTGTTGACCGGGCAGGACCTGCTCAGGCAGGCGCGAATCAAGATCGATGAATTCGACACAGTTGTCCTCCCACCGAATTGTCTCAATAACGACGATCTCTTTCTGGACAACCTCTCGCTCGATCAATTCCGGACCGCCCTCGGTAAGGACGTGTTGGTGGGGCAATACAATCTCGCGGAGACGCTCAAAGAAGCTTTCGTATGATCCCGACCGTCGCCATTGTGGGCCGTCCCAACGTCGGCAAGTCCTCCCTTTTTAACCGATTCCTTCGCAAGAACCTCGCCGTCGTGCACGAACAATCGGGTGTGACGAGAGACCGTAACTATGCCATCTGCGATTGGAACGGCGTACAGTTTTATCTTGTCGATACCGGTGGCATAGTGCCTGACTCCGCAGATCTCATGGAAAAGGCTATCTCCGACCAGGCTGAATTCGCCATTCATGAATCGGACCTCGTCCTTATGGTCGTCGATACTAAAGTGGGAATCGATACGGTCGATCTCCAGCTCGCCCGCAAGCTGAACAAAGCCGAGAAAACGACTCTTCTAATCGCGAACAAGTCGGACAATGAAGAGCTCTCGCTTCAGGTATTCGATTTTATGAAACTCGGCCTCGGCGAACCGCTGGCAGTTTCCGCAACCGTCGGACTCGGCGTCGGAGACTTGCTCGACAAGCTGGTTTCAAGCCTGCCCGAGGAGGAGGAAACCGCTCAGGATGATTCGCCGATTCGGGTTGCCCTCGTCGGCCGCCCAAATGTCGGCAAGTCATCGTTTATCAACAAACTGATCGGGCAGGATCGCTTGATCGTCACGCCCATTGCAGGTACCACGCGTGATTCGGTGGATACCCCGTTCGAATTCGAAGGACGGAAGTTTGTGCTGATCGACACCGCAGGACTCCGCCGCAAATATAAGGTGACGGAAAACATTGAGTTCTACACTAATCTCCGCACCGACCGGGCGATCGAGAGCTGTGATGTCGCGGTGGTGCTTTTCGATGCCTCGGAAGGGGTCTCGACTCAGGACCAGCGGGTTCTTGACAAGGTCATCTCCGTCCGCCGTGCGGCCGTACTCGCCGTCAATAAGTGGGACCTGATCGAAAAGGATTCGTTAACGGCCGACAACTACACAAAAGAGATTAAGGACACGTTATCCCGCCACGGTTTTCTTCCAGTTATCTATGTCTCGGCGCTGACCGGCCAGCGAGTGGCCAAAGTCCTATCGCTGGTCGAGAAGGTCCATGAAGAAAATCACCGGAGGATCGACACTCCCGAATTGAACGATTTTCTTCAGCGAGTCGTGGGGAAGAAGCATCCTCCCGCTCGCAAAGGGAAGCATATCAAGTTCTATTATGCCGCGCAAACTGAAGTAGCTCCTTCGACTTTCGTCTTCTTCTCGAACTATCCCGAGTTGATCGACAAGTCATACATCGCTTATCTCACCAACCAACTGCGCTCAAGCTTCGGATTTGAAGGCGTTCCGATCCGCTTGAAATTCAAGAAAAAATAGTCAGCTTCAGGCTCATCTTCCGGACTAACTGATTTAACGGTACAAATCTGGACTGTGGGGAAATTCTTTCCCCGCGTCGGTTAGGTAAACCGGTGTAACTGTCGATATACCTTGCAGGTATGGAACCGACCCAATACACAGCGAACCAGATCGACGATCTCGAAAGCCGGCTTGAGGCTAAGAAGGCGGAGTTGCGTGATCTGGCCACCATGGGAACGGTAGTAACCTCGATTCACGAGATAAACGCTGTTTTGTCAGTTGTCATGGATATGGCCGTTCGTCTGGTCGACGGCGAAGTCGGTTCGATTTTGCTCGAAGAAGAGGATACGCTGCACGACAAGATTTCATGGGGGGTCGACGAGTCGTTTATCCGGTCACTCATGTACCGCGATAATCTCAATATTGCCGACTATTCGTTTCAGCACCGCGAGCCGGTGGTGCTTACCGGGCTCGGGCTCGTCAATGATGCCGGCCTGAATATTGAGTCGATCATCTCCGTACCGATCAAAACGGCACAGAAGTGTTTCGGCGTCATATCCATAATCAATAAAGCCGATGGCACCGGCTTCTCTAACGAGGATCGCGAGATTCTTGAGATGCTCATGAACTTCGTGGCAGTGGCTATAGACAACTCGATTCTCATTAAGGACAAACTCAAACAGCAGAAGACCGAGCAGGAGATGGCGATCGCCAAACAGGTGCAGGAAACGATCCTTCCACAGGACATCGACAGTATCTCCGGCGCTGAGATCGGAGTTGCCTACTATCCGGCAAGAGAAGTAGGCGGCGACTTCTACGATATCATCAAAGTTGACAATCAACGCTTTGTCGCAATCATTGGCGATGTTTCGAACAAAGGGGTTCCGGCCGCGCTCGTCATGTCGGCGGCGGCCGGGATTATCAAATCAACCCTGGCAATTCGTCCGGATATCTCGATGGCTGAACTGGCCGAGTCGATCAATGAAGTGCTGGCATCCGGGATCATCCGCCATCGCGAAATGTTCGTGACACTCTTTCTTAGCAAAGTAGATCTGGCAGCCCAGCAGCTTACTTACTGCAACGCGGGACATCTGCCCGGACTTCTCTGGGATCACACCGAAGGGACCATTTGCGAATTGCCGATTGGCGGACCTATAATCGGTCAGTTTCCCGGCTGTCCCTTCAAGGAAGGACAACATCAATTCGAAAGCGATGACCGGCTCTTTTTGTTCACCGATGGACTGACCGAGGCAGCCGATGCGAACAATCAGCTGTTCGGGCGCGAACGAGCCGAACAGGTCTTCTCAGTCGAGATAGGTCTCTCTCCCAAGGAGTTCTGTGTGCGCGTCAAGGACTGGGTGGACCGATATACGGAGGGCGGAAGCGAGGAGTACATTGACGATTTCACCATCATGCAGATCAAGGTCGATTGAGTATGGCTACTTATCAATTTGAGTACTCATCGATCCTCGAGTCAGAAGAGAAGATGCTGACAGACATCGAGTTAATCCTATCGCGCCATCTCGTTACGGGACATCTCAATCGTGCCTTCACGCTCGCTGTGTCGGAGGCGTTCACCAACGCCCTCACGCACGGTAACGAACTCGATCCCGAAAAGACAGTTACTCTCCGGGTTACCATAAACAAAACGGACTTAATTGCCGATATAATTGACCAGGGCAGAGATGCGTTAAGGCGCATCGCCGACAGGAAACCCGCTCAGTTACTTTCTGAAGGGGGCCGCGGAGTTGACCTGATCAGGCACTATGCCAACACTGCGCGTTTTGTCGAAGTTGAATCGGGGGGACTGCTTGTCTCGATTCACTTCAGCCGACGTGAAAACATAGCAACGAAGACAAGTTAAACAGTTTCATTTTGTGGAGGAGATAGTAATGGAGATATCGATTCACGAAGAAGGCGGCATTTCCGTGCTGCAGCTCAAGGGGCGTCTGGATCTCGCCAGCGGCGCCGGCGTGAAAGAACAGGTCAAGCAGCTGCTTGGCAAAGAAAAGTCATTGATCCACCTGAACCTCTCGCAGGTTGACTTCATAAACAGCTCCGGCCTGGGCGTCCTCGTCTCGATTATGAAGGACGTCCGGATGCACAAGGGACGTCTTACCCTGTCCGAGCTGGTGAGTTATGTGCAGGAGATCTTCGAAATCACGCAGCTTTCCCACATCTTCGAGATCTATACCTCGCAGCAGGAAGCTCTGAACTCCTATCAATCGGTCAAGGTATCCTAAAAGGGGTGAGAGGCAAAAAAGGGTTGGTACACATGGTAAGCACAATCGATCAGGTAAATACACTGCTCGCACAACTCCAGTCTCCCGATTTCTACGAACGAGAAGAAGCGGTGCAGCAACTCGGAAGATGCGATACGACCGAGGCCGTCGCCGGCCTGGTGATCGCATTGGAAGACGCCGATATGGGGATCCGCGAAATGGCGGCCGACCTGCTCTGCAATATCAAAGGGGATATCGCCGCGCAGCTCCTTATCAAGTTTCTCGCTCACGGCGATATCGGAACCCGGAATCTTGCGGCCGAAATTCTGGTCCGCTTCGGGGGAGAGGCTGTTCCGGCTCTGATCGCCGAGATCGAGAACGACGATCACGACGTCCGCAAGTTCATCGTCGACGTTCTCGGAATGATCGGCGACGAACGAGCAACCGACGCCATCTGCAGCCGGCTCCATGACTCCAATATTAACGTCGTCTGCTCGGCAGCCGAGGCGCTCGGAGAAATCGGTTCGTCCGCGACGATTCCCGAACTGGTCAAAGCTTATCGTCGTACGCTCGACGTCAGACTTCAGGCGGTGGAGGCGCTGGGAAAAATCGGCGATCCTTCCACGCTCCAGTACTTAATTGAATTCCTCGACAGCGATGATCCGGTGGTGTTGTATGCCGCTATCGAGGCCCTCGGAAATCTCAATCGGCA
Source organism: uncultured Ignavibacteriales bacterium (assembly GCA_964520865.1). Lineage (GTDB taxonomy): Bacteria > Zixibacteria > MSB-5A5 > GN15 > FEB-12 > CAVQCT01. Next base: position 134,896 of record CAZFOY010000001.1, on the reverse strand, counting down.
GGAGTCGGTCGATCACCTGATCCGATTCCTCGAATATCCGGACAGCACGATTGCGGAAGCAGCCCTGGCCGCGATTATTCACATCAGCATCAATAACGACGGTCGGATCGGGCACGATCTTCCCCTGGACAAATTCTCGGAATTCCTGTTCGAAGGAATCCGCAATCGGGATCCGCGGATCACCAAATTCACGCTGGGCCATCTCTCTCACTGGTACGGCAGTAAGGTTGTGCAATCGCTTCTCGACGTTGTCGCCTATGTAGAAGACGAGGATCTCAAGAGAATCGTGGAAATTCTGGCCCAGATCGGTCCGTCCGCAAGTGACCTCATTCTTAAGAAGTTCCCGGAGTCATCGACTTCCGTTAAGCTCGTTCTTCTGAATATCCTCAAGCAATATGTCGACGAGGACATCGCCCGAAGCCTTCTCCCTTTCGCGAAAGACACCGATCCGGACGTGCGACAGAACATCGCCTTTACGCTCGGCCTGTCGGCCTGCCAGGATGCAGTGGCTCCGTTAAGGGCGCTGGCGAAGGATTCGGTCGGGCATGTACGCTCGGCTGCCTACGCCGCACTCGGCTGGCTGTGTACCGAAGATGACATCGATATCATTCTCGAAGGTCTCTACGACCGATATCCCGACGTCAGGGAGGCGGCCATGGGAGCGCTCTTGATCATAGGCGGTCCAAAGGTCGTCCAGGTCTTCAGCCGAGATCTTTATCATGAAGATATCGAAAGCCAGCGTCTGGCCGTGACGGCACTTGGTATGATCGGTGACGCCTCAGTTGTGGATCCGCTTCTTCAGGCACTCAATCATCCCGAAGCCGCGATACGCAAATCGGCAGCCGACTCACTGGCTAAAATTGGCGAAGCGGAAAATATCAATCCGCTGTTGCTCGCGTTGAACGACGAAAACAGCGGCGTTCGCAAGGCGGCCATTTCGGCTCTGCTCGCCATCAAAGGGGAGTCAATTCTGCCTGAAATCAGGTTGGTGCTCGAAGACGAAGACGTATGGGTTCGATACCATGCAATCAATCTGATCGGAGAATTGGCCAATCCCGAGTACAGCGACTATATCATCAATTACCTCTCAAGCGAGCAGGATATCATCCGGCTGGCTGCTATCAAGGCGCTGGCCAGGATGGGATGCCGCGAGGCGCTGGTCGACATTGAGAAACTCTGCAATCACAAGAACAAAGACATACAAGAGGCTGCAACGTCGGCCGTGCAAACGCTGCAAGGTGCTAAATGAATCAGAAACACTCGATCCTCGTCGTTGACGACGAGTTGTTGATCCGCGATCTGCTGTACGATTTCTTCAGCAGCCAGGGTTGGGATATCTCGATCGCCGAAAATGGGGAAAAAGCCTTACAGATTTTAGAGGACACGCCGGTCGACGTCGTGCTCACGGATATAAAAATGCCGACCATGGACGGACTGCAGCTTACCGAGCAGCTCAAAGAAACCCATCCGGAAATTCCGGTCGTGCTCATGACCGGCTTTCCGTCGGTCGACTCAGCCGTGACTGCTCTAAGGCAGCGGGTCGCTGACTACATCATCAAGCCGTTTAATATCAACCAACTCTACAAAACAATCGAGAGTAAGGTTGGAGAGAAGGCAGAGAAGTAGCATGAAGACAGCCGGCGCTCCCCGCAGAATTATCGTAGCGGACGGCGACGAAGTGATAGGTCGCGATATCGCCACGTTCCTTTCGAGCCTCGGCTACGAAGTCAAATCGGTGAAGACTGCCGGAGAACTGCTTGCCGCCCTGAATGAGACCCCGTCAGCGGCAGCAGTAATGGATTTCTATTTGCCGGATACGAACGGGGTGGAAATTATTAACCGTGTTCGACAGGGCAGTCCGGAAATTGCCGTGATAATGATGATGAGCGATCCGACCGTCGATACCGTTATTGCCGCCTTTCGCAAGGGAGCATCCGACTTCCTAATCAAGCCGTTTGAGGCAGGCGAAATGAGGCAGGTTATCGAGGGCGCAATCGCCAAGTTTGAGAATAAAGAATGCGGTACCGGGTTGCACCGGGAAACAGAGACAACCCGGGACCCTGCTGCCAACGGTCAGGACGGTCGATCGAGCACGCTTTCCGATGGTGCGATGTGCGCGACGATCACCTGTGGATCTGCGGCGGACGACTGAGATTTGAGGATATGGAATCTGTTATTCAAAAGAGATTGGGCTGAATACCAAAAAGGGTAGACTATGGATATGAATCTCGTCGCCGAACCGGAAATGTCACTGGACGAGTTCATCATGATACGGGACTTCATCCACGAGAAAAGCGGAATATTCTTCGCCGAGAACAAAATGTACCTGGTGAAAAACCGTCTTATCAAGCGGATGGGAGAACTGGGCATCAAGAACTATCGCGACTACTTCTATCACGTGAAGTACGATACGTCGCTCAAAGAGTTCAATAACCTGATGAACGTCATTACCACCAACGAGACCAGCTTCTTCCGCAACGAGCCGCAGCTTCTGTCGTTTTCTGAAGAGGTGCTGCCGCTCATCGTCCAGGAGAAGATGCAGACACGAGGACCGAAGCATCTTCGGCTGTGGTCTGCCGGTTGCTCGACCGGTGAAGAGCCGTACACTCTGGCCATGATCGTCATGGAGACTTTGCATAATCTGGCCGGCTGGAATATTGAAATCATGGCGAACGATATATCCGAAAATGTTCTGCAAAAGGCCCGCCGCGGCGAGTACAGCGGACTCACCCTGCGCGGGGTTAAGCCCCAAATTCTGTCAAGATACTTCACCAAGGCCGACGACATCTACCGTGTGAAGCCGGAGATCAAGGCGATGGTGAATTTCTCGCATTTGAACCTGCACGATGCGCGTAAGATATCGCTCAACTCGAATTTCGACGCCATCTTCTGTCGGAATGTCATGATCTACTTCTCCGACGAAGTCAAAAAGCAACTCGTGCGGGGTTTCTTCAATTCGTTGAAGCCGGGAGGGTACTTTTACATCGGTCATGCCGAGACGCTTCATGGTATATCGAAAGCGTTCAAGCTGGTCTACTTCAAGAACGCTCTCGTCTACCAGAAAGAAGCGGCAGGCACCACGGCATCTTCAACTCAACCGGCGGCCGCGCAGACTTCATTCACCAGGACGGCTGCAGCAAACGCCGGCCCTATGGGCGGGGCTGCAAGAGCTCTCGACCTGTTAGCCAAGATAAGAACCGGTAGTAAATAAGTGATGACAATAGACAGGATACGCTTATGGTAAACACAATACTCGTAGTTGACGACTCGCCGACAGTCGTGAAATTCGTCTCGTTCTCCCTTAAGAACAAGGGATTCCGAGTGGTCACCGCATGTGACGGCATGGATGCGATCGAGAAGATTTCGAACATGTCCGGCCCGGTCGACCTCGTGATTACCGATCTCAATATGCCGAACCTCGACGGGTACGGACTGATCGATACCCTGCGTAGTAACGAGAAGTTCCGGCAGACGCCGATCATTATCCTGACTTCCGAGGAAGGGGAGGATGACAAGGAACGCGGCATGGAGGTCGGGGCAAGTTCGTACCTCGTAAAACCGTTCAAATCGAATCTGCTGTTGAACGAGGTATCCAAGTACTTAGACAAAAAAGATGAGAATCAGGAATAAGGAGGCAACGTGGCCGAACTCAAGATCCTGGCAGTAGATGACAGCCCGACCATGCGCCGTATTATCATCAATACGCTCAAGCGGGCAGGATTCAACGACGTAGTGGAAGCCTCGGACGGCAAGGACGCCCTGGCGAAACTCAAAGTCGAACAGATCAACTTCATTATCACCGACTGGAACATGCCGGAAATGGACGGACTTGCTCTGGTCACCACCCTCAGGTCATCGAATGAATACAAGAACATGCCGATTCTGATGGTGACGACCCGATCGGTGAAAGACGACATCCTTGAAGCAATGAAGGCCGGGGTGAACAACTATATCGTCAAGCCGTTCACGCCCGATACACTGAAACAGAAGATAGAACAAATTCTCGGCAGCTGAGCTGTCTAAAGGAGTAACGGAAATGGCTGGAAGCGACATACTTCAAAACAAGATCAAGAAGGAGATTCTTGAGCTCTCTGCCTCTATCAGCGAGATCGTCGACGGATACAGGAGGCTTCGCAATCCCCTCATCGAGTCGCAGCAGAACGTGCCCATAGCAACCCGCCAGCTCGACAAGATCAGCGAGCAGACGGAAGCGGCTACCCAACAGATGCTTGATCTGGTTGAACAAATCACCCAGCGCGAGCAGGCGGTGATCGAAGGACTGGCGGCTATTAAAGACAAGGCGGCCGCGGGCAAGAACGATGAAATCGCCCCGATCGTCGACGACCTGACGGAAAAAGCGAATACATCCTGCAACGACGCCTATACGATTATGGACGCCCTGCAGTTTCAAGACATAACTTCCCAGCAGATCAGCCATGCGATGAGTCTGCTGGAAGAACTCGAATCGAAACTGTCGATCGTCCTGACCGATCTTCACGGATCTAAGTCCGAAGAAACGCCGACCAAACGCAAAAAACGGGCTTTTGATCCGCACGCGGACATGTATGAAAAGAAAACGGAGCAGTCCGATATAGACAATCTGTTCTCACAGAAATAACGGCAGCGACAAAGAGCCTAAACATATGACCAACGAAGCAGACTTCGAACTGGAAGAAATGCAGGAAATCGTCGACGATTTCCTGGTCGAATCGGATGAGCTGGTAAACTCCCTGGATACGAATCTGGTGAAACTGGAATCGTCTCCGGGCGACCTCAATCTGCTCAACGAGATCTTTAGGGCGGCTCACACTATAAAAGGAACTTCGAGCTTCCTCGGGTTCGAGCATATCACTACCCTGACCCACCGGATGGAGGACATTCTCAATAAGCTCCGGAAGGCGGAAATGGAAGTCACGGCCGACATCATGGACCTGTTGCTCAAGTCCCTCGACATTCTGAAAGACATGCTCGGCACCGTGAGGGATACTCATGCCGACGCGGAAACCGACCTAACCGAGATCATAGCCAGTCTCACCGCCGCGCTCGCCGAGGACGGCGAAGAAACTGCCGAAACTCCCGTGGCCCAAGCTGTGGCGGAAACCCCGCCGCAATCGGACGAGGAGCCGGAAACCGAGGAATCTGACGAATCTGCAGAGGCGGTTGATGTCGCTTGTACTGAGCGGCCGGCAGAACCTCTTGATGCGGAGGCTAAGTCTGCGGCTGACGCCGGCGCGAAGGCGAGTGCGACCAAGGCGCGCAAGCCGTCCGGAGATCAAACGATACGCGTCGACGTCGAGAGACTCGACACCCTCATGAATATGATGGGGGAGCTTGTCCTGGGACGCAACAGTCTCCTTCAGACGGTCAACAAGCTGGTAACGGAGCACGAAGGTGAATACGAACTCGAAGATCTCGGAAGATCGGCCAACTCGGTCAACCTGATTACGACCGAATTGCAGACTGCGGTCATGAAAATGCGGATGCAGCCGATCGGCAAGGTTTTCAACAAATTTCCCCGACTGGTCCGCGACCTCGCCCGCGACACCAAAAAGAAAATAGAACTGGTGATTTCGGGTGAAACGACCGAGCTGGATAAATCGGTAATTGAAGAAATCGGTGATCCGCTCGTTCACATCATTCGGAACTCCTGCGATCATGGAATCGAATCTCCGGAGGCGCGTAAGGCTGCCGGCAAACCGGAAACGGGAACCGTCCGGCTCACGGCCAGTCAGGAAGGCTCGAACATTGTCATTCAGATCGATGACGACGGCAAAGGATTCGATGTCGACGCGATACGCAGCAAAGCTGTCGAACGCGGACTCGTCTCCCGGGCCGATGTCGACCGGATGCCCGACAAAGACGTCTTTCGCTACATATTCGAAGCCGGCTTCTCCACCGCTAAAGTGGTGACGGATGTTTCAGGACGGGGCGTCGGTATGGATGTCGTGCGTACCAATATCGAGAAACTGAACGGCATGATCGAACTCGACTCCGAGAAGGGCAAGGGAACCAGCATAAGCATCAAGCTTCCGCTGACCCTGGCGATCATCCAGGGCTTGCTGGTCGAATCGGACGACGAAGTGTTCGTTATCCCCCTCTCTTCGGTGCACGAGACAGTTCGAACCGACCAGTCCGACGTCTACTACCTCAACAAGCGTCCGGTGTTCCGGCTTCGGGACGAGATAATTCCTATTATCAATCTGAACAAAATCCTGAGACAGAACCAGGGCGGTTTCATTCTAACCGAAAAACCGTATATCGTGGTGATCGGCCTTGCCGAGAAGAAGCTGGGTCTGGTCATCGACCGATTCCTCGGTCAGGAAGAAGTGGTCATCAAATCGCTCGGCAATTATCTCGGCAATACTGAAGGGATAGCCGGAGCCACGATCCTCGGAGATGGTCGGATAAGGCTGATCGTCGATCTTATCGGACTGTTTAGTATCGCCAAACGCATCAGTTGACGGGGATGAATCACATGGTTGACAAACCTGCCGACATCATCAGAGTGCTGGTTGTGGACGATTCCGCCTTCATGCGCAAAGCGCTGACCATGATGCTGGAATCCGACCCGCAGATAAAAGTCATCGCGACTGCCCGCGACGGAGAAGAGGGAGTCGACAAGGTCCGTAAGTTGAAGCCGGACCTGGTGACCATGGATATTGAAATGCCGCGCATGGACGGTCTGGCCGCCCTTCGGCAAATCATGACCTCTACGCCGGTACCGGTGATGATGATTTCGTCGTTAACGACCGACGGGGCCGCCGCCACGCTTGACGCACTCGAATTGGGCGCAGTCGATTTTATCCCGAAACAACTCTCTTACGTCAGCCTCGACATCGTCAAAATCAAAGACGACCTCCTCGCCAAAATCAAGGAGATCGCGCGGAGAAAGAACTCGTTGATGGCTCGCTATCGGACGCGCGTCTTCGCCCAACTCAAAGACGGTCCGCGGCCGAGAGAAGTCGTTAAATTGGCGCAGCAGGTCGCGCCGCCACCGCGGATCATTCACAAACGCACGCACCTCGTAAATTTGATCGCGATCGGCTGCTCGACAGGCGGGCCGCCTGCCCTTCAGGCGATTATTCCGAAACTTCCGCGCAATTTGCCGGTCGGGATGCTCGTCGCACAACACATGCCGCCGATGTTCACTCGCTCACTGTCGGAACGGCTAAACGGACTGTCACAGGTCTCGGTCAAGGAAGCCGAGGACGGCGAACCGATCGAGGCGGGGTCAGTGTATATCGCGCCGGGTGGACGGCATATGCTTGTGAAGAAATACGGCGGACGGGGACGAATCGTCATTACCGACGAACCAAGAGACGCTCTCTACAAACCATCGGTCAACGTCATGATGACGTCCGTCGCCAATGAGTTCGGCGGAGCAACGATAGGCGTTATTCTTACCGGAATGGGAAGTGACGGAGCGGAGGGGCTGAAACTGCTCAAGGAAAAGGGTGGAGTTGTCATCGCACAAAGTGAAGACACGTGCGTTGTTTACGGCATGCCAAGGGCTGTCGTTGAAGCGAAAATCGCCGATCACATCTCTCCGATAGGCGATATCTACAGCGAAATCGTCAGCTACTTCTGACAAAAAAGTTTTTGTTGAAATATATCCCCCTTGCTTCTAATATCCTTCAATTGGACTGAAGGTTTACGTCATGGATGACAATAGCAAAGTGATCACCGAGTTACAGGCAGAAACGACCGAGGTTGGCAGATTTGCCGACTCCTACGCGTCATTCAATCGAATCATAAACTCGCTGCAACGCAAGTACATAGAGCTAAAAGACGAGTTTTCCACCCAGAATGAAGAGCTGGTACAGGCAAACCGCAAGCTCGTAGCCCTGTCTGCTCAAAACATTCGGGCAACTGAGTTTCTTAACGGCGTACTTGAGTCGATCACCGCAGGTGTTATCGCCGTTGACAGCAACGGTAGAATCACTCACTTCAATCCGGCAGCTTCGCTTATCCTCGGTATCCCGAGGAACGAACCGCCCGGCAAGCTGTATCGCGATGTCATCCTGCCGGGTGATCCTTCCGACGCGAACGCCCTTAGGTCGGTGGAAACCGGACGAGCCCACGATGCGGTCGAGAAGAAAGTCGAATTGAAGGACGGAAGCTGGCTGCATCTGTCGGTCTCGACGGCTATCATTCGGGATCACGAAGGTGTCGCGGTCGGTGCAGTTGAGGTTTTCCACGACCTGACCAAAATGAAGAAGATGGAGCAGGAACTGACCCGCCTGAATACGCTCGCGGCGTTGGGGGAGATGGCGGCCACAATCGCGCATCAGGTACGTAATCCGCTCGCGGCGATTGGCGGGTTCGCCTCGCTGCTCGACAGGGATCTTCCTGAGGGTGATCGGAAGAAGGAGTTGGTGAGCAAAATGATCCGCGGCGTCAAAAGCCTCAACGATACCGTGGAGACGCTCCTTGGCTACACCCGGACGGAAGAACTAAGCAGATCCGAAGTCGACTACCATGCGTTCATCCAGGCGACCATAGACCAATTCAAAGTTGATAATGCTGCTCGTCTCGATGGATTCTCGATAGCGTACGGACACGACCAACAGACCCAGCCGGCAACCGGCAAGGTCTCGATAGACCGAATGTTGTTCAGACAAATATTTTTCAACATCCTTACTAATGCGGTGGACGCGTGCAAGGATGGTGGAGCGGTGAAAATAGAAACGAAAACCCTGAATCGTGCCTCGGCGCTTGCCAGGTATGGCGAGAAGCTGATGCTCGGAGTCGATGAAACGGTGTTGGAGACGGTCATAACCGATAACGGTCCGGGCGTCGACGCGGAGCATATCAACCATATCTTCTCGCCGTTTTACACTACCCGGCGGGAAGGGACCGGACTCGGCCTGGCGGTCGCCTGGAAGATCATGAAGGCACATGGAGGGGATATCAGAGTCGAAAATGTCTCAGAGGGGACAGGAGCTGCGTTCTACCTGCTGCTGCCCATTCCCGTAAACAGTGTTTGTGTGGAGCAACAGATATGAAATATTCGGTATTGGTGGTAGACGACGACAAGCTGGTCAACGAATATATCGTCGAGACCCTGGTCCGGGCGGGTTATCAGTGTCAGCCGGTCTACTCGGGCGAGGAAGCGTTGACCGTGATCAAGCAGAAAGAATTCGATATCGTGCTGGCCGATCTCAAGATGAAGGAGATCGACGGTATCCAGCTGCTGCAGCACGTGAAGAATATCAACGCGGATACGGTGTACATCATCATGACCGCATATGGGACGGTTGAGACGGCGGTGAAGGCGGTGAAGCTCGGTGCTTATGATTTTCTTCTGAAGCCGGTTCTGCCCGAGACAATCGAACACATCCTCCGCCGCGTGACGGAAATGCTGGATCTCCGTGCCGAGAACGAGGCGATGCGCCGGGATCTGGCCGATAAATTCCAGAATATCGTCGGCAAGTCGAAAGCGATGAAAACGGTGTTCGAACGAATCCAGACGATCGCCGATGCCCGCTCAACCGTGATGATCACCGGCGGTTCCGGCACCGGAAAAGAACTGGTCGCCCGCGCCATACACTACAGTTCGAATCGCAAGGAAGGTCCGTTCATCAAGCTGAACTGCGCCGCCCTGCCTGAGAACCTGGTCGAAGCCGAACTATTCGGCTATGAAAAAGGCGCCTTCACCGACGCAAAGAAGACCAACCGGGGAAGATTCGAGCTTGCCGACAGCGGCACCCTTCTGCTTGACGAAATCTCCGAGATGCCGCTTAACCTGCAATCCAAGCTCCTTCGAGTGATCCAGGAAAGAGAATTCGAACGGATAGGCTCCAGCACAACGATCTCAGTTGATGTTCGGATAATTGCAACTTCGAATAGAAACCTGAAAGAGTACATTGCGGAGGGGAAGTTCCGAGAGGATCTGTTTTATCGTTTGAATGTCATCCCGATACATCTCTGTCCGCTGCGGGAAAGGGTCGAAGATGTCCCGTTGCTCGTGGAGCACTTCATTGAGAAGTATAACCGGGAGAACGGCAAACGGGTGGAAGGCATCGATCAGGGTGCCCTGAATATGCTCATGAAGTATCATTGGCCGGGCAATGTCCGAGAACTCGAAAACCTTATCGAGCGGGCAGTCGTGACCGCGGGCAGTCCTACCCTGACCGAGGATGATTTCCCGGTCGATCTCGTACTCGGCCCGATTGGCGAAGATTTGCACGGACTGAAGGTGCCGATGAAACTGGAAGAGGGGAGTAAGTACTTGATTCTCAAAACATTAGAGAAATTCAACGGGAATAAGACGAAGGCGGCCGAGGCGCTCGGTATCACCACCCGGACAATCCGTAACAAGCTGGCCGAGTACAATATCGTCGAAACCAACTGACCCCTCAGGTAATTCGAATAGTATCAGGGCGGAGATTCTCTCCGCCCTTTTTGTGCTACAGCAGGACCGATTCCACAGGTGTGCAAATTTCCTTCATTTAATCGCCGAAGTGCCGATACATAAGGCAACGGAAGTAGTTTTTCAAAATGGAACGGATTCGCCGAACTTCAATACGATGCTCGGACAGTAAAATATGGATTTTGCAACGATACTCGGACTGCTGGTGGCTATCGGAGCTATCACCGGATCTTTTGTAATCGAGGGTGGTCATCTCGACTCCGTATTTCTGCTCGCCCCCATGACGATTGTCATCGGCGGGACGCTCGGAGCCACGATGGTTACTACCTCAATGCAGACAGTCCTTCGCGTTCCGACGTTTCTCCGGCTTGCATTTTCCGGAGTGGACGCTCAGGTTCAGGATACTATCGATGAACTGGTGAAACTTTCAGAGAAGGCGCGACGCGAAGGGATTCTTGGTCTCGAATCGAATCTCAAAGCTATTTCCGAGCCGTTCTTCCGCAAAGCGGTCCAGCTCGTCATCGATGGCACCGAGGTAACGGTCCTTCGTGAGGTCCTTGAAACCGAGATCGCCTATGTCGAGGAACGTCACAAGAAGGGTATCAGCTTCTTCCAGAAAGCTGGCGGCTTCGCACCTACCATGGGAATTCTGGGAACGGTGCTTGGTCTGATTCATACACTCGGCAATACTTCCGATGCTTCGAAAATGGCCACTGCGATCGCGGCCGCATTCATCGCCACTCTCTGGGGGGTCGGCCTGGCCAATCTGTTCTTCCTGCCGGTCTCCGACAAACTTCGTTTGCGGCACGAAGAAGAGATCGCTCATCTTGAACTTATCATGGAAGGGGTTATCGCCCTCCAATCCGGCGACAACCCGCGCAATATCCGCACCCGACTGCTTTCGTTTATCGCTCCGCACCACCGTCGGGCCGAGGCCTGACCATGCGACGCCGTCGCAAACAAGACAACCAGCACGAAAATCTCGAACGCTGGCTGCTCACCTACGCCGATCTGATAACACTCCTCCTCGCGTTTTTCATCGTGATGTATTCGATGTCGCGTGTTGATGCCAAGCGGTTCGGAAAGATGGCCGAAGCCTTGAACGGGGTTCTGAAAGGCGGCACTACCGTGCTCGACAAGCAGGCCACAAGCACCCAAAAAGGACACGGCCTGCTTCAACTCGGCGACCTCAATATGATCCAAAAGCAGATCGAGAAACGGTTCAGCAAGCTGGGCCGCGAAGATGTAGTGCAGACCGAGATCACCGAACGCGGTCTTGTCGTCCACATTATGGAATCAGCTTTGTTCAAAGTGGGGTCGGCCACCCTCGAACCGAAGGCTAAAGACGTTCTCGATATCGTCTACGAACAGATGAAGGGAATTCCGAACCATGTCCGGATCGAGGGGCATACCGATGATCGGCCGATCAACACGGCGCTCTTTCCATCCAACTGGGAGCTTTCCACCGCCCGCGCTACCGAAGTGGTCCGGTACTTTATTGACAAGTTCAACTTCCCACCGGATAAACTGTCTGCCCTCGGCTACGGCGAGTACCGGCCGATTCGGCCGAACAACTCAATAGAAAACCGAGCCAAGAACCGACGGGTCGATATCGTGATCCTCACTATGGATCTTTCCGAAAAGGAGCCGACTTCCGAATTCTATTATGCCGGCAAGGAAGACAGCACCCGGGCGCCGCAGCCGACTCCGCAAACGAATCGTGGTCAGTCCTTCAGCGCATCCGAATAATCCTTTCACATCGTACCGGAAAGATTTTCCGCATCACACTCCCCGTGACATCTCAAAGCTGTCTCGCCGATAAGCTAATCTATTGTATTTCAATGAATTGCGATTGGCTTCCGGAGATTGGCACAGGCATTGCTTTACCGTCACACGAGAAACTCTAACCAGTTGATGATATGAGTAACAAGATAGCACAATTCCTGTTCGATGGCACCGGGGTGCCGAAAAACCAGAAGTACCTTGATCTGGCCTCATTTCGGCACAAACTGATCAGCGGCAATATCGCCAACGCATCGACCCCCGGATACCGGGCTAAAGAGATAAACTTCGAATCGGAGTACCGGAGGCTGACGAATCAGTCGGATCACGTGGTTGGGATGACAACCGACCCGAATCACCTGCCGATCGGAAACACTCCGAACAGACCTCCGAAAGTCGAGCAGGAGCGAGTGAAAGTCGACGAAATGAACTCCGTCGATATCGACAAAGAGATTCCGGCGCTCGCCAAGAATGAGCTGACGTTTACGGTTGGGGCGAAACTGCTGCAACTGAAGTTCGACGGTATCAAAAAGGCGATCACCAGCAAATAGGAGCTTTGACAATGGCAGGTATATTCAGCGCATTTGACATATCCGCCCGGGGTTTGAGTATCGAGCGGACAAAAATGAACACGGTCGCCAAGAATATCGCTAATGCTGAAACGACCGAAACCGCCAAAGGCGGACCGTACAAACGCGAAAGAGTCGTCGTCAAGGAAGACCCGACCGAAGGAACGTTTGCTTCCTATATGAAAAGCGCCGACGTGAACCTGGCCCGCACGAACAGCAAGCATATGTACAACCGCATTCAGGTCGGAACCGATAAGGTGAAACTTCCCGATGTCGAGGCTAAGGTCGTTGACGATCCGGACAGCAGCTACAAACTGGTGTACGATCCGACTCATCCGGATGCGAACGATCAGGGATACGTGAAGTATCCGGATATTGAAGTGGTCAACGAGATGGTCGACATGATGGCTGCATCGCGGGCTTATGAAGCCAATACGGTAGCGATTTCCGCTGCCAAGAAGATGGCCCAGGATTCTTTAGATATCTAACGAGTGAGGAATAAAAGATGAATATCAATCCGGTAGGAATTCAATCTTATCAGCAAATCAACGTCCGAGAGGACAACCAGACTCAGAAATCGCAAGACAGTGCCGCTCAGGCGCAGGCGGTTTCAATCGAGCCGCAGGATCTGGCCCCTTCGAAAGTGGCGGTGAAAGCGAGTAGTGGAAGCTACGCGCAGTACCTGTCGCCAGAAGAAAAGAACGCCCTGGATCTGCTGTTCGCCCGATTCCAGAACGCTGACCGGTTTGGCCCGGGCTACGCCGAGAATGATCCCACGGCTGAATCCGGCCCGCTCGGTAAATTGATCGACGTAAAGGTATGATACGGTGAGCAACGGTATCGGAAGTATCAATCGGCTCGTTCCGGGTTTGATCGAGAAGCTGAACCCGAATCAGGCCGAAACGGGAAAGCCCGACAAGAAGGCGGAAGGGAATTTCACGGAATTATTCTCCAACATGCTTAACTCCGTTAACGGTCTGCAGAAGGATGCTGCCCAGATCCAGGAGTCGTTCATGAACGGAGATCCGGTGGAACTTCACGATGTCATGATCAAAGCCCAGGAAGCCGGATTGGCGATGGATCTCCTCCTGGAGGTGCGAAACAAATTGCTCAACGCGTATACCCAAGTTATGCAGATGCCACTATAAATATAGATTTTCATGTTCCGTCGGCCATGGACGGCTGACCTCATGACACGATAAATAGGATTTACGATGGACGCGATCAAAGACTTTCTGAAGAATCTGATGGATTATGTGAGCAGAATGACCCCCAGCCAGGTCATGATGCTTCTTGGTGTGGTAGCCGGATCGATTGTCGGTATCATCTTCATCGTTGGCTGGCTCAACAGCGTGACGTATTCGCCGTTGTACACCGATCTCGATGTATCGGAAGCCGGCGACATCACCTCTTATCTCACCGATCAGAATATCCCTTACCAATTGGCCGCCGGTGGACGGACTATCGAGGTACCATCGGGAGACGTCTACAAGACGCGAATCGCCCTTGCTTCGAAGGGTCTTCCGAGCTCCGGGAATATCGGCTATTCGATTTTTGACAAGAACAATCTCGGAATGACCGACTTTCTGCAAAATCTGAACTACCGTCGCGCCCTCGAAGGGGAATTGACCAAAACGATAATGCAGCTTAACGAAGTGAAGGCGGCCCGGGTGCACATCGTCATGCCCAAGGACCGGCTGTTCAAGAAAGACCAGCAGGAAGCTACGGCTTCGGTGGTACTGAAGTTCAAAGGAACGACCGGTATCAATAAACAGCAAATCCAGGGAATCACCCATCTGGTCGCATCATCGGTCGAAGGTTTGAAACCGAGTAATATTTCGATTATAGACTACGACGGCAATCTGCTGTCGTCCGGATCGGAAGCTGATCCGCTTGCCGGCCTGTCTTCGTCTCAATTGGAAGTACGCAAACAGGTCGAACAGTATCTGCAGGACAAAGCCCAGTCGATGCTCGATGGAGTTCTCGGCGCCGGAAAGTCCGTAATTCGCGTTACCGCCGATCTGAATTTTCAGCAGATCGAAAAGACCTCGGAGCAGTACGATCCAAACCAACCGTCGGTTCGCAGCGAGGAACATACCAAGAGCACGACGACAACGGCCGACAAATCCGCCGACAGCGCAGAAAACAAGAACGATGAAAGCAACGAGTCGACCGTAACGAATTATGAACTGAATAAGACGGTCGAGCACATAATCAATTCGGTCGGCAATGTCGATCGGCTGTCAATCGCAGTCATGGTCGATGGCAAGTACGTCCCGGCCGAAGGCGGGGATGCGAACGCGGCGCCGGTCTATCAGCCACGCTCCCAGGAAGAGCTGGACCGCCTTTCTGCTATCGTGAAAAACGCCGTCGGATTCGATCAACAGCGCAACGACCAAATCGAGATGGTCAATCTGCCGTTCGACCGAAACAACCTGGAGGAAGATCAGAACTACCTCGACAATATGTACAAGCAGGACTTCTATCTTGAGATCGCCAAGAAGGTCGGCTGGGTGCTGCTTGCGATCGCCGCCTTCCTCTGGTTCAAGAGCAAATCAAAGAAGCTGTTCAAGGCCCTGTCCCGTTTGGCTCCGCCACCCCGACCGGTCGTGGTACAGGCCCCTCAGCCAATGCAGGCGCCGGTACAACCGGAAGAAGATCTCCCGATCGTGGCCGAGAAGCGAAAGCCGCGCCTCGTAGATAAAATGCAGCAGGCGGCCAAAGAGCAGCCTGAAGAAATCGCCCGCGTTATCAAAACCATGATGATCGAGTAGGTGAGCGATGATTGACTTTGCTAAATTATCCCCAATCCAGAAAGCGGCGGTAGCCCTGGTCGCTTTCGGTCCCGAGGTCTCGGCCCTCGTACTCAAAGGGATGAAGGAACAGGACCTCGAATCAATCACGGTCGAAATCGCCAACCTTCGCGACGTGCCGCCGGAAATCGAAGAGAAGGTGATCGAAGAATGTCACCAGATCTTCATGGCCCGTCAATACATTTCCCAGGGCGGTATCGACTTCGCGCAGACAATTCTCGAAAAGGCGGTCGGCAACAGTAAGGCGAGAGAGATCCTCCACCGGTTGGAGTCTTCGATCAAATCGCGCGGATTCTCCCTGCTGAAAGATATCGATCCCAAACAGCTCACCGGATTCCTGCAAAACGAGCACCCGCAGACCATTTCGCTCATCCTGACTCAGTTGAATCCCCAGCATGCGGCCGGCGTACTGTCCGAACTCTCGCCGGAACTTCAGGCCGAGGTTTCTCTCAGAATAGCCCTTATGGAAAAGATAGCTCCGGAGATTCTCAAGGAAATCGAGCAGACTCTCGAAGGTCACTTCGAACAAACGGCCGGAGGAGAAATGTCTTCCTCGGGCGGCGCCAAAGCAATTGCGGAAATTTTGAACCTGATCGACGCTACTGCCGAAAAGAACATTCTGCAGTCGCTCGAAGCCGAAGACCCCGACCTCGCCGCCGAAATCAAGAACATGATGTTCGTCTTCGACGATATCATCCTGCTGGACGATCGCTCGATCCAGCGGCTGCTCAAAGAGGTCGAAACGAAAGACATCGCGATCGCACTCAAAGCGACTACCGACGAGGTGCGCAACAAGATATTCTCCAACGTCTCCGAACGTGTCGCGGTGATGATCAAGGAAGAGATGGAATTCATGGGACCGACCCGGCTTTCGGATGTCGAGGCTGCTCAGTCGAGAATCGTCGAAGTCGTTCGCGGACTCGAAGAAGAGGGCCAGATCATCATTTCCGGCCGCGGCGGCAAAGAGGAAATCATTGTCTAAGGTCATCCGGTACATTACGGAAGCTCCCAGCGTGTTTATCGGGGAGAGACAGCTCGACTCCACCATCGAAAACAACGCGGAGGAACGGCTGTCCGAACTCTTTCCCATCGTGTCGGTCATCACCGATTCCGATGGCGCGCGCATGATTCCCATTCAGGAAGTCTTCAAGATCGACCACCTGTTTAAGGAAGCCGTCAAGAAGGCCCGGGACGAGGCTTTTCAGCAGGGGTACGAGGCCGGGGAACATAAGGGGCTTGAAGAAGCTTCGAAGATCCTCAAGCAATTTGACCGGGCAATCAAAGACACGGTACAACAGCGGGAAGCTCTGTTCGACGAAGCGCGCCAACAGATCCTCGACCTCGTAACCCAGATAAGTCGAAAGGTGACGTTCGGCGCGGTCGAAGCGGATCCCGAAGTTACTCTTGAAATAATCAATGGTGTTATCGGTACACTGATCGACAGATCTCGACTCAAGATCAAAGTAAATCCCGATCATTTGCCTATAGTGGAGCAGAACATTAACCGCTTTCTCAAAGGCTCGACTTCGATCAAGGAGATCACGATCGAGCCGGATCTTCGGGTCAGCTACGGCGGCTGTTTCATTGAGACTCCGACCGGAGATATCGATGCCCGTCTTGAATCTCAATTTGAAGTTATCGACGAAGTCCTGAATCGTGGAGATGAACAGGTGTGAGTGTCGTTCCTTATGATACATACGCCGAACGGATCAACACCGCCCGTACAATCAGGCATTTCGGCAAAGTCACGCAGGTTGTTGGCCTGGTGATTGAATCGGCCGGGCCCGCTATCTCAATTGGCCGCATCTGCACTATCGAAAACCGGGACAGCGGCCATCGGATTCCTGCCGAGGTAGTCGGCTTTCGTGACGACCGCCTATTGTTGATGCCATTGGGACCGATTACCGGAATCACGCCCGGTGCGATCGTTACTTCTACTTCGGAACAACTTCGTATCCCGGTCGGCAATGAGCTAATCGGCAGGGTAGTTGGCGGACTGGGTCAACCGATCGACGGCAAGGGAATGCTCAAAGCGACGACAACCCGTTCGATAGATGCCGAACCAATCCCGGCACTGAAAAGAAAACGAATCACCGAACCACTACGCACCGGTATCAAAGCTATCGATCTGATGACAGCTGTCGGAAAGGGACAGCGAATGGGCGTATTTGCGGGCTCCGGAGTAGGGAAGTCGGTCATGCTGGGAATGATGGCCCGTGGAACCTCGGCCGACGTCAACGTGGTCGCTCTCGTTGGCGAGCGCGGCCGTGAAGTCCGAGAGTTTATTGAAAATGATCTTGGTCCCGAAGGGATGAAAAAGACGATCGTGGTTGCGGTGACCTCGGATCAGCCGGCTCTTATCAGGATCAAAGGTGCCCACGTTGCCACCACGATTGCCGAATATTTCCGAGAACAGGGGAAAGACGTCCTCCTTCTGATGGATTCTTTGACACGAATTGCAATGGCTCAGCGGGAGATAGGTATTGCCGTTGGTGAGCCTCCCACCACCAAAGGATACACCCCGTCGGTATTCGCACTTCTTCCTCGCCTCCTGGAACGTGCCGGCCAGAAAGAGCATGGCTCCATTACCGGCCTGTACACGGTTCTTGTCGAAGGGGATGACTTCAACGAGCCGGTAAGCGACGCGGTGCGCTCGATTATCGACGGTCATGTGGCACTCTCGCGCCGACTCGCCTCGAGAAACCAGTATCCTGCCGTAGACATTCTCGATTCGATCAGCCGCCTGATGAAAGATGTCTCGACCGACGAAGAGATCCAGCTTGCCGGAAAAGCGAGAGAATTGATGTCGGTGTATCGGGAAGCCGAGGATTTGATAAATATCGGCGCCTATGTCAAGGGCTCCAATCCCAAAATCGATCTTGCCATATCCAAGATGGATCGGCTGAACGAGTTCTTCAAGCAGGGGATTTGGGATCTTGTTGAACACGACGCGTCCTTCCGCGGGCTCCGCGAAATCTTAGAAGACTGACCAGAAGATGAAGAATTTCCGTTACAGACTTCAGGCCCTGCTGAAAGTCAGGGAGCATATTGAGCGGGAGCGGCAAAAACAGCTGGCGTTTTCTACGCAGAAGGTTCTCGATCAGAAGAATGAGCTTGTCAGCATAGATCAGACACGGACTACTACCATGGATAACCAGCGGGAACGTTCGAACAAGCCGTTCTGCGTCGCGGAAATGCTGGTCGTTTCGCGCTATCTGCAGAAACTCAAGCGGGATACCCTCGTCGGCGAGGAACTCCTGAAGGTTCTCAAGAAGGATGAAGAAGCCAAACGCAGACAACTTTTGGAAGCGGCCCGCGAGCGTAAGAAATATGAGAAGCTGAAAGAGCGTCAGCGTGAGCGATTCATGAAAGAGTTTGAACAGGCGTCGGCAAAAGAAAGTGATGAAATAGCCATCACCACCTACCGGTACAAGAAGAAAAAGTAGTTCAGGTTCAACGAGAGATTTCGCCTACTGGCACGACGGGGGCGGCGGGCCGGTTCCGAACATATAGTCCACAAAATAGATTACATCCGAAATATCCACAACTCCGTCCGCACTTCCATCCACATTAGCTTCCTCGGTACAGGCAGGGGCCGGACCGACACCGAAGCTGTAGTCGACAAGGTAAATCAGATCGCTGATGTCGGTGATATCCTGCGGATCATTGTTGACGTTCCCTCGGTCTCCCAGGCAGCACGAACCGAGCTTGACGTCGACATACCCGGGTACGAAGTACGGTGCGAAATAGGCGTTAAGAGAGTCCGAGAAGCTGGTCGTGAGGGTTCGCTCAGCCACCGTTAGAGTGATTGAATCTATCCGCACGAGCTGCGGAGACAGACCCGGCACGAATGAGAGGTAGAGGCTGCCGAGATAGTCGGAACCGGGGGGAATAAGTCCTACCTGGATCGGCACGCAGAAGATGTCGATCGAAGTGGAATTCACCTGCTGATAGCCCTTGTTGGCGATTCCCGCTACTTTGCCTCCGATAAACGAGAAGGAGTCTATCATAACGTCGGGGGAATCGTAAGTCAGGGTGATTTCAAGACCGGCGAGCGGTTCATCGTTGTAAATGTAGATCGGAACGGAGGTGCCGGTGAAAGAAGTAGCTCCGACTGAGTCGACATAGACGGTGTCCCTGATTCCCGGATCCTGAGCCAGTGCCGGGACCGACCAGGCGGCAATCAGAATTACAGCTATCAACAGTCCGACAAAGAAATTCCTCGAATGCATATGCATATACTATCCTCTTTCTCTTACACGCGGTACGTAAAGCAAAATCGGTGCAGTTTAGTGAAGGTAATTCCGTTATCGAAGAAATGCTGTATAGCTGTTCCGTATCTGTTTGTAAGTACTTGAAATCCAAATGACTTGAACTCTGCAAATATAGGGGAGAGGGTCGAATTTTGCAACTCGTTTTTCCGGACGCCCCGGCCTTATGCAAGTGGCTTCCTAAAAGTGCGGCAGAGACCGGAACTTCTTGCGATATTCAAAGGTCAATCTAAGGTTTGGCCAACTCAGGTCGATACTCTCGATATGAGCACGAAACCAGAACCGCTCAAGAAAGCGGAACGCTGCGCCTATACCAAAGTCTGCTTTCTCGCCGAGGAACTCAAATGTTTCGGTTATAAGACCGATTGTGCCCTGTATAGAAAATCCAATGGCGAGCAACTCGATGAAGACTGCTTCAACGAAGCCATGAATAAGCTCATCGACAAAACCATCGCCAAATACCACGACATCGCCAAATAGCAATTCCCGCATAGCTCACATCCGGTCAACCCGGAAAAAATTTCCACCGAATTCAAGTAATGACTTCCGATTTTGTCTCGCGGGCGTGACTGCCCTGCTATCGTAACGGATTAGTATACAACGAGTTGCACTGTTAGGGTACAGTTGGCACGACCCCTGCTTTACCGCTGACCGGAGTATACTATGATAAAAGGAATCTATACCTCAGCGTCCGCGATGATCCCGCGGATCAAGAAGCAGGAGCTGACGGCCAACAACCTGGCCAACGCTTCAACTCCCGGCTACAAACGCGACACTCTTTTTACCAAGGAGCTTTCCAAGGCTGAGAAGAATGTCGTGGCGACCAAGTCCGACTGGGAACAGCCAATGGTCGACGAGGTCTACACGAATTTCGCTCCGGGGGTTTTCGATCGCACCGGCAATCAGCTCGACCTGGCAATCGACGGGGACGGCTTTTTCCGCCTGCAGCTTCCGGACGGTTCTACCGGTCTCACTCGAGCCGGTACGTTTTCGGTGAACTCCGAGGGACAAATCGAGTTTCCCGGAGGCGCGCTGCTGGTCGGAGAAGGAGGACCAATCGAGGTCGGTTCGGGCGGAGATATCCAAATCGGCCAGGACGGCACCGTGCAGGTCGATGGCAATCTCGTCGGGACAATTGTCCCGGTATCGGTTCCGGATGTGAGCCAGTTGGAGAAAGTAGGAAGCTCGGTCTTTGCCGTTCCGAACGGAGTCGACGTTCAGCCGGTTACCAAGGCCCGCATTCAGCAGGGGTTCCTCGAAGCATCCAATGTCGATATCGTGCGCGAGATGATCGATATGATCATTTCGTTCCGGAATTACGAAGCCGATTCCAAATCGGTACAGGTGCAGGATCAGACTCTGGACAATCTGTTCAACCGGGTTGCCCCGAGAAGTTAGCGAATTAGTGAATAAACATAGGAGGTTGAGATGATTAAAGCGATGCGCACAGCGGCGACCGGTATGATCGCCCAGCAGATGAATGTCGACAACATCGCTAACAATCTTGCCAACGTCAACACCACCGGATTCAAGAAGAGCAAGGTGGAGTTTCAGGATGTGCTGTATCAGAATTTCCGCAAAGCGGGAACGGTAACCGCCGTCGGGGCCGAAGCTCCCACGGAGCTTGCGATCGGATATGGTACCAAGGCGGTCTCAACGAATCGTCAGTTCACCGAAGGGGATCTGACGTCGACCGGCAATCCGCTCGATGTCGCTATCGAAGGTGACGGGTTCTACCAGATCCAGTATCCCGACGGTACGACCGCGTACACGCGCGATGGAACGTTCAAAGTATCCGGGGACGGAAGAATCGTGACCTCCGAGGGATATCCGTTGCTTCCGGAAATCACCATTCCGACCGACGCCGAGTCTATTTCGGTCGGTACCGACGGTACCGTCGAAGTTATGCAGGTCGGAAACGACACACCAGTTCAATTGGGCCAGATCGAACTGGCGAGATTCGTCAATCCGGCCGGCCTTTCCGCCATCGGCCGAAATCTCCTGGTAAAGACGGTGGCATCCGGTGAGCCGATTACCGATCTGCCGACTCAGAGCGGCCTCGGTCAGCTCAACCAGGGATACCTCGAAATGTCCAACGTCAAGGTGGTCGACGAGATGGTCAACATGATCGTCGCGCAGCGCGCTTACGAGATGAACTCGAAAGCGATTCAGACCGCCGACGATATGGCTCAGATCGCCAACAGCCTGAAGAGAGCATAGCCATGAAGACAGTCATAAAGATTCTCATACTCATCCTGATCGTAATGACCCTGCTCGCCTCCGCAGTCTTGTCGGAGTCGTGTGATAAGGCCGTCGTCGATCGCATAATGGACACGTATTCGCTTGACAGTTCATCCTATCGAATAGACGTACTGTCGAACCGTCTCAAATCGAAAGAGATCCGTCCGGCCGATCTGTCGATCAAACCGTTGACTCTGACAGATCCGATCGGGCTGTTCACGGTCCAGGCGACGCTGTCGGTCGATGGCGACCCGATCGAGACGGGCGAAGTCCGGCTGAGAATCACCAAGTACGCCGATGTAGCCGTGACGACGGATACGTTCAAACGGCACGAACATCTTTCGGCCGATCGCCTGTCCATTCAGAGAATGGATGTCACCAACCTGCGTGAGCAGCCGGTGACGAACCTCGATGAAGTAACCGGGACCTGGGCGAAGCGGAATATTCGCAAAGGTACCATCCTGACATTGCCGGCTATGGAGTCGATACCGGATGTGCAGATCGGAAGGGAAGTTCTGATCGTGTACGACGACGGGCTCTGCCGCGTCACCGCTCCGGGAATCGCGATGCAGGACGGTTCCAACGGCGATTACATCAGAATCAAAAACAAATCAACCAATAAGGTAATAACCGGAAAAGTCATCGACGACAGGGAAGTCGCCGTCGCGCCATAGGACTCTAACAAAGGTGTAGACTGATGAAGAAATTTCTCGCGATTCTTATTCTCCTGCTCCTGCTTCCGTTCGCCATCAAAACCTACGGTGGTGATTTCGGACAGGGGCGTTCGCTCTATTCGGATATAAAGGCGAACAAGGTGGGAGACATTCTTACCGTGCTCATCTATGAGCAGAACAAGGCCTCAAGCAATGTTGAGACCAAGACTGAGAAGTCGACCAAGTCTTCCGTTTCAGGCGGCCCGGGCGTCGGCCCGCTCGACTTCATTCCGTTGTTCAGCGCCGACGGTCAGAACAGCAATACGTTCGACGGCAAAGGGCAGAATACCCGCAACGGATCCCTTCGGGCGAAGATGTCGGTTACGGTCATCGCTGTCAAAGACAATGGTGATCTCGTAATCCAGGGCTCCCGCACGCTCGGTATTTCGAACGACAAGGAGACACTGGCGCTCAGCGGTGTGGTTCGTCAGAAGGACGTTACCTCCGACAATACGATCGATTCATACCTGATAGCCGACGCGGAAATCCACTACAACGGCAAGGGTGCGGCGTCGACCGGCGCACGTCCCGGATTTTTCACCCGTTTGTTCAACTGGATATTCTAAGGAGGAGCTATGATGCCTTTAGTATTGAATCGCATAGCTTCGCCGGCGGGGCTGTCACTCATCCTGTTTCTGCTCGTGACCTTTTGCACTCCGGCCAACGCCAACAAAGTCCGCATCAAAGACATCTGTGATTTCCAGAACAAACAGGAATCCGATCTTATCGGCTACGGTCTTGTGATCGGCCTCGACGGAACCGGCGATGGCAACGGTACGCAATTCACGACCCAGGCACTTACCAACATGATGGAGCGTATGGGACTCACTGTCGATCCGACAAAAGTGAAAGTGAAAAACGTCGCCGCTGTTATGATCACCGGCAGAGTCACCAGTTTTCAGAAGGACGGGACTTACTTCGATATAACCGTATCTTCGGTCGGCGATGCATCGTCGTTGCAGGGGGGGACTCTCTTGCTTACGCCGCTCGCAGATGAAGAAGGAACCGTAAGAGCAATCGCCCAGGGGCCGGTATCGATCGGCGGATTCAACGTCAAGGTTGACGATGCCAACAAAATAGTAAACAATTACACGCTGGTAGGCCGCGTGCCTAACGGCGGAAAGGTGACGAAAGGTATCGTGGCGCCGCCGGAAAGCCAGAAAGAGATATATCTGGCTTTGCGCGACCCCGATTTCACCACGGCTAACCGAATTGCCCAACAGGTCAACAATACCTACGGCACGACGGCCTACGCGATAGATGCCGGTACGGTAAAGCTGCAATTACCCGACTCGCTCAACGAGACTAACTATCGGGCCCGGTTCATATCCGAAGTCGGTCAGTTGACCGTCACGCCTGACAACGCCGCGAAAGTTGTCATCAACGAAAAGACAGGTACAATCGTGGCCGGTGAGCATGTCACGATCGAGCCAGTGGCGATCGCCCACGGCACAATAACTGTAAATATCCAGTCTACTCCGGTAATTTCACAGCCGGAGGCGTTCAGCCAGGGCCAGACGGTAGTTACGCAGGACTCCCGGATCAATGTCCAGGACGAAGTGGCTCACGTGGTCAATCTGGACCGGTCGGTCTACCTGTCTGACATTGCCAACGCGCTGAACAAAATCGGCGCCACGCCGCGCGATATCATTGCAATTTTCCAGGCGCTCAAGCAGGCTGGAGCGCTCAGATCGGAGTTGATCATCCTGTAATGGACATTAGCTCGGTGGCATCAAGCATCGCCTCTCCGTCGTTAACCGATGTTGAGAAGCTCAAGGACGAAAAGCCCACCTCTCTGGCCGGCGAGAAAGCCCGGCTTAAGAAGGCGACAAAGGCGTTTGAGGCGTTTTTCATGTACCAGATGCTGAAAACGATGCGAGAAACCGTGCACGAATCTTCGCTGGAAAAGGGCGGTCCATTCTCAGGCGGCATGGGCAAAGACATTTTCACCGAGATGTTCGACATGCAGATGTCCAACAAGATGGCGACGGGCGGCAAGAATTCCATTTCAGATATGCTCTATCGCTCACTGGAGAAGGTGCTTGAAGCCCAGCAGGGAAATCAGGACGGTCCGGTCGAGATCAAGCCGTTGAAGCAGGAGAAGTCGGGACCGATACAGCTTCAAAATCGGGACTTCGAAAACATACAGCGGCCCGAAAAGCAGATCAAGATCAACGCCAATCCGACCAAATTCCTGCCGAACCCGGCTCGCGCCCGATCGGTGCCCGGCGACACGATCCTGTCTAAATTCGGCAAACATATTGACGATGCGGCCAAACAATCTTCGCTCGATCCGGCCCTGATCATTTCCGTGATCCAGGCCGAGTCGGCCGGAAATCCGAATGCCGTGTCATCTGCCGGTGCGAAAGGTCTCATGCAGCTTTCCGATTCAACCGCATCGGATTACGGCGTCGGTAAGGTCTTTAACCCGAGCGAGAATATTAAAGCGGGCAGTAAGTACCTGCGAAACCTGATCGACCGGTTCGGTTCGGTCAAGCTCGGTCTGGCCGCTTACAACGCCGGTCCGGGAAATGTGGAGAAATACAACGGAATGCCGCCGTTTAAAGAAACCCGGGACTACGTCAACAAGGTCCTCGACACGCTCAAGACAATCTCGGGAGGCGCGCCCTCCGCGGCGGCTAAAGTCCATTTTGAAACAACCGATAAGTAATGTTGGAAACATATATCACGAAGTATAGGATATGGTCAACACTTTAATTGACATCATCGGCAAGGAAGCCGCTCTATTCGAATCCTTCCTTGAACTCCTGGAACAACAGCAACAGATGCTTGTCGAGAACGACGTCGACGGGCTCACTAAAGTTACTGAGTTGCAACGGGAGAAGTTGATTCAAAGTCAACTGCTCAACAAGAAGCGCCTTGAACTGGTGGAGGCGATCAAGACCGCCAACCATATCGACGGCGACTTGAATGTCACCCGCCTGCTCGACATCGTCGATCAGACCCAGGCCGACCGCCTGCAGCGCCTTCAGAAAATCATTCTTGATTTGAGCGATCAGATCAACCTGACGCGAAATCAGAACGCTATGCTGCTGAATAAATCGCGGGAATACATCATGAAGACCATGGAGATGCTCTCGCGCATCCAGGGATCTTCGCCTATTTACTCCGCTTCCGGAGACCAGACCGACCGGAGTCGGACGGTCGCCGTAGACAGGAGGGCATGATGCCAGGCTTGTTTCAGGGACTCGAAATAGGACGCAGTGCACTGCTGACTCACCAGCTCGCTCTGCAGACGATCAGTAACAATATCGCCAACGTGAACACTCCGGGATACTCCCGTCAGCGAGTGAACATTACAACGGCGCTGCCGGAGTACTCGACCATCGGAATCCTCGGCTCGGGTGTAACGGTGAGTGATGTTCAGCAGGCTCGTGATATGTTCCTCGGCCAGCAATACCGTCAGCAGAACAAATCTCTCGGTCAATGGCAGTACAAAGAAAAAGTGTACACGGAAATTGAATCCCTGTTCAACGAACCGAATGACAGCACCTTGTCAGACCTGATGAACAAGTTCTGGGACTCCTGGTCGGATCTGTCGACCAGCCCGGACTCCGCCAGCAGCCGCTCGCAGATTGTCGAGCAGGCCAAGCTGTTGACCAACGGTTTCCACACGATGGCGGACCAGTTGAACAGCCTTCGGAGTTCGATCGACGGTGATATGACCAACCTCGTTCAGGAAGTCAATCGAATCACCACGAATATCGCCGGCCTGAATCAGCAGATCTCATCACTGGAACTCGGCTCTTCCAAAGCGAACGACCTTCGCGACAGCCGCGACCTGCTCCTTGACCAGTTATCCCAGATTATCGACGTCAACTCCAAGGAACAGCCGAATGGTTCAGTCACGGTCTATCTGGGCTCGATGTCCCTGGTAAACGGAGCCGATTCAATCAAGATCGGGGCATCCGTCAGTAATGTCGACGGTACGATGATTCATAATCTCGTCTGGCAGGGGACCAAAATCGCACTGAAGAACAACTCCGGTCAACTGGCCGGCTTAATGGAAGCGCGCGACAAGATAATACCGGGCTATCTGGATAAATTGAACAACCTGGCGGCGACCTTCGTGTCGCAGGTAAACGGTATGCACCGCAGCGGCTACGGGCTTAACGGCTCGACCGGCGTTGACTTCTTCAACCCGAATCTCACCGATGCAGCGAATATCGAGATCAACGGGGAGGTCGCCAGCGATCCGTCCAAAGTAGTCGCGTCCGCCTCGGGCGAACCGGGCGACAACACGATCGCCCTCGCGATTAGCGCGCTGCGCAGTCAGGGAGTTATGGATAACGGCACCACCAGCATGAACGACTACTACAATTCGGTCGTCGGCGCTCTCGGGGTCGAAAGCAATCAGGCGCAAACGGCATCGGCAAACTCCGATCTGCTGGTGCAGCAAGTTGACTATGCAAGACAATCCGTTCAGGGAGTATCCCTGGACGAAGAAATGACCAACATGATTAAATACCAGCACGCGTATGATGCCGCGGCGCGGGTTATCACGGCCATGGATCAGGCCCTCGATACGGTAATTTCCGGTATGGGAGTTGTTGGTCGATAAACATCTGAAACGACGAGCATGACAACACCAAGGAGGGTTACGTGCTTATTTTGACAAGGAAGTTGGGTGAGTCCATCAATATCGGGGACAATATCAAAGTCTCCGTACTGGGGATCCATGGCCGCCAGGTACGAATAGGTATCGAAGCACCGATGAATGTGGTTGTCCATCGGGAGGAGATCTACGTCAAGATCCAGGAGGAAAATCGCAAAGCTTCGAAATCGATCACCGGCGATCTCAAAGGGATGGTGGAACTCCTCAAAGACAAAATCACCGGAAAGGGCAAGGGTCAGCCGCCTGAAATCGACTACAAAGAAAAGCAATCTCCGGCACGGCGACCCAACCAGAACCGGACCAATGAGTAACAGGAATTAACGGCGGATTGAAGGACTGAGTTATGCGCGTTACCAACAATATGATGGCGGACCGGGTTACAACCAACGCCCAGTTGGCGCTTCAGCGGTTTCTCGATTTACAGACGCAGGCGTCGTCCGGCCGACGGATCAACGCACCTTCGGATGACCCTCTCGGCATCCTGCGTGATCTCGGATATCGTACGGAACTGGCCAAGACCGACCAATACCGCAAGAACATATCGCAGGGGCAGAGCTGGAACCAGACTTACGACACCGTGCTGGCCGATCTCAAGAACATGCTCTCGAGCGCGAAGGAAATCGCGATATCGATGTCGAACGGAACGTACGACGCGACCGCCCGCGAAGCATCCGCCAACGAAGTCAAGTCGCTGTTCGACCAGATGATGCAGCTGGCAAACTCAGAACAGGAGAACAAGTATATCTTCTCCGGCTTCAAGACCGATACGCAGGCTCTCCGTGCTTCGGCCAACGGCGTCCGCTACTACGGCGACAGCGGTCAGATCAACTTCCAGATTGATACTTCGACCAACATGGCTATCAACATGACCGGATCGAGCGTCTTCCTGAAACAGCTTTCGATTCTCGGCGAACACGCCGACCTGAATGTCGGCGTTACCGGCAACTCCTTATTGGCCGATCTGCACAACGGCAACGGAATAAGCCAGACTCCCGGTACGATCACGATCACCGATCAGAATCTCGGAATCAGCTCGACGATCGATCTGAGCGGGGCGACTACCATCAACGATGCCATAACGACTATCAATAACCAGTTGGCTGCCGATGGTATCACCAACCTGACGGTTGCTCTCGGCGAAGAGGGGAATAACCTCCTTCTTGACAGCACCAACAACGGCCTGCTAAGCGCCGCTACTTCGGTCGATCAATTGAATGCCGGAGCCGGGATCGACCTTACCGACGGAAGAATCAGAGTAACCGATGGTGCCGCGATTGATTTTAATGTCGATCTGTCCGGCTCAGCCACGGTCGGAGATGTCATCAGTAAGTTCAACGCTCAAATGACCGCGGCCGGTGTGAACAACGTAACAATGCAGATCAATCCGGCCGGGACCGGTCTTCAGATAGTAGATACCAACGGCACCCCGCTCGGACTCCAGATATCGGACGTCGGCACGATGAGCAGCCTGGCAAGCGACCTCGGAATCGCGGGCAATGTGGGCGCCCAGCTCGATGGTCGGGCACTTGATCCGCAGGTTTCGTTCAAGATCGACGAAGCCGGAGCAGGGACGACTGCCGCGGACCTGGGAATCAAAGGAGAGATTACCAGCGACAGGTCCGGCGAAGATCTCAACCCGGTTTTGCTGGCCACTTCGAATATCGCCGACCTGAACAACGGAAACGGTCTGAACCTCTCCGAAGTCGTCATTTGGCAGGGGGACGCGACCCGTACGCTCGACCTCGGCAGTCCTTCGATCGTCACAGTCCAGGACCTTCTTGACACGATCAACAACTCCGGCCTGGATATAACAGCGTCGATCAACGCCGACGGCACCGGTATACAAATAGTCAACAACGATCAAACCCGATCGCTGACAATCGAAGACAACGGTGATACCACGACGGCGAAGGATATGGGGATATTCGGATCGAGCGACATGATGGGCTCCATGCTGGTACTGGTGAACGCACTGAATAAAGACGATCAGGAAGGCGCCGGCATGCTCCTGCAAAACCTCGACGATGGAATCCAGAACCTCCTGAATTGGCGTGCCTCAAACGGCGCCAAAGGGATCCGGTTGCAGGGAACAGACAGCCGTCTGACCGACCGTCAGCTGACCTTCACCCAGCGGCTGACCGAAGTTGAGGATGCGGATATGACGCAGGTAATCACGCAACTCTCCACCTATGAAAACAATTACCAGGCCGCTCTATTGGCTGCCTCGAAAATCATTCAACCGTCATTATTGAACTTTCTGCAATAAGAGCAAGGATAGGTACTATGATTGTTAACAGCCTGAGACTTGGGCAACTGGATGTCCCGGACGACAAGATTATCTTCATGGAGAAGCCGGTTTTAGGATTCGAACACCTGGCAAGGTTCTGCCTGGTGGAAGCTCAGGACCTGTTTCCTTTCATGTGGCTGATCTCTTCCGAGGACCCGGCGGTAAGCTTTCTCGTGGTCAATCCGCGAGTGTTCTTCCCGGACTATCGGATAGAAGTGAACCCCAAGGAGATCGCCGAACTGAATATCGCCGATACCCGGACGGTCGAAACGTACGTCATCGTGACCATTCCGGACGATCCGCAGGAAATCTCGGTCAATCTCCAGGGCCCCATTCTCATCAACACAGAGAACAACCGGGCCAAGCAGCTGGTGCTGGTGAACTCGAACTATCAGGTTCGGCACCACATCATGGATCTCGTGAACGCGGATACGGCTCGGGAAGAGCGTCGCATGCGCGAACCTGTCGGCGTATAACCGACTCCACGGCCGACACGAAGTCGGTTCATCGCCTTCGGGCAACAGATATAGGAGATCATCATGACGTCCAATACGGTCGAACAATTCCGAAATCAGGTTTCGTCCGGTCAACTGACTCTCGAAGACATCACCCGAACTGCCAATTCGCATCTTGCCGAGAACCGGCTCGAAGATGCCTTTGCGTGCATTGCTTATCTCGTGGAAGCAAGGCCCGAAGATGCAGACACCTCCGTGACGGCCGGACTGGTCGCGCTTACACTGAAGCGGCGGCCGGAAGCCATCACGTACTTCGAACAAGCTCTTGCGAGACATCCCGGACATTTCGATGCCGCGTACAATCTCGCACTCGTCATGATCGAGGAGGGCAAGCAAGAGCAGGCCATCTCGATACTCAAGAAATTGGTAAAACGAAATCCGGATAATGCCGCTCTTCTGAGCGACCTGGCCGTGATACAGGCACAGATGAAGAATTTGACAGCCGCCCTCGACTACTGGACTCAGGCACTCCGCAAGGATCCCAATCTGAATCTTGCCCGCAGGAATGCGGTCGAGACGCTTCTTGCCAACGAAATGAAGGCTCAGGCGCTAAGGCTCCTTGAGCTGAATTCGCAGAATCCAGCCACCACCGCCGAATCACAGGAAGACATCGCGAAGTGGCGTCAGAAGGTGCAGCCGGAACCGATCGACAACCAGTCGACCAGGTCCATTGTATCGGAAGCACCGAAGGTAGAGTCTCCGATGAAACGGGGGCAGAGAATTGCCGTCTTTGCAAGCATCGATACGTTCTTCAACGATATCGGGGAACACCTTGCAGAACAGAATGAGGTGACGAAGTTCGAAGGCCAGACGCTGGAAAATATGCAGAAAGTCCTTGGCTCGGCCGATCTGGCCTGGTTCGAATGGTGCGACCAGTATCTAATCGAAGCTACCAAGCTTCCCAAACTCTGTCCAATAATCTGCCGACTCCACAGCTACGAAGCGTTTACCGATATGCCTTCGAAAGTCGATTGGCGAAAGGTCGATCTCCTCATATTCGTCAATCGCTCGGTAAAAGACCTGTTCGAACGGCAGATCAAGACTCCGGTCTCAAGTATTGTCATTCATAATGCGGTCGATACCGACAAATTCGTTATTCCGCGGCAGAAGAAGTTCGGTCGCAAGATCGCTTCGGTCGGATACATCAATTACAAGAAGAACCCGGCCCTGCTTCTGTATTGCTTCAAGAAGATTCACGAGTACGATCCGAACTATACCCTGCACATAGCCGGCGAGCATCAGGATCCCCGTATCCAGGTCTATTTCGAGCATTTCCTCAAGGAGAACCCGCTGCCGGTCTACTTCGATGGGTGGGTCGACGATATGCCGCGCTGGTACGCAGACAAGGATTTTGTCATATCGACCTCGCTGTTCGAGTCGTTTCATTACTCCATCGCCGAAGGAATGTCGTGCGGATTGATGCCGCTGATTCACAATTGGTACGGAGCGGCAAATTTGTACCCGAGTGAATTTCTCTTCGATGATCCGGACGGCTGTCTTGATTTGCTGTTGAAACTGGAACGAGAAGACAGAATCAAGTTGGCCGAGACCAACCGAGAATACATCAAGCATCGCTACAGCCGTGAAGACAAAATGACAGAGATTGATCGGGCGGTAAAAGCTGTCCTTCGAACCGGGCAGAGTAATCTCAGCGACACGAAAAGGACATAGTCATGGCTAAAGGGAACAAACGCAAGGCAACACGAACATCGACAAAATCAACGGCATCGGGGAAGACGCGTCAATCGAAATCATCCTCAAAAGGCGAACTGACCCTGAGCCAATTGCTTTCGGTCGTGCGGGCAAATCCGGATGACGCCGGTGCGGCCCTGACCCTTGCCGACTATTATCGCCGTCATGGACAGGAGCCGAAGATCTCCGATGTCCTCGAGCCGCTGTCCGATCAGTCGAATGCGCTGTCGATTCAGCAGCAGAGTATGTTTTGTGCCTTGCTCTCCTATTCTTACGCCATTACGAATAGATTCATCGAAGCCGAGAGAGTCATAGAGCAAGGGCTCGCAGTCGATCCGAACAGCCCTGATCTCCTGTATGTGCTCACCTATCTCAAGCTGCACCTGAAAGAATACCAGCGCACGACCGAAGTCGGAGGCTCGTTTGAAACAGTGTTCGACGGTTTGAAGGAGGCAACGTCAGAAGGTCGGTACTTCGCTACTACGCCATCTCACCTCTCGCAGACGAGAAACTTTGTCGCCAATGCCTATCGAGAATTACGCGACGTCGAATCCGCCCAAAGCTGGTACGAGCAGTCGATCGCCGCAGATCCTGCCAACCATCTCCCATACTTGAACCTCGCCACAATGCTTATCTCATCGGGAGAATCCAAGTCCGCAGGCGTATGGACAAGACGCGGACTCAAGAGTTGTCGCCAAGTCCAGGAGTTGAGAATGTTGGCACGTTCATTGGAAAAGACTTTTACGGTTAGCGCGTGTATGATCGTCAAAGACGAAGAGAAGATGTTGCCCGGTTGCCTTGCCTCAATCAGAGACTGGGTGGACGAGATCATTCTCGTAGACACCGGCTCGACCGATAGCACTGTCAAAATCGCCGAAGAGTACGGCGCGAAGATCTTTCATAAGAAGTGGACCGGAGATTTCTCAGCGGCCCGCAACTATTCACTGGAGCAGGCGACCGGCGACTGGGTCCTGATAATTGACGCCGATGAACGGTTTGTCGAAGAAGACGTTGCTCGGACCAGACAACTGCTCGGTGAAAACAAGCACGAGATCATATCCATTAACGTCTTTAACGTCTATGGTCAAAACGAGGAGACGACTACATTCCTGCCGTCGATTCGTCTCTTTCGGCGTTCCCTGAATCTTCGCTACGAAGGTATCGTGCACAACCGACTTGAACTCCCCCAGGATATACCGGTGGCAAGAGCGCCGATCCGTATCAAACACCACGGATACGACCTCACTCCCGAGGAAATGCATCGCAAATTCCTCAGATCCAAAGCACTCCTTGAAAAACAGCTTGCCGAAGATCCTGATAATGTTTTTGCGCTGTTCAACTATGCTCAGTTGTTAAGGGGGGAGGGGAGTGACTTCCAGAGAAAGAACGCACCGCAGATTCTCAAGGCGGCGGGACACGCGGTTGAGCTGACCGATCCGAAGAACATTCAGCATCGCCATACCCACCTGATGTGCCTTGACCAGATCGCCTGGACCCATTTCTATCTGGGAAACTATGACCTGGCCCTCGAATACGCCGACCGTGCTTTGAGTACCAAACCGGACTATCTTGATCCGTTAATGCTCCGCGGTCACGCTTTCGGCAAGAAGCGGCAATATCAGGCGGCCAGCGACGCCTACCTCAAATATATAGAGATGCAGTCTGCCTTCGATCCGGGCAAAGAGGTCGACAATATAATACTGGTTCACCCCGACAGCCGGGCCACGGCCTACTATGGTCTGGCGATGCTCGCCGAGCTTCAGAACGACCGGGCGGCCGCGATTAGATATTACCACAAGACATTGGAGATCAACTCCTCCTATTTGGAGGCCAACGGCATGCTCGGCAGGCTTTACCTCTCCGAAGGGAATCCGGAGAAGGCACGGCCCTATCTTACGGAGCAATTGCGGTTGACCCCGACAAGCGCCGACTACCTCCTCGAAATCGCCAAGGCATTCGAACAGTCCAACCAGATGGAGAAGGCTTCAGAGGCCTACGGGCAGGCCCTCAACGCCGATTCCGAGTCGTCGGACATGCTGATCGCCTACGCCGAATTTTGTGCCCGCCGAGGCAACGAACAAGAAGTCGAAGCGCTTGTGAGCAAGCTGCTTTCGGAAAGCGGCCGGCCCACCCAGACGTTGAGTGACCTCGCCTCAACCTGTCTCAGAGTCGGTTCCTATCGTCAGGCGGCTGCTATCTATACCGATCTCGAGAGCCGCATGACGCTGTCGGCGGAACATCTCAACGACCTTGGCAACTGCTACTTCAAGATGGGTGAATTCGAAGAAGCGGAGGTCTGGTATTTGAAAGGGCTCAAGGCACCTTCGCCACCTGCCGTCATCCACCGAAATCTCGGTTTGACCCAGGTTCGGCTAAGGAAAAACGCCGAAGCCGTTAATACTTTAGCCCATTATGCCGACTTAAATCCGAAGGATCAGGCTGTAGTCCAAGTAGTGGGCGACTTGTATGCGCAGCTTGGTAAACCTGCGGAGGCAATTAACTTTTACGAACGAACTTTGAAGGCGAACCCTGAAGACGCTCTGGCGTTATTCGGCCTTTCCGACTGCTATCTCAATATGGGACATACGGATTCGGCTATTTTAGGGTATCAACGGGTTCTTCGTATTGACCCCGATTTTGAGCCTGCCCGACAGCGCCTCAATCAGCTTGCCGGCGCCGAGGTCAGGGCTTGAGAACACGGACAAATCGGCCCAGAATTAATTTCCCGCGTCCGGCCTCAAGCTGTTAAGGTGTGGGGATTTTTGCCGAAGTAAACAATACGATAAAAAGGGAACGACTAAATGTCAGAGGCAGTCAGGCACTACAGTAAAGGAGGAGAGCGAATTTGATCATTCGGCAGAGTCATGGGAAGTCAACTCTGTCCTTATCGTTGAAACATTGGACGTGCAGTATTGTGTCGAACATGTAAACCAATGAAATAGAAAACGGGGTACGGACACCCCAAATCCTTCAAGGAGGAATTGACACATGGCACTTCAAATCAACCACAACCTGGCTGCGTTAAACGCACACAGGAACTTGTTGAACACCACCGACGCGCTGAATGCTTCGATGCAGCGGCTGTCGTCCGGTTACCGGATCAACCAGGGTTCCGACAACCCGGCCGGTCTGGTGATCTCCGAGCAGTTCCGTGCTCAGATCGCCGGATTGAACCAGGCGATCGAAAACTCGCAGGGATCCATCAACATGGTTCAGACCGCTGAAGGTTCACTCAGCGAGATCAACAATCTGTTGACGTCGATGAGAGAACTGGCCATTCACGCGGCTAACGAAGGTTTCAACGATGCCGACCAGTTGGCAGCCGACCAGGCTGAAATCGCCAACGCGATTAAGACGATCGATCGTATCGCCGCCAACACCCAGTTCGGTACCAAGAAACTTCTCGACGGTACCAACGACAACGTCGCAACCATCACTTCCTCCAACGGTTCCGGCGTGGCCGTGAAGACCTCTCAGCTGAAAAACGGTACCCACTCGATCACGGCGACCAAGACTGCCGACTCGAGCGCCACGTTGAACACGACGTCCCTCGGATTGTCGCTGAGCAACACTGATGGCGACCCGACCAACCTCGCTGAGAAAGTCTACAACCTCGATGTGGTTCAGGCTTCCGACGTCGCGAAGAAAACCTCCGACGCCATTACCCTGGCCGATGCCTTCGGTAACAACCTGACCGTCGCCGCGAGCGGCTCCGAAACCGCCGCCCTGGTTTCGTCGGCTGCCGTCATCGCTGCCGCGACCGCTTCCAACGTCGGTACCTACACCTTTGTCCTGAACTATCAGGAGAACGGTGAGTCCCCGACCGGTAACCAGTCGCTGAGCATCGACGTTGAGCTCGGTGACACCACCGACGTTATCGCCACCAAGTTGCAGACGCAGATCAACCTGAACGCCGCTCTGGCCGGTAAGATCACCGTGACCGGTACCGCCGCCGGCGCTCTGCGTATCTGGGCTGCCAACGAAGGCGCACAGTATTCAATCAAGACCGAAGCCACCTCGACCGATGCCGCCGACGCCGCGTTCTCATTTTCGGCCGGCAGCTCCCGCGGTGTTTCGGCCAACGTCCTGAACTTTACCGTCAACACGGCGACGAACAGCAACATCACGTCCGCTGTCACAGTCGGCGCCGGTACCTACACCTCCCTGAGCTCGCTCGTCACGGCGATCAACACGTCGCTCGACACGGCTTTCGGTAAGGTGGCCGGTGACACTGCTGTCAGCGATATCGCTGCTCAGGTCGTTAACACCAATCAGATCGAGTTCGCCACCCGCGATGAGGGTTCGGACTACTCGATCAAGTTGAACGCCGGCTACGACATCACCGGTAACCTGCGCAACGTGCTCGGTCTCACCACCGATACGCTGGCCAACACCGGTACCAACGCTCTGGTCGCGTTTGACAACTACACCAATACGATCACCAAGGTCAATTATGGCACCACCAACAACGTGACTCTGAAAAGCGCCGCCGACGGCAACAGCAATCAGGGTACCGTTGACATGAAGGTTGCCAAGGCCCTTAACGGTATCAACGTGGGCAATCTGCTTCTCGACGTCCAGGCCGCGAAATTTGACGTGCGCCTCGACGGCGGACCGGCGACCTCCGTTACCGCTGGCGAATCGGCCACCGTGTACAACGCCGACCGGAGCGAATCGCTCATTCTGAAGTACAGCCTGACCTCTCAGGGTGGTTCGGAAACCATCAACGACACCGACCGTTCGCTCGTCTTCCAGATCGGCGCCAACGTCGGTCAGACCGCCAACATCGGTCTGCGTAACATGGCTTCCTCGTCACTGGGTACCAACCTCGCCGGTAACATGTTCCGGTCGCTGGCCCAGATAGACGTCACCACCGTACAGGGTGCGCAGGATGCTCAGTCAGTGATTGATGCCGCTATTAACGAAGTCTCGACGACCCGCGGTACGCTCGGTAGCTTCCAGAAGAACACGCTGGAATCCAACCTGAGAAACCTGCAGATCGCTTCGCAGAATCTGACCGCCTCAGAGTCCCAGATCCGTGACACGGATATGGCCGCTGAGATGTCAGAATTCACCAAGAACCAGATCCTGGTCCAGGCCGGCACCTCGATGCTTGCTCAGGCCAATCAGGTTCCGCAAGTGATTCTCTCGCTCTTCAGATAGTAGATGCTACAACACGGTTTGGAGGAGGTTTATCCCTCCTCCAAACCTGAAAAAAGAAGACATTGAAGTCGCAAGTAACAGGAGTTTAAGATGGCCGGTTCCAATTCCATTACCGGGATAACTTCAGGCCTCGATACTAACGCAATTATTGACGCCATTATCAAGTCAGAGCGCACCAATGCCACTCTGCTCGAATCCGAAGAAGCACAGAAGAAGACCGTTATTACGGCGTACCAGTCGCTGCAGGCAAAAGTCCTCGGCCTGAGTACCTCGCTGGCCGCGTTGACCAGCGCCGGCAATTTCAATAAATCGACAATCAATATTTCGAATCCCGACGCTCTCGCCGCATCTTCGACCGGGCGAGTAGGCACCGGGACGTATGACCTCCAGGTGTTGGCGCTCGCACGCAACGACCAGCTGGCCAGTCAGGGATTCGAGGCGAGCGATACCGCCTTATTCGGAACCGGGAATATTCAAATAAAGGTCGGCGACGGATCCTTAAGAACGATTACTATTGACAGCTCCAACAACACCCTCCAGGGTATCAGAGATGCCATTAACAAATCCTCGGCCGACGTGACCGCTTCGATAGTGAACGACGGTTCCTCGTCGCATCCGTATCGACTGGTAATCGCAGCGAACAAGACCGGAGCAGCGAACAAGATTGATATCAGTTCGAATCTCACCGGCGGACAGAACTTGAATTATTCCACCGCCACTTTCGACACGCCGGAACAAATTTCGGTCGATTCATCGACCTCCTCGAAAATGACCCTCGGTATGAGCGCCGCCTTTACCGGCAACCAGAACAAGACCTACACCTTCACCGTCGCGGGCACCGGAGCCCAGACAGTCGGTTCGGATAACATCGTGTTGAACTGGACCGACGGTACCAACTCAGGTTCCGTGGTCGTCACGCAGGCCGACAGTGAGGTGGAACTGGTTGGCGACGGTTCCGACGGACTTACACTTAATTTTTCGGCCGGGACCTTGACCGAAGGTGACACCTTCCAGGTGGCGACTTTTGCGCCCCTGCTGCAAAAGGCCTCCGATGCAAAAATTTCTCTGGGATCGAACGGGGGAGAAGGTTCGCCGATCACGGTGACGTCTCAGACCAACGATTTCAAGGACGTCGTCGGTGGCCTCACCCTGACTGCCAAGCAGGTGACCGATCCCGGCACCAGCATTCACATGACTACCGACGTCGACGTCAAGTCAATCGAGACGAATATCAAGTCTTTTATTGACGCCTACAATCAGCTGTCGAAATACATCGATGATCAAAACAAGTACTCCGAAGGGGATACCAGCGCGCCGACGCTTTTCGGCGATATGACAGTCTGGACGATTCAGAACTCTCTTCAAAGCGCCCTCGGTTCGATAGTCCCCGGAATTACAACAAAATTCAACCAGCTGTACTCAATAGGCATCCGTACGACCGGAAGTGGCGTTGTGTCAATTACCGACAGCAGTCGGCTTGAGGACGCCATCCGGAACAACCCCGACGAGGTCGTCAAGCTCTTCACCAATTCCGGAAACTCGTCGAACAACGGGATCGAATATCTGTCTTCGACGACAGCAACGAAAATCAGCACCGCCCTGAACGTCAATATTACCCAGGCGGCGACGAAGGGCGGATTCACCGGCTCGTCGTTCGTGTCTCCTGCAACCAACCCGATAACGCTCACCGACACGACCGATACTCTCAAGCTCAAGGTCGACGGCCTCATCTCGGATGAGATCGTCCTGACTCCGAAAACGTACCAGACGCCGGACGAACTGGTTTCGGAGATCCAGACGAGGATCAACGCCGACGAAAAAATCGGCACCCGCGGCGTCAAAGTGGAATGGGTCGATGACGGCAACGGAAACGGTCATTTGAGTTTCAACAGTGCCAGCTACGGGAGCACCTCCAAGATCGAGCTGGACAACTCTATCGGCAACTCCGCTTACAGCTCTCTCGGACTGAGCACCGGGACTGCGGTCGTGGGCAAGGATGTGGCCGGAACGATAAACGGTGAGGAAGCTACCGGTCGCGGCCAGATTCTTAGTGGCAAGGACGGTAACAAGACGACCGAAGGTCTCAAGCTCAAGGTCATTCTGACGTCGGATCAATTGCTCGACGGCAATGAAGGGACAGTCACGGTGGTTCAGGGAATCGCTTCCCGACTGGCCCAGAAAGTGGACGAGATTTCGAAAAGCGGCGACGGTCTGATAGATCGTCGCATAGCCTCCTACCAGAAGCAGATCGATGATATGGCCAAGCAGGTGAGCGATATAGATGCACGCCTGGCAATCCGCCGACAGACGCTGGAGGCGCAGTTTTCGCAGATGGAGACAACACTCAGTCAGCTGCAGTCACAAGGTTCTTACCTGACGAGCCAGCTGGCCGGTCTTAATACCAATTGGGGCGGATGACAGCCCACGCAACATTGAGAGGCAAACCATGGATGGAAAAGTAGGCGCGTATCAGCAGTCGAGTATTCTCGGAAAATCTCCCCTCGATTTGGTGATCCAGGTGTACGACGGAGCAATCGGGGCGTTCGAAAAGGCCGGCGAAGCTCTCCGGAAGGAAGACTTCAACGTTTCCCGGGACCAGCTTGAAAAGGCGAGGAAGTTCCTCACTCATCTCTATACCACGCTGGACATGGAACGGGGAGGCGAAATCGCCAGCCATCTGAGCCGGCTTTACGCCTTTGTAATTTCCCAGACACACATTATCGAAGCGACCAAAGAATTACGCCTGATTGACGATAATGTCAATATACTGAAAAACCTTCGATCCGGATGGGCCGGCCTGAAGCAGAACCAGACAGCCGGAGCGAACAAAGGTGAATATGCCGCGCAGACCGCAACCGAGCAGGTGACCGTCTCCGCGTAACGAGGGTGACAGATGGAAGCAATGAACCAGAACGCGATTACCCAACTCGAACGAGAGTTGGTAACGATTCTGAAGGAAGAATACACGTTTTACCAGTCGCTCTACGTGCTGCTGGACAAGCAGAAGGATCTGATCCGGTTCAACAAAGATGAGAAGCTGCTCGACCTGTTTGCAGAAATCGAGCGGTGTCATATGCGGATCAAGAAGTCCGAGGAAAAGATCACGAGCCTTCGAGAAAGAAACCCCAAACTCTTCAAACTGGCCGCTATCTCGCCGGATATCAGGAAAGTCCTCAACGGGATAATCACGCTGGTCAAAAAGAGCATCAGTGTCGTGAGCGACAACGAGGAATATCTCACCTCGCGCTACGAGCGGCTGAAAGAAGAACTCGGCGAACTGAAGAACAGCGAAAAGATACTGCAGTATGTGCAGTCCGAGAAGCCGTCGCCCCAGTTCGTTGACGGCAATAGTTAGCAGGAATTTACGTCGCGGAAATTGGATGGTACGCCGCGATTGTAGTGCCGAACATCGGAAGGAAGAAAGGTGCGAAGATGAAAGTTGAAACGATCGGCTGCAAACCGACCGCACCGCAAACGGTCGGAAACAGCAAGGAAAAAGAGGCTACCAAGCAGCAGGAAACCAGACAGGACATCGTGGAGATATCGGACGGTGGACGCAGGCAGCTCGCCGAAAGAGCCGACGCGAGGTTGAATGAGAGCGCCTCGCTGAGTCTGGACACCGCTCCTTACAAACTGGAACAGATAAAACAAAAGGTGGACGCCGGTTACTACGATATCCCCGAAGTGCAGCAACGGATAATTCGTCGTTTGAGCGACATGGTGATGCTGCAAATCGGCTCGATTGAACCGGACCAGAAAAACCAATGACAACAGAAAGCGCCCTTGACAATAAAGTAAAACGGGTCGTCTCCAACATCCGGAATCTGCCCACTCCGCCGATAGTCTTTCACCAGATTCAGAAGGTGATCAACGATCCCAATGTGAATGCCACCCAGGTAGCTTCGATTCTGGCCGAAGACCCGGCCATGTCTGTCAA
The DNA here is from genome assembly GCA_964520865.1 of uncultured Ignavibacteriales bacterium. Classification (GTDB taxonomy): domain Bacteria; phylum Zixibacteria; class MSB-5A5; order GN15; family FEB-12; genus CAVQCT01. The sequence continues at coordinate 93,905 of CAZFOY010000001.1, read as the reverse complement.
GGTGCTGAAAATGACCAACTCCGCTTTCTATGGTCTGGCGCGTGAGATCGAATCGGTGCGCCAGGCAGTCGTCATTATCGGTTTCGAAGCGATCAAGAACCTGGTTCTTTCCGCCTCCGTTCTTGACATGTTCAAAGGGAAGAACATTGATCAGGACTATCAAGAAAAATTCTGGCGCCACTCCCTTTCAACTGCTTTCGGGTGCCGCCTGCTGGCCCGACAGCTGCGCGATCGCGCCGTGATCGACCCCGACTCGGCTTTCTCGGCCGGCCTGCTGCACGATGTCGGGAAGCTGATTATTTCCTGTTACCTGCCCGATGAGTACGCCCAATTTGTCGAAGAACGGGCGAAAGATCGGGAATCGATGGATTTCCAGATCGAGTCGAGAATCTTTGGATATCATCACGCCCAGATCGGTGGATTCCTCGCCGAGCAATGGAAAATTCCGCACCGGCTGACCGAAGCGATTGAATTCCATCACCAACCGGCCCTCGACCAGGGGGAAGAACCGATTGCCTGTCTCGTGCATCTGGCAAACTACGTCGCCAAACGGACCTACTTCGATCGGACCGAGCAGTTTTTGATCGGCGAACTCGACCCGATGGTTACTCAGACGATGGGAGTGCAGGAGAGCGACATTGAAACGTACGGCGAAATGCTCAAAGAAGAGTACAACAAGGCCGAGACATTCATGCAGATGGTCGGTCTGAAGTAGCCTGTCCCTGAATCCCCCACAACCCGGGCCGCGGCCCTTGCCCGACTGCTTTAAGTTATTCTATTACAACCCCTTTTAGGCATTGCTCGACTGAAAATAAGCCTTGACTTTGGTTCGCTTTCGTGTATTAATATACAACTGCCTTGGAATACTTAGGCTTAGAAGTGCTGGTAATGGGCGATTAGCTCAGATGGTTAGAGTACTTGCTTGACATGCAAGGGGTCACTGGTTCAATTCCAGTATCGCCCACCATTTAGAATCACCGTAGGAGCGGTGGGTTACAAGGTCTTGTGACCCGCTTTTGCTTTTTTCGGTACAAGGAATTATGGAACAGGTCAAATTGACAATGCCCGATGGCTCCGTTAAGGGATTCGACTCGGGAACCACCGGATTCGAAGTTGCCAAATCGATCTCTCCGCGTCTCGCCAAAGAAGCGATCGCGATTAAGATCGATGGTCAGGTGAAGGATCTCAGTGCGCCTATCCCCAAGGATGCGCCCGTTCAGATTCTTACGTTCGATGATCCGGAAGGCAGGACCGTGTTCTGGCATTCCAGCTCGCACATCATGGCCCAGGCAGTACAGGAGCTTTTCCCGGGGACCAAGCTCGCGATCGGTCCGCCGATCGATGAAGGCTGGTACTATGATTTCGAGGTAAAGGAGCCGTTTTCTCCCGACGATCTCGCTCGTATCGAGAAACGGATGGAAGAGATCGTAAAAGAAGATGCCCCTTTCCGCCGCGAGGTCAAGAAACGGGATGACTCGATCAAGTACTACGAGTCCAAGGACGCAAACTATAAAGTCGAATTACTCGAGGGTATCGAAGATGATACCGTTACGTTCTATTATCAGTCCCGCTTCGAGGATCTCTGCCGCGGGCCACATATTCCCCGCACCGGAATTGTCAAGGCGTTCAAGCTGATTTCCACTTCCGGAGCCTACTGGCGCGGAGATGAGCACAAGCAGATGCTCCAGCGGATCTACGGCATTTCATTCCCTAAGAAATCGATGCTCGAAGAGTATCTGGCCCGCCTCGAGGAAGCCAAAAAGCGCGACCATCGAGTCATCGGCAAACAACTCGAGCTGTTCAGCGTCTCGGAGAACGTCGGGGCAGGACTTATCCTCTGGCTCCCGAAAGGGGCCCGCGTCCGCAACGAAATTGAGAACTTCTGGCGCAACGAGCATCTCAAATGGGGATATGACCTCGTCTATTCCCCTCATATCGCCCTGAGAGATCTCTGGAATCAGAGCGGCCACACCGACTTCTACAAGGAAAACATGTACGGCCCGATGGATGTCGATGAACGTCTTTATCAGCTCAAGCCGATGAACTGCCCGTTTCACATAAACATGTACAAATCACGGCTCTGGTCATACCGCGACCTGCCGCTTCGCTGGGCCGAACTCGGCACGGTCTATCGCTACGAGCGCCCGGGCGTTCTCCACGGACTTCTTCGGGTACGAGGATTCACTCAGGACGACGCACATCATTTCGTCGCTCAGGAGAAGATGGAAGAGGAGCTGTTCTGGATTCTTGATTTCTGCGTGCATATCCTGAAATCGTTCGGATTCACCGACTACGAGATATTTCTGTCCACCCGGCCGGAGAAGGCGGTGGGGGATATCGCTGACTGGCGCCGAGCCGAAGAAGGACTTCGTCAGACGCTCGAACGGGCCGGTCTGCCGTACTCGACCGATGAAGGCGGCGGCGCTTTCTACGGTCCCAAAATCGACATCAAGATCAAAGATGCGCTCGGCCGAAGCTGGCAGTGCTCCACCATACAGTTTGATTTTAACTTGCCGGAACGGTTCGATCTGTATTATATTGACTCGGATGGGCAGCATAAGCGCCCGTTCATGATACATCGTGCCCTCCTGGGTTCGATAGAACGATTTTTTGGCGTGTTGATAGAACATTACGCGGGGAATTTCCCGCTGTGGCTGGCTCCGGTTCAAGTCAAGGTATTGCCTATCACCGACAACTTTAACGATTACGCGGCGGGAGTCGTGGATAAATTGAAACGGCACGGTCTTCGTGCGGTTCTCGATGATCGGTCGGAGAAGATCGGCGCCAAGATTCGTGACGCCGAATTGTTCAAGGTTCCGTATATGTTTATTGTCGGCGCCAAGGAAGCTGAAGCCGACAAGGTGTCGATGCGGAAGCACGGTACCGGCGATCTCGGAGCAAAAGGAACCGATGAAGCGATAGCCCTGTTGGAGAAGGAAATCGCTACCCGGGGACTTGAGGCCAACTAATAGATTTGTTTAGGAGGATTGTATAGCCAGCAAAGACTTACGGATTAATCACCAGATCAGGATCTCGCCGGTGAGGCTTATTGGTCCCGACGGTGATCAGCTGGGGATTATTCCGACGGAAGAAGCGTTAGCGCGAGCGCGTGAGCACGGCCTTGACCTGGTCGAAGTTTCGCCAACCAGCCGGCCGCCCGTTTGTCGAATTCTCGACTACGGCAAACTGAAATACGAGCTTGCTAAGAAAGACAAGTTGGCAAAGAAGAAACAGCATGCCTTCCAGATGAAGGAGATGCGCTATCGTCCGAAAATCGATGAACATGATTTCAATTTCAAGACCAAGCATGTCCGGGAGTTTATCGAGTCGGGAAGTAAGGTCAAGACGTTTGTTATGTTCCGGGGCCGCGAGATGGCCCACACCGAGTTCGGGCAAAGAGTCCTGGAACGAGTTGCCCTGGATCTGGCTGATATCGCGGTCGTAGAGTTTCCGCCCAAACAAGAAGGGCGTAACATGATAATGGTTCTCGCTCCCAATCAGGAGGTACTTAAGGTACTGAAGTCCAAGGCAGCGAAGAAACCGGTGAAAGAACAGACCGAACACGAGCATTCGGAAGAGAAGAAAGAAGACGAGGCCGAGCACGCGGACACGCCGGAACCGGCCGCGCAACGCGACGAAGGAAATTCATAACTTGTTGAGGATAGATACCGGAAATGCCTAAGATTAAAACACAGCGAGGAGCCGCCAAGCGGTTCAAGAAAACTGGATCGGGCAAGATCAAGAGATTTCAGGCGTTCAAGACGCACATTCTGACCAAGAAGACGCAGAAGCGCAAGAGAAACCTGCGCAAAGCAACCCTGATTTCCAGCGCCGACTCCAATCGCGTCAACCATATGCTGCCCTATTAGGTCGGTCGAAAATCTGTAAGGAGACTTTTAGATATGCCACGCGCGAAGAATAACGTTGCCGCTCATCGGCGACACAAAAAGGTTCTCGACCGAGCCAAAGGCAACTACAACGGACGAGGACGACTCTATCGCACGGCGCTTGAGACGGTGCACAAAGGGCTGAAGTATGCCTACCGTGACCGTCGCGCCAAAAAACGGGTCTTCCGTTCTCTCTGGATCGCACGTATTTCCGCCGCTGCTCAGATGAACGGAACCAACTATTCCACATTTATCGCAGGGCTCAAGAAAGCCGGCGTCAATCTCGACCGCAAGGTGCTGGCGGATATCGCCGCCCGGGATTCTGCCACTTTCACCAATCTCGTAAAAATGTCGACCGGCAACTAATCCCGAGTGATATTCGATGTCACTGCTGGAGGACGTTGCCAGGCTGAAAGACGAAGCGAAAGAGCGGATCAGTAAGGCTGATTCGCTCGATACGCTCAAAGAACTCCAGGTCAAGTATCTGGGGCGAAAGGGCGAGCTTACGTCGATTCTCAAGAGTCTCAAAGATCTCCCCGTCGAAGAAAAGAAAAAGACCGGAGCGGCCGCCAACGCGGTGCGAGTCGAGCTCGAACAACAGATTAACGCGGCTACCGCCTCGCTTGACACCGGTACCGTTGAGTCTGCTTTCGATCCCACTCTGCCGGGCACGGGCGGACGGGTCGGTGTGCCGCATATCATCTATCAGGTGATCGATGAAATCTGCACCATCTTCCACGGAATGGGATTCGAGATCGCGCGCGGCCCGGATGTCGAAACCGATTACTACAATTTCGAAGCGCTCAATTTCCCTCCGGACCATCCGGCCCGAGATATGCAGGACACGATGTTTGTCGAACACGGCCGCTTGCTGCGAACGCATACCACCCCGGTACAGGCCCGATTTCTGGAAACGCACAAGCCACCGATAAAGATTATCACGCCGGGACTCTGCTTCCGCAACGAGGCGATCTCGACCCGGTCCCACGTAGCCTTCCACCAGGTCGACGGCTTCCTCGTGGACGAGGGTGTGTCGATGGCCGATCTGAAGGGTGCGATTGTAGCGTTCGCCCACGCCTTCTTCGGGGAAGGACTGAAGCTTCGGTTTCGCCCATCGTTCTTTCCGTTCACCGAACCATCGGCGGAGGTCGATGTCTCCTGCTTCCTGTGCGAAGGGAAGGGTTGTCAGGTTTGTAAATACTCCGGCTGGCTGGAGATCCTCGGCTGTGGCATGATCGATCCCAACGTGCTCGAAAAGGCCGGGATCGATTCGGAGAAATACACCGGCTACGCTTTCGGCATGGGGGTGGAGCGACCGGCGATGCAGAAATATACCATCAATGATATTCGCCTGTTCTTCAACAATGACGTAAGATTTCTCAGGCAGTTCAGGTAGATATGAAGATTTCGTACAATTGGCTCAAGGAGTTGACCGGGCTGGACTGGCCCGCCCGGGAGATGGCGGACCGCCTAACTTTGTGTGGTACCGCCTGCGAGTACCTCGACTCAACTTCGACCTATCTCGACAGAGTCGTCGTAGGATTGGTGACGGCGCTGAACCCCATTGAGGGTGCCACCAAGATACAGCTCGCAACGGTCGATCTCGGAAGCAAGAAGATGGATGTCGTCTGCGGCGCTCCGAATGTGGCGGTGGGACAGAAGGTGCCGGTAGCGCTTGAAGGTGCAAAGCTGGCCGACGATATCGTCATCAAGAAGACAAAGATCCGAGGCGTTGAATCAAGCGCGATGATCTGCTCCGAACGCGAGCTGGGCCTCTCCGAAGATCACTCCGGTATCATGGTTCTACCCGACGAGACCAGGCCGGGCGATCCCGTGGCTGAATCTCTCGACCTCAGCGACTATATCATGACGTTTGAACTGACGCCCAATCGACCCGATTCGATGTCTGCGATCGGCATCGCCCGGGACCTGGCGGCCCTCTCGCTTGGAGCGGTCAAGCGGCCAGCCACCGAAGTGAAGGAAGTACCGGCCAAAGCTGCCGATAAAGTGAAGATTTCAATCGAAGATCCTGACGCGTGTCCGAGGTATGCCGCCCGTGTAATTGAGAATGTGAAAGTTGGCCCTTCCCCCTGGTGGATCAAGAAGAAACTTCTCACCGCCGGTGTCAGGCCGATTTCAAATGTAGTCGACATTACCAACCTCGTTATGCTGGAGACGGGACATCCCCTCCACGCCTTCGATCTTGACAGATTTGGTTCGAACGAAGTGGTCGTTCGCAAAGCGCGCGACAAAGAGAAATTCACTACTCTTGACGGCGAAGAGCATGAGTTGACACCCGATGTTCTCCTGATAACCAACGGCAAGGTGGGAGTCGCGGCCGGGGGCGTCATGGGAGGACTGGATTCCGAAGTTGAGGATGCGACAAAGAATATTCTGCTTGAGGCGGCATATTTCAACTCATCGATGACCCGTAAGAGCCGAAAGCTGCTCGGTCTGGTGACTGAATCATCGGTTCGTTTCGAGAAAGGGGCGGACCCAAACGGCGTTGAATTCGCCATCAATCGCGCAGCTTCACTCATGCAGGAACTCTGCGGTGGTCAGGTGCTGTCCGGAATCGTCGACTGCTATCCAAAGAAAATTCAGCCCCTCGAGATCGAACTTCGGCCCGAACGCTGCAACGCTATCCTCGGTCTCAGTCTGACGCCGAGCCGGATGAAGCAGATCTTCACGAAACTCGAATTTGAGACTTCCGGCGAGTCGCCGATTCGCGTCAGCGTACCCACTTTCCGGCCGGACATAGAGCGGGAGATAGATTTGATCGAGGAAATCGGGCGAATCGAAGGGTACGATGCAGTAGTCGATTCGACGGAGAATATCGGACGGTTGTACACGCCGATTCATTATCTCGACAAATTCCGGGCGGAAGCAAGAACTTTGATGCTCGGCTCCGGATTTGACGAACTGGTAAGCCATGGGTTGGCCGACAGCCGGCGGACCAAACTGCTCAATCCGGAACTCCCGACCCTTGGAATCGTCAACCCGGTTTCCGAAGATCTGGACATCATGCGGAATACGCTGGCGGAGACGATGCTTGCTGTCATAAGTCACAATATCGCGCACCGTAATCTCGACCTCTGCCTGTTTGAGATCGGTAAGGCTTATTTCCCTCCCGATGCCAACGGTGAGTGGGTGGAGAACCTTCGCCTCTGCATCGCGGTCACCGGCGATACGCCCCACACCTGGCGCGACAGACCGCGCCCGTACGATCTCTACGATATCTCCGGGCCGATCACGACGCTGGCGCAGCATTTCGGCTGGGGGGAAGTGAGCTATCGGTCGGGCAAAATCAGTTATTTCGACGATCAGATTTCGTTTGATATTTTAGTCGGCGACCGCGAAGTCGGCAAAATCGGAAAGGTGACTCCGGAGGTAGCCCGGAAATTTGACATCAAACAAGCTGTCCATATCGCCGAGATTGATCTCGATGCCCTGATCGTAATCAGCGGAAAGAAAGCGCAGTATCAGCCCCTTCCGATCTACCCGGCGGCTCCACGGGATCTTGCCATCGTTGTTGATGAGAAGGTCAAGGCTGGGGAGATCGTAGGCGAGGTGAAGCAAGCCGCAGGATCATTGGCTGAGTCGGTGGAAATATTCGATCTGTACACCGGCAAGCCGATCGAGCCGGGGAAGAAGTCTGTCGCTATCGCCATAAACTATCGGTCGCTTGAAGGTAATCTGGCAAGCGAGCAAGTTGATGAAATACAAAGCATTGTCATAGGCAATCTAAAGAAGAGATTTAATGCTCAGATAAGGGATAAATAGCTATGGAAGATAAATTGAATCAGCTCTCGGGTAAGCTCGATCAGTTCATTGCGAGCTACGAACAACTGAAACAACAGAATCTCGGTCTGCACCAGGAAAACGAACAGTTGAAAGAAGAGATGCAGAAGCTCCGCCGGGAGTACGACGCATTGCGGACGACCGAAAGCGATCGGTCGGAGGCGCTCAGGACTAAGTTGACCAGTATCCTAAGCCGGCTCGACCAGCTTGAGAACCTGGCCTAAGCTCTCTTTTTTACTTGACTTAATTCATAGCGTTTTCGTACTATTTCAACTATATAGTGGTGGGATAAGAGAATAGAAGGTTAGTATTTGCCTATAAGCCTACGCTGGGTGTATGACTGAAAATAAAGTAACGGTGAAGATCTACGGTGAAGAGTACCCCATAATCGGGGGAAGCGATCCATCGTATATTTCCAGAGTTGCGGATTTTGTCGATTCCAAAATGAAGGAAACGGCGCGCAGCAGTCGAGTTGCGGCGCGAGACAAAGTTGCCATCCTTGCGGCGATGTCGATAGCCTCGGAGCTTTACGAGAACAAGGACAGGCTTGACGAATCTCAAGCTCATTTAGGTGACCGCATCGATTCCATGATAGAACGGCTTGATCGGGCGCTGGCCGAGAGAGCGTGAGCCCGGGCAGAGACTGACCGCTCCAACCCTATTTCTCACTCCCACTTTTCTCAAAATAGATTGAACGTTCGACAGGCTCTGTGTCGAACGGGAGGACCTGATGACTGACACCGTAATCTTTGTTGCGATTGCCGCGGTTGTAGGTGTAGCCTCGTTTCTGTTGTTTGCCTACCTCGCTCGTCGCGCCAACGCGCTGAAGCTGAGTGAGGCGGAGGCCGCAGCAAAAAAAATAATCAATGAAGCCGAAAATGAAGCCAAGATCCGCAAGAAGGAAGCGGTTCTTGAGGCCAGAGAAGAGTGGCTCAAACTCAAATCAGAGTTCGAAAGCGAGTCTGAGAAGAAGCGGCGGGAACTCGAAGATCTCGAAAAGAGGCTCGATGTTCAGCAGAGCGGCCTGCAGAAGAAATTAGAGTTTCTTGAGGTCCGCGACCGCGAATTCTCATCCCGCGAAAAGAATCTCCTCGGCCGCGAAAAGGGGATCGAACTCAGAGAGAACGAACTCACCCAGATTATCGATGCCCAGAACGACAAACTTCAGAAGATCGCCCAGATGACGCCCGAGGAAGCCAAGCGACAGCTGATGGATAATATGATTCACGCCGCCAAGGCGGAAGCCGCCGCGCATATCAAAGAAATCAAAGAGAAAGCCGAACAGGACGCCGAGAAGGAAGTCAAAGAGATCATTCTGTCGGCGATATATCGCTGCGCGGCCGACCACACCGTGGAGTCCACCGTGTCGGTCGTTAATCTCCCGTCCGACGAAATGAAGGGCCGAATTATCGGTCGCGAAGGAAGAAATATCCGCTCGTTCGAAACGGCAACCGGAATCGATGTCATCGTCGATGATACGCCCGAAGCGGTCATCCTCTCCGGCTACGACCCGGTCCGTCGCGAGATCGCCCGCATGGCCCTCGAAAAGCTCATCGCCGACGGACGAATACACCCGACTCGAATCGAAGAGGTCGTGGAAAAAGCTCAGAAGGAGATGGAAGTTATCGTCCGCGAGGCGGGCGAACAGGCCTGTTTCGAATTAGGCATTCACGGTCTGCATCCTGAAATCGTTTACCAGATGGGGAAACTGAATTTCCGTACGTCGTACGGACAGAACGTTCTCGCCCACTCCAAAGAAGTAGCCATGCTGTGCGGCCTGATGGCGGCCGAGCTTGAGCTTGATGCCCAGGTTGCCAAACGTTGCGGCCTGCTTCACGATATCGGCAAAGCAATCGACCGCGAAACCGAAGGCACACATACACAAATTGGCGCTGACTTCATGCGTCGCTTTAAGGAAAGCGAATACGTCATCAATGCGATCGAATCGCATCACGGTGATGTTCCCATGAACAGCCCGTACCCGGTCTTGGTCCAGGCGGCCGATGCCATCTCCGGAGCGCGACCCGGTGCACGGCGGGAACCGCTCGAGGCCTATGTCAAGCGACTCCAGCAGCTCGAAGAACTGGCCGACAGCTTCAAGGGGGTTGCCAAGGCATATGCGATTCAGGCCGGACGTGAAATCCGAGTGATTGTCGAAAACGAAAACCTCGATGATCTCGGGACGACGATTTTGGCGACTGATATTGCCGACAAGATCGAAAAAGAGATGCAATATCCCGGCCAGATCAAAGTCACGGTGATCCGGGAGACCCGGGCCACCGAGTACGCCAAATAGACTGCTTGTTTTCTGTCACATAGATTCCGCAGGGACGGCACCGCCGTCCCTGCTTAGAAAGACTGATTCTGATGTCATCGTTCAACATTCTCTTTGTCGCCGACATTTGCGGTAAAGCAGGTCGTCAGGCGGCGGCCCACATGATCAAACCGCTTCGCGAACGCTACGAAATCGACTATGTCATTGCCAACGTCGAAAACGCCGCCGGTGGATTTGGCGTTACGCCGGAAATGTCCCGCAAGTTCTTCAGCTACGGCGTCGACATGCAGACCTCCGGCAACCACATCTGGGACCGGATGGACATTCTCAAGTACTTCGAAGAAAAGCCACGTCTGCTTCGCCCCGCCAATTTCCCGAAGGGAGTTCCGGGTACCGGCTCGTACGTGGACACCGTGAACGGTGTGAAGGTCGGTATTCTCAACGTCATGGGGCGGACCTACATGAAGGACATCGATTGTCCCTTCCGTACGGCCGAGCGCGAAGTAGCGGCTTTGCGCCAGGAGACGGATATTATCTTCGTCGATTTCCACGCCGAGGCAACTTCGGAAAAGCAGGCACTCTGGTATTTCCTTGACGGAACCGTCTCCGCGGTAGTGGGGACCCATACGCACGTTCAAACGGCGGATGAAACGATCAGCCGGCGCGGCACTGCTTATCTGAGTGATGCCGGAATGACCGGGCCGCACGAATCAGTGATCGGAATGCAGATCCGACCATCGCTCGATCGGTTCCTAACCGGTTTGCCTATTCGCTTCTCTACCGCCTCGGAAGACGTCAAGATTTGCGGTGTTGTCGTCAAAATCGATCCGGCCACAGGCGAGGCGCTGTTTATTGAACGGTTCCGTGAGAATTTCGATCTCGCCTCCGTTCAGGGGAACGGGCCGGATACGGACAATGAAGCATAGGTTTATGTATGTCAGCACAAATCATTGATGGAAAAGAAGTAGCCAAGAGTATTCGTAACGGATTGAAGAGTCGCATCGCGGCTCTCAAAGAGCGTGGTATCATCCCCGGTTTGGCTACCGTCCTGATCGGCGATGACCCGGCTTCTATTTCCTACGTAAACAGCAAGGCCAAGGCGTGCGGAAAGCTCGGTATGTATTCCGAGGTCATCCGCCGCAATCCCTCCATTTCACAGAGCGAATTGGAGGGCATCGTCCAGCGGCTCAACGCTGATGCGAAGATTCACGGGATTCTCGTGCAGTCGCCGCTTCCTTCGCATATGGATGAACTTGCCGTTACCCTGACGATCGTTCCCGAGAAAGATGTTGATGGCTTCCATCCGTACAACGTCGGCATGATGCTTCTTGGTCGCGGCGGCTTACTCCCCTGCACTCCCCACGGCGTTGTGAAGCTGCTGGAGCACTATGCCATCGAGACTGAGGGCAAGGAAGTCGTGGTCGTGGGAAGGTCAAACATCGTCGGCAAACCGGTCGCGGCGATGCTCATGCAAAAGGCAAAGAACGCGAATGCCACGGTCACTATTGCTCACTCTCGAACCAGAAACCTTGTCGAGGTTACGCGTCGTGCCGATATTCTTATCGCCGCTACCGGCCGCCCGCAAATGATTTCCGGAGACATGGTCAAGCCCGGCGTCGTGATTATCGATGTCGGTGTCAACAGGGTTGAGGACAGTTCGAAAGAGAAGGGATACCGGTTGGTCGGGGATGTAGATTTTGATGCATGCTCCGAGATTTCCTCGTATATTACTCCCGTGCCGGGCGGCGTCGGGCCGATGACAATTGCCATGCTAATGGCAAATACTGTCGTTGCGGCCGAGCAGATAGCTAAGGCAGAAAACCGCTGAGCTGTTGCCAACTGCAAACTCATAGTTTAATAGTGCAACCGATTACATATCGAGCCCTGTTCTTTACGATTAGTTAGATTGATCTCACCTTTGCGACGCAGCTTCCGCTCCGCCGAGTTTTCCTAAGTACTTGCGTGTTGTTTAGTTACCGATGTTGATATCTTTTTGGATGGTGGACATTTATTCCGGCGCTAAATTCCGCCCAAAGCTGTCTGAGGCATGGACTTTGCTTCGATTATATGTACTGTCAATTGACCAGAACTCACACGATAAACAGGTTAGGCGCGGTATCGATGCAATTGGGTAAATACGCTCTACTTCTGGCACTCTCACTTCTTCCGGCAGCGGTATTCTCCCAGGCTCAGACATCGGCCGCCGCGACCTCCAGCCAGCAGAACTCCACAGTGATCGCCAGTATGCAGGTCAGTGTGAGCTCAAACGTTGCCGGCCAGGCGACCAGACTTCATGTGAGCTATCAGCCGCCCTCAAATCCCGCTTCACAGAAATCAGGACAGAGTCTCCGCATTGTCGTACCTCCGGGATTCGATATCTCAAGGGTAAGAGCGGGCAGTCCCGCAAACAAATCTTCTGACCAGGTCTACTATGTTCAGCGTGTCGACATCGGGAACCGAGCGATCGAGCTCCGCCTGTCACCACAGGAAGTTTCTGAAGCGGGCGGAAGCGCAGCTGTACAATCGTTCGATATCGACGGGATCGTCAACCCCACGACCGCCGGATCTTATAATCTTAGCGCCAACAGCTATGATTCGGCGACGGGAACGATCCGGGGGCGTCTGTTCGATCCGATCTTAATTGCTCCTGCCGCCCTTGATTCGATCGCCGTTACGCCGAACAACGATACGACTGTCCGGGCGGGGAATACCATCGACTTCAGCGCCACTGGTTACGATGAGTTCGGGAATCCGATTTCGGGGCTCACGTTCCGGTGGACACTCGAAGCTTGCACCAATTGCATCGGATTCTTTACCGACTCCACGCTTACGGCGACGAAAGTGGGAACCGGAACTGTTGTAGCCCTGTCGGGCGGAATCTCCGGACGCTCGGGACTGATCACGGTGGTGGCGGGGGATCTTGAGCGAATGGTGCTCAACATCGCGGACACGCAGTTTGTCGCCACACCCCTTCGCGCGGCCGCTTCGATTATTCTTTACGATCATTACAACAACTTGATGAAAGATTATGACCTCGCCGCCAACCCGATCACTCTGGTCAGCAGCGAAGGCGAACTAACGCCGAGCGTACTCAACAGCAACAGCCTGCAGATAGGCGGTGTCGTCCGGCTTCTGCTGGCAAATGTACGCTATCTTGGATTGACTGCCGCTTCCGATATCTATGCCACCAACGGAGCGATCACTTCGAATACGATCACCGTCCACTTCAATGGATACGATATCAAAGATGCTCTGGATATCAGCGGCAGAACAGTAAGCAGCGTCACCGCCGGTCACCTCGTCACGGTCAAGGTGCCGGTACAGAATAGCGGCAATCTCATTCCGGCTGTTCCCGTAGTGCTGACCTGTCAGTATGTATCGGGGGAGGGGGGTACGACTCAAACCGAACTGCCCGGAAATGCCGACGGGTTGATCGACACTCTGTCGCTACAGCTCCCGGTGCACATCACCTATCCGGCGACGGATACAATCGTGTTTTCCCTGTCGTCGCAGTTCGTGGCCGGCGGCCAACCCTACTCGGTAACGGACAGTTTACGACTTGAAATCGCGGTGTCCGGTCCGGCTGTACTCAACGTGGCCGAAGGAACGCTTAAGCCGGATACGATCCTGTCCGGACACGGCTTCAATATCTCTCTCGACATCGCGAAGCAGGATTTCGATGGACCGATCGACAGTGTCCATCTTGCGATTCAACTGGCCCATGACTCCGGGGGAGTGCCCTTCGCCACTCTGTTCGACGGCTCGCCGGAGTACAGCGACCTTACTCCGGAGACCGTAAGCTACCGCGATCTCGCGTCTATCTACACCGACGACACCCTGAGCGCGCCGACAACGTATGCGCTCAAGGTTACCTATCATGTGATATCCAACGGCAATCTTTATGTGCTCGAAAACGAATACCCGGATTCGCTCGTGGTGATTCCGGCTGTGAGTTTTTCGTATGTCAGCGGCAGTTTTTCTCCTTCGACAGTCTTTGCCGGTACCGACAGCGAGTTCAGCTTTGACCTGGATCTGCAGAGCACCGTACCTCTGTACTACTGTCCGTCCAGTACCGACTTCAGTCTTTCCGGAGACGCGTTCAACATTTCGACAATTTTGCAGACTACCGATGATACATTCGTTCCGGGTACCAATGTCTTGCGGAGTATTAGCGTGTTCGTTCCGGAGAATCAGTCGGGTAAGAGCCTGTCGGTCGCAGCTTCGGTGCATTATTGCGTGCCGGGGGTTCCTGATACACTGTTGTTCACGGTGCCGTTCGACACGGTAGGACTGCCGGTGCAGGTAGTGGAACACCCGGTGGTACGGATACTGAGTCTCGAAGTGGTAGCGCCGAACGCTCCGCGCGTGAATACTTCGCAGCCATTTCAGCTGTTATGCACGCTTGAGAATATATCTTCGACCCCTATCGACTCGTTGACGGTGCGACTCTCGACCGACGGAAATTCAAGCTTCGACCCGGATATGGTGGTGCGGGATCTCGGAGCGCATGATACGTCCGAAGTTTATTTCGATGTTACCGCGGCGACAGAACCGCAACAGGCAGAAGTATTTCGAACCGAGGTCGTTTCGTCCGATGTTGGACAAAGTCCGCCGGTCGATAATATTGCGTTCATTACGATCGAAACGCCGGCCGATCTTAACCTGTCTTACAGCCTGCTTGGCGCCGGAACGTCGGTCATCGACTACGGCAGCGCATTTGAGCTGAGTGTCGTTCTTGCCAACAGTGGTCAGGCGGCTATTACGGATGGAACCTATCGGATAATTGAAGCCGGGTTCGACAAGGATGGCCCCGATACCCTTACCGGGACAATCTCGGCCGACAAACCGGTCAGCTTTTCATTCATATCTCCGAATTACGATACCACGCTGAGCCTTGAATTTACACTCACCAGCGTGCCGAACGACGTGAACATCGGAGACCGACCCTCCATCGAAGATACTTCGTTCAATGTGAGCATCCGGGTCATCTCCTCCGAAGGGCAGTTGGTGGTAAACGCGAGGCCGGTCGGGTCCACGCTCATTTTGCCCGGGCGAAGTCAGGAGATTTTCGATCTTGAGTTGACCAACAGCGGAGCCTCGCCGCTCTCGGATATAGTCGTGAACACGATCGAAATCCTGGCTCGCGATGGCAGAGGCGTTCCGGTCGACGTTCGGAGTATTGTGAATATCGGTAATACCGGATTCTTCGAGAACGGAATTAAAGTGGCCATGACAACGGCAAGCGACAACCGCCTGGTATTCACGTTCGACCACTTCCAATTGAATGCGGGACGAAGCCGTACCCTGAATTTTGTGGCGGAACTGAAAGACACCAAAGTCGAAACGCTGAAACTTGAGTTGGCCAAAGATCAGATTAATGCCACGTTCATTGCCGGCCCGAATGCCGGGCAATCGCCTGAAATCGCATCCGACCAGCCGGGTAGTTCCATAATGCAGGAAGCGCTTGCGATTAAGGGAGCCGGTCTCGAGTCTTCCTTCCTCGTGAAGACAAACCCGTTCGACCCGTCCGATCCTTCTCAAACTCCGCTTGAATTCAGCTATGAACTGCCGTCGGATGCGACCGTCGAGTTCCGGATCTTCACGCTCACCGGGGAAAAAGTATATGCGAAGGATTATACTTCGGGCAGTGAAGGCGGACGGGCGGGAGAAAATTTCGTCTATTGGGACGGCCGGAACGAGGAAGGGGTGACGGTTTTCAACGGAGTCTATATCGTCTCGGTGCGCAACGCCGACACCGATGAACATGCCCGATTGAAACTGGCGGTGGTCAAATGAGAATCCGCATATTTATCATATTCATCGCGTTGCTCGGCGTAACAGCCGGAAATAACGCCGCTGTCAATCAGGCCGGTCAGGAAACACCTTTCTCGGTCGGCGTAGGTGCCAGAGCGCTCGGTATGGGGGGAGGCTTTACCTCGCTCGCCAATGATGCCAGCGCGATCTACTACAATCCGGCCGGACTGGCTTCGCTGCAGTGGCAGGAGTTCTCCGCCATGCACATGACCCTGTTCGAAGGAACGATCTACGATTTCGGCGGCTGGGTGTATCCCGATTCCAAGTTTGGCGGCGTCGGCATCGGATATATGCGCATAGGTACCGACAACATTATTCGACGAAACGACTACACCGAGAACGGCTCATTCGGATACTCCAATTCTCAGTTCATCCTTTCCTACGGAAAGAACCTTCAGGGCAGTATTTCCGCCGGACTCAATTTCAAAATCGTCAATCAGTCGCTGGACAACTTATCTGACTACGGATTCGGCTTCGATATTGGCATGATGGCTCATTACAGGAAAAGAGTGAATTTTGGTTTGCTCCTCAGGAACATGGTGCCGCCCGAACTCACCCTCAAGAATGCTTCGGAAACGACGCCCATCTCGATAGTGGGGGGGCTGGCCGTACACGATCTTTCCCTTTCCCGCTCGGACAAGCTGACGGCCTCGCTGGATCTGGAGAAAATTGAAAATCGGAAAGTGATGGTTCACACGGGAGTCGAGATCACTTTGCAGAACAATTATCTCCTTCGTGCCGGCTACGATCGAGACAACTTCTCATTCGGCGCGGGACTGAAATTGGAGCGCTTCCGCCTTGACTATGCCTACAAGATGCTCAATTACATCGAGGACAGCCACCGTTTCTCGCTCTCAATCTTGATAGGGAAGTCGATAAATCAACAGATGGCCGAACGGGAGAAGGCCGAACAAGCCAAAGGGTCCATTCTGCTCGAGGACGAACGGCGCAAGCAGTTCGACTTTTACAAGAAGAAGGCCGACGAATTCTACAACCGCTTCCGGCTGGATTCGGCCCTCGTCTACTATCAGCGTGCGCTGGCGTTTAAAGAACACGACGCCGAAATCACCGGCACGATCGCCGCGATCGAGAACTCCATCAACTTCCAGCAGGAAAAACAGCGGCGCATCATCGAAGCGCAGCGCGAACTCGATAAATCGATTCAGGCTTATCTGTCGCAGGCCGAGAACTTCTTCGCCAAGAAGTACTATCGAGCCGCCCTGGACATGCTTGATCTGATATTCGATATCAATCCGAATCACGAAGCGGCCAACGAATTGAAGCGGCAGATCGAAGACGCCATGTCCAAGGATATTGCCGTCGAGCTTGAAAATGCCCGCCAATCGGAAAAAGAAGGTAACTACATCGCCGCTATCGAGGCGTACAACCGGGTCCTCGACCTCGATCCGGGTAACACCGAGGTGCTCGCAATGCGGGCGAAAGTTGCCAAGAATCTCGACATTGCCCAGCAGATAAACAAGGGAATCGAGCAGTACAACAACGGCAAGTACGACAAGTCCAAGGCGACATTCTCGGCGGTGCTCTCGGTCGACAATAACAATCCGGTCGCGCTTGACTATCTGAAACGAATCGCCGTGACCGAGGAAAAGACGACGACGCTCGAAGATCTCCAGCAGGACAAGGATGTCTGGGCGCTGTATCTCGACGGACTGCGATACATGCGCAATCATGAGTATCAGAAAGCGATCGATGCCTGGAACAAGGTACTCAAGTCGTATCCGAACAACATCAACACGCTCAACAATATCGAGCAGGCCAAGCTTCGCCTGAAGTCGGAAGAGTCGAAATAGCGACGACTGTGAGACGTTTTTAGATAGACGAAACCTTCACTCTTTACTACGTTACTTCTATGTTTCGCCGTCCCATCAAAGAGATAAATGCCGAGTTCATTGCCGAAGAGAAATATCTCGACGGCATTCAGCGCACGGTCCGCGAGAGCTGCATCGCCGCCTCCATGTCCAAAAAAGAGATCGCGGCTGTTATGCTGGCGATCGAAGAGGGTGCGACCAATATCATCCGGCACGCCTATCTCTACGAAAAAGGGATTATCCGGCTTCGGGTGGTCATCTACAAGAAACTCGTAATCTTCTCTCTGATCGATTTCGGAAGATCGTTCCAGCCGGACGGCAGCGGTACCTTCGACTTACAGCGACTCGTTGAGTCCGGCCGAAAAGGGGGACTCGGCTTCTACATGATCCAGAAGATCATGGATTCGGTCGAATATATTTCCACCGCCGGATTCAATGAACTCCGCATGATCAAGCGGATCGGGGACACGGCGCCGGTCAGCCGATCTCTTTTGAGACGGATGTTCACTTTGCGGGTCAAATTCTCGGTCTGGACATTCCTCATTGTGTCGATCATTATCGGCGGCTCGATCTACTACTTCGACTATCAGACCTCCCGTCAGATGTACATCCACAAGGATGAAACGGTCAAGTCTCTGGCTAAGACGATCGCCGATCAGGCCGCCGGCTATTTCATCAACCGACGATCGGACGTGGAATTCGACGAACTGATCGTCAGCTACCGCCGGGCCAACCCTGAGCTGAAGTTGATTGTTTTGACCGACGATCAGGGGATCATTCGGGCCCACTCCGATGATATTCACAATATCAGGAAGCCGTACAAAGACCCGCCCGGGGTGAATCCGCTGCTTGAAGGTACCCCTCAGCCGCTCCGCTACGAGCACGAAAACATGCAGTATCTGATAATGCCGATCATGACCGGGGAGAAGCTACTCGGCGAGGTGCATGTCACCTATTCATCGGCGACGATATACAACAAGCTGCGCGAGGCACGGCAGAGAATCCTGATCCTGACGGTTGTCCTGGTCATGTTCGGAATTCTCGGCATCTACCTTCTGTCGAACTACTTCGTCAATCCGATCCATAAGATAACGAACCGAATCCGACGGTTCACTTCGGGAGACCTGGAAACCGAGATGCCCCTTGAAGGCGCCGAAGAGTTCTTCGAAATTTCCAAGGCATTCAACCAGATGATGACCCGGCTGTCACAGGACCGTCGAAACATCATCGAGCGCGAGAAAATGGCCAAAGAGATCGAGGTTGCCTCCCAGATCCAGAAGACGCTGCTTCCGAATGACCTCCCATCCATCCCTTACCTTGAAATCGACGCCTTCTACCGGGCTGCATCGATCGTAGGCGGCGACCTGTACGACGTTTTCCGGGTGTCAGAGAGCCGATATTGCCTGGTCGTGGCGGATGTCTCCGGCAAAGGGGTGCCGGCGTCGCTGGTGATGTCGATGCTTCGCACTGTGATCCAGATCTATTCCGGCGATGCTCAGTCGGCGCGTGAGACGCTGATCAAAGTACATCACTACCTCAAGGATAATATCCCGCCAGGAATGTTTGTGACGGTTCTTCTGGTTATTTACGATGCCTCCACGCGATCGATCAATTTCGTCTCCGCCGGACACAACCCGATGCTCTTCTACCGGGCCGAGAAGAAAGCGCTTCTTCAGGTCAATCCGAAAGGGATGCCGCTCGGACTGCCGGAAACCGAGGGGTCATCATTTGAGCGGATTCTTGAGGAAGTCACGATGCAACTGGAGGAGGACGACCTCTTTTTCGTCTTTACCGACGGAATTACCGAGGCCAAAGATCGGGACGGTGTGGTTTACGGTATGCCGCGGCTTCGGGAGCTGGTGGAGAAAATCCTCTCGGAAGACCGGCCAACCAGTGTCGCGGAGTTCTCCAGGCTGATTACGGCCGACATTGACGACTTCACCGGCTTCGTGAAAGCTCACGACGATATCACTTTTATTGTGTCCCGATGCACCTCAAAAGTCCCCGGCCAGCCGCCCGTTGCCGCCGATGAGAATCAACCGGTCGACATTCGGAACGTCTCAGACCATCCACCTCAACAGTGAGAAAGATTTTCCTTGCCCCGGCCCCCCTCTTGTCGCATAATTACCGCTGAATATAACTTTCCAACCGAATCTTTTGTTACGCCAATATGGAAAATATATCGATATCTCTTCAGGAAGGCAGCCGGGCCGAAATTTCGGAAATCCGCGTTGACGGTGTGATAGACACGCTGACGGCCGGGGAACTCGAAGAAGTGATCGATTCTCTGCTCAAAAGAGAGCGCTTTCGCTTGATAATAGATCTTGCCGGGGTTGAATATATTTCCTCGGCCGGCTGGGGTATTTTCATCTCCCACATCAAAGACGTTCGCTCGAACGGCGGCGATATCAAGCTCGCCAGCATGGTCCCGAACGTGTACGAAATCTATGAGCTGCTTGAGTTTGACAACGTCTTGAGGGTGTTTCCGACGGTGGACGACGCGCGCGATGCTTTCGGTCAGGCGCCGCCTGACGATGGAAAAAAAAAGCCCGCGATGTAACCAAGCTCACGGTTCTTGACGCGGAAACGCGGTCGCGGCCCAATCCTACCTCCACGCAGACAGTATCTTTTTCCAGCGACGAATTGTCCGCTCAGGATGATTTAGAGACGGCTGTTCTGAAGATGATCAAGCAGGACCCATTTTCGTCGATCGGAGAGATGAAACAGGAGATCAACGAGCGGTCCGAGACGCTGCACGTAGGCTGGTGGGAGCTTTTCTTCCTGCTGAAGCGAAAGAAACTGCTGAAACGGAAGTCAAGATTCCGACTTTTCCGTTCCCGGTGATATTGCTTTTAGGTTGATTCTCAGGGGCGGGGCTCTATATTTATATTAGAACATCAACGTTCGAGATCGGTGCGCCTATGTCTGTGCAGTCAATTCTGATAATCATTCTTGTAGGTCTTGTTGTGCTGCTTGCGGCACTTCTGATCGCGCGAATTCGACGCGAACGAAGGCTCTCAGCAACCTTCCGGGGGATGCCGCAGGAGGATTTCTCAGAGTTTTTGCTCACCAACAGTATACGCGGGTCGATTGTCGAAGTCGCGAGAAAGGTCTCAAGTCTCCTGATCGAGGCGTTTGGCTGCGAACGGATCGTCTTCCTTCGCAAGAAGCGGGGTACACTCGAGCTGAATTATTATCACGGTATCACCGGATTCCAGCGGAACGACTTTCGGATGCGCTACAGCGAGACGCTCGCAACCCGTCTTCGCGCCGATTTCTTCCCCCATCGAACCGACGAACTGGCGGAATTGCTTCCGGGGCGGTTGAAAGAGAATCTCGCTCGATTCGGGATGGATATCTACGTCCCCATTTTCTGGCGTGAGAATCTTTACGGCGTCTATTTCATCCGGAGCACGGCAAAAACCAAGTCACCCGCCTTCGTGTATATGCTCGCGAGCCTCGCTCAGTCGCTTTCGGCCGCCTATCATATCAAATGGCATGAATCCAAATATGAATCTCTAAGGACATCAATTGAGAGAGAGAAGAAACCGCCGGCGCCGGCCAACGAGAGAGAGGAATCGGTCGGAAAGATTCTTCGATTGGTACGTAACCGCCGCACTGAAACTGTCGTACCCGGAATAGTGGACGCCCTGAAAGAGATCATGGGAGTGGATCGGCTGGTTTACTCATATGCTTCCCGCATAGATAGCGGAAGTACTGTTTTGGTGCAGAGAGGAATCACCAGCCCGATACCCGGACCTTCGGTCGATGTCTTGAGTACTATCGTCGCCCGACTTGACGGCCGGGAGTTCGCTGAGGTGGAAGCTCTCGGCAATGTGTCGAAAGAAGCGCAGGAATGGCTGGAGTACATGAGGGACCGCGGACTCAAATCCACCGCCTCGTTTCCGTTGAGGCCGGATCGTCCCGGATTGCTCGCCTGGGCCGGAGGCGGAGAGGCAAGCCAGGTGGTCCAGCAACTTCGCTCTTTCCAGAGTTCCGCCGTGGAGCTGGTGGAGAATGCCGAATCATTCGAGGTGATTGAAGAGCTTTCCTACACCGACGGTCTTACCGGTCTGGCCAATCAGCGTTATTTCTTCAAGCGGCTCGACGAAGAGGTCAGCCGTGCCAGCCGGTACCAGAGGAACCTCGCTCTTATCATGTTCGATATGGACGATCTCAAATGCACCAATGACACCTACGGCCACCTCGCCGGTGATGCGCTGCTCAGTCGCATGGGAGAGATTCTGAAGACTTCGATCAGGACTATCGATATCGTCGCTCGCTACGGCGGGGATGAGTTCTGCGCCATAATGCCGGAAGCCGACGAAGATACCTGCATCAGATTCATGGAGCGGCTGAAGAACCGAATATCCCGTGAAGAGTTCATCGTCGACGGTATCGACAAACCGCTTCACTGCACTGTCTCGATTGGTGGCGCTATCTTTCCACACCATGCCGAGGACCCCAAGAAACTCATATTCGCCGCCGATATGGCACTGCTTAAGGCGAAAGAAACTGGACGAAACAAGTCGTTAATTTATTCGACCGCCCTGTAAACCGGCATTTCGGTGAAACCCGTTGACTGGTATTTTGTTTTATGCTTTACTGTGCAGCTGACCGATTCTATATTTATGCCCAAAAGTTAACTCAAAATGTGCCGATTTTACATATTATTGTATAACTGAGAGGCTCAGGGATGAGACAATTTGCCATGAAAAAATACCTCTATCTATTCATAACCGGACTCGCCGTTTTCTGTCTGGCCGGCATTCTTGAAGCGGCCGAATATGTTATCGGCCCGGGCGACGTACTTGAGATCAGATTCTGGCAGGATGAGACCCTCAACGCCCAGGTACGGGTGGATAATGACGGAATGATCTCGCTGGATATCGTCGGTTCTATTAAGGCGGCCGGGAAGACTCCCACCGAACTGCAAAGTGACATTATCAAACAAATGAGCCGTTTGAATACCCGGGTTTCTCAGGCGACCGTACGGGTAATCGATTATCAATACCAGTACGTTTTTCTCAAAGGTCAGATCAATAATCCGGGCAAACACACGTTCGAGGAAATTCCCGATCTCTGGACTATCATCAACGAAGCCGGCGGCATTACCGAGTTCGGTGACCTGTCCCGGGTGACTATTATTCGAGGCGGAAACAATGCCGGGAAAGTCGAAGTCGTGAATGTTCTGAAGGCGATTGAAACGGGGCAGCTCGACAAACTTCCCAAAATCGGGCGCGGCGATACTATCGATATTCCACGTGTACCCTCGGGTCTGCCGTCGGCCGAGATCGGTCCGCCGACCAACCAGAAGAACGAAATCTATGTAATCGGCGCGGTCAACAATCCCGGACCGATTCAATTCCAGGACAATATCGACGTCATGCAGGCGCTGGCCCTGGCCGGAGGTCCGGCCGAAAACGCCAACCTGAAGAAAGCCCGTATTATCACGAAAGACGGCTACTATGCACAGACGATAGAAATCAATCTCGACAAGTACTCGAAGACCGGCGCGCCTGCCCGATACATCATGCGCCGCGAGGATACATTTATACTGCCTCGGAGTGGCGGTGGGTTCCTTGGTGTCGGTCTCGGCACGGCCGGTACTGCTCTTGGCGTAATCTCAACGGCGGTGCTGATCTACACGGCGATTCGGAACAATAACAATAATAATAATACAGCGACTACAACTGCCCGGTAGGGATAAGAGAACATGTTGCAGCCTAAAGAAGTCAAGTCCATCGATCTCAAAGATATATTTGCGATCATCCTGAAGCGGAAATGGCTGATTGTCGGACCGCTGGTCGTGATCTCAGCGATGGCCTACGGTGGGACTTTTCTGCTCAAGCCGAAGTATGAATCGACTACGATCATCTGGATCGACAAACCGGAGAATGCATCGCGTGAACTTGCAAGTATCGTAGGCGGGAACCGTCCTGAGACTCGCGATGAGCAACAGAGCCGACAGCTTGCAATGAGGGCGGAGATAACTTCCCAGCCGTATCTATACCAGCTGATTCAGGATCTGAAACTTGACGATGACCCCGACATTACCCGTGAGGCCGCGAAAGCGCGCGAAGAGACCCCTGAGTACAGTCTCGACCAGATCAAATACAATTTACTCGTCGACAAGCTGAGAAAAGAGATCGGCGTCTCTTTCTACGGATTGGACCAGGTGAAGATTACGGTTACCAACACCGATCCGGTCCTGGCTCGAGATATTGCCAGCCGTCTGACGGAGATCCTCGATCAGGAGAAGACCAAATACGAGATGGAGAAGATTCTCGACAACCAGTCGTTCGCCGACGTACAGCTCCAGAAGACCGAATTTTACTATAAGCAGGCAATAGACTCGTTGAACGCCGCTCAGGCGCGGCTTACCAAACTCCAGTTGCCAGAGAGCATCGCTTCCGAGACGAACCGATTCAATATCGTCTCCTGGATCGACAAGATCGGTCTCGAGCGCGACGATTACTCTCGTGAACTGAATTCGCTCAAGCAGAAGCTCGCCGATTTCAACCTCGGCAAAGCTCGGCTTAAATATAACGATTCGATCGTAGAACTGCGCACGACGATCGATCAGCTTGTCTCCACTTACGCCAATATGATGGAGAAGTACACCTGGGACGATCAGAATGTCGTGAACGTCAATATCCGCATTAATAACTATACGCAGTATCTGGAGGAGGCGATCAAAGCGGCTGCGGCCGATCAGTACGCTTCCTATCCGGCCAATCAACTTGACATGCTCCAGAGGTGCTTCGTTCTCGAGGAAACTCTGGATATCGACAATTCAAAGCAGAAACGGTTACAGCAGAGTCTCGATGAAATTGCCGATCGGGTCAACTCGATCCCGAGACTTCAATCGCAAATCACCGAGCTGCAAAACAAGGTGGCCGATGCCCGCAAATACCGGGATGCGTTCAGATCCGAAGAAGCTACCGTCGGAATCCTGTCCGAACAGGCCAAGGAGCGGACCAAGTACAAAGTCATCGAACCGGCCCAGGTACCACTCGTGCCGGTCTGGCCGAACAAGCGCAATATCGTTATCATCGGCATAGCAATGGGATTGGTCCTCGGCGGCGCCTTTGTCTTCCTGATCGAAATTCTGGACAATTCATTCAAACGGGTGGACGACGTCGAAAGCGAACTGGATCTTCCCGTTATCGCCACCATCCCCAAGATCGAGAAACTTCGCAGGTAAAGACAGATGGAAACTTATCGTTTGAACAGCAAGCTGGTGGATGAGGACAAGGAATACGTCATCAAGACCACCAATGATGTGAGTCTCGGTACGGTTGAGTCTGAGGTTTACATCAACGGCGCTTTGGCCGACACGATCGTCTTCCCGCACCCGGAACAGATCAAGCCGGAAGAAGTGCTGTCGATGGTGAAGTCGACCCACGGGGAGAAGAAGAAAGAAATTGAGACCCTGCTCAACGCTTACCGTCACATGAGGGCCGAAGGAAATCCGGAAATGATGTACCACCTCGGACTGGCCTTCTTCTACAAGAGATTCTATGCCGAGGCAAAGGATCTATTCGAGCAGGCGCTGCAGATGAATCCGGAATATCACGAGGCCTACAGCTATCTGGCACAGGTTGAACTCGTATACGGCAACGTCGAAGTTGCTCTCAAGATGGCCCAGTCCGCCGTGGGCTTTCGCGCCGAATATGCTGACTACCGGAACATTCTCGGCGAAGCTTTCATGGCTGCCCGCATGTACAAGAAAGCGACTCTGGAATTCGAGCGGGCAATCGGGATCAATCTTTACTACAGCGACGCCTACTTTAACTTCGGCCTCGCCCTGGTCCTGAACGCACTGGAGCGCGAAGATACCGAGCTGTTCACGAATTTCCTGACCAAATCGCAGGATTACTTCACCAAGGCGGCGCTGATTTACCCCGACTACAAAACCGCGGTGTACGAAGGGGGACTTGAAGCGCTCAAAGCGCAGGACCTCAAGCGCGCCTTCTCGCTGCTCAAGCAGGTGAGAGAGGACAAGAAGGAACAGCACCGACGGAAATTCTCTCCTTACTACATGAAATACGCTCTGCATCCTCAGTGGGCCACCGAGCGTGCCGTGCAGGATAGGATCCGATTCCTGCAGAACGAAATCTCCAAAAATCCCACCTATGTGGATCTGTACGCCGAGCTGGCTCGGTGTTATCTGGAGCAGGGGCAGATCCTCTGGAAGAAGGGAATCGATCAATATCGCAAGACACTCGAAATCAATCCGGCCCTTCCGAGGCTGAGCGGTTATATAGACGAATCCGAGAAAGTATATGAATCGGTCAATCGACTGGTCAAAAAGATCGCGGAGCAAGGCTGAACTATGGCTCGTTCTGAACACTCAATCATCGAACTATACGACCTCGAATCTCCCTACGTGACGGAATTCCGCCGGCTCCTGTACAAGGTGTTCGGTCGCGGACAGGAACGGGAACTTAAATCGCTGATGATGACTTCGGCGATGCTCTCCGAAGGCAAGTCGACCGTCTGCTCGTTTCTGGCGATCACTGCCGCCAAGAAGAAGGGCTACAAAACTCTGCTGATCGACGCCGATCTCCGGAGACCGTCGATCCACCGGTTTTTCAAAATGACGTCCGATCCCGGACTGGTGGAAATTCTTGTCGACGGATACAACCATAAGGACGCTATTAAGAAAACCTCGATCGATAAGTTGGACGTGCTGACCTCCGGGAGGAGATGCAGTAATCCGACCGAAGTATTCGACGCCGATGCAATCGGGAATCTGATCGAAGAGCTTAAGTTTTACTACGATCTGATTGTCGTGGACTGTCCGCCCCTCCTGCCGGTATCCGATCCGATGATGCTCGCATCGAAGGTCGACGGAATTCTCGTGGTTATCAAGGCGGGGGCTACACAGAAGGAAGTGGTCAAGCGAGCGGTCGAGATCCTGAATTCGGAGCGGGATCGTATCCTCGGGATCGTGCTAAACAACATGACCGGTAGTCTTCCTTACTACTACGATTACAGCTACTATGATTATTCATCCAATCCGTCAAACGGCAAGCAGAAAGCGGCAGAGAAGCGACCGCGCAACCATCAGAAGAAGCGTGACAATCTCGGCCGGGCCGGTACGCCGATAAAAGGGAATATCGCGCCGAACGGCTGATCGACGATAATATTCTCAGCATGCAACAGTTTCAGAATATCTTTACTATAGATCTCGAAGAATGGTTCGTTGTTGAGATCCTTTCCGAGCGCTACGAACGGGACGAGTGGACCAAACTGCCCAGCAGGGTCGAAGCTACGTCGCTCAAGCTGCTCCAATTGCTCAACCGCCATCAGGTCAAGGCCACCTGGTTCGTTTTGGGCTGGTGCGCCGACCGGTTTCCCGACCTGATCCAGGAGATCTTTCGGTCGGGCCATGAAATCGCCTGTCACAGTTACTTTCACCGGAGAGTCGATCAACTGACTCCGGATGAGTTCCGAAGAGACACCGAACAGGCGATCAACTCAGTCGTCAAGACGATCGGGAATGCCCCGTTCGGCTATCGTGCCCCGAGCTGGTCGATAAGCGCCGATAATCCGTGGGCTTTCGAAGTTCTCTCCGACCTGGGATTTCTCTATGACAGCTCGGTCTTCCCGATCAAGCACGATATTTACGGATGGCCCGGTGGCCCACGTCTTGCCTTCAAGATGCGGTGCAAGAACGGCAAGATCCTTCACGAACTTCCGGCGACCACTTTCAGAATGCTCGGAAAGAACATCCCGCTCGGTGGCGGTGGATATTTCCGGCACTCTCCCTACTGGTATTCGAAGAACCTGATCAAGAAACTCAATGCGCAAAATCAACCTGCCGTATTCTACGTCCATCCCTGGGAGATCGAGTCTGATCTGCCCCATCTTGAGGGACTCTCATTTGTCCAGAAATTCAGGACCTACAGCTCAACGACCATTCTCAGGCACAAGATCGAGCGCCTGCTTGAGGACTTCTCCTTCACATCGGCCGCCGACTATCTTCAGCTTTTCAAGAAAAACCGCATCGGTTTTTGAGCAAACTTCCGGTCGGCCGGGACTGTTCAATATTCCATACCGACTGCATTAAATCCTTGACTCTGAGTGTATAAGGATAAAACTTACTGGTTCAGCAGTGGTCTTAATCATAGGAGGAAATGGTAATGCGTAGACTTCTCATAGTAGCACTGGTTTTAGTTACAGCGGTTCCGGCCCTCCAGGCCCGACGCGTCAAAGAGAAGGCAGGAAGTCTCAAGAAGGGCGTGTACGTCGATAAGAAATTCGGTTTTGATTTGACGCTAAACGACGCCTGGAAGGTTAAAGTCGAAGACAACGACAACAACTACCGGCTGATTCTCACCAAGGTCAACTACGATATCCCGCCGGATTACATGGACACGCCCGACTACACCAAGATCCCGAGATTAGTGGTGTACGCCGATACCAGTTCTCTGACTCCGGAAGTATTTATCGATTCGCTGGTTAGCGAGTCTTTCAGCTCCAAACAGAAGAACGAGATTGTCAGGGAATTCGAAATTCTCAGCCGACATATCGGTGGCTCTGGTTTTACCCAGGAGGACTTGGTCCCCCGAAATAAGAGCCTGGTCGAGCTCGATGGTCATCGAGGCGAACTCTGGACCGGCCAGATCAAATACAAAAATGACGTCGCCGTCTCAGCGTCGTCCCTGGGCGGTAAGCGAGTAAACGGCGCTTACGGCGGTGCGATCGTTGCGGTAAAGGACGGAAAAAACATCATCCTGTTTCACATCATGACCGAGTGGAATTACTTCGAGCATGAGTTGAAAGATGCGATGACCGTGATCAAGTCTCTCAAGTGGCAGAGCGACAAGGGTAAATAAAAGCACGCGAGCGGGTTGTGCCGGTCCCGTTTTTGGTTGACCGGCCGACTCCGGTACGGTATTTTTATAGACTGTTAGAAACCGCTCTGTTGTATTTGGAGGTCCTATGTGGGCGATTAGGGCAGTCTTGGTTGTCCTTCTCATAATTGTTGTCGTCGCTTTTGCTTATTTCAACTTCAACCCCGCGCAGAAGGTCGATGTCAACCTCATCTATGCCCAGTATGTCGATGTCCCTGTCGTGACGGTCGTCTTCTGGTCGTTCATTGCCGGCATGGGTGTGTCGATGTTGCTTTTCGTATCGATTTACTTCAAACAGTCGGTGCAACTACGTTCCGGGCGGCGACGGATCCAGGCGCTGGAAGGGGAAGTCACCGTGCTGCGAAATCGACCGATCGAGGAATCGATCGACTTGCTCAAGGGAGCTGATAAAAGGCGTCTCGATGCTGACTCCCGATTGGATGAAGGCGAGAAATGATGGTAGAATACGTCCTGACATTTTTCTTCCTGCTTGCCGTTTCGGTAGCTCTGTTTCTCCTGTACGATCGCTACCTTCGGCCGCAGCCGCGTAAAGAATCGGAGTTGTATGTCGAAGCTCTGTGTGATCTTCTCGACGGCCGCGAGGAGACCGCCTTTACGAAACTGCGACAGGTGGTGGCGGAAGATTCGAGCAATGTCGATGCTTACCTTCGTCTCGGACAGATCCTCCGCAGCAACAAGCGAGCGGACCGGGCGCTGCAGGTACACAAAGACCTTACCCTTCGTTCGGATCTCACAGTAGATCAGAAAGTGGAAATCCTCCAGCAGTTGTACGCCGACTATGTCGAATTGAAAGACTATGACATGGCTCAGGCCGCCCTCAAGGAACTCATCACTCTTCGTCCGCGCGACCACTGGTCGTATTTCAAGCTGCTTGAGATTCAAAGGGATGCTCAACGGTGGGATGAAGCCTACGAGACGGCCGTGATGTTGATGAAAATCGAAGGCAACAAGTCCAAGAAACCGCTCGCGGCATTCAAACATCACATGGGCGAAGAACTTTACAAGAAACGGGAATATCACAAGGCACGGATTCTGTTCAAGGAGGCGCTCGGATTCGATCCGACCTTTGTTCCGGCTTATCTCGCGATCGGCGATTCATACATGGAAGAGAACCGTTACGAGGATGCCGTGAACTTCTGGAACAAGTTGATCACGGCCGTGCCGGATCAGGCCCATCAGGCGATCGGCCGACTTAAGAAGGCACTCTTTACACTCGGTCGGTTTGGCGAAATCAACGACATTTGCGAAGATATCCTGAAACACTCCCCGAAAAATATCGCTGCCCGCCTCTGTCTCGCCGAGTTTTATGAAAAAAAGGGCGACGCTGAAAGTGCCGAAGGTCTCCTGCTCGGCATCGTGGATGATTACCCGGAAGATGTGAAGTCGCTCACCGAGCTCCTGCGCATCTATGTGGAAAAACGCGATTTGAAGAAAATAGACGCGCTTATTCGGACGATTGAAGAGAGACGGTCCAAAAAGCAGACGGGCGGTCAGAATCGCATGATAAATACTTCGATGATCGGCATCTAAGCCGAGTCTCGACGCCGGATTTCTCAAATGAAGAAGTTATCGTTACTCACCGGATTGCTGCTGCTTATGGCAGCTGGCACGGTCAACGCCGACAATATCTACTCGCTCATTATGCAGGGGCGGATTAAAGAAGCGAGCGACTCCCTGTCCGCGAGCACCAAGGCGGCGGTTCGCGATGGTGATCACCTGTTTTTCCAGGGACTCCTTGAGCGGAGCGCATCCAGGTCCGCCCAGTTGCTCGAAGCATCCCTTAATGCCGGAGTCTCGGCCAGCTTTCGCCAGGAAATCTACTATCGCCTCGCGCAATATTACCTCCTCAAAGGAGACAACGACAAACTACAGCAACTGGTGGCTGATTATCGCGCCTATTGGGAAGCAGGGAAGTATCGACCTGACATGTTTCGGATCTCTATTCTGATCGATGAGAAGAATGGTGCCTACGACGCCGCCGTGAGACAGGTGGACAGATACCTCCTGGAGTTTAAGGATGGTGATCTCAACCAGTGGGGGCTGATCGACAAGGCCCGAATCATGGGCGAGTACGATAAATCGGTGGCTGCCGAAAGCATGCTCCGGAAGCTGAGCCGGGAACGAGGCGGTCCGGGTGTCCCGCAGTCGCTCTACCTGCTGGCGAACGAAGCAATCGCAGACAAGCACTCGGATGACGCCGTGTTTTACTACAATCTCCTGCGCGAGGGGTATCCGAACTCGGTCGGATTGAGTGCGATCGTAAATAAGATGGAAGGACTTGCTTCGGATACATACCGTGACAACACGGCCGAAAAACTGACCGGCACCTACTATGTTGTGCAGGTTGGTGTATTCTCCGAAAAGAAAAACGCCCAGCGGCAGGCTGACATATTCAAGCAGTACAACCAGAAAGTTGAAATAGGGTCGAAGACAATCTCTAACACTAAATACAACGTCGTGTATGTGGGGCGCTTTTCTTCCTATGACGCGGCTGACAAATTCAAACGAAAACTTGAAAGTGATCGGAACGAGGTCTTTCAGGTAGTTGCTCGATGATGCCGGAGCGCCAAAGATCTTCCAGCCTTACTCCGTTGATGCAGCAGTACTATGCCGTCAAGGAGAAACATCCCGACAAGATTCTGTTCTTTCGCATGGGAGATTTCTACGAGATGTTCGGCGATGATGCGGTGAAAGCTGCGCCGATACTCGGGATTGCCCTGACTTCCCGTTCCCACGGTTCGGCGGAGACGATTCCGCTGGCCGGCGTTCCGTACCACTCGGCTGACAAATATCTCGCGCGTCTTCTGGGAGCCGGCCTCAAGGTCGTCGTGGTTGAGCAGGTAGAAGATCCCAGGACGGCCAAGGGGATCGTGAAGCGGGATATCGTGGAGATCCTGACGCCGGGAACGGCAACAATTGAAGCTCCCGAAGGGAGTCCGCGTCCGCTCTGCCTCGCGGCAATACTCGAAAAGGACAGCAGCCGAATGGGGCTCGCAGCCCTTGATATTACCACCGGTACTTTTACGGTCGATGAAGGTCCCTCCCCGGAAATTCTCGAGCGGCTTCGCGTGCTGGGACCTTCCGAGATCATTTATCCGTCCGGACAGGACGAGAAGGAGACATCGTCGCGCATCGGTTTGACCAATGGTGCCTGCTCGTTAACCGAGTTCGGTGATTGGAATTTTGATTATCGAACGGCCGAGAGAGAGCTGAATCAACACTTCGGGACCTCGACCCTTGAAGGCTTTGGTATCGGCGATAAGCATCTCGCGGTGGCCGCCGCCGGAGCGATCTTCAGGTACCTCAAAGAAAACTATCGAGACAAACTCTCCCATATCGATAAACTGTCGCGTTTCGATTCAGGCGCCTTTATGGTGCTCGATTACAGCTCCGTGCGCAATCTGGAACTGGTGCGGAGTATTGCCGGCGCCGACGATCGCCACACTTTGTTCTCGGTGATCAATCGATGCAACACAAGCGCCGGGTCACGACATCTCCTGGCGTCACTACTGCGGCCCTACAAGACACGAGAACCGATCGAGCGGAGATTGATTGGTGTAACCGAGCTGGTCAAGAACCGGGATATGGCCTTCAATATCAGGAAAGCGACACAGACGCTGACCGATCTCGAGAAGCTGACCGGTCGCCTTGGTATCGGCAAGCTCAATCCTCGACAGATGATGAGCATCTGTCAGGCGCTGGAGACAGCCGCACGTCTCAAGCAGATCCTTTCGCCCGCGACCAGCCCGCAGCTTCGCGAAATAGCGGACACGATTCCGACCGGAGCGGAGATCGTGCCAAAACTGCGGGCGGCGCTCACCGAAGATCCCCCGATGACGACGAACAAGGGAGAGATCTTCCGGCACGGGTATTCACAGCGTCTCGACGATCTCAATGATTCGATTCGTGACGCCAGAAAATACATTGGCACGCTTCAAGCGAAAGAGCGTGAGCGAACCGGCATCACGACCTTGAAAGTCGGATTCAACAAAGTGTTCGGATACTATATAGAGGTTACCCGCGCAAACGCCGGAGCGGTGCCGGAAACGTATATTCGTAAACAGACGCTCGTGAACGCTGAACGGTACATCACACCCGAACTTAAGGAGAAAGAGGAGCTTATTCTCAGCGCCGAGGAAAAGATCTTCAAGCTGGAGGAGGATCTGTATCGGGAGTTGGTGGAGTTCCTGAACGGCCATATCGGCGAGCTGAAACGGTGTGCCGAATTGCTGGCTGAGATCGATGTCGTCTCCGGTCTGGCCGAGCTGGCGATCAAGCAGGGATACGCCCGTCCGGAGATATTCGATGATACCCGGCTCGTGATAACCAACGGTAGACACCCGGTTATCGAGACTGTCCTTCCTCCGGGTTCGTTTGTAGCGAACGATGTACAGCTGTCCGCGGGCGACAACATGATTCACATCCTGACCGGTCCCAACATGTCGGGCAAATCAACCTATCTCCGACAGATCGGGCTGATAGTTATCATGGCGCAGATTGGCTCTTACGTCCCGGCCGATCGTGCGGAAATTGGGCTGGTCGACCGGGTCTTCACCCGCGTAGGTGCGCTCGACAATCTGGCGCGTGGACAATCGACATTTCTCGTCGAAATGGTAGAGACAGCGAATATCCTCCACAATGCCACCGAGCGTTCACTGATTTTGCTCGATGAAGTCGGGCGGGGGACATCGACTTTCGACGGTCTCTCGGTTGCCTGGGCGGTGGTCGAGCGAATTAACGAAAATATCAAAGCGCGAACGGTGTTCGCTACGCATTATCATGAGCTGACCGGCATGGCCGAGATCTACGAAGGGATTTCGAACTATCAAGTGGCGGTGAAGAAATGGGAAGACAGAGTGATCTTTCTGCACCAGATTATTCCCGGCGGGTGTGATGATTCCTACGGTATCGAAGTAGCGAAACTTGCCGGCCTGCCCCGTCCGGCGATTACCCGTGCCCGCCAGATCCTCCGCCTGCTCGAATCGGGAAAATTCAACCAGAGCGAGTTGGGGAAGGGAATCTACAAAGAAAGAGTTCAGCCGACGCTGTTCGACGCGAAACCATCGGCGGTTGAAACCCGTTTGAAAGATATTGACATCAATTCGCTCACTCCGATAGATGCGCTCAACCTGCTGAAAAAGCTGAAGGAGGATCTCGAGTGAATCAGCCTGCCAACCGCGCCGAAAAACGATGGATTCGTCCCCTTCCGGAACGGGTGATTAACAAAATTGCCGCCGGTGAAGTGATCGAACGCCCTGCCGCGGTCGTCAAGGAACTGGTGGAGAATGCGATCGATGCCGGCGCCGACCGGATAGATATCATTATCGAGAAATCGGGCGCCAAGCTGATCAAAATCGTAGACAACGGCTGCGGAATCGCCGAGGACCAGGTTGAGATCGCCTTTTCGCGCCATGCTACTTCGAAGATCAGAAATTTCGACGACCTCAACAGCCTGAACTCTTATGGATTCAGGGGAGAAGCGCTGCCTTCGGTTGCTTCGGTGTCGCGGCTGAGAATGGTCACCCGCCCGCATGATAGCAAGGCGGGAATCGAGATCATTTACGAAGGCGGCGTACTGCAGTCCAAAAGCCCGGCGTCGGCCGCCCCGGGAACTGTGATCGAAATAGAAAACCTGTTTTACAATACACCGGCAAGGCGGAAATTCCTCAAGGCTGAATCGACCGAAGCCCGGCACATTTCCCGGACCGCCATGGCTCTCGCTATCGGTCGCGCCGATATCGGATTCTCCTTCACGATGAATGGTCGTGAGATCTTTTCACTGCCGGCCGGCTCGACGTTGAAAGATCGGGTCGCCGGAGTATTCGGAGGTAGTAAGAAGTTTGTTGCCGTGCACGGCGAGAACGGTCCGGTTACGGTCAACGGCTTCATCGGCGCACCGGACGCTGTGCAACAAAACAGGTATGGTCAGTTTCTGTTTATCAACAATCGGTACATTCAATCACCGACACTCGCGCACGGCTGGATGGCCGGATACGGTGAACTTATCCCGCGCGGCAGTTTTCCGATCGGAGCGCTTCTCCTGACCGTAGATCCGTCCGAAGTCGATGTCAACGTCCACCCGACAAAAGCTGAAGTGCGTCTCTCACGCGAACGGGACATTCATGATGCCATTTATCGGATAGTCAAAGAATCGCTGCGGGTCGACGGGATCATACCGTCGTTCAAGTCCGATGAACGCACCGGCACTTCCTCCGAACCGGCCCGGTTTTCGCCGAATTTCGGCGATAGCACGAGGCGAAGTTCCTACATTCCAGGCGTATTCAGCAAAGAGAATGCAGACCCGAGTCTTTTGGCCCGTTTGTATGAAGGCCCCTCGGCTTCGCCGCCGATTACTCCGGACATTGTCAGCGTTGATCGCAACACCGGGGAAGTGATCGACTCGGGGAATGGCAAACAGCTGCATCCGGAGGACACCGGACCAACCGTCTCAGAGAGTTTCCGCCTGGTCGGACGTTTTTCGGATTTGTATTTGCTCCTCCAATCGGGGGATGATCTCTATATCGTTGATCAGCATACCGCCCACGAACGGGTGCTGTATGAAGAAACGATGCGGCGAGTCGAGTCGAATTCTCTCCACGGACAGAATTTGCTCTTTCCGGTGCAGCTCGAACTCAATCCGGAGCAACTGGCAGTATTCGATGAAGTCGAGCCGACTCTTAATGCTTCCGGCTTTGCCGTGTCGCATTTCGGCGGAAGGATGGTGAATATCGAAGCGGTTCCTTCGATTCTTGGTACTAAACCGGTTGAGAAGCTGTTCTTCAAAATCCTCGACGATATCGCATCGCTCAAGAAGTCAGGCTTTGATCTCAAAAAAGCGATGGCTCAGTCGATCGCATGTCGCTCTGCCGTGATGGCGGGGGACAGGCTGAACGACGAAGCGGCGAGGCACCTGCTCGTTCGTCTGCTTGCCTGCGAGAATAAATACTCGTGCCCGCACGGGCGGCCCACTTTCGTGAAAATCAGCAAAACCGATATCGACAAGCAATTCGGACGTGCTTGACCTTCCCAAAATACCAGCGATCTGTGGTCCCACCGGTTCGGGCAAGACTGAGATTGCTCTGCTGCTGTCCGAGCAGCTCCCGGTCGAAGTAATCTCTGCCGATTCGAGGCAGATCCTGAAACGTCTGAACATAGGCACGGCCAAACCGACTGAAGAAGAGAAACGACGAGTGCCGTTTCACCTGATCGACATTGTCGAGCCCGGCGAGCGGTTTTCCGCATTCCGGTTTATCGATGAAGCGAACAGGATCATCGGCGAAATACTCTCCAGATCCAGAATCCCCGTGGTGGTGGGAGGAACCGGTCTGTACCTTCGGGCACTGACCGACGGGGTGGTGGAGATCGAACAGGACGACATGGCCGTTCGGGAGCAACTCGAAAGCGAGATGGAAGCAGAAGGTGCCGAAGCGATGTACCGACGACTCGAGGAGATTGATCCGCTCGAAGCGGCGAAGACGCATCCGAACAATAAAGTCCGGGTCATTCGCGCTTTGGAGATTCACCGGTTAACCGGAATGCCGAAATCGCAATTGATCACGACCGGGGCTTATCGCAAAGCTTCGTACGATTTCGAGCACTACTGCCTTCTCCCCGAGCGCCAGGGCCTGTACAACGCCATTAATGCTCGGGTCGATGCGATGCTCGCCGCCGGACTGGTGTCGGAGGTTGAAACTCTGCGTCGGGAGGGACTGACGCAACCGATCCGGAAATCCAACGTAATTGGCTACAATGAGCTGCTGGATTATTTCGATGGTACGAGAACTCTCGATGAGGCGATCAGTTTGATTAAGCAGAACAGCCGGCGTTACGCGAAACGCCAGTACACCTGGTTTCAGCATCAGACGACTTGCCGGTCGTTCGGCGACGCAAATGCTGCTCTGGAGGCGATTTTGGCCGATTACCGCGGAATTGTCGAATCGGGCACAAAAAAACTTGACTAATTGTCTGGTTATTGATTAAATGTCAATAAGTTAGCTTCAGTTAAAACTTGCGCCGGATTATCCGATACTACAAGTACAAAATGGACTTTTGCATATAGGTGGAAGGATGAGACTCACGAGTAAGAAACTTTTGCGATTTTTTCTGGCTATCGGCGCTGCCTACTCGGTTGCCCTGATTACAGCAGGATGCGGGGGCAAACAGAGCATGGCTTCGCCGGGAATTTACAGCGGACCTCAGGCGGCCAGTCCGGTCGATAACCCCACCTATGCTTCGGACGATTCCGCCGCATCGACAAAAGCGGTAGATTCAAGCAAGCCGCTCATAGAACTTCTCCTCAACGATAAAGACTCTTCCCACACGACAGTCGCAGCCGATTCGGCGGATTCGTCAATGGACGACGCGGACGGTCAGGACGCATCATCCCTTGACGGCATCGCCGATACCTACTACAGCTCGGCCGACTCGGATGACTCAGCCTCGGCAGTCGACGATGACATCTGGCGGCAGTTCGATCTCGCAGAAGAATATCAGGCAATGGGCGTGATTGCGAATCGTGAGGCGAGTTGGGAAGAAGCGCAGTATTATTTCGAAAAGGCACTTAAAATTTTGGCCAATCTGGATGTCGAAGGTGACTCCACCCTTACACCGGAAGCGACCAAGTACAATTCGCTGTTGGATAATATCGTCGCCGATTATCAGGTTACTCTGCGGTCGCTCGGCAATGTCAGCGATGATGTGTCCTCGTCGGTGCTTATCGAAAGATTTGCCGACCTGGCCTCCCGGCTCAAGAACGACTCGATGGTTGTCTACAAGGACGAAGGTACCGCCGTTACGTATGATATTCCGATCGTGATGAACGATCGGGTGAAATCCTCGATCATCTACTTCCAGACGGTGGCAAGGGACGCGTTTTACAAATACCTGCGTCGGTCGCGCAAGTATGCCCCGATGATGCGTCGCGTTCTTACTCGATACGGCCTCCCGCAGGACCTGGTATATCTCTCGCTGGTTGAGTCGGGCTACAACCCGCACGCCTATTCCTGGGCAAGAGCGATGGGGCTCTGGCAGTTCATGTCATCGACCGGTCGGCTCTACGGTCTGCACCGAAGCTGGTGGGTCGATGAACGAAAAGACCCCGAGAAGTCGACTGAGGCTGCCTGTAAATTTCTCAAGGACCTCTACAATGAATTCGGATCGTGGGAGCTGGCCATGGCTGCCTACAACGGCGGCCCCGGGCGTGTGCGCAGCACGATCAAGAAACAGCGCACGGATGATTTCTGGAAGATGCGCCTGAAACGGCAGACGATGGACTATGTCCCGTTGATCATGGCGGCGACCATCATTGCCAAGAACCCGGAAAAGTACGGATTCTACGATGTTGAGTACGAAGATGAAGTTGAGTACGACGAGGTAACGATTGATCGCTGCCTGGAGCTGTCGGTCGTTGCGGATGATCTCGGCTGCACGGTTCAGGAGCTCAAGGACCTCAATCCGGAACTGCTTCGCAAATACACTCCGCCGAATGCCGGCAAGTACACCCTTCATGTACCCAAGGGAACGAAAACGAAATTCCTCGCCGCTTACGACGACATGCCGTCGCCCAAAGAAACGAGCTGGGTACGCCATCGTATTCGCAGAGGGGAGACGGTCAGCACGATCGCGGCCCGATATGGAGTGTCGCAGTACGCGATTATCGAAGCCAACAATCTGAAACGGAGTGCCCGGATAATTGCCGGCAAAGAACTTATCGTGCCGGTACCGCTCGACCATGAATACGGTCGCAGTCCCAGGCCGAAAAACCAGAACTATACCACCCGGAATTCCATGTACGTGGTTCGTGCGGGAGACACCATGTGGGATATCGCACGGGCGTTCGGAACCACGGTCGATGCTCTTCGCGGAATGAATTACATTGAACGCGGCTCCCGAATTTATGTCGGTCAGAAGCTGAAAATCCCGGGAAGCGCCAGAGATCTTCCCAGGATGGAGAGCCCGCTGTCCAACTCCGAAGGTTCGTACGCGAGCACTCAGGACAATACCAAATCGTACAAAGTTCGGTCGGGTGACACCCTCTGGGATATCGCCCGCAAGTTCGGGACGACCACCGCGAATATCCGCAGATTGAATTCACTCGGTCGTTCCAGCCGCATTTATCCGGGACAGGAACTTGTTGTTACGGGACATGGCGGCGGCGCCAAGTACGTCATCCACAAGGTTCGTCGGGGCGAGACGCTCGGATCGATTGCTCGAAAATATCGCACCACCGTCAGCCGAATCCGGGTGTCGAACGATATCGACGATCCGGATATGCTGATGATCGGTGACAATCTTAAGATTTACCTAAACTAGAGAGAACTGTATGGCAAGGAAGCGAGATGTCATTATCGGCGTCATCATCGCCGTGGTTTTTGTGATGGCTCTCGGAGTGTTCGGCCTGATGTTTGTCGGGCTGCTGTCACAAGGAAGTGACCTGGATTTTGCCGGCCTCGGAGGAAATGTCGGGCTGGTCGAAGTCAACGGGGTGATTGATGAAACGAGCGGGAGAGAGGTGATCAAAACTCTCGAGAAATACGACGAGAACAGCTCCATCAAGGCGATTGTTCTGCACGTCAACTCGCCCGGTGGCGGGGTCGCAATCTCTCAGGAGATATACGATGAAATTAAGCGCGTTCGGGTGGACAAGCCGGTTGTAGCCTCAATGGCTTCGGTCGCTGCCTCCGGTGGATACTACATCTCGTGCGGTGCCGATCGCATCATTGCGAATCCCGGAACGCTCACCGGTTCAATCGGTGTCATATTCGAATTCCATACCTTCAAGGGGCTCATGGACAAAGTGGGGATCGGGACCGAGACCGTTAAGTCGGGTGAACTCAAAGACGTGGGAACGTACTCGCGCCCGATGACCGAAGAAGAAGGCCTGATGCTTCGCTCGGTTGTGATGGACACTTACGAACAGTTCGTGCAGGTTGTAGCGGATGGTCGCGGGAAGAGTCCCGAGGACATATATCCGTTGGCCGACGGCTCCGTATATACCGGACTTCAGGCCTACAATCTCGGTCTGGTCGATACTCTGGGCGGTTTGAAAGAGGCAGTAGATCTGGCCGCAAACCTGGCCGGTGTGACCGGAGAGCCGAAACTGGTGCGGCAAACTGACCGTAAGAAGGTGAGTATCTTTGACTTACTGGGAAATGTCAGCAATGTGGTCAACACGTCAATAGATAAGTCAATGAGCGGTCCGCAGTTGATGTTCTTGTACCGTTGAGTCCCTTTTTTTGAAAATTGTCGAAAAAAACTATTGATAATGCCATAAATTTCCTTTTCTTTCTTGGGAAAACTGGGTATCTTGTCCAGTCCCAAAGAGTTAGAAAATCGCGTGAGTGTCGCGCCCGAAATAGAGAAAGAGTAGGATGAATATAAACAGTTCACTAGGGAGGATACTGTGACTAAAGCTGATTTAGTTGAAAAAGTCGCCGAAAAAACAGGTCTAACCAGAACGGATGTTGCGGTGGTTGTAGATTCATTCCTTGATACGGTGAAGAAATCACTCGAGAATGGTCACAACATCGAAATCAGAGGATTCGGCACGTTTAAGGTCAAGTTGCGCAAGGCGCGCAAAGCCCGCAATCCTCGCACTGGCGATGTTGTGCCGGTACCTGACCGTAAGGTCCCGGTCTTCAAGCCGTCCAACGAGTTCAAGAACATGATTACCAAGCTCTCGATCTAATCGGAGTGAACCACGTCTTCAAAATGGAGGATTGATGCCCAGCGGAAAAAAACGTAAACGGCACAAAATCAAAACCCACAAACGGAAAAAACGCAGACGCGCTAATCGTCATAAGAAAAAAGTAAGATAAGCTGAAGACGACTACGAAGAAGAAAGCGCTCGCGTTACCCGGAACATATTTCCTCATTTGTGGCCGTTACAAGCTCTGCGCGACCTCTATTTGAGCGTTTTGTTTGATAGGTAACACCTGTTATAACAACAGGTTCAAAACATAAATCGCCGTTTCGAATGCCCGTCGATCCCGACGGGCATTCTCTTTGCCTTGCATCCGAGCGGTGAAAAGCATCAATACGTACATTCTGTCGGCGCTCGTGATCGTCGCGTCTTGCCGATTCACTTCCTACGCCGGTGAACGAACCGATTTCCTGGTCAACGATGACGGCGGGCATTCCGTCCAGAACAACCCGAGAATCGCCGTAGCCGGTGATCACACCTTCGTCATCACCTGGGTCGACAAGCGCGAAGGCACCAATGACATCTATCTCCAGCGATTCGGGGCCGACGGTATGCCGATCGCTCGCAATCGGAAGATCAACGACGACACGAATGCGTCCTATCAATTCGAGCCGGCTATCGCGGTGGATTTGTCCGGGCTGTACTCAATCGTCTGGAAAGACTTCCGTAACTCCGTCTATCCGTTCGATCCCGACATATACTTTCAACGGTTCGATTCTTCCGTAGCCGAGCTTGGTGTCAATCGCAACCTGACGACCGAGTATCCCGATTCCACGAAGGAAACGCCTGATATTGCGCTTGGAGCGCATGGGCGTGGAGTGGTCGTCTGGGCTGATTATCGGAATCAGAATTGGGATATCTACGGACAAATCATCGACGCTTCTGGATCGTTGATCGGAACCAATTTCATGGTCAATGATGACGCCGGTACGAATCAGCAACACGCACCTCGCGTCGCCATTTCGCCCGAGGGCTGGTTTGTAGTGACCTGGTACGACAACCGTAACGGTAACGATGACATCTATGTGCGACGCTACGATTCTCTCGGCAGCCCGCTGAGCGCCAATATAAAAGTCAATGCCGATGCGCAGACGGCGAGACAGGCTTTTCCCGATGTCGCAACCGATGCCGCCGGACATTTCACCGTTGTCTGGGTCGATTGGCGCAACGGTGTCTATCCGGCCAATCCGGATATTTACGCCAAGAAGTACGACACCATGATGACCTCGTCGACGGGGGAGATCCGTATCAACACGGACAACGGGATCACCGCTCAACGGGAGCCGGCGATCGCTTCCGACCGCAAGGGGAATGTCGCCATCATCTGGTCCGATTCAGCCTCCGGATCGTGGGATATCAGCGGACAGATGATTGATGCCGACGGCATCGTCCGCGAAGCGAATTTCAGAGCCAACTCGTATACCGACAGCCTGCAACTCAGACCCGATGTTGCGCTGGACGGCATGTACCGATACATCACCTGGTCCGACAATCGAAACGGCAATCTCGATATCTATGCTTCGATTCAGAAGTACAACGATCCGTCGCTCTGGATAAATCCTTCGGCCCTTTCGTTCCAGATGCAGTCGGGCAGTGCCTTGCCTCAGTCACAGCAAATTGTCGTCAATCATAGCGGATACAACTCTCTTAATTTCAGCGTGCATTCCGATGTCCCCTGGCTGACGGTCTCGCCGACATCCGGCAGCACCGTCGATACGCTGACTGTTTCGGTTAACGACAACGGGCTCGGTGTCGGTACCCATCTCGCCGTCCTGACGTTCGTCGACACAGACAACAACGATTCATCGGTCGTTCTATCAGTCCGACTCGATGTTCACGGAGTGGAGACGTCAACCGATACGCTGAGAGTGCTCCCGACAAACGTCATGTCCTACGAACAAGGCAACACGTCGATCATCGGCGTCTTCACCAGCTCGGTGACGCAAGTATCCCTGCCGCTTCACTACGACACCGCAGCGCTCCGGGTTGATTCGGTTACGGCCGGACTCGGCGTTCCCTCCCAATCGACCTTTATCGCGATCAATGATTCGACAGATGGAATTCTGAGCCTCGAATGGACCGTGACCACGCCCGATCTCTATTTCTCGTCGGGCGAGCAACATCTGGCTGAGATGTACTTCACAGCCCGAAGTCTGGTGACGACTACGACTATCGATACTGTCAGTAACGATACCCTGGCCCTCAGTCTTACCGTTCCGGCCAAGAAGGTGGTCACGCCGGCTTTCGAGCCGGGTCAGATAACAATTTCGCCGACCACCGACGCTCCCGGATCTCCTGACGACGGTCTGCCGGGAGAGTTCGTGCTTGCCCAGAACAGCCCGAATCCGTTCAATTTATCGACCAGTATCAGATTTGAGCTCCCCAGATCTGCGAAAGTAACACTTGAACTGT
Organism: uncultured Ignavibacteriales bacterium; assembly: GCA_964520865.1. Classification (GTDB taxonomy): domain Bacteria; phylum Zixibacteria; class MSB-5A5; order GN15; family FEB-12; genus CAVQCT01. Next base: position 51,300 of record CAZFOY010000001.1, on the reverse strand, counting down.
TCAATATCATAGGTCAGCGGGTCAACGTACTCAGAGAAGGCCAAATGCCCGCCGGAGCCTACACCGTTTCCTGGGACGGACGATTTGCCAACGGTTCGGTCGCTCCTTCCGGGATCTACTTCTATCGCCTGCGGGCCGACGGCATATCTCTCGTCCGCAAAATGCTGATGCTCAAATAGCGCTTTTCCGCTCGCGAAAAATTCATCAAATCCAACCGGTTCAGTAACTTTTCCGACAGGTTTACGTAAACCACGATAGGATAGTATGTTGATTTCTCACCGGAGGCAAAGGATGACATTGCTAAAGACCCTGACTTTCACGGGGGTGTTGGTACTCGGAACGGCACTCCTGGCAATCGCCGACAGCAGCGGCCGTGTCTACGGCACGATAACCACGGTGGATGGGGATACCTACACCGGCCTGATTCGTTGGGACCGTAACGAAGCGAGCTGGGTTGATATTCTCGACGGCACCAAAGAACGGACCAGAGCGCATGCAGAACGGTCCAGAAAGAAATACCGCGAGAGAGAGCGTTCAATCGAAATATTCGGAGTCAAAATAGGCAGCTCCAACGTGAGTTGGGGGGATAGCTATGCCTCGCAGTCGGGAATTCGCATGGGCCATCTGAAGACGCTGGAAGCGATCGATGATGACAAGGCGATGTTGACGTTGAAATCAGGTGAACAGGTTGAATTCACCGGTGGCTCGACCGATATCGGCGACGATGTCCGGGAAATCATCATGGAAGACAATCACGAAGGGGAGATCGAATTCGTCTGGAGTGATATCGACCGAATCGATTTTGCTCAGGCGCCATCGGATCTATCCTCGAATTTCGGTCCCCGTCTGTACGGCACGGTTACGAGTCGACGGGGGGATACCTACACCGGATTCATTGCGTGGGATGTCGACGAAGCCCTGGGAAATGACATTCTCGATGGAGAAGAAAAGGACCGGGGACGAAAAATCAAATTTGATAAGATAGCTTCCATTGAACGATACAGTTCGAACGGCGCCACGGTTACGCTCAAGACGGGCGAGTCGATGTTGCTTCGCGGCACCAATGACGTCAACGACGAGAATAGAGGCATAATCGTCGGCGACCCCGGTTTCGGACAGGTCGTGATTCCGTGGGACGAATTCGACAAAGTTGAGTTTACTTCAAGCTACAAGCCGGTTAGCTATAACGATTTCAAACCGAGCACGCCGCTGTACGGCACCGTTACGACCGAAGACGGTACCAAGTACACCGGGCAGATCCGATGGGACGACGACGAGGAGTATACCTGGGAACTGCTCAACGGTGAATATCATGATATTCAG
>CAZFOY010000001.1:45771-49967 GCA_964520865.1 uncultured Ignavibacteriales bacterium | reverse complement strand
AAGCTCCTAGAGAAGCGTTCGTATAGGTCGTCGGATGTAACGACGCTCGACGGACGCACTTTCCGTCTCCGCGGTTCCAACGATGTCGACGAAGATAATAAAGGGATCTTCATTCAGACGGGATCGGGCGACGAAGTCGAGGTTGACTGGGAAGATTTTGCGAAAGTGGAATTCGCAAAGAAGTAACGCAAGGAAGCAAACGCACTGTAACGTATCTCCGCCATACTCTTGTTTGATGCGCCGTGGGTGACCTCCGCCTCCGGCGCATCTCTTTTTGCATCGGTTTGGTAGAAGGACTTTCTGCGTTTTCCTTTCATCCGATTCCGCCGTCTCGCAGCCCGCGTCAATGAGGAGGACGAGAGGCCGAACGATCGCCACGTGGGTGATAACCCACAGATTGTCCAAGGACATTCTTTTGTGGGGCGCCATCGTCTTCGAGCGTGCCATTCGATGTCAGGAGCGCAGGGCTCCTGACCTACGGTACCGTAGGGAAATAACCTTCGACGCAGGCGAAACACCCGGCCATAAGAATGGTCGGGCCTACGACGGAATCGTAATGACTACTACCCAGGTAGCGCGCTCAATACCCACCATTAGGGTGGGGCACCGTAGAAGAAGATGAACCCCGGGTCTCGCCGGAGAGAAGAAACGTCTGGCACTTCTGGCAGTGAACAAAGTACTGCAAACAAAAACCCCGTATGAGAAGAACTCACACGGGGCTTAAGATCGTAGCCGTGTTCGACAACCGACTTACTGCAAGGCTGCTTTTTCCTGAGCATCCTTCAGATCTTTGATGTGCGACTGAGCAATCGCAACATCATTCTTCGCCTTCGGATTATTCTTGGCGATTCTCACGAACTTCTCCCAGTTCGAAATATTTGCGCTGTAGTTGTCGGGATTCGATGATTCGACCGCTACCGCATAATTGTAGGCGGCCCGATAACTGTCCGGTGAGACTCCTAAGGCCGCTTTGAATGCGCTGGCTGCTTTGTCGTACTTGTTGGATGCCAGATAGAGCTGCCCAAGGGATGAGTGGGAATAGTAGAAATCGTTCTTGCTTGCGATCGACTTGTTGAACGCGGCAATGGCCTCGTTGCTTTTGTCTTCCCTGTCGTACGCCTTCCCCAGAAGATAGTAAGTGTAATAATCTCCGCCGTTCAGACTATTGCACTTCTCGAGTGTCGAGATCACGTCACTCCAATTCTTCTTCTGGTAATAGACTTTGGCAAGTTCCTTGTACAACTCAGGGTCTTTCGAGTCGAGGGCTATGGCTTGCTTGAACGCCGTCTCGGCCTCAAGATATTTTCTCATCTGGTAATTGACCCGGCCAAGGTTGGCGAACGCATCGGCGCGAGTCTTGTCTTTTTCAGTAGCCGTCTTGAACATCTTCAGCGCGTCTTCGTACTGATTCTTCCCGAAGTAGATTGCACCGGCGTTCAAATATGCATCGACATAACCCGGATCGGCCGCGATTGCCGCCTGATATGCAAGCAACGCCTCATTCTTCTTGCCGTCCTTTTCGAAATTCACACCCTTATTGAAGCTTTCCTTAGCCGCATCGGTGTTCGCTTCGGCGAAGGCGGACGTCACCAGACCGGCGGTCAACGTCAGGGTGGCGAAAAGTAAGATCAACGGCGAACTAATCTGCGATTTCGACATAAGATTATCTCTCCCTTCAATTATACATATGTTCTACAACAGTATATACGAAACGATCCAGTCGAAGAATCACAACGACTTGCGGTGATTTTCCAGTGCGTCGCGAACTTTGTCATACTTCAACGCAAGTATTCTGGCCGCGAGTATGGCCGCGTTTTTGGCGCCCGGGGATCCGATTGCCACGCCTGCCACCGGTATTCCCGGAGGCATTTGAACAACCGACAGAAGAGAATCCATCCCGTTCAAAGCTGCCGGGAGAGGGACTCCGATTACCGGCAGATTAGAATGCGCCGCCGCCACCCCCGGCAGGGCAGCCGACAGGCCGGCCATCGCGACTATTACCTCGAATCCGTTTGCGGTCGCTCCGGCCGTCAGTTCACGGGTCTTCTCAGGATGGCGATGAGCCGAGGTCACCTCAATCGTGCTCTCGATTCCGAAGGCATCAAGCTGCTTTTTACACGTCTCGGCGTACTCTAAATCCGACTTCGAACCGGTAATTATCAAAACTTTGGGCATATGATCCTCTTCCTATCTGTCTGCCGTCTTCATCGCTCTGAAGCCAATATCCTTGCGATATGAAACACCTTCAAAGCGGATTCGGTTCACTGCTCGGTACACTCGATTGAGGGCCTGCTTGAGGTCCGAATCGAGGGCGGTCACGCCCAGAACCCGACCGCCGGCCGTAAGCCACCGATCGCCTTTTCTTTGCGTTCCGGCATGAAAGATCAGGCAGCTCGAGTCTTTTACATCGTGAAGGCCTGATATCGTCGCTCCGGTGGAATATTTCCCCGGATATCCTTTCGACGTTAATATTACACAGACGGCTGTATCATTCTTCCAGTTTAATTTTCCCACCGAAGATAAGTTCTGACTCGAAACAGCCAGCATCAGTTCGGCGAGGTCAGTTTTGAGCAGGGGAAGGACAACCTGAGTCTCCGGATCTCCGAATCTGCAATTGTATTCCAGAACTTTCGGCCCCGACTCGGTCAACATCAGGCCGGCATAGAGTATTCCCTTGTAGGTGATTCCCTCCTGAGCAAGACCATTGATAGTAGGCATTAGAATATGCTCATAAATCGACTCCATCGTGCCGGAGTCGATAAACGGTACCGGGCAGTAGGCACCCATCCCGCCGGTATTCGGGCCGCGGTCGCCTTCGAGGGCCTGCTTGTGGTCCTGGCTGGGGAGTAGTGGGAGGACGGTCTTGCCGTCGGAAATCGCCATGATCGAAACTTCCTGACCGGTCAGGAATGATTCGATGACGATCTGGTCCCCGGCCGATCCGAATGCTTTCTTCAGCATGATGTCCTCGATCACCATCTGAGCCTGCTCTACATCTTTGACTACGGCCACGCCTTTTCCGGCCGCCAGGCCGTTCGCCTTGATCACCGCCGGGAACTCAAGTGAGCGACAAAATCCCATCGCTTCGGCCGCCGTCGAAAACGTCCTGAAGGGAGCGGTCGGGATGTGATACTTCCGCATGAACTCTTTGGAGAACACCTTGCTGCTCTCAAGCTGAGCCGCTTTGCGATCCGGGCCGAAAATCTTCAATTTGCGACGCTGGAATTCGTCGACAATACCGGCGGCGAGAGCCGCTTCCGGACCAACTACCGTGAGATGGATTTTGTTTCGGGAGGCGAAGTCCGCGAGGGCACCGACGTTGTCGGCTTTCACATTGATACACTTGGCGTTAGGGGAGATGCCGGCGTTACCCGGGGCGCAGAAAATCTTGTCGACTTTTTTGGATTTGCTGAGTTTCCAGATCAGAGCGTGTTCCCGGCCGCCCGACCCGACTACAAGAACCTTCATTTTCCCTCAATTTCCTGATTTAAAGCACAGAGTATACTGGAATTCCCCCCAAAATACAACCCCTTTTTCCGAACACGGATGGTCCCGACTTCGGGGATGTACCCAATTCGATGTTCACCCGAAAGCCGACTGAGCCGGCACAGAAACCTATCTTCGAACCGCTTGTGGACGTTACATAGGCAGATTCAAAGTCATGCCGATTCAGCAGCCGGCCTGTCGCTTGCGTCTGTAATTGGGCTAATCAGGTCGATTTTATCTTGACAAACGGAACGATTGGTCTATATTGCACTCGAAGCAGGAGAGACACCGTAGACATTATCAGAACATTAGACTGATCCCCTCATCTAAAATCGACTGTAACAGTTTTGGAGGCAAAGTATGCCTGCAACCCGTTGGGTGAAATCGCCAGGTGCGAAAGCACCGACCCGTTCTCTGTTTCTTTCGCTCCTTTTCATGTCAATCGTTTTGCCAACGCTCACGATATTCGTACCCACAGCCGAGGCGCAGACCGGATGCTGCACCCTGCGCGGGAACATCGATTGCTCTCCCGACGACGTCATCGACATCTCCGACCTGGTTCGCCTTGTCGACTTCATGTTCGGCTCGGAAGATCCGCTCTGCTGTCCGGAGGCTGCGAATTGCGACGGTGACCCTGACGGGATTATCGATATTTCGGATCTTGTGCGGATGGTGGATTTCACGTTCGGGGAAGGTGTGTCGTTGGCTCC
>CAZFOY010000001.1:0-45671 GCA_964520865.1 uncultured Ignavibacteriales bacterium | reverse complement strand
GCTCCCGGCGAGGTTCCGGTTTCTTCGATCGATACGGTCATTCCTGCCGGCTTCACCATTCCGCCGAGGCGTTTTCCAGACTGGGACGGCGTGTCGCCTCTTCCGCAGGCGGTCGCTTCACCGGCGGCTGCCGACTACGAGCTGCCCCAATCGGTGCAGGCTACGCTCATAAGCACTTTGGGGTCTCCTTGTTTCGACAAGAGTATTCCCCTGATCAAGCCTTTGCTTGACAGCAGTGGTTACTCCACGGTGATCTCGACCGGAAGTGTACCTGATCTGCTCAATGAGCACGGAAGCGGCATATTCTATATGGATGCGCACGGTGGTCCCGGCTTTGATGCATACGACCAACTTTTTCTCGCTATCTGGACAGCGACCCCCTACAACGCGCATAACGATACGTTGTTCGAATCACTCTTGAACAGTCATGAGCTCGTATACATGGTAGCCAACGACAATTTCCCGGGATCGACCGGCTGCCCGGCGCAGTGCAGGTACGCGTACACCGGGAAGTTTGTCACTCAGTATATGACTTTCGCTCCGCAGAGCCTGATCTTCATGAATGCCTGCGACGGGGACAGTGTACCATCGCTCAGGAACGGATTCAAGGCGGCCGGGGCTTCGACGTTCTGTGGCTGGACCAAGTCTGTAAGAGTTTACCCTTCAAACTCAACGGCCGAGTTCTTTTTCGATCGACTGCTCGGAAGCAACGCCTCAGTGCTGTGGCCCCACGAGTATCCGGAGCAACGGCCGTTTGATGCCGACCGTGTCTGGCAGGACGTCAAAAACATAGGCCTGGATACCGATCCTGTCAATCAGTCGAAATTCATGGTGGAACATCTCCAGGGTGGTTTTGGTGTTCTGGCTCCAAGCATCAGGAACATGTTCGTGATCGAGCACACGGACAGTCTGTTTATCATCGGCATGTTCGGGAGCGATCCCGGTTCGCATGGAAAAGTAGTTATCGACAGCGTCGAGTTGCCGATCAGGAGATGGCGGCCGGAGATGATCACCGCTCTGATTCCGAACAGCGGGCGAGGCTCGGCCGGACCGGTGACGGTTGAAGTCGAGGGGCTTCAGGGTCCCACTCCGGCCATCAAGCGAAAGAGCAACACCGTGAATTTGACCGAGTGGCGGGGAGAGCTGAATTACGTTGAGACTGAGGCTGGAACCTTGACCGGCGCTATCACTGTAGACTTCCATCTGAGAGCGGACGTACATCATTACCGGGATCTTCCCAATGGTCCGCTGGAGTTCTATTCCCTTATCAACACGGTGGCGGATGATTCTTACGGCCAGGCGGCTGTTTCAGGCGAGTACTCATACACGAATCCGGGTGATCCTCCCAACACCGACACCTGGACCTGGGCAGGATCCGGCGTAATGCACGGCGTCTGGGATTCGACGGCAACAAACGTCTTTGCCATGACCGGTCAGTTTATTGACTCTACCAAAAAGTTGAACGTGATGTTTCAGGCGGCAGCCTTTACCGGACTTTTCGAGACCCTCGTCAACTCCGAATACGGTTTCGTGTACACTATTCCCTTTACCCTTGGAACACCGATGGAGCTTTACGACGCCTATCCGAGTTTCTTTCTCAATGTCGACAGCGTCTGGAATATCCTGGCCGGGGCAAGAGATACAAACACCTGCTGCTCGCACGATCCGGAAAACGACGGCAGCACTAACGATGTTCATCACAGACTGTCGTGGTCGAAGATCGACGCGCACTTCCCGCCCGATCCGGATGCAGCCCAATAAACCAACTTCAAACTGAAGGGTCGACAGCAACTCTGTTGTCGGCCCGGCAGCTTTTCGAAGACAATCTTCCTTAATAGAATCGGAATGGGCGTGTTGATCTGACTGTACAAGTGTACCGTCCAGATCTTAACAAGTACCAAACCGTACAGATTCTCAGCAGTCATTAATCTTAACAATCTCTAAGTCTATGATAAGCAATGCCCCAGGCAATCAGGCATGTCCATTGCTTTTCCCGAGGGCGGACGAGAAGAAACGCGGGACAGATTGAAAGCTCCGCGATCTCAAAACCTGTTTAGGAGGAATGTTTATGTATCGCAAACTGCACGCTTTTCGATTCGGACTTGTTCCGGCCCTGGTCGCCGTTATCGGCTTCTTGTTTGCAGGATGTTCGGACAATCCAGTCTCTCCGTCATCGACTGCAACTGCTGATGGCGATGTGGCTATGTCGCTCGCCAGTGCGGTGGGCGAGGACGATGGTGGTGTTGCCGACCAGATCGGCGATCTTTCGGAGTTTTTAGTGCCGCAACCTGCTGGCAAGATAGCAGTCGGAGATTCAATCTCCAGAACCTGGGATCCGGCAACCTATACGTGGACGATTCAGATGCAGCACGAGCGCGGGTTGCAGACAGGTCAGTATTATGCCCACGTACAACGGACCTATCAGCTTCGTTATCGTGATAAACTCGGAAATCCAATGCAATACTGGACCAACGGCACCGACACCGCCTACACTGTTCTTTTCGATATCGTAGGCGGATCGGGCGAGCACCATAACCTGCGTGTTTCGCAACGACTGACCGGTCTGAGTGGAAGCTGGACAGCGACCGGAGTGAACACCGACACGGTGACGATCAACGGAACTTATTCCCGTTCGGCCGTCGACACGATCACGACTGCTTTCGCCACCCGTACACTCGAGCACACTATGAGCATGAATTTCGTCGACCTGAAGGGTCCGCGCGGCAGCCGATTGGATCTGTCGCAGAAGCTGAGCGGAACAGTCACGGGCGAGTACCAGGCGCAGATCGCCTTCCAGCGTGGAAACGCCTATCGTGAACGCAATGTCGAACGCAATTTCACTATTGTGCTCGGCGATGGTAGTGCGTCGATCAATGTAAACGGCAAGCATTTTATGTCGAACGTCCGGACCGGCGATATAAATCAGTAGTATCTGAGGAACTGCGCACGCAGAGGCGGCTTTCGGGCCGCCTTTTTTTGTTTTGTATACCTGCTTACGGAGAGGAGGCGCTGCTCCTTCGACTCGATGGGTCGGTTTCGTCGGTGCCCCACAGCTCTGCTGTGGGTTCCTTCCGTTTTAGGGGCCCTTGACGGGGTAGCCCACCGCTTGCGATAGGAAACAGGCGATCCAACGATCCTTCGTAAGCGGGATCTGCATCGAGACTCAAGCCGGTAAGTGACGGTACCGATCTAATTGCAGTAGGCTGCTAAGAACCGGGAGGAACACTTTTCAGGATGTCGAAACTCAGCTACCCGCTGTTTCTGCGAGACGCAGACAACTACTTTTGCGGTCCGGTGACCTCGCAGAAAAGCCTCAACTCGCAAATAGAGGAAAACGACGCCGAGGAATACACCGGCTGGGACCGATCCGGTAGGCCGGTTGTCCTGAAGTGGCAGGATGGAGGCGTCTCTGCGCAGATTGCTTCGGATTCGGACGAAAGAGCTGAGCTGATTGAGGCAATACTCGATTTCGCGCGCAGGTATTGTTCGCCGAGAATGGAGATCAATCCATCTTTGAAGTCTGATCCTGAAAGTCTTCTTGTCTGGACGATTGAAGCTGCCGAGGAGTATCGTCGATCAAAAACCATTGTTGCAAGGCTCAAGCGCTGGTTCCGTGGCAAGGAAGTACAATAGGGCGAGTAGTGATTGATCAATCAATCGTATCAGAGGACGAGTGACTATATGAATTTAGCGTTCAGGAACACCGTGAAAAGACTGGGAACGTTTGCGACGAAGGTCGGATTTGCTTACATCAATCTGGCTGCCTGTCTTTACGGGACCGCGATACTCATAATCTTTGGTGTCTTTGTGGGGTCACTCTTGTTCAAATGCGGCTGGTGCACTACGGTAGTGTTCGCGCTGGCGCTTGTCAGCCTGATCGGGTGGCTTGTGGCCGCAGCAGTCTTCGGTTACCTGAAATTGGATGATGAAACCGAAAGAAGGCGTCGCGAGATGCTCGTCGCCCAGTTGATGCTCGCCTTCGGTTGTGTAATACTGGGCGCGTCCGCGAACTTCGTGCCATCCCTTTTCTGGTCGATAAAAGTAGTATTTTTGGCAGTTGGCACTTATTTCGTCGGTATGTCAATACTACTGACCAAATCTGGCCTGATGACAGACCAGACGATGAGACCAAAGACTATGAAATTTTTCTTTTTGATGAATCTGCTGGCTTCCGTTGCTTCGTATGGTTTTGCCGTGGCGTTTCTGCTCGATATGGTGTTCGGCGGACGATCTTTGGGATAAGCGTCTCGGCAGCACCGTAGGTCAGGAACCCAGTGTTCCTGACGTTTACTGGCAAACGTTTCCATGCACTGTCAGGAGGGCAGGCCTCCTGACCTACGGATCTGCTGAATTGATACCCGTGACTCAAGTCGACTGGCGAAGAATCCGATCCCTGTATCATGGACGGCGACTACAAAAAACTGCTCGAAATCTGGCGGACCCTGGCATTGTACGCACTGCTATATATCCTTCCACTTTTCGTCCTGGTCGCTTATATGCACTTTGGCGGTAAGTGGGCGGTGGAGGTCCTGCTAACCACTCTGCTGCTCTGCATGGGAGGTATCGCCGTAGTGACCTATCGGCGTAAATTCAAAACGATGACGGAAGCACAGAGACGAGTACGAAAAGACACCTTCAAGCGCATTCTCACTTTGCTGCTGGCAACACTTTCGGTCTTCATCCTCACGTTCGCGGCGAGCACCGTAAAGTCGGTCAACGTATATTGGTTGCTGGTGATAGCGTTGTTGTCCCTTGATACTTTCCTGATCGGTGTTCCGGTCATTCTCGGAAAATCAGGTTTGATGAAACGGGGCGAGTATGGCTGGATTGCGGTCCGCATACTATTCATCTGGTTCATGATTTTCGCCGTATCGGCCTTTATGGGACAGATCGCATTCTTGTTCTTGGCAACCCAATAACTGCACTTGCCGTTTCGCTTGATCCGTACTCCGGAACTCTCCCTGTTACGGGAATCTCCGCCCGATATTTCCTCTTGCCAATTCCTTGTGCCGACGTTATGATGAGGTTGGCTGAATCGTAGATAGATATATCCTGATTCCGATTGGCGAAAGGGGCTGTCGGATCTTATGAAGTCTGGTAAATTCATTTCGCCTGCAATCCCGTGTGCAGCGCTTGCACTGGTGGCCGTTGTGTGCCTCATTTCCTGCGGGAAACAGGAGGGAGCCGGCGCGCCACTGGCAGGACATCACAGTTTGAACATCACCGTCGACCCTCGCATGGAACTATTGTCCGTCGTCGAGATACTGAGCGGTTATGGTCAACGCACCAATCTGATCACCCGATACAATCTGTCGTACAAAACCGAAGTAGAGCGCGTCTTTGCCCCTTTCAAGGACCATCCGGCGGTGGCATCTTTTCGAAAGCTCAGCCAATCCCCGTACAGCTTTCGGTACAGCACTCCGCCCAACACCATGCTCCGTCTTTCGGACCCGCCGGAACTGTTGGAGCGGTCGAAGATACCCAGGGTTATCTATTCTTTGTCGGGAGGCAGAGCGCGGCTTGAGGATTTCCTGGATCGGTTGCGGGACTTTGCCAGGGTTACGAATTTCATGGACTTCTACGACGCTCATCGGAACTTCTACGCTGGAATTGTCGCTGGCGCATATGGCCAGCTGGACAGTGTCGACGTGGTCACATCGCTGGAGGACTACCTGGGGATGTACAAACAGAGCTACAATATCATCATCGTCCCGCTGCAGTCCGGCAGCTTCGGAATCGAGACAGACGACGACCAGCTCTACAACATCTGCGGACCGGACAGTCTCAAGGCTGATACACCCTATGTCCGCGGTGTTCGTGATATCTGCTGGCACGAGTTTGGTCACTCATTTGTGAACCCGGTGGCTGCAAAGCATATTTCGCAACTAAGAAAAGACGCGCCGCTTTTTGACCCGATCGCTGCACGGATGCATTGCGGTGGTTACGACGATCTGAAGAGCTACATTTTCGAACATGTCCTGCGAGCGGTGAACGTTCGCATGGTGAGTCTATATCTCGGCAAAGCAGAGGCGGAAAAGTCGATCGAGGGGCATGAAAGTGTGGGATTCGTCTATGTGCGGCCGCTCGCTGAAAGACTCAAACAGTATGAAGCACATCGGGACAAGTATCCGACATTCGCTGATTTCTTCCCGGAGTTGGTCGATGAGTTCGATGAACTCGCGCAGTCCCATCTGCCCGACAGCTTCTATGCCGTCCCCTTCACCGGAACGATCAGGTCGGTTGTGTCTGACTATAAAGATCTGTTTATCGTTCCGACACATGAAGCTGACAGGGCGGCCCAGAAAGCAATCTGCGATCATATCACGGCTCTGCGCGACCGGTACTACAAGGGCTCACGCATCCTTACCGATGAGGCCGCATTGAAGGAAAATCTCTCAGGACATTCTCTTCTGGTATTCGGCACCGTAGCGGGTAATCTCTGGCTCAGTCGTTACAGGGATTCGCTTCCTTTTCGAATTGACGCCGACAAGGTGACGGTGGGCGGAGACGAGTACTACGGAAACCACCTAAAGCTGCTCGTCGCATGGCGTAGTCCCTTCAGCGATACGAAGGGAATCTGCATTTACACAGCTCAGGGGGCCGCTGATATACCCGGTATGTTTTCGCTGCCGGATAACTGGGCGGATTACATCGTGGCGAACGACAAGTCGGTGCTGAAATGGGCGAGCTTTGGCCGGCACCCGTCAATCCCGGCAATCGAATGACTTAAGAACACAGGAGCCCGGCAGGGTAAAGACAGTTTCATGCCTTGCAGGGGCGACAGACGTGTGCCTGTCGGTATGTTTGGTGGCCGGTTCGGCGCGAATCTGCCCCACGAGAGAAGATGTAATCGGTGGGCAAAATCGGGGAGTTGTCTTCGGCGGGATATTCTCCACCGCTCTTCGCATTTCCCCAAATTTTCTTTACATATAAACGGTTGACAAACCGTCACCTAAGTGTTTATTTCGGGTTTTTACGCAGCGCGATATCTGCTTTTGGGGATCGTCTGCGCATGGACAGAGGATTATTTTACTTAGCTTGAGGATACGCAGATGAAGAAACTGGTCATTGTAGCATCGACTTTGTTACTTACATTTTACGCCTTCGGCTCAACCGTCCTGGCGCAGGAAGAGGTTGTGGAGAAAGATGTTGCCGAGGTTAATTTCATAGGCGCCCTGAGCCTCCCGACCGGCGATACCAAGAATTTCGGCGATTCACTCGGGGCCAAAACGGGCTACCAGATGGGAATCGACATCGGGTATATCGCAACCCTTCAATTGGTTACCGGGTTCAACTTCACTTATTCCCAGTTCGGCATCGATAACAGCCCGACCGATACCAAGGCCACCGGACTGAAACATCGTCTGTACAACCCCAATGTCTATGTGAAGTATTACCTGAACGCACAATCCAACCTGCAGCCTTACGTACGTGGTTCGGTTGGATTGGCTATTCCGAAGTTTACGACATTCGTCAAAAATCCGAATGGAGATAGATACCGTCAGGTTTCCTATGATCCGGCGCTGAGCTACGGTGTCGGCCTCGGCCTGTTCTATTACACCGCCGATTACGGCGGCATTTACGTCGAAGGGAACTACATGCGCGCATCGACCAAAGACGTGAAGGCTAACTACGAAGGAAACACCTACAAATTCGGAAGCGATCTGTCATTTTTTGACATCCGTGCCGGTGTCCGTATTGTTATCGGCTCCGGATCGTGATCGCACCGCAAAGCTACCTGAACCCGCCTTCGACGGCGGGTTTTTTTATTTCCACATTTGGCCGAATCGGATTACCATAGAAAAATGAAAGAGACGAAAGTTCTGATTGTCGACGATGAGCCGGCGCAGCGCGAACTCCTTGCCGGTTTCCTCACGAAAAAAGGATTCGTGATCACGACGGCCGACTCGGGCGAAGCTGCGTTGGAGCAGTATCCGCACGTATTCGCACCGGTCGCCATAGTCGATATGAAGATGCCCGGAATGAACGGGCTGGAACTTCTCGCCGGACTCAAAGAGATCAATCCGTTTATCCAGGTAATTGTTCTCACGGCTTTCGGATCGGTGGAAACGGCGGTCGCGGCGATGAAGGCGGGCGCGAACGACTATCTCACGAAACCGGTCGAGGATCTGGACGAATTGATGCTCAAGCTCGAGAAGGCGGCGCGGCAGAACCGACTTGTGGTTGACAATGTCGTGTTGAGTGAACGGCTGGCCGAAGTTTTCCCCACCTCCGAGATCATCGGTGAATCAGCACCGATCAAGAAAGTCAAAGAGCTGATCTCCCTGGTAGCATCTAAAGAAGCAACCGTCTTGATAACAGGTCCATCCGGTACCGGCAAGGAGCTGGTTGCGCGGGCGGTGCACGCCCTGTCTCCGAGGTCAGAACGCAAACTGGTGGCGATCAATTGCGCCGCCTTTCCGGAAACACTGCTTGAATCGGAGCTGTTCGGATTCGAGCGGGGCGCCTTCACCGGGGCGGACAAAGCGAAACAGGGGAGATTCGAGCTGGCCGAAGGCGGGACGCTGTTTCTCGATGAAATAGGGGAGATGCCGCTGTCGATGCAGGTCAAGCTGCTTCGCGTGCTCGAAGAACGCAAGATCGAACGACTTGGATCGATAAAAGAAATCTCGCTTGACATCAGGATCATCGCCGCCACCAACCGGGACCTCCAGAAGCTTGTCGCTGAAAAGAAGTTCCGCGAGGATCTGTTCTACCGACTCAATGTCGTACAGATCCATATGCCGCCGCTGAAAGAGCGGACCGGCGACATCCTGCTTTTGGCAGAGAGGTTCATGGAGAAGTTCTCACGTAGGGCGGGGAAAGAGATCGCGGGAATCGCTCCCGAGGCCGCCGAACTGCTGACGTCGTATACCTGGCCCGGCAATGTCCGCGAGCTTGAGAATATCATCGAACGGGCGGTCGTGCTTTCGAACGGATCGTCGCTTACCCGGGCCGATCTATCCGGACTGACAGCCAATGCTTCGGCTGTCGATCCTGGCGCCGGAGAGCTTCTGCCGATGGCCGATATCGAGAAGCGGCACATCAAATTTTGCCTGGATTCACTTGACTGGAACATGGCCAGGGTTGCCGACACCCTCGGCATCCACCGCAACACCCTCCGCATGAAGATCAAAGAGTACGGCCTGAGGCGTGGCTGAGGCCAACTCGCCGGGCACATATTCATTGATGACTACGCTCCGAGTGCTTAATCTTGCCCCGTGAAGTCGTCCGACTTGTTGTGCTTCTGAAGCGTTCGGTACTTGGAGATTCCAAAAGCAAGGCCGGTTACTGCGGCCACCAGGAATATTGCGAAGTATGGATCTCGATTCGTGACCGCGAATGATGCAATCACTGCCCACGCAACGGCTACTACAATTCCCCACATGATAGCCTCCCCGAGAATCCTCTTCTTGCTCTTCTGATCCGCCATACTCCAAACTACCATATTCCGTGCTTCGCAACAAGGTGAATCCCCCCCTCGGTTAATCAGCCCCCAGGCACATAATCAGTGCCCACCCCACCCCGGCCCGCACAATTTTTGTGCGTGATGTGTCCTGAAACGGACATTCGAGAAACGTAATTCCTTGAATAATAACGGCATATGCTGTTTGGCACGCAAGTTGTTTAATAAGCAGGCAAGGATAGACATTATGAAGAAGGAAACTACAATGAAGACGAAAATGGTATCAATGTTGTGCTCGCTGGCGATAGTCGCCGGGATCAGCCTGATCGGCTGTGACAACAACAATGACAATCCTGTCTATGATCCGGCCCCGCCCGCTCCCCAGGGCGTCTATTCTGTAACGGCCGACGAAGCGGTCTACATCTATTGGAACGGACCGTACGACCACGATATCGCCGGGTACGATGTCTGGCGGTCGCTGGAACCGACTAACAACTACACGAAGATCGGATCGGTTGACGCTCAGGCGAATCCGAATCTCGATCTGCTGATTTACAAGTATATCGACAATACCGCTATGAACGGCGTGACTTACTACTATGCCGTGTCGACTTACGATCACGCCGGACAGGAATCGGATCTGTCGGCTGAGAACGTCTTCGATACGCCACGTCCCGACGGACAGGTCACTCTTTTTGACGTAGCGGTCGACTCAAGTCTCTCCGGGTACAGTTTTGCCGCCCAGACAATCGTAAAGCCGGCCAGTATTGCGGCTGACATCTACATAGACCGAGTCGACACTATCTTCTACATCAATACGGCAGTTGACAATACGGATCTTCAGGATATGGGCTACACCGACAGTCTGGACGAAATCTCATATGCTCCCACGGAAGGATGGTCCGCCGAGGGTTGGGCGGAAATTATCCTTGGCCACACGTACGTCGTCTGGACAGCTGACAATAACTTTGCTAAAGTCCGGGTAAGAGCGATAAATACGAATTCTGTTACTTTCGGGTGGGCTTACCAGACCGATCAGGGTAATCCTGAGCTGGTTGCGCCGATTCCCGGCGCATCGAAACCGATTCCCGCCTCTGAGTATCGTATAAAGAACATTCCGCAGACCAGTCTGCGATAGCAGCCACAAAGAAAGGTGGACACCATGTTGCGCAAACTTTCACACATTCTGAGTATGACGGCCCTTACGGTTGTCATCGCCGCGCTCGGCGCGCGAGCGCAGAATAACCTCGCACAGGTGTATGATGACTCCGGCAACGATAATTACAGCGCCGACCAGTATTACAATAATACAAAGATCGACCGGTATCTTGATATCGATGTCTGGACGAATCATCCCGACGGCGAGTTCTATATCGGCGACAAAGTCACGGTCAACTTCCGGACCAACCGGGATGCGTTCGTGGCTATCTACACGGTCGACTCCAAAGGCCGAGTCAATCTGCTCTATCCGACTGCCGAAGGCGGCGACAATTATGTAAAGGGCGGAGTGACCTATCGAATTCCAGGAAACGGCGATGATTTCGACCTGATGGTGACCGGCCCGAAAGGGACCGAGAACATCCAGGCGATCGCCTCCCGCGAGCGGTTCGCTGTCCCCGACTGGTACCCGAATTCGGGTGTCGTCCTTGATCGTGACGACCGGTTCGACTTCATGGACTATGTGAACGGACGGTTCTTCGGGGGATACGACGGTCAGCGGTTCGCGTTCGATCGCTCCGCTATCTATGTCGACAAATGGGAAGACGACTACTATCGTCCCGTCTACTATCCGGACTACCCGGCCTGGACCGTAACCGGCAACATCTATGTCGATTATCCGTGGGGCGGAACGGTTTATGTGAACGGCGTCTACTGGGGAATCGCCCCGCTGTACATTCCGAGGATCTATGTCGGCTGGCACACTATCACCGTCTATGACCACTTCGGATATTGCTGGGAGCACGACGTCCACATCACCCGGTATAACACGGTAGTGTTGAACGACCATGTGATTCACACTTCGCCTTCAGTGAGATCGAAGTACAAAGAAGTACGTGAGGTCGGTTATCGTAATCCGGTCAAGAACGGATACCCGGGATACAAGTCGTCCGACGTTTTCCGGATCATGCCGAAGGGGAAGACGAGTACCCAGACCCCCGGGACTATTACGACTGATCTGCTTCCGAAGAAGCATGTTCGCGGCACGACCGAAGTAATCCGGACCGACCGCGGCTATGAAACGGCTGGTTCGACGCTCAGCGATTCCAAGCGGGATCGGTCGACCTACCGGGTTTCGGAAGGTACGACCAATCGCGGATCTGTTGAGGGTCGCAGGAGCACGGTTGAACGCAAGGCGGGAGGCGTGACATACGAACGCGGCAACAAGACGGTGGAGCGGCGTTCAACGACTACTTCCAAGCGCGCAGTCGAATCCTCGCATGAGCGGAAATCCAATCCGTCGGTAGAGAGATCCAAGTCTTCCGGTGCGAGCAAATCATCCGGGCGGTCTTCGTCGACCGTGAAGCGGAGCGGATCATCGAGCAAGTCGAGCGGTTCGGAGTCGCGAGGTGGGAAGTCCTCCTCCGGCGGCAAGTCGACTTCGGGTGGCGGCAAGAAGTCCGGCGGTCGCCATTAGCAGATTGCAGAATTGTGAATAGTAGGTTGCTGTCAGGCGCGAAAGCGCCTGGCAGAGAAAGAGGCAATGAGCGATGAAGAGAATGCTTGTGTTAGTGCTGACCGGGCTTCTTATGGTCTCGTTCAGCAGCAGCGCGTGGGCAGTAGAGAAAAAAGAGAAAGAGACCAAGAAGGTCGAGAAGCAGAAGGTTGAGAAGAACAAGGACCAGAAACAGAAAGACGGTAACAAGGACAAGAAGGACGCCAACAGCAAGGCGTCGAAGTCAAACGATGAAGCGAAGAAGAAATCATCGAGCAAATTCGATAACTTCATCGACAAGAATAACAACGGTATCGACGATCGCCGTGAGAACCTGACCAATAAGAAGGAGCAGACCAAGAAGGAACAGGTGACATCGAAAAAGTCAGCCACCGAGAAGAAAGCGGCCGTCAAAAAAACGGACTCAAAGAAGAAGGCTGCTGACAAACCGGCTCCGAAGAAGTCGGACGACAGCAAGAAGAAGACTGCAGAAAAGAAAAAATAGTGAGGACTCGACCTCCCGGCTCCTGACGGAGCTGTTTATAATAGATTGTTCGCATGAGGCCGATCTGTAACACAGATCGGCCTCTTTGTTTGAATTTCTCTGGTTATCCATCGTAACCGGAATCATTTACCCTTGACATTTGTTATAAGAATCATGATCTTTATTAGCACTCTGCCAGAAGTACTGCCAAAGTGGCAGTCGCAATCTGAGGAATTCTGAAGTGGCATTTGAGAATCTGTCAGCGCGTGAGAAGGTAATTCTCAACAACCTGATTCAATACTACATATCAACAGCCGATCCGGTCGGGTCGCGCGTGATCGCCAACAAATTCAAGATGGGGATCTCGTCGGCGACGGTCCGAAACACACTCCAGGATCTCGAAGAACTTGGGCTCGTGCAGCAACCGCACACCTCGGCCGGTCGCATCCCGACCGATCTTGGTTATCGGGTGTACGTGGACTACCTGCTCAAGCCGGAGGATCTGACCGAGGCCGAAAAAGAACACATTCGCAAATCGATCCTCAAAGAAGGACGCGGTATCGGCGAGATTCTCGGCCAGACAAGCAAGATCCTCAGCGAGATCACCAGGCAGCTCGGAGTGACGATCGCGCCTCGATTCGAACGAGGAGTGCTGAGACGTATCGACTTGATTCCGCTCAGCGATGAACGCCTGATGGTGGTCGTGGTGGTGCAGTCCGGTCTGGTGCGATCGGTGATAATCGAGGTGGAAGCATCGTTCGACGCTCAGTCGCTGATCGAACTCGAATCGATCCTTAACGAACGACTGAGTGGCCTGTCGCTTGCCGAGATCCGCGACAGCATCGCAAAGAGAATGAAAGACGTGAGCGGTCACGGCAAGCTGCTTCAGCTGATCGTCGACAGCAAAGACAGGATCTGGACCGACAGTCCGGCTCAGGATATCAAAGTTTCGGGTACCGACAACCTGGTGCAGCAGCCTGAATTCTCGGATCTTATGAAAGTATCCGAATTGATGCGCGTGATCGAAAACAACAAGGTACTGTCTGATTTTCTCGACAACGCCACCCAGGAAGAGCTGGTAATTACGATCGGACACGAGAACAGATTTCGGGAGATTGTCGACTGTTCGCTGGTGACATCGAGATATAAGGTAGGCAACGTGGTAGGGACGATCGGCATAATCGGACCTACCCGGATGGACTATAACAAACTGATATCAGTGGTTGATTATACCGCGAGAGCGATTACCGAAGTGCTCTCCGGATTGGAAGTGGATAAGGATTAGAGCGCATGTCTGAGGATAAAAACGCAAGAGTGAACGAAGAAAACGATACGGTGGACGCGGAAGAGTTTGCCGGTCCCGACGCTGAGCCTTCCGATGAGACGGAAACTGAGGCCTCTGCCGAGGACGAATCGGGAGCAGAGCAGGAGCAGAAGTTCGAGAATCAGGTGCAGGAACTTCAGGACAAACTTCTGAGGGCGGCCGCAGAATTCGACAACTACAAAAAACGGATTGCACGACAATACGACGACATGATACAGTCGGCAAACGATCGCATCCTGCTCGACCTGGTTGAGATCGCGGACAATTTCGACCGCGCCATGCAGCACTCCGAGAACAATTCGCCCGCCGACTCCCTTCGCAAAGGTGTGGAACTGATACACACACAACTGGCGCAGCTTCTCGAGAAATATTCGGTGAAGCCGATCGAAGCGCTCGGCAAGCCGTTCGATCCCAATCTTCACGATGCCCTGATGCAGGTGGAGTCCGATGAATACGACGAGGGGATCGTTGCGCTCGAAATGAGCAAGGGCTACCTGCGCGGCGAACGAGTGTTGCGCCACAGCAAAGTCGGTGTGAGCAAGGGGAAGGAATAAGTCCGGCACGGCCGGCAAGTATTGAGAACAAATCGTCCAGAGACGGTGAAGAGATAGAAATGGAGCAGTTATCATGGGAAAGATCATAGGCATCGACCTCGGCACGACAAATTCCTGCGTGGCAGTTCTCGAAGGTCAGGAACCGGTTGTCATTCCGAATCTCGAAGGAGCCCGCACGACGCCATCGGTAGTAGCTTTTACCAAAGACGGTGAAAGAATTGTCGGCGCAGCCGCCAAACGTCAGGCGGTGACCAATCCGGAGAATACCGTTTTTTCAGTGAAGCGATTTATGGGACGAATGCACAATGAGGTAACGTCCGAAGAAAAGATCGTTCCTTACAAGGTGACGGAGAATGACCGCGGCGCTGTCATGATCGACGCCGGCGGCAAGACATACACTCCTCCGGAAATCTCGGCTATGATCCTTCAGTCGCTGAAAAAGGCAGCCGAGAATTACCTCGGACAGGAAGTTACCCAGGCGGTGATCACCGTCCCGGCGTACTTCAATGACTCGCAGAGACAGGCGACGAAAGACGCAGGGAAGATCGCCGGACTTGAAGTCCTTCGCATCATCAACGAGCCGACCGCAGCATCTCTTGCGTACGGACTGCAGAAGAAAGCAAACGAGAAAATAGCCGTATACGATCTCGGTGGCGGTACGTTTGACATCTCTATTCTTGAGATCGGCGACGGCGTATTCGAGGTTCGTTCGACCAACGGTGACTCGCATCTCGGCGGCGATGATTTCGACCAGGCGGTGATAGACTGGATGGCCGACGAATTTAAGAAGTCGCAAGGGATAGATCTTCGCAAAGATCGGATGGCCCTGCAGCGCCTTAAGGAAGCTGCTGAAAAGGCGAAGATCGAGTTGTCTTCGACGATGCAAACCAACATCAATCTCCCGTTCATAACGGCCGATCAGTCCGGTCCTAAGCACTTGGATCTGACCCTCACGCGTGCTAAGTTCGAGCAGTTGACCGATGCATTGATCCAGCGGACAGTCGGGCCGTGCAAATCGGCGGTGGCCGATGCGAAATTGTCGTTCTCGGATATCGACGAAGTAGTCCTGGTCGGTGGAATGACCCGTATGCCCAAAGTCGTTTCGCTGGTCAAGGAGTTGTTCGGAAAAGAACCGCACAAAGGGGTGAACCCGGATGAAGTGGTCGCGGTAGGTGCGGCTATTCAAGGTGGTGTCCTGTCGGGAGACATGAAAGACATCGTATTACTCGATGTCACTCCGCTGTCGCTCGGTATCGAGACACTCGGCGGCGTCATGACTCCGCTGATTGAGCGCAATACAACGATTCCGACGAAGAAGTCACAGATCTTCTCAACGGCCGACGATAACCAGACGGCAGTATCGATCCATGTCCTGCAAGGCGAGCGCAGGATGGCGATCGACAATCGGACGCTGGGTCGGTTCGATCTGGTCGGCATACCGGCCGCACCGCGCGGCATCCCCCAGATTGAGGTGACTTTCGATATCGATGCGAACGGCATCGTGCACGTCGGAGCCAAGGACAAGGCGACCGGGAAGGAGCAGTCGATTCGCATCGAGGTTTCTTCGGGGCTGAGCGATCAGGAGATCGATAAGATGGTCAAGGACGCCGAAAAGCACGCCGAGGAAGACAAGCAAAAGTCCGACCTCATCCAGGCGCGCAATGAAGCGGACCAGCTGATTTACAGCAGCGAAAAGACGATGAAGGATCTTGGCGACAAAGTATCGGCGGACGAGAAGACCAAGGTCGAAGAAGCGATCAAGAAGGTTCGCGATGCGATGGCTGGTGAGTCGATCGAAGCTATTAATCAGGCCAAAGAAGAACTGATGAAGGCATCACACAAGATTGCAGAAGAGATGTACAAGCAAAGCCAGCAGGCTGCCCAACCCGGTCAGGAGGCCGGACAGGCCCCCGGAGGGGAACAGCCGAAGTCGGATGCCGGATCGGGAGATGATTCCGGGGCAGTGGATGCCGACTACGAAGTTGTAGACGACGACAAGAAGTAATATTCGGATATGGCAAAAAGAGACTACTACGAAATTCTTGCGGTGGAACGGAGTGCCGGCGAAGCGGAGATTAAGTCTGCTTATCGCAAGATGGCGATGAAGTACCATCCCGATCGAAATCCGGGAGATAAAGAAGCTGAGGAGCGCTTTAAAGAAGCGACCGAAGCGTACGAGGTTCTCAAAGATCCACAGAAGCGGCAGACCTACGATCAGTTCGGCCACGCCGGCGTCGATCAGTCGGCCGGATTCGGTGGATTCGGTGGCGGGTTTCAGGGATTCGATATGTCCGACGCTCTGCGCGCGTTCATGCGGGATTTCGGCGGGTCTGTTTTCGACGATCTCTTCGGCATGGGCGGCACGGCCAACGGCAGGCGAAGACGCAACCGCGGGGATGATCTTCGGATCAAAGTGAAACTCACTCTCGAGGAAATCGCTTCGGGGGTCAAGAAGACCATTCGGGTACGAAGGCTCGAGGCATGTGAAGCTTGCGGTTCTTCCGGTGTGGCGGCGGGATCATCGAAAAAGACCTGTCCCCAGTGTCGCGGAAGCGGCCAGGTGCGCAATGTCACCCGGACATTTCTCGGGACGATCCAGCAGGTATCTACTTGCGGTATGTGCCGGGGAACCGGTGAAATTATCGCCGATCCCTGCAAAGTTTGCCAGGGCGAAGGAGTCGTGAGGGGAGATACCCGGGTTGATATTGACGTACCGGCCGGGGTGGCATCAGGCAACTACATGACAATCGAAAACAAGGGAAACGCTGCGCCGAATCATGGGGAGACCGGCGATCTGCAGGTCTTTTTCGAAGAACTGGAGCACGATCATTTCACCCGGCATGGTGACGACATCATTTGCGAGATTCCGATTTCGTTTACCACGGCGGCGCTGGGCGGGACGGCTAAAGTTCCGATCCTGAGCGGTGAAGATGAAATTAAGATTCCGTCGGGAACGCAAACCGGCAAGGTGATTAAGCTCAGAGGAAAAGGAATCCCGCATCTACACCACGGTGGCAAAGGGGATCAGTTGGTGCGCGTGATCGTCTGGGTGCCAACCAAGCTAAGCAAAGAAGATAAGGATCTGCTTCAGCAGTTGGATAGATCCGAATCATTCGAAGCTCCGTCGGGCAACAAGTCATTTTTCGCCAAACTCAGAGAAACGCTGGGAGTATAGGGTATCTTGGGAGATTCGTCCCGACATTTTGTCGAGGCCTCGCTCGGCGTTCCACGAGAGAAAGCCGACGCGATCTGCAATTTCATTATCGAAAATATCAGCAGCGGACTTGTCCTCGAAGATGAAGAAGGAAGTGAACAGACCGTTATCAAGTTCTACTTTCCGCAATCGGATGAACGTCACCAAATCGAGCAGCTTCGTGAGTATCTGAGCAGTCTGGTGGAGATGGGTGAGATCGACGCACCCGCGCCGAATATCGATGAACGGCTGGTCGAAAACCGGGCGTGGGAGGACGAGTACCGCAAGTCGATTACGCCGGTGCAGATCACCGAAGATATAGTTATCAGGCCGCCGTGGAGTGAGCCGCCCCGGGACGTCACGTTTGACATTATAATCGAACCGAAGATGGCTTTCGGCACCGGGACTCATGAGACGACACGGAGTTGCCTGAAGATGGTGAGACAGCATTTCAGGCAGGGGGAGACTTTTCTCGATGTCGGCTGTGGGTCAGGCATCCTGTCGATACTTGCCGACAAGATGGGGGCAAGGTCAATCAAAGCGATCGACTATGATCTCGACTCTGTCGAAAACTGCCGCGAGAACTTCGATATCAATCAGGTTGGTGCAGTCAACGCAATAGAGCACGGGTCGTTGGAGAGATGCGCTGACGACGATCCTTATGACTTTGTCTGCGCCAATATTATCAGGTCTACTATACTCGAAATGCTTCCCGAGCTGATTCGCTTGACGGCCGACGGCGGACATCTACTGCTTTCGGGTCTTCTCGATAAAGACGAGGCAGAGGTGACTTCGGCTCTTCACAAGCACAGCCTTACTAACCTGCTGACACATTCGGACAACGAATGGCGCTCGATTCTGGTGCATAAGATATGACCATGGAACCGCCGGTATTCTATGCTCCTCCCGAGAACATAACTGAAGACGGGATTGAACTGGGTACCGCCGAGAGTCATCATGCTCAGGACGTGATGAGAATGACGGCCGGGAGGCTGGTAATCGTCGTGGACGGTCTGGGCAACGCTTATCGGGGAGAGATTGCAGGGAAAGGTCGGTCGAAGGTAGTCCGTGTCAAAGTACACTCCCAAATAAGAAACTTCGGCGAGCCGGCCGCCATCGTGACTCTGGCGTGCGGTCTGTCGACCGGATACAAGTTTGATACGGTAATTGAGAAGGGAACGGAGCTTGGCGTCAAACGATTCGTCCCCTTGCTGACGGAGAAGTCCAAAGTGAAAGTCGATGACCCGAAACGCGCTGCGTCAAAAGTAACCCGATTCGAAAAAGTGGCACTTGCCGCTATGAAGCAGTGCCGGCGATCTTATCGACCTGAGATCTCGTTTCCCGTTTCGTTTTCCGAGTACGTCGATCAAACCGATCTCTCCGCCGCCAATCTTATCTTTCATCCGTCGAAAGACGCCACTTCATTCGACAACCTCCGACTGAAATCAACCGTCAGGCGAGTGAATATCTTGGTCGGGCCGGAGTCAGGGTTCTCAGACTCAGAACTGGAGTTGGCTGCCGGGCGAGGCTATATCCCGGTCCATCTCGGGAAGAGGATCCTCCGTACCGAAACGGCAGGGCCGGTGATTTGCGCCTTGCTGCTGGCCCGTTTGGGTGAGTTTAGATAATTCGGTTCGCGCCGATAATATTCTTACTATGCAAACTATCTATTTGACCGTCATCGGGCTGTTCGGCCTGGCTATCGGCTCGTTCTTGAATGTCGTCATCTATCGGGTTCCGCGCAAAATCCCGTTCATGACCTCCCGCTCGATTTGTCCGAACTGCATGAAGCAACTGAAGTGGTACCATAACATCCCTCTTCTCAGCTACCTGTTTCTCGGTGGCAAGTGCGGTTTCTGTAAGCAGAGAATCTCGATTCGATATCCTCTGGTCGAGCTGTTGAACATGCTGGCCTATGGATACTTCTATTGGCAGTATGGTATGTCGGTCGCCTTTTGGACCTATGCCGCGATCTCTTCGGCACTGCTTGTCATCTTCTATATAGACCTCGATTTTCAGATCATTCCCGATATAATCACCCTGCCGGGGATTGCGGTCGGTTTGCTCGTTTCGCTTCTGCCCGAGGGGATTGGAATAGTCCCCGCGTTGATCGGCACGGTGGTAGGTGGCGGCGCCCTCTACTTGATTGCCATTCTCGGCGATTGGTTGTTCAAGAAGGAGTCTATGGGGGGAGGCGACATCAAAATGGCGGCGATGCTCGGAGCATTCCTCGGATGGAAACAGGTCTTGCTGATTTTTATTTCATCGGCCGTATTCGGACTGATTATTTCGATTGTCCTGATGGTCTTTTCAGCCAGGCTAAGAAAGGAACGCGTCGTTCCATTCGGCCCGTTTCTCGCGATGGCGGCGATGCTGGCGATTACTTACGGTAATCAGATAATCGACTTCTATCTCACTCATTTCGTCTATCATCGATAGGATCGGTCAACCGGCTCATATCCGGCCTTCCTTTTCCGATATACAGGGTGTGCGTATGAAAAGACCAAAAGCCAGCTTTACGACCGAAGTTCATCTCGGTCTGCTCGTAATCATATTCATTCTCTTGTTGCTGAATGTCGTCTCGAACTACACAATCTTCCAGGACCGGACGACCAGACGCGACCGCGTTGCTTCGATGCTCAACCAGGCGGCCGTGGTCATTAGCCAGACTGTCAAACAGGATGTCGGGACCAGTCTCGACAGCCGGAATGATCGCGAGTTCAAACTGGCCTTCAAGCTCAGCAGCATAATCCTCATTCCGTCACGTCCGGCAGCGGATGACCCGGCGTCGCGCCGAAGTTGGTTTGCGAGCATTATTGGCAGCCTCCCGGCCGGGCAGGTACCAGACATCGCCCGTAAACTTCTCACTGCGGAATTCCAGAGCCTTACGCGAGGGAAAAACAGCGAGTACTTCTACGTTTATCCCGTCCCGACTTCGGCAGGAAAGAAGCTGCTGATTCTCTCAATGAACGTGCCGGATCTTGCCTATCTCGATGACGCCAGTCACACGATCTTCGTCATTAGCGTTGTGTCTGTGGTTGTCATCGCGATATTGTATCTGATGCTCTACCGATACATTCTATCACCGTTTCGCCGTATAAAGGAGCAGGCGATTGTAGCGGGCAGGGAAGTGGCCGACGACGGCGACGACGTTGACAGTATGGTGGCGGAGTACCGCAAAATCATCGGGGAGCTTAAGGACAAAGAAGCGGACCTGATACGTTTGAACGCCATCATCTCCCAGAAAGCCGACTCCCTGGAGCAATTCAATCGGTATCTGCTTGCGTCGACTACCTCGGGAGTGATCATGCTCGATCCACTGGGGAAGATTATCTCGATAAATGACACCGCCACCGCACTTCTTACGACCAGTTCGAAGGGGGGTACTATACACGACCTCGGCGTCCGGGGAGAATCGTTCGAACGGGCCATTAAGACCGCTCTGTCAGAAATCAAGGCAATCCCTTACGACGAACACACCCTCGCTTGCGCAGGCGGTCGGGAATTGCAGATAGGAATGTCAGCCGGACCGGTGTTCGACGAAGAGCGGAACGTGGTCGGTATATCGGTGCTCCTCAACGACCTTACTGAAGTCAAGCAACTCCGGGCGGAACTTGAGACGAGCCGAAGACTCGTCTTCCTTGGAGAGATGTCGGCCGGGCTGGCTCATCAACTGCGAAACTCGATTGGTGCGATCCTCGGATATGCTACCCTTGTGAAGAAGCGCCAGGTCCAGGAAGACGCCGATACCGGCTCGATAGTGGCGCTCGAAGCCGAGACTAAGGAAGCGGAACTGCTGGTGGACAAATTCCTGCATTTCGCGCGGCCGTTTTCGTACGAGCCAAGGCTCACCGATCTAAGGGAGCTTCTCCTTGAAATCAAGGAAGCGTTTGACATCCGTTCCGAGCGTAAGAACATTCGCCTCGAGTGCATGGTCGACGACTGCGTTCCTGCGCAGATTGAAGTGGATGTGCTCCTGTTGAAACAGGCGGTCACGAATCTCGTCGAGAACGCCGCTAACGCTTATGACGCCGAGGGTGGAACTATCTCACTCGCGGCGAATGCGTCTACCGATGGCTGCAGGATCGAAGTGTCCGACCATGGGACCGGTATTTCTCCTGACAAGCTGGAAAGGATCTTTACTCCGTTCTATTCGTCGAGACCGTCAGGCACCGGTCTCGGTCTGCCTCTTGTGCGCAAGATCGTCGATTTGCATCAGGGGAGACTGAGCGTGCATTCCGAAGCGGGCAAGGGGAGCACCTTCAGTATCGTTTTGCCCGTTCGCACAACTTCGATCCCACCGCGTGTCATCCAATCCACCTGATCAGACGTACAAAAAATATCTTGGGTTGAGCCTGTTTTGTATTATATTTGGGCTCGATTTTACAGGAGGATTTATGTATTCAGTGTCTGATTTTCGCAAAGGCCTCCGCATTATCGTTGATGATCAACCGTACTATGTGGTTGAGTATCAACATTTTAAAATGGGCCGCGGAAAAGCGAATATCCGCACCAAGCTTAAACATATCAAAACGGGTGCGGTAGTCGAAAAAGTCTTCTCGAGCAATGACTCGTTCAAGCCGCCGGACATGGAATCCCGGAATATGCAGTATCTGTATGAGAATACCGGCGAGTTCGTGTTTATGGATACTGCCACATTCGAGCAACTGACCATTCCTGCCGATAACCTCGGAGACGCCAAATGGTACCTCATCGAAAACAGCGACTACAAGGTGCTTTTCCTCGACAATGAAGCGATCTCAGTTGACCTGCCGGCATCGGTCATCCTTGAGGTAGTGTCAACCGAACCGGTTGTCAAGGGCGACACGGTTAGCAACGTGACCAAGCCGGCTACCCTTTCTAGCGGACTTGTCGTCAAGGTACCGCCTTTCGTCAAAGAAGGGGATAAGCTCAAAGTAGATACACGCACCGGTGAGTACCTCGAGCGGGCAAATTAGCCGATGACGCCTGCCGGTAGAGTTGTCGGTGTCGACGAATCCGGCAAAGGAGATTACTTCGGCCCGCTCGTGATTGCATCTTTGTTGGCCGATGAATCGGATACCGGGTTACTGCAAAGCATCGGAGTTCGCGATGGAAAGACGTTGTCGCCGAAGCGGATCATGGAATTGGATGATCGGATTCGGGAAGACTTCCCCCACGCGGTCATAGTCATTTCTCCCTCCCAGTACAATCAGCTGCACAAGGAAACCAGGAATCTGAATGTCATGCTTGCCGAGGGGCATGCCCGGGCTATCGATGAATTGGTGCGGGAGCATCCGGCAGACATGGCGATATCCGATAAGTTCGGCAAAACGGAGCTGATCGAGAACGCCCTTCGTCGAAAAGGGCAAGAGATCCGTCTGGAGCAGATCGTGCGCGGCGAATCAATCATCCAGGTAGCCGCAGCTTCGATCCTTGCAAGGGCGAGATTCATGAACGAGATGGACGCTCTGTCGAACGAACTTGACTTTGAACTTCCCCGGGGTGCGGCCGCTCACGTGGACGAAGCCGGGAGGAAGCTTGTTCGAAAATTCGGACCCGAAATCCTGCTCAAAATCGCCAAAGTTCATTTCAAGAATACGCAGCGCGTAGGCAATCTCTCACTCTTCTCCAAATAAAAAAACCGGACCTTGCAGTCCGGTCTCTGAAAATGAAACGCATTAGGAGTTATTTGGTGTAATACTGCTGAAGCTGACCTACGACTTCGCCGATTGAGTAGCCTCCTTCGACCGTTCCCAGCACATACTTCACCAGTCCGATTTTCGGAACGAACCAGTAGTAGTTCTTTGTGCCGGACTCGACCCCGTCGTTCGAGATTCGAACGGCACTGCTGTAATAGGCGCCGTTGTCGAGTTTGATCGCTTCGATCTTTTCGACTACCATCGTCGAGGAACCCTCAGTGGGATACAACTTCTTCGCTCCGGATCCGCCGGTAGAATCCTCTTTTCCGGTGATGATGTCCGTATAGTCATCGCCGTAGGTGTAGGTCCCCGACTCCGGATATCTTGACCAGTAGGATCCGACGCGCAACGGCAGTTGAAGAACCTTTTCGCCGGTCGAGCCGGCGTTGTCAAAGAAATATACGGCGTCTGACGTGATACGGATGTAGCTGCTGTCGGTCAGATGGTCTTTAGAGGCCACCCACACTCGTGCCGGCTGACCCTTAACGTCGGCACTCTTGCCCATCGTGAACGTGATCTGATCGGTCGTGCCGTCGGTGTTCTTGATACTGTATTGCGTAACGTAACCTTCGTCGGCCGGGAAATAGAGCGATGCATCTGAGGTCGGATTTATCGTCTGGTTCCCGTCGACATAAGTGACGATCGAATCGTTAGAACAGCCGAGCCAGCCGCCGGCGGCGGTAAACACGGCCAGGAGAGTAAAAACGAGTGACTTGCGAATGCTCATAAGTCCTCCCTGCGCAGAGTTCGAGTTGCTCTTGTCTTCCGCTGAATCTGCAGCAACCCCGGTGCCGCCCGCCTGTTTCGCGTTAACTGCTTGTATCTCAGCGGCTTGTGCTTCCCTTCACGTTGTCGGGGTCGATTTATCTGATGAAAACTATGGCGAGAAACCGATCCGATATTGGATCTGACCTATACTTCGACCCCTAAGAGTTTCTCCGGATTTGCCGATAATCTTCACAACGGTAATAACTTAGCGTCAGAACGGGAGCATGCTGTATGCCAGTCCACGATTACGTCATAACGTTCGCTTTATTCATATCTCTGGCAGCCGTGGCCGCACGGCGAAAGCAATTGATCGGGATACACGGTGAAGGATATCGCAATATTGCAGCCGGACTGGTGATACTGAATTTCGCATCACTCCTGAGGATCTATTATGAACAAGCGATGCTCGTGAGTATCCCGTTTCTCGCGGAGCCGTTGTTCTTCAGATTGACTTACTGGACTTTCGTACTTACCGGCGCGACACTCCTTGTATCCGGAATGTCGTCATGGCTTCCGATCGCACGCAAGAGCCGCCAGTTCAATTTCGAACGGGTCCAGCGCTTGGAATTGCTCAAGCAACTGAGACAACTGGTGCGGGTCGAATCGCGAATTCCCGTAGTGCTTGAGAAATCGCTCGCCCACATGATCTCGGACTATCAGCTTCAATGCGGGCAGGTGTACGCCATATCTCAGACCACCGGTGCCGTGAGACTGATAGCTTCGGAGCGCCCGATCGACGCAGAAGATTGCCGCATGCCGGTCCTTGACGACGCCATCCAATCGACTCTCGCCAACGGCGACCTGAAACATGTTGCTCCCGGCTCGCTCACCGACGGAGATTCGACTCCTCCGAGTGAACTGATACCGGTTTCGGTAGGCACGAAACCTTCGGCCCTCTTTGTGCTTTGGACCAAAGCCGACGAGCAGTTGCAAGACGAGGACAGAACAATTCTGAAATTAGCGGCTGATATCATCGCCGACCAGATCGCGCTTGAGCGGTCTGAGGCCCGGCGGGCATTCGACGCCGAATTGTTGCGTGAGCGCGAAAGCCTCGGAAAAGCAGTTGCTGGAGACAGCGATATCAAATCTGCCATGACGACTTTCGCCGAAAACCTGAGACGTATTGTCGACTTCGGCATCATGCAACTCGTCGTAGAATTCGCCGACGGCGGCACGGAGCGTCATACCCTGGGGGACAATCTTGCTCTCTTGAGCGAAAAGAACGTCTCGTTGAACGACGTTGCGTCGGTAACGAACTGTCTTCCGAAAGGAGTTAATGTCTCAGCAATCGACGTAACTTCCCGGAAGGAACTGACGGGCTGCCAGATACTTCGAGCCGGCGATATCAGAACCCTGGTCGTGATTTCGACAGAAGAATCAGCGGGCTCTTCACGAGGGACAATCCTGCTTGGTCGCGATGATTTGCTCAGGCTGTCACCGAAACAGTCAGCGTACCTTGGCATGTTTTCAGAAGTGCTGACGGATAGGCTCAGCCGCGAAGATCTGTCCCGCCAGATAGAGGCGGCGCGCGCCCGGTCGGAAAAGTTCGAGGGTCTCGTCAGGGCGAGTGCCGATGACCGTCCGACGGTTGAGTTTCTCGGCACCGTGGCGGCTTTCATCGGCCGTGAACTCAAGGCAGATGCCGTACGCATCGTGACGAAGGATGCCGATGAAGGGTTCGTGACTTCACGCGCCCTGTGTCTCACCCAATCGGCTGAGCCGGTTATCCCGGACAACGGATCCCTGATTCTGTCGCTGATGCCGGGCCTCAGCGCCGTTCTCGAAACAGGGCGTTCCATGGCAATCGATCAGAACGATCCGGAGCGCATGATTACGGCGGTCGAAGCCAGTCAGATATTCGTTGCGGAAATGACATTCGGACTACTGGTACCGATACAGCTCAATCGAAGAACCGTAGGGGCAGTTCTTGTCGCCGCGGCTAATCGAGAAGCGATTTCGGCCGAGTCCTTGCGATTCGTCGAAACAGTGACAGCTACCCTTGGCATGAGATTGAGCAGGCTGGTACTGAGTGATGAGACAGGGGAGGCAAGTGAATATGCAAACAAAGTGATATCGACAAACTCCGACCTGCGCAACCGTATTCGGTCATCGCTGGCGGGTATCGCCGGTTCGGTCGAGTACATCAGAGAGAAGAATGGCACGACCATTTCAGGCAGTATGGAGAAATGTCTATCGATCATCGATCGGTCGGTCAAGCGACTGACTGATTACGTGGCGCCGTAGCACAATTGCGACAGGACACTGCACCAAGATGAGATTATTGACAACGCATGAGATCGGTGTACTGAAAGGGGACCTGCACGACGTCGTTTTGCCGGATTCGGCGGAGCTTTACGTTTCCACCGGACTGAGCCAGATGTTTCGCCGAGTCTCTCTTGAAGCGGACAGCGACACTTTCGAAAATTC
This sequence comes from uncultured Ignavibacteriales bacterium, assembly GCA_964520865.1. GTDB lineage: Bacteria > Zixibacteria > MSB-5A5 > GN15 > FEB-12 > CAVQCT01. The sequence continues at coordinate 19,181 of CAZFOY010000001.1, read as the reverse complement.
CTGGCTCTACATTCCACTCGACCAGGTCTTCTCGATTCGCCAGAATCTGATAGTCGCCGGAAGAAATCCCCAACACACTTATCTTGGGTCGGATTCGGTCGAGATCGACGACGTCACGTTATACCCGATTTTGATGAAAGGAATGGTACGCGGCATTATTGCCAACCGGTCCAGTCGCCCCCTCCGCCTTTCCGGCGAAGTAAAAGAGATCATGATGGGAAGTCTCGAAACCTATCAGGAAAATCTTGAGATGAGCGCGGTTGACTCGGTCGAGCCATTCCTGCAGACTTTGTTCCGTCCGGAGAGTTCTTTCGAATCATTCGCCCATCATTTTCTGAACCTGCTGACCCAGACCTGCGAGGGCAGTTGCGCCGGTCTGTATTATAGCCGGGACGGCGTTTATACCCTTCGACTGGTATCGGGAGACCTTGCCAAATTCGATCAGCTTCCCGGTGAGTTGAAGATATCAACGGCTCAACAATGGCAGGCCCAGATGCGTCAACGCCACTTCTTCGGTCCGGCCGATCTGCTTCCGCCGCATCCGGCATTTCTGAACGCGCCGCCGTACTTCAGATTCGTGCACCCCGGTTCGAAGTCGGCCCTGACCGAATACCTGATCACTATGATCGTAGGCGCCGACATCAGCTACGCCGATCTTCGCCGCATCGAAGATCTGGCGCGATTCGCTTCGAGCCTGTCAGACTCACAATTCGTGAGATCCGGAGATATTCTCGGCCTCTACGGCGAGTTTGTAGGAAATACAAACAAAACGATTTCCCTTGAGGAGATCCTTCCTGAGCTGTTTGCCCTTCTGACCGGGCAGATGTCGCTCTCGCGATTGATACTGGTCGAGGGGACGAGGGCAGGTCACGTGGTGCGAAATAAGACGGGAGATGACTTCGAAGTAGAGCCAATTTCACCCGACACCATACCCGAGAAGGTACGCGAAGCCCTGAAGAAAGAACGGTTCCACTGTATCCAGCGTGCTTCACAGGAAATTTCCGATGTCGCTCTGGCCAAGGCCTTCTACATGGATAACGTGAAATCAGAAATATATTTCGCTCTCCCGGGTGATTTCGGAGGGGAGATGGATATCCTCGGAATCGGCGCGCCGGTTGAAGGTGACTATCTCTGCGGACTACGAGACTTCCTCAGTCGGGTGGCACAGTTCGTCCGCCATTACCAGCGCCATCGCCAGAACACCCGATCTGGTGCCGTTCCCGCAACCCCGGCATTCGAGGGTGAAAGAACGGCGACATTGCGGCGCCTTGAGACAGTGGAAAAGCTGTCCGGAGGCTATTTCCACGATATTCTGAGCCAGATGTCCGTTGTCTGCGGTCAGGCCGAGATCCTTGCGGGAGACCTCCGCTCGAACGATTGCCATGTCGACACCGACGACGTACTGAAAGGGATTGAGCGAGTTCTCGGAGCGGCCGATCTCGCGACGGAGTGCGTATACAATCTTCGGGATTTGAGCCTTCTGTCCGGCGACAAGCTCTCAGGTGATATTTCGGCCACCGATCTGTTGAAGCGGTTGGCGAGAGTTACTCACGGGTACGCAAGGCATATCAGGGACACCAAAAATGTTGTCCTCGAGTTCGAAAGCCATTCGGCTAACCTGCTCGATTTCAATTTCACGGTGCTCGAAGTGTACGATGTCGTGCTTCCGATCATACTCGCGATCATGGAACATGCCGTCTGCTCGGGAAGGCTGTATTTCTGTCTCCGATGTGACGGAAGGCACGATAGTCTTGTCATCCGGTTTGACCGATCGATTCTGCCGCATATTGACCTTGAGGATTTCCTGCATAAGGTGTTCGCTCCCGGTTTGGGAGGTGCGCAGCCCGGTGAGTCCGGCGGGATCTCCCTCGGCAAAACGATCGTTGCCGGAGAACTTTCCGACAAACGGATGTTCGAACTCAGCATCTCGAAAGCGGCCGAACAGCCAATCTCGCAACAGACCACAAACACTCACAAAGTGAAAAAACCTTAGGTGCATCCATGTCGGAATCGACATTTCTTATAAAGAGCTACCTGCATAACCGCAAAGCGGGCAAACTTTCCTCGGTGATTGCCCAGACGGAGGAGATCGCCGCTATTGTGGCGAAAATACTTACCTCCGATTTCGTGGCGGTATTCTATCGGACCGAAGACGGGATGACACTTATTCCGATCGCGCTTCACGGCGAGTCGAAGTCAAAAGTGGTGGACATTGGGGCGCTCGAGTTGCACTGGCGTGAAGCCGGCATGAACGGAACCACGGTAAAGAGAGAATTTACGGACGTGACTGCGGCAGCGGACCCCGAGGGACCGGAATACGATGTTTTCGCCGCTCGACATGGCTTCCGGAGACGATTCATCTGCCCGAGCTACGAGAACCGGGAACTCCGTGCTCTGTTTGTTGCCTACTGGCGCGGTGAGACCGGCCCAACCCGGCTGTCCGAAACCGAATCCGCGCTGATCGACAACGCGCTCAAGCTCCTTATGGCGACAATGCACAGCGTGAACGAGACCCGGGTACTCACCGACTACTCGCTGCGGCTGTCGGACCTGATAGCAATGTTCGAGATTTCGGTGAAGGATCAGAATTTTGAGGATCTCGTTATTGAATTGTGCGGGCACCTGAGGAAGGCGAGTCCCCGCTCGGAATCGTCGCTGTTCATTCGAGACAGGCAAAATGGCCAATTCAGAGCCGGATCGAATTCATCGAATGATCCCGATCACCGCCGATTCAAAGAGAAGCTGAGGGATGGCCTCTCCACCCTCTATCGCGAATCGGAGTACAATGACGTTTGTACCGGTGCTATCGACGACATTACTACGGGAGTGGGCGGACCGTTCACCTATGTTTACGTATTCCACCTGTGTACCGACAACGCTTCGGAATACGTTCTTGTCGTCTGGTCGACCGTGCAGAAACAACTTTCACAGAACGACCGGGAACTCCTGTCAATTTACTGTCTCTTTTCTCAAATGATTCTCAAGGATGCCCTGCTGGTGAAGAACCTTACCCGGGCGAACCGACTGCTGAAGAAGTCATCCCGACAACTTGCGAATCTCGAAAGCCTGGCCGCCCTGGCTGACATGACTTCCGGCGTTGCCCACGATTTCAACAATATGATCGGAGGCGTCGTCGGTCGAATTCAGCTAATGAAGCTCAAGGTGAAGGATGCCGGGATTATCAGCGACCTGAACAAAATCGAAGCCCAGGTGCTCGAAGGCGCGGAGACAATCCGCCGCATACAGGAGTTTACGACCAGCGCCAAGAATAAGAAGCTCAAGAAGATCGATCTCATGGTCGCCGTGAAGGAGTATTTCGAAAAGACTGATCTCGGTTGGAAGAGTACGTCGGTTCCGAAAAACGTGAGCGTCAGTATCAAGAGCTATGTCGAGTCCGCAGAGATCGAAGGTGCGCCGGAGGATGTCACGCTGCTGATGGAAAAGCTCATTGAGAATGCCGTTGACTTCGCCATCAACGGAACAACGGTCGAAGTTGTGTTATCGGAAGAGAGCAAGCACTTCACGCTTTCGGTGACGAACAAGGGTCCGGTTATTCCGGAGTCGATCCGCAAGAAGATTTTCTATCCGTTCTTTACGACTAAAGGAAGTAACGGCGCCGGCATGGGCTTAGCGATTGTCCACGGCATCGCTGTAAGGCACGGCGGGAAGGTGGAGCTTTCCTCCGATGAGGTCAATGGAACGACCTTTAAGCTTGTTATTCCGAAGGCAGACAGCGCGAACGAAGATTCCGATGTTTCCCGCAAACGGGGCAAACTGGGCAGTCTCAAAATTCTCGTGGTCGACGACGATGAACAGATTCGCGAGGTCCTCAGCGATATGCTGACAATCGACGGTCACCAGATTACCGCCTGCGAAGACGGCTACGTCGCACTTGAGCAGTGCAGATCTCAGCGTTTTGACCTCATGATTACCGATCTCGGAATGCCCGGAATGTCCGGTCTCGACCTGGCCGGAGAGGTTCATGCAAGTGATCCGGAGATGCCGATCGCTATGATTACCGGCTGGGGTACACAGCTGAATCAGGACGAAGTCGCCCTCAAAGGGGTCAAGGCCGTCCTTCCGAAGCCGTTCCACTTGAAAGACATCAAAGCGCTCATCAGCGAACTGGTCGTGGAAGCCTGAGCCGATCGCTTCTGGGTCGCCGCTACACACCTTCCCGGAGCCTCGCTAAGCCCTTGTCTGATGATACGATAAGCGGCTGAACATTATCAAAAAAACAGTTGCCTTTTCAGTACAGACCCGTATAATATGTGCAAACATTATCTTCGGGGCGAGGCGTAATTCCTCGACCGGCGGTGACAGCCCGCGACCCGGGATTCCCGGTTGAACTTGTGAAATTCAGGTGCCGACGGTACAGTCCGGATGAGAGAAGATCCACGAGTGTACAGTTGCCAGTGCAGCTATGTGCATTATGTCTATGCCCCGGATCGTCATCTGGGTTTTTTTTATGGCTACAAAAGCTGACTTGACATATATGCAACGCGCACTCTCGCTCGCCGAAAAGGGAAGAGGTAAGACTTCGCCGAATCCGATGGTCGGTGCCGTCATCGTTCGCGCCGGTAAGATCGTAGGCGAGGGATACCATCGAGTGGCCGGCAGCGATCATGCCGAAGTCGCCGCAATCAGGAAAGCCCGCGGGAAAACAAAGGGAGCGACTCTCTTTGTTACGCTCGAACCGTGCTGTCACGTGGGACGAACCGGACCGTGCACCGAAGCAATAGTAGATTCCGGAATCAAGCGGGTAGTGTTGCCGCTGAAAGATCCTAATCCCGTTGTCAACGGCAAGGGGATCAAGCGACTCCGTGAGGCCGGTATCGAAGTCGCGACCGGTGTGATGAAAAAAGAAGCGGCACTTCTCAACGACGCCTATCTCGGATATTATCATTTGAACCGTCCTTACGTCATCCTCAAGACTGCCCAGACCCTCGACGGAAGAATTGCGGCCCGGGGAGGAGATTCGAGATGGATCTCAGACAAGGAATCCCGCAAGCTCGCGCATGAATTGAGGGCCCAGGTAGACGCCGTGGTGATCGGCAGCGGTACCGTGGCGGCCGACGACCCGTCGCTCACCGTAAGGAACGTAAACGGATCGGACCCCTATCGCATAGTTCTGACCGGTTCGGCGAATATCCCGCTTAAATCAGTACTCATCGCCAAGAACAGGGACATGAAGACGATAGTGGTGAGTTCGAGACGTGGTCTTTCTCGGATCTCCCGGGCCGGCAAATCAAGGAATCTCATCCTGTGGGAAGTCAAGACAGAGCGAACCGGACATATCGACCTGAAGGACTTTCTGGAGAAAGCAAGTGCCTTCGGTTTGAGATCGCTGCTTGTCGAAGGCGGCGCGAGACTGGCGACTTCGTTTCTGAAGGCGAAGCTCGTGGATAAATTTGTTGCGATCACCGCTCCGAAAGTACTGGGAGAGGGGATCGAGGCGGTTGGAGATCTTGAAATCAGGAAAGTCTCTCAGGCCATAGAATTCGACAACGCCAGGTTTGTCCGAAGTGGGCAGGATATGGTGTTTGTCGGATATCCGAAACGAAAGAGATAGCATGTTTACCGGATTGATCGAACAGACAGGTATAATCCGCAGGATCACCGCAAGAGGGAATTATCGGGTCGTCTCGATAGAAGCACCCAACTTGAGCGCTCAGCTGCAAGTGGGTGAGTCTATCGCCTGTGACGGAGCCTGTCTTACTGTTGTCTCGTCATCGAAGAGTGCGTTTGTCGTGGAAGCTTCGCAGGAAACCTCGGCGCGGACCATTCTGGATCTCTACAAGACAGGGGCCCGGATCAATCTGGAACGCGCGATGAAACTTGGAGACAGACTGGGCGGCCACCTCGTGAGTGGACATGTTGACGCCGTAGGAGAGATCGCCTCTATTAAGAAGATTGGAGAGTCGCTTGAACTCGTGGTCAAATTCGATCAGCAGTTCGATAGTCTTGTCATCGAGAAAGGTTCAATCGCGATCAACGGCATTTCACTTACGATTAACGAAGTCCGGACCGGGAAAATCTCTGTCAATATCATTCCCCACACCTCCCATGCTACAACGGTAAGCAATATGAAAGAGGGGGATGCTGTAAATTTGGAATTCGATATGATTGGAAAATATATTCTCAAGACATCGGGGCTTTCCGCAAAGCGCGGTGTTACAAGAGACAAACTGATAGAAAGTGGATGGTAGCCATGAACGACAAATATATCTTCAACACCATACCTGAGGCGATAGACGATATCCGGGCCGGCAAGTATATCGTGGTAGTCGACGACGAAGATCGTGAAAACGAAGGGGATCTGATTATGGCGGCCGAAAAGGTAACGCCGGAGACGATCAACTTCTTCGCTCGACACGGCCGCGGTCTCATCTGCGTCTGCCTCGCCGAAGACAGAATTCAGCAGCTCCGCCTGCACCCGATGGTGGAGAACAACACCGCCAAATTGGGCACTCGGTTCACCGTGTCAGTCGACGCGGTCAAAGGAACGACTACCGGGATTTCCGCTCACGACAGGGCGGTTACCATACAGACGATAGTGGACGATTCTTCGATTCCCGAAGACCTCGCTCGTCCCGGTCATGTTTTCCCGATTCAGGCGCTCAAGGGCGGCGTGCTCACTCGCGCCGGGCATACGGAAGCATCCGTTGATCTGAGTCGCCTGGCCGGCCTGAAGCCGATCGGCGTTCTGTGCGAGATTATGGACGACGATGGCTCGATGAAGCGAGTTCCCCGACTTATGGAATTCGCCAGGGAGCACGACCTGAAGATCATTACGGTGCGTGACCTGATCGCTTATCGCCATCGTACCGAGAGACTCATTCACAAGATTACCGCTGTGAACCTGCCGACCGATTTCGGCGACTTCAAACTGCATCTTTACCGGTCGGATACTGACGATCATCACCATCTTGCTCTCGTAAAGGGGGAGGTCGCCGGCAAGGAGAACGTCCTCGTACGAGTTCACTCGCAATGTCTGACCGGCGATGTATTCGGGTCGAGCCGATGCGACTGCGGCAATCAACTCCACAAAGCGATGGAGATGGTCGAGCAGGAGGGGGCCGGCGTGATTCTCTACATGCGCCAGGAAGGTCGCGGAATAGGCCTCGCCAACAAGATCCTTGCCTACAAATTGCAGGAAGAAGGGCGGGACACGGTCGAAGCAAACGAACAACTCGGTTTCGGAGCCGATCTTCGCGACTACGGTATCGGAGCACAGATCCTCGTCGATCTCGGGCTCAGCTCGATTCGCCTGATGACCAACAATCCCAAGAAAGTTATCGGCCTCCGCGGCTACGGTCTCGAGATCGTCGAACGGGTACCGATTCAGATAACACCGACCAGTTACAACATCGCCTATCTCGAAACAAAGCGCGACAAACTGGGCCATCTGTTGAATCTTAAATAGTGTGCGGAGACATACGATGAAGCATAAGGTATACGAAGGTAAGCTGGCTGCGGCCGGTAAGAAGTTCGGCATAGTAGTCAGCCGATTCAATCATTTTCTCACCGAGAAGCTGCTCGAGGGAGCGCTGGATTGTCTTTCGCGTCATGGCGCCTCCGACGACAGTGTGGAAGTTGCGTATGTCCCGGGAGCATTCGAGATCCCGTACGCTGCTTCAAAGATGACCGCGAAGTACGATGCCGTGATTTGTCTTGGAGCCGTCATTCGAGGCGAGACTCCCCATTTTGATTACATCGCCGCCGAAACGAGCAAGGGGATAGCCAAACTTGCCCTCGACAGCGGCAAGCCGGTCATCTTCGGCGTGGTGACTGCGGACACGCTTGAGCAGGCGATTGAACGGGCCGGCACGAAAGCAGGGAATAAGGGTTGGGATGCTGCGCAGGCAGCGATAGAAATGGTCAACCTTTATGACTCCCTGGGCAGTTGATGCAATCAACACCATCTCCTCGCCATCACGCCCGCGAACTGGTTCTGCAATCGCTCTATGCAATCGAGCACGGAGAGATGGAGCCGGATGAGGCCTTTGAACAGATCGTGGGCGATCAGAAAATCAGCGTAAGGAATCGGGAATTTGCCAAGATTCTTTATAAATTGGTGCGTGACCATTCCTCCTGGGCCGACGAAATCATCCGCGATCTCGCCGAAAACTGGCGCCTGGAGCGGATTGCCGACATCGACCGGACCATTCTCCGGATGGCGATGATCGAAATCGAGCATGTGCCCGACGTCCCGGTGAAGGTGGTCCTGAACGAGGCAATCGAGCTGGCCAAGGAATATTCCACCACGGAATCCTCGCGATTCGTGAATGGGATACTCGATCGGTTCGTCAAGTCGCTCAAAAGCTCCTGACCCGGTCCGGAATCCATCGGCCGGTTCCGCCTGCCAAATGGTTTGTTATTGCTTTCAAAAAGCATTATATTGACCGCCGTTAACCAGAGCCAACCTAAGGGTTTAAACAGGAAAGTCGGTATTGCAGCCTGAGGACCATTCTCTGTCAGCAGTTTCCCCGAAATTCGACAAACTGAACGCCGCAGTTGCTGGTGCAATCTGGCTGTTCACGCTGATCATCTTTACGCTGACCAAGGCACCCACGCTGTCGTTTTGGGACTGCGGTGAATTCATCGCCGCCGCCGCCACGCTCGGCGTGCCACACCCTCCCGGTTCGCCGCTCTATATGCTGATAGCAAGGCTCTTCACTTTGATTCCGTTCGGTGCCGACGTGGGCTTGCGGGTCAATATGCTCTCCGCCATTTCCTCGTCCTTTGCAGCCTTGTTCGGCTATCTTATCGCCGCTCGGATATTGAGACGATGTATCCCGCAGAGCGAATCGACTCTGTCTCGTGCAATTGTCTACTGCGGGGCAGCTGCCGGGGCCTGTTTTCTCGCGTTCGGACTGACTGCCTGGAACAACGCTGTCGAGGCCGAAGTGTATGGCCTTTCCATGACGATGCTACTGTCGATCGTCTGGTTATCCTTGATATATCTCGAACACCGCGAGACCCTTTTCGGCGAACGGCTCATGCTGTTGATCTTCTTCATCGCTTTCGCCGGAGTCGCGGTTCATCTGACCACCTTCCTGGTCGTGCCGGCGATCGCAATGCTGTTCGTGCTGAAAAAAGACTCCACTCCGGCGGCGTGGTTCAGCGTCGGTGTCTTCTTCGTCATGGAGTTGTACCTCATCTTCGCACTCTCGTCTCGTCCGGACGAAGTTGCCTACTATGTCCCGGTCGTGATAGCTCTCATTTTCTACTTATTCTATATCTTCTCATTTGAGGAAATCCCCAAACTGCACATGTTCATCGGCGTAGGCTTCATTCTGGCTGCGCTTCCTGTCTTTGGCGTTGCGTTAAACGGTGTTCGACACGCCATGAATCCGCAGGCGGGTCCGATCGATTTCGCGTTGCTCGTGACAATAGGAAAAGTCTGCTTTGGGCTGCTCCTCCTGTCGGGATTGGCGCTTCTGTTCAAGTATATCAACGACAGCAAGAAAAAGACCGCCTCTCAACATGAGCTGCTGGCGGCGCTGTTCATTCTCGGAACCGGGCTGATGTCGGTGATGCTGCATTTGATTCGCGGCTACAACGCTTTTCTCGTAATCAGCGCCGTCGCCGGGTTGGTCCTGGTACTCGCGTTATCGAAACAGATCCGCTGGCCGGTCCTGATCGCAATTGTTGCCGGCTCAATGGTAATTGTTGCGGTCAAGCCGTTCGTTTACGCAATGGCCATTGCCACCGTTCTGTTAGTAGGAGGAGGACTCCTCAAGAAGATCCCGGGCTGGAAAAACGCCGCCGCCATCCTGCTTGTTGCCGTGTTGGGTTACTCGATTCACCTGTTTATTCCGATTCGTTCAGCCCAGCAACCGACCATTAACGAGAACAATCCGTCATCGAGCGTAGCCGCTACTATCGGTTATCTCGAGCGTAAGCAGTACGGTTCCGAATCGATGACCGAGCGGATGTTCGCACGCCGGGCCGAATGGAAGAATCAATTCGGAATGTACGAGCGAATGGGATTCTGGAAGTTCTTCGACGAACAGTACGGGCTGAAGGATGGACGGTTCATCGCCTTATTCATCATTGGCGTATTCGGCGTCTGGGAGATCACAAGAAGGCGTCACAAGTATGGCATTCCCATCGTGATCCTGCTGTTGATTTCATCGGTAGGGTTGATTTTGTACATGAATTTCGCCGACGGCACAAGGCAGGACCCGAACACCGGCCTGGGGTATCTCGAGGTGCGTGACCGTGACTATTTCTTTACGCCCGCTTTCATGATATTCGGTCTTGCGATCGGGATGGGCATCAGTTTCGTGGTGCAGTTCATCCGCGAGATGGTGGCCAAGTTCCATCCCCCGCTTCGAAATATGAGCGTCGGTGCGACGTTTGTGCTGTTCCTGCTCCCTATTTACGCGATCGCAGGCAATTACTTTTACGCCAGTCGGGCGGGAAACTACATCCCCTATGACTACGCCCGGAATCTCCTCATCTCGGCAGACCCGAACGCCGTACTGATCACGGCAGGAGATAACGATACCTTCCCGCTCTGGTGTCTTCAGGAAGCATACGGGGTCCGCAAGGATGTCCGCGTACTTAATCTCTCTCTGGCCAATACACACTGGTACATAAAGCAGTTGCGTTCATCGATGGGGCTCAAACTCGGCTGGAGCGACGAACAGATTGACAAGTTGTATCCCTATCGGGATCGCAGCGGTGTGGCGCATAGGTTACAGGACCAGGTTGTCTCGAACGTCATCCAGAACAACTTTGCCACCACCCCGATAGACTTTGCCGTCACCGTGCCGGCATCATCTCGCCAGTTCTATGGTCAATCAGTCGACTCCCTTCTGCTCCTGAAGGGAATGGTCTACAGCATGGCCCGGATCTCAGGAGGACCGAAGGTGGATATCGATGAGTCGATCGATCTGCTCACCAACCCGGACAAGTTCAGGTACCGGAGTATTGCCGATCCGAAGGTGTACAAAGATGAGGCAACCCTTCGGATCACCAGCAACTATGCCCGCATGTTTATGTTGGTTGCCGATACGCTGCGGAATTTAGGTGAATACGACCGTGCCGCCGGACTGATCAAACAGGCGATTGCGGATGTCCCCTATTCGCAGGATGCCGAGAATTATCTTGCCAATTTCTATTATCAGCGCAAGCAGGCAGACTCCATCAGGCAGCTTATTGCCACCAGCACGTCAGGCGACACGCTTGGGTACAAGGTGTACATCGCCCGCCTGGAACTTGCAGACGGTAATGACTCGACGGCCATCCAGACGCTCAGGAACATTATTACCGAGGATGAGACCTATAAGCCGGCCTATGACGAACTGCTCAGGCTTTATTATCAGAGAGGTCGTGTTCAGGACCTCCTTCAACTCCTTCGTCAATGGGTCCGGGTCAAGCCGGATGACGAGAAAATGCGGGCTCTCTTAAGAAGCGTTGAGCAACAACTGCAACAAAACCCCGACTCGCTCAGAACTACCCATCATGAAGATCCTGGCACTAAACTGGAATGATCTGAAAAATCCATACGGGGGAGGAGCCGAAGTCCACCTCGAGGAGTTGTTGCGAAGGCTGGTGACCTACGGTCATCAGGTGACGTTGTTCTGTTCGGGATTCAAGGGAGCAGTTCCGGAGGAAGTTGTCGAAGGAATCAGGATCGTGCGGCGAGGCAACCGGTACAACTTCAATCTTATCGCGCCGTTTCATCTTCGAAAGCTGGTCAGGGAAGACAAATTCGACATACTCGTGGAAGATATCAACAAAATCCCGTTTTACACTCCGCTGTATCTCAATTTGAAGACGCTTGTGGTCGTGCCACATCTGTTCGCCACGACCGTCTTTCATGAGATCAATTTTGTTATGGGCAGCTACATTTATTTCGCCGAAAAGCCGCTCGTCCCGGTGTATAAAGGACTGCATTTCAACGTCATTTCCGAATCGACCGCTGATGACATTGCCGCCCGCGGAGTCCCGAGAGAGGATATTTCAGTGATTCACTGTGGAATAAATCGATGTCTTTATGCGTACGACGGGAGTGTATCCAAGTATGAACAACCGACCGTTCTTTATCTGGGACGGATCAAAAAATACAAGTCGATCCAGCATTTGATTCAGGCGTTTGCGCTGGTCCGAAAGAAGCTTCCGGACGCGAGATTGATGGTCGTCGGCGACGGCGACTATCTCAGGGATCTAAAGCAGTTGGCCGTGTCGCTCAACTTGCAAGCCTTCGTTGAATTCCCCGGTTTCGTACCGACCGATGAAAAGGTTGAGCGCATGCGTAGAGCTCATGTCGCCGTTCTGCCGTCTCTCAAGGAGGGATGGGGATTGACCAATATCGAGGCCAACTCTGTAGGAACGGCGGTGGTTGCCGCCAATTCGCCGGGTCTTCGCGACTCCGTCCGGGACGGCGAGACCGGTTTCCTGTATGAGTATGGCGATGTCGATCAGCTGGCGGAGAAACTTCTGAAAATCCTCACCGACGCCGATTTGCGGAAAAGACTTGAACAGGGCGGGATGCAATGGGCGGAGACATTTGACTGGGATACGGCGGCGAGGAAATTTGAAGCCCTGTTGTTCGAAGTGGTAGGGAAGTCAGCATGACGATGAACGCCAAAAAGACGCTCTACGTTCTGCTCGGAGTTATCATCTCCGGTCTGCTGATCTGGATGCTCTTCCGCAATATCAACTTCCATGAGCTCTGGCTCGCCTTGAAGCAGGCCGACTACTGGTGGTTGATCCCGAATATCGCGTTCATTGTCCTTACCATGTATCAGCGGGCGTATCGATGGAAATTCATGGTGGAGCCGATCAAGGAAGTCAAGTTCTCGAAGTTGCTTGCCGCCACCTGCGTCGGGTTCATGGCCAACAATGTTCTGCCGTTACGTCTCGGGGAATTCGCCCGGGCCTACTCTCTGTCCAGCCAGGACAAGGACATATCCAAATCGGCTTCGCTCGCTACGATATTCGTGGAGCGCATGGTGTTTGATCTGGTGGCACTGTTAGTGATCTTCGCCGCGATTCTCACTTTTGCCACAAGTGTGAGGCATCATATCGACAGCGAGATGATTGCCGCGACTAAAGTAGCCGTAGCCATCGCGATCCTTGGAATCGGCTTCATCGTTGTTCTGGCGACACGTCCGAATCAGGTCGGATCTTTGCTCACCCGCTACTTATTCTTCCTGCCGGAGCGGATTAAGACAACTATCCAGACTGTTGTGTTGAAATTCTCCCGCGGGCTCGAATTCCTCAAGAGTTTCCGGCTGACCAGTTGGGTGGCGATTCAGACGTTCCTCATCTGGGTGTTCATGGGGATATCCAATTACTTCGTCTTCAAAGCCTTCAATTTCGATATCCCGATCGATGCTTCCTTCGTCCTGTTGGTCGTCGTTTCCATCCTGATACTTACTCCTTCGACACCGGGATTTCTCGGCGTCTACCACTATGGCGTTGTGCTTTCGCTTGGTCTGTACGGTATCGGTGGCGAGAGTGCTCTCTCGTGCGCAATCGTGCTGCATGCGACCCAATATATTGTTGTCACGGCGATGGGATTCTACTTCCTTAAGAAGGAGCACCTCTCACTTAAACAACTCGAACATGGGATGGATGAAGAGATCGAGGTCCTCGAACCTTAGATCGGAGAGATTATGCGCGCGAATACCTTCCGCAACTGGGTCTTTTTTGTATTACTCGTCGCAATCGCGTTTCGAGTCGGCTTCCTGCTGTCGGGAAAAGTGCTTCCGGTCATGTGGGATGCAAGGAGGTATGTCGCGGGCTCGATCGCTCTGATCTCGTATGTTGATCACAGCTTTGACAAGAAGATCCGGAATGACTCGGACGATCGCAAGGCGTTCGCCAAGTATACGGACAAGTACATTCAGGGGGAGCAGATAGACTGGCTCTACTACGCCCCTCATACGCTTTCACAGGCTCGTGACGAGCTGTATTTTAGTGGTCCGCTTTACCCCTTGATGTTGAGCGCGGTTTTCTACATTTCACCGGTTGCCGACTTCACGGTGGCCCGAGCACTGGGAATCCTGCTCGATATCTTTTCATGCATGTTGATTATTGCAATTGGTGTCCGCCTGGTCGGGAAGTCGGCCGCCCTGGTCGCCGGATTCTTCTACGCAATTTACTTTCCTTTCGTGCTCGCGTCGACCATGCTGCTGCTCGAAACCTCGACCACCTTCTGGCTGTTGCTGGCCGTATTCTTCATTCTTCGGGGATACGAAGAAGATTCAAAGTTTTTCTACATCGCGTCAGGAGTCGTCACGGGCCTTCTAATACTTAACAAACCTACGGCGATGCTGCTGGCGGTGCCGATCGCAATTGGATTCTTTTTTTATGCTCGCGGGAAACTGCCCGGTCACCTGCTCATCAATCGTCTGGTGTTCGTCTTGCTGCCGGTGGCGGTCATATTCATCGGGTGGACGGCGGCAGCCTCAGTTAAATACGGGCAGTTCACATTGAGAGATCCTTCCTATGGCGACGCCAATCTTCGGCAGTCATCGAATATCTTATACGAAGGATACGATCTCGATAAGGTCGAAGGCGACTTCTGGACCTACTCAATATCGGACGAGATCCTTGAACATCCGACTGCGTACCTTGGTCTTGTGGTGAAAAAATTCGGACGGTTGTGGAGCCGTCCGTTTAACGATTTCAAGCGGAGCTTTCTCCTGCCGTACACGGGCATAGAATATCTTCACCGGTTCCTGATGATCACCGGACTGCTCGGCATGTTGCTGCTTCTGGTTTCCGATTTTCGAAACGGCCTCTGGGTCCTGTTGATCGCCGGCTATTACTCCGGGATTCACGCAGTATTCCATTCGATAAGTCGCTACAGCTTCAGCGCCATACCGTTCGTGCTGCTCGCCGGAGCGTACTTTCTCGTTGCCATTTATGCCAGATACAAGATCAGCAAACGATGGCCGAGGCTGGTTCTTCTGGCCGTCATCGTATGGCTCGTGTTTATCGGTCTGGTGAATACGGATCTGATAAATGCCGTGTTCACAACCGGAATCCGGGAGAATGCTGTCTGGATCTTCTTCGTAGCAAAGTATGTGGTGGTAGCCGTCCTTCTCTGGGGACTGATTCGCGTCCTCATGGGAAAGGCGGACAAGGGAAGGAGTATACTGGTAGGAGTAGTGGCTACGCTGGTGCTCGCAGGGGTGAGCTGGTCAAGGGAGCTTTCCCGCGATGGCTGGGCGGAGTTTCCGGCGCGGCTTTCCGAACCAACTCTGCAGGCCGGCACCCGAATTTACATCTCAAAGCCACCTGTTCTGGGCGACTCAGATATGGTGGCCGTTGCGGTCGACATGACTTCGGGCAAAGACCGAAAGAACACCTTCACGCTTTCGGCCCTCGGTTGGTCGCAGGATTTTGTCGAAGGGAAACCACCCTTATCCGATCTGTTCTATCCCAAACCTACTTACAGGTACTATGCCAAATTTGAGGATATGGGAATAGAGCAATTCAGGCAGTACGTAATCGTGCCGATTCCGGACAGCCTCCTGAATGCCCGACTTGCTGAGAACGGTTATATCGATATTTCGGTAGCTATTAACCACAAGTTCGATGAGCCTGACAACTACGTCACGTTGTATGGCAACTACGCCACCAATGATTCGCTGCACTATATTCCGGCCTTCCGATTTACTTCCGTGGAGAGATATGTCGATAAGGGAGACCCGCGTATCCGCTACCCGGTAAAATTCTTATCGGATTCCACGATTTCCTATTATATTGCGCGGGACAGCAAAGACATACCGCGAGATGCCGATCTCTCAGGATCGCCTGGAATTCAAACCGGCCGGTTCAATATGTTCCTGGTGCAGTTTCGTCCCGACGGCAGTTTCGCGGTCTATTGAAAGGCAGCGTAATGAATGTAGGTGTGATCGGCTGTGGCTATTGGGGGCCGAATCTTATCAGGAATTTCAACGCTATGGACGATGTCCGGGTGGTTGCCGTGTCGGACAAACGGAAAGAACGTCTCGATTTTATCGGCCGTCAGTTTCCTTCGATAAAGATCCTGACTACTGACGCCGACGAAGTATTGCGCTCGACTGAGGTCGATGCCATAGTTATCGCCACGCCTGTCTCCACTCACTTTTCGCTCGGGATGGAAGCCCTCGAGAACGGTAAACACCTGCTTATCGAAAAACCGTTCACCGCCACGGTCGATCAGGCGGAGAAGCTGATTGAGGTTGCCGAAAAGAAGAACCTTCGCCTGATGGTTGACCACACTTTCATATATACCGGCGCCGTTCGGACAATTAAAGATTACATCGAGTCCGGGCAGTTGGGCGATCTCTACTACTTCGACTCAGTGAGAGTGAATCTGGGACTGTTTCAGCACGACGTCAACGTTATCTGGGATCTGGCGCCACACGATGTTTCCATAATGGATTATTTGTTGAATCGCCCGCCGCGAGCAATCGCCGCCACCGGGGTGGCTCATTTCGAGAACTCAATCGAGAATATCGCCTATATATCGTCGTACTATGATGACAACCTCCTCGGTCACATTCACGTCAACTGGCTCGCTCCGGTGAAAGTACGCAAGACGCTCATCTCGGGATCCAAGAAGATGGTCATATACGACGATATGGAACCGTCGGAGAAAGTGAAGATCTACGACAAGGGAATCGACGTCACGCACGACAAGGAAGCGATCTACAACGTTTTGATTCAGTATCGCACCGGCGACATGCTCGCTCCCCAGATAGATCTCACCGAGGCCCTCAAGCGGGTGAGTGCCGAGTTCTATCAGTCGATTCAGGAAAACCGTGCGCCGTTGACCGACGGCCATGCCGGTTTACGGGTGGTCAGGATACTCGAAGCGGCGAACAAATCGATCCGAACCAGCGGTCAGGTTGTGGAGTTGTCCTGAATATGGCCGACACCGATTATTTCGTTCATCCGACCGCGCTGGTATCGACAGATACGATCGGCGCCAAAACGCGAATCTGGGCTTTCTGCAACGTACAAAAGGGCGTGACAATAGGATCGGACTGCAATATCTGCGACCACTGTTCCATTGAAACGAACGTTGTGATCGGCGATCGCGTGACCGTCAAGAACGGCGTCTCGCTCTGGGATGGCATGGTCATCGAGGACGAAGTCTTCATCGGTCCGAACGCCGTATTCACGAACGATATATACCCGCGAAGCAAAGTTTATCATTCCGAAGTGGACAAGACGTTGATCAAGAAGGGGGCCACGATCGGAGCTAACGCCGTGGTCGTCGCCGGCCACACGGTGGGGACGTATGCATTTGTCGGCGCCGGAGCGGTAGTCACCAAAGACATTCCCGACTACACTCTGTGGCTCGGCAATCCGGCGCGATTCGTGAGCCATGTATGCAAGTGTGGACAACGCCTGACTTTTTCTCAAGAGACCCTGGAAGCGATATGCAAATGCGGGCTGTCCTATCTGCTCGTCAACGGTTCGGTCAGGCCGATGTGAGCCGGAGTGAAGAGGTGATCGGCAAAGTCCTCGTCTCAGTTTTGACTTACAACGAAGAGGAGAAGCTCCGCAGACTCCTCGGACAATTCCCCGACCAGGCAAATTACGATCTCCTGATCGTCGATGATGGTTCTACCGATGGAACCGCTACACTGCTTGAAAACCAACCTCATATTCTCATCCATCATGAAAAGAATCTCGGCGTAGGCGCCGGTATTAAGAGCGCGGTAGACTTCGCCCGGTCCCACGACTACGCTGTTATCGTCATCATGGCCGGCAACGGAAAGATGCTTCCATCCGAGATTCCGAGACTGCTGGAACCGATCATGAGTGATCGGGCCGACTATGTTCAGGGATCAAGGTATCTTAAGGGAGGAAGTTCCCCCAACCTCCCGCTGTTTCGGCATCTTGCGATCAAGGCGTTCACCTTGATCGTCAGCGCTTTCCTCGGCTTCAGGGGGACCGACATCACGTGCGGGTTTCGGGCCTATCGGCTGGATATTTTCGATGATCCACGAATGAATATCGACCAGGACTGGCTCGGTAGATACGAGATGGAATACTATATCCACTATCGAGTCGCCCGGGGAGGAAAACGGATGGTCGAGGTACCGGTTTCCATGGTCTACCCGAGCGACGGAAAGAACTACTCCAAGATCAAGCCGTTCGTCGGATGGTGGTCGATGATTCGGCCGTGGGTGTTCCTCGCCCTTCGCATCAAACGCTGACCGCAACTTCCGTTCGGTCATTGACGGACGTTCGTTCCATCCTCAAAAAAGTTCAAACTTGACATGCCAGGTCGGCACAAATATCCTCGAATACGTAGGTTGGAGCTTATTCGGATGAAAAAAGTACTTCTTCTCATTTTACTTCTGGTCCTGTTGATTGGCGTGAGTGCGATCAAAACGTACCGCGAACATCAGCAACGGGATGCCTCTTTTGACAAGGGCAAGCAGGCAAATGCCAAAGAGCTGGTCAAACTCCGGAATATGGCAGATTCGCTCGAACTTGCGACCGGCAACAAAGAGGTCGAGTTCGGCGATTCACTTACCAGACTTGCCCGGCAGTACCGCGGCAACCTGGACTCTCTTGAGGACATGATCGACTCGCAGTCGGCAAAGATCCAGTCATTGAAAAAGGCGGCCGAAGCTTCGAGCCACGCCAAAGCCTCGCAGAACAAGACTTCTTCCGCCCTGTCCCAGCACGAGAAGATCCTCACCTACTACAAGAAGAGATACGCTGACCTTCCCGGTGACCTCTCAGCTTATGAGAAAAAGGTCGCCGTGAACGAAATCCGAGCGGAGACCGCCAAGCGTTTCTCGATTTCAGTCGCAGAACTGGAGAAAATTCGGCAGGCGAACAAACTAAACTACTAAGCAGCGCAGAACTTCATGATACCGCGTAAAGAGCACGAATTCGCCGAAGTCCTTGTCGATAAGCTGTTTCTTGAGTCGTTTGCCAACGAGCAGTCCGCATATCATGCCAACGGCGAAGAAAAGCCGCCGAAATACTCTCTTGAGAAGTTGCGCAACAAGCTGAGATATCACATTCGAAATTCACTCTCACCCCGGCAGAAGGAAGTGCTTCAATACTATCTTAAGGGGAAAACTGAGAGAGAAATTGCCCGGATTTTGGGTGTGACTCAGCAGGTGGTAAATATTTATAAGCAGCGTGCTATCAAAAAGTTACACCGGGCAATTGCTGATTAGGTGTATGTCAAATAACTA